>NZ_BMFF01000002.1:0-751902 GCF_014637955.1 Halopseudomonas salina | reverse complement strand
ATTGATTGTAAAGCGCTTTATACAAAGCGCCCTGACTGGGCAGACGCGCATTATAGGGGCTGGGATTTTTCCGTCAAGGCTTCTTTGCGTTTACCTGGCATAAAAAAACCCTCCACCCGTTTTCACGGGTGGAGGGTACGACCACGCTGGTCACACGGAGAGGTAACGGCTGATGTGCGCCCGGTCAATCTGGTCGCCACTTGCCTCATGTACGATGACGCCCTTGTCCATCACCAGCATCCGGTCAGCCACCGCCAAAGCGAAGCTGAGCACCTGTTCGGAAACCACGATACTGATTTTGCGCGCGTGCTTGATGTCGTTAAGCGTGCTTGCCAGCTGCTTGATGATAGAGGGCTGAATACCCTCGGTCGGTTCATCAAGCAGCAGGATCTTGGGATCAGCAGCCAATGCTCTTCCAATAGCCAGTTGCTGCTGCTGCCCACCGGAAAGATTACCCGCCTTGCGGCTACGCATCTCAAGAAGCACTGGAAACAATTCATATATGTCCCCCGGTACTTTCTTGCGCCCCGAGGCCTCCAGCCCAGCCATGATATTTTCCTCTACTGTCAACGTCGGAAATACCATTCGTCCCTGCGGCACATATGCGATACCACTAGCCACACGCTGGTAGGACTGGGCATTGCTCAGCTCCTTGCCATTGAAGGTGATACTTCCACTGTTACTCGGATGCATTCCGATAAGGGATTTGAACAGCGTCGTCTTGCCCATGCCGTTGCGACCCATTACTGCGACCGTTTCATTAGCTCCGACATCCAGCGAAATACCATGGATGACTTCGCTCATTCCGTAACTTACGTGCAAATCGCGAACAGTCAGCATGTTCGATTCCTTCTGTTAGTGGCCCAGGTAGACCTCGATGACCTTTTCGTTTTTCTGCACATCATCCATTTTACCCTCGGCAAGCAGCTTGCCCTGGTGCAATACAGTGACCTTGTTGGCGATGTCCTTTACGAAATCCATATCATGCTCGATCACGATCACCGATCGGTTATTGCTGATACGCCGTAACAGGTCAGCCGTCGCCTCACGCTCCGGCACACTCATACCCGCTACTGGCTCATCAAGCATGAGCAGCTCGGGATCCTGGATAAGAAGCATCCCTATTTCCAGCCACTGCTTCTGCCCATGACTCAAAAGGCCCGCACTGACATCCAGCCGCTCCTCTAGGAAAATATCCGCCGCCACTTCACAGACGCGCTGTGTGACGTGCTCGGTTGTCTTGAAGAACAGGCTGCCAAAGACGGTACGCCCGCCGGGGTAGGACAGCTGAAGATTCTCGCGCACAGTCAGATTTTCATAGATCGAAGGAGTCTGAAACTTCCTCCCCACGCCCGCCTTGACGATCTGGTTCTCCGCCAGCTTGGTCAACTCGGTATTCTTGAACATGATCGAGCCTGAAGAGGCACGTGTCTTACCGCATATCAGATCCAGCAAGGTTGTCTTCCCAGCACCGTTGGGCCCGATGACAACACGTACCTCGTTGCGCTCCACATAAAGGTTGAGACCATCAACTGCCTTGAAACCATCAAAGGAAACCGTGAGATCTTCTATTGCCAACAATATCGGTGAAGTCATGACTGTGCCTCCTGACCAGTACCCGGCTCACTTGCCTTTCTTTGCGAGCGCCCAAACAGTCGCGACAAATGCGGCCTGACGAAGTCGTTATAGATTCCGGCCAGTCCCTGAGGGAAGAGGAGAACCACGCCAATGAACAGCGCACCCATGAAGACGATCCAGAGCTGTGGGAAGGTTTCTGACAGCATTGTCTTGGCCAGATTGACCAACAGAGCGCCATATACTGCGCCTATCAGCGACAGCCTGCCGCCCACGGCACAAAAGATCACCATCTCGATTGAGGCTACCGTGCCTACGAAGGAAGGCGACATGAAGCCCACCTGCAAAGCAAACATGGCGCCACCGATAGCCGAAAATACCGCTGCCAGTGCAAATACAAAGATCTTTATATTGGCTACGTCGTAGCCGGAAAAACGCACTCGGTCTTCCTGGTCGCGCATGGCGATCAGCAGCTTGCCGAAACGGCTTTCCAATACGAACTGACCGATCAAAAGGCAAATGATCAGCGCGACGCAGCAGACGAAATACAATATGTAGCGCGCACTATCGGATCGGATATCCCAGCCCAGCAGCGTTCTCAGGTCAGTAATGCCATTGATACCTCCGGTATAACCCTGCTGACCGACGATAAGAATGGTCGCAATTGAGGCAATAGCCTGCGTGATGATTGCGAAATACACCCCGCCTACCCGACGCTTGAACATGGCAAAGCCAATAAAGAAGGCAATCAGAGCGGGTACGGTAAGCATAAGAATAATGGTCAGGGTAAGGCTGTGAAACGGTAACCACATCAAGGGCAACTCGGTGATCTGGTTCCAGTCCATGAAATCAGGAATACCCGGTGTGCTCTGTATCGATGTGAATTCCGGAGCCGACGATTCCAGCTTCAGGAACATCGCCATGCAATACCCGCCAACACCAAAAAAGATACCCTGCCCCAGACTCAGAATGCCCCCGTAGCCCCAACACAGCACCAGACCCACAGCAACAAAGGCGTAGGTCAGATACTTGCCCAACAGATTGAGCCTGAATATATCCAGGGTCAGGGGCAGAATGACCAGCAGTAAGACCGCCAACGCCAGCAGCTGCAGCAGCCGTTGACCTCCCCCAAATGCCGCTATCCATCTGTGCATATCAATAACCTCCAGCGGGCACGCCGATCACCGGCGTACCTTGCTTGCAAAGAGCCCCTGGGGACGAACCATCAGAATGCCGACCACGACCGTGAGAGTGATAACCTTGGCCATGGAACCGCTGAGGAAAAACTCCATAATCGATTGCGACTGAGCGATGCCGAATGCTGAGACCACGGTACCCAGAATGCTTGCAGCACCACCGAAGACCACAACCAGGAAGGTGTCGACGATGTACAGTGACCCCGTAGTCGGGCCGGTTGAAGCAATCGTGGTGAAAGCGGCTCCAGCAACACCGGCAATTCCGCAACCCAGTGCGAAAGTGAAACGGTCCACCCGCTGGGTATTGATGCCCGCCGCATTGGCCATGGCACGGTTCTGAGTAGTAGCGCGCACCTTTATGCCCCAGCGTGACTTGTACAGTAGCAAGGCAACCCCGAGGGTAATGAAGAAGGTGACGACCATCACGAACATGCCATTAACCGGGATATCGATGATATCGGTGGGAGCCCAGGAGCCCATCAACCACGGAGGAAGATTGACGCTCACTTCCCGCGGACCGAAACCGGAGCGAAAAGCCTGCTGCATGATCAGCCCCAAGCCCCAGGTTGCCAGCAGCGTATCCAGTGGGCGCTTGTATAATCGGCAAATCATGAGCCGTTCGACGAAGTAGCCAAGAATGAATGTCCCCGTAAAAGCCGCCAGAATGGCAATGGGGAAATAGATGTGCTCCATCCATGGCCAGATTTCGGTGCCTAGTACAGACACCAACCAGGTGATATAGGCGCCCAGGGTCAAGAACTCCCCGTGAGCCATATTGATAACACCCATCTGTCCAAAAATAATCGCCAGACCCAGTGCCATCAGCAGGAAAACACAGAACAGGCTAAGCCCACTGAACCCCTGCATGACAAAAATGGCCGTGAGTTCCTGCGAGGAATATCCGCCCATGTTCTCTCTCCTCGATTCGAAACGGTGCGGTCAACAAGGACCGCACCGATATTGACTTACGCTAATGGGAGGGACTTATTGATAACCTTCGGGGAAGGGGTTTGGCTCGATCAGCTCAGACTCGTAAACCACCTTGGCTTGACCGTCTGCCTGCCATTCGCCGACGCGCAGCTTGCTCCAGAGGTGATTGTTGCCGTGAATCTTCACGTAGCCTTCAGGCGCGCTGGTCAGTTCGATGTCCGGTGAAGCTGCTGAAACAGCATCGACGTCAAAGCTGCCGGCCTTTTCTACAGCCGCTTTCCACAGCCAGGGACCGAGATAGGCAGCCTGAGTAACGTCACCAATCACGCTGTCTTCACCCCAGCGAGCCTTGAACGCCTTCACAAATTCGGAGTTGTTGTCGTTTTCCAGCGACTGGAAATACTTCATGGAGGAATAGAACCCCACCATGTTCTCGCCACCAATGCCCAATACTTCGTCTTCGGTTACGGAGATGGTCATGATGGTCTGACGGTCAGCGGTGATACCAGCCGCATTCAACTGCTTCCACCAGGCAACGTTGGAACCCCCGACGATGCTGGAGTACACCACGTCAGGCTTCTTCAGGCGGATCTTGTTGATCAGCGAACCGAAGTTGGTGTTGCCCAGTGGGTAGTACTCCTCGCCAACCACGGTGCCACCCAGTACATTTTCGATGTGCTTGCGGGCGATCTTGTTGGAAGTACGTGGCCAGATATAGTCAGAGCCGACCAGGTAGAACGTCTTGGCGTCTTTCTCTTCAGCTATCCAGTCCAGGCCGGCAAGAATCTGTTGGGTTGCTTCCTGGCCTGTGTAGATTACGTTCTTGGATTGCTCAAGCCCTTCGTAGAACGTCGGGTAATAGAGCATCCCGTTTTCTTTCTCGAATACAGGCAGAACTGCTTTGCGTGAAGCCGATGTCCAGCATCCGAAAACGGCGGCTACTTTGTCCTGTGTCAGCAGCTTGCGGGACTTCTCGGCAAAGGTGGGCCAGTCACTGGCGCCATCTTCCTGCACGATCTCGATCTGGCGGCCTAGAACGCCGCCCATCGCGTTGATCTGCTCGATGGCCAGCATTTCTGCTTCGACCGAACCCGTTTCGCTGATGGCCATGGTGCCAGTAATGGAGTGCAGGATACCGACCTTGACAGTGTCATCGGTAACCGCCAGGCCGGTGGTATTAACCTTATCGGTCGGATAATCGGCAGCGCCGGCAATCCCGGTCACGCCCAAACCCGTGCCCAGCGCCAGCGCCAGCATGTGGCGCTTCCAGGCTGGCATCTTGCGTATCGATTCTTGCATAGGGTGAATCTCCTAGATGTGGGTAAAACCGGCAAGCAAATCCGCTGAACGGTTTGTCTACCTGTCAACACACCCTGAGCAACCCTTGTGCCAGCATGCCAAGGTCATCCATAAAATTATTAGCTGATGGATATAAATCCATAAATATCAGCAACCTATGCGCGCTACCAGATTAGGGAGCCGTAAAGCGCAGGGCTGGACTTCATCTACCCACGCCAACGGGACCTGACATTGTCATGACAATGTCCAGCCGATAGATCTGACATTGTCACATCCAGTGGCAGCCAGAAGCTGACATTAATTGACTATTGCTTTATATCGCATTGATTATTAACGATTTTTACTTTTAATGACAAAGCTGGCACGTCATCTGCTCTGGGATCATGACTGGCCAGAATCTGGCCGCGATTGCCATCACCCACACAGAGGATTCACAGTCATGGCCGAGACATTGATCAAGATCGATCTGAGCAAGAGCCCGAAGGAGCACGACACCATCCATAACCGCTGGCATCCCGATGTGCCGATGGTAGCGACAGTCAAGCCAGGTGACGACTTCATAATCGAGTGCATGGACTGGACCGGCGGGCAGATTGCCAATAACGACAGTGCCGATGACGTGCGCGACGTGGACCTGAGCAAGGTGCACTACCTTAGCGGCCCGGTTGCAGTAGAAGGTGCAGAACCCGGCGACCTGATGGTCGTGGATATCCTCGACCTGGGAGCCTTTGCCGACCAGATGTGGGGCTTCAACGGCGTATTTGCCAAGGAAAACGGCGGTGGGTTCCTGACAGAGCACTACCCGGAAGCGCGCAAGACCATCTGGGACTTCAATGGCATCTACACCAAGTCCAGGCATATTCCCGGTGTGGAGTTCATCGGCCTGATGCACCCCGGCCTGATTGGTTGTTTGCCTTCCCAGGAATTGCTTGATGAATGGAACAAACGCGAACAGGCCCTTATCGATACCGACCCGGATCGCGTGCCAGGTCTCGCCAACCCGCCCTACGCACCCACTGCCCATACCGGTCGCGCCACAGGCGATGTAGCCGCAAAGATTGCCAACGAAGGCGCCCGCACCGTGCCACCTCGGGAGCACGGCGGGAACTGCGACATCAAGGACCTGACCAAGGGGTCACGTGTGTTCTTCCCGGTTTATGTCAAAGGTGGCGGACTGTCGATGGGCGATCTGCACTTCTCCCAGGGCGACGGTGAGATCACTTTCTGTGGCGCCATTGAAATGGCTGGCTGGATCCACATCCGGGTCAATCTGATCAAGGATGGCGTGAAGAAATACGGCGTGAAAAACCCCATTTTCCAGCCCAGCGACATGGCACCAAGCTACAAGAAGCACCTGATATTCGAGGGTATTTCTGTTGATGAAAGTGGCAAGCAACATTATCTCGATGCCCACGTGGCCTACCGCCAGGCCTGCCTGAACGCCATCGAATATATGAAGAAATTCGGCTTCAGCGGCGCCCAGGCCTATTCATTGCTAGGTACTGCACCTGTCCAGGGTCACATCAGTGGCATTGTCGATGTGCCCAACGTATGCGCCACCCTGTGGATTCCCACCGAAATATTCGACTTCGACATCATGCCAAACGCAGATGGCCCGACGATCTCGGTCAATAGCCCGGAAGTACCGACCTCGAAATGGAATAAGTGATTCGGTCAGGCCGTCGTATCCATTTTGGTGCGGCGGCCACCCCCTTGAGCGCACAGTTAGAGAGCACATTATGCCCCTATACGATTTCGACTGCCCCCAATGTGGCGCTTTTGAAGCCTTGCTACCCAGTGCCGAACGCAATCTCCCTCGTGACTGCCCCGCCTGCGGGCAGACCATGCAGCGCCTGATAAGCGCGCCGCGGCTGCAGGTACTCAGTCGCCAGCAGCGTACAGCTCACGAAACCAATGAGCGCAGCGCCCATCAACCAAAAGTCAGCCATGGCCACGGGCACAGTTGTTGCAGCTCAGGTAAATGCACCCATCAGCCTCGCGCCGAAGGGCAGCCACCACCCCTGAAGCAACAGAGTGGTCCGCGACGTCCGTGGATGATCAGTCACTGAGCTAAACGCAAGCTAGCCGGTGCACGCCCAAGACGCAGGCCACAGGGGGCCAGTTCGTCCCCGATCCAAGGAGCCTGCATTCCGTGATAACCATGCCCGATGGGACAGCCCAGCAGATGAAGCGTGAACTGGTCGTGATTCTGGAAATGGCCAAGTTGTTGGAAAAGCCACTGGATGCTCCTCGAACCATACAGGGGATCCTTCGTCTGCTTTCGCAGCTGTATGGCCTCAACTGTGGAAGAGTCAGCCTGCCCGTGGCGGCGACCAACACCATGGAGGTGCGCTATTCCTACGGATTATCCCCAGAGGATCTCAAAGCCGGTCGATTTACTCTCAATATCAATCAGGGTGTGACCGGCTACGTCATGCGCACCGGCTCGATCGGCCTGGTCCCGGATGTTAACAAGGAGCCCCTATTCATCTACCGGGTTGCGGAGCTGTCGAACCATACCGGTGGACGGATGACCTTTATCGCAGTGCCTATCCTAGAGTCGGGAAGACCGATCGGTGTGCTGTCGGTTCAGCGCGAAGGCCTGCATGAAAGACCATTTGATGGTGACATCAGCCTGATGCGTATCGCTGCCTCAATGGTGGGGCAGGTACTGCGCATTCACCAGTTTGTCGTGGATCAAACCGCTCACCTGGTCAAGGAAAACCAGCACCTGCGCCACAGCATCGCGATCGAAGCCATGCTCAAGCAGAGTCTGGCCCACGGTATCCTGGGTACCAGCCCGGCCCTGATGGACGCTGTGCGTGCAACTATTCAGGTTGCTCGCAGTGATGCGCCGGTAATGCTGCTCGGCGAGTCTGGTACTGGTAAGGAAAAATTCGCGCGGATGACGCACCAGCAAAGCGACCGCCGCGAGAAGCCCTTCATCTGCATCAATTGCGCCGCCATACCCGCCGACCTGCTCGAATCAGAACTTTTTGGTCATGCAAAAGGTGCGTTCACCGGCGCCTCGCAGAACAAGCAAGGCAAGATCGTCCAGGCAGATGGTGGCACACTGTTTCTGGATGAGATCGGCGATATGCCACTGGCACTGCAAGCCAAGTTGCTGCGCGTACTACAGGAGAAAAAGGTCGATCCAGTAGGTAGCGACAGCGCCATCTCCGTAGACTTTCGCGTGATTACTGCCACCCACGTCAACCTGCAGGAATCCGTCAACCAGGGACGGTTTCGTCTGGATCTGTTCTACCGCCTGCATGTCGTGCCCGTGCAATTACCGCCGCTGCGTGAACGCCAGGAAGACATACGCCAGTTGGCGCTGCATTTTCTCAACGAGCTCAATCACCACTACGAACGTAACTGGAGCCTGGAAGCGAATGCCTTCGAGGTTCTCGAGCGTTTTGACTGGCCGGGCAATATCCGGCAATTGCAGAACGTCCTCGAGCGCACGGCTTTGACCAGTGACCAGGACTCGCTAAGCGGCGCAAAAATCAAGCACAGCCTCTCGTCTGAAAGTGCAATCAATCTTCCCCAGCATGCCAGCGGCGAGAAGCCTGGCATCAGCGGAACAGCCGAAACAACAGCATACCAACCAAGCGGACCCGGACAACGGCCCTATGGGCGTTCCTATAACTGGGTCAACCAGGATGAAGCCGCGCAGATTCGCGCGACGCTGGTAGACACCAATAACAACCAGTCCGAGGCGGCCAGACGACTCAACCTGAGCCTCAGACAATTGCGTTATCGGGTCAGCAAACTGGGGATTGACCTCAACTGACCTTCCCAACCCAAGCAAGCGGAGGATTAACCAATGCGTCATGGAGATATTTCCAGCAGCCCGGATACCGTGGGTGTCGCGGTAGTCAATTACAAGATGCCACGGTTGCATAGTCGTGAAGAGGTGCTGGCTAACGCTCGCAACATCGCGGATATGATCATCGGCATGAAAAAGGGCCTGCCCGGCATGGATCTGGTGGTGTTTCCCGAATACAGCACCATGGGCATCATGTACGACAACGATGAGATGATGGCCACCGCGGCGACCATTCCAGGTGACGAAACACGCATATTCAGTGAAGCCTGCAAGCAGGCTAAAACCTGGGGTATTTTTTCACTCACAGGCGAGCAACACGAGGAACATCCGCACAAGGCACCCTATAACACCCTGGTGCTGATTAATGATCAGGGTGAGATCGTGCAGAAATACCGCAAGTGCATTCCTTGGTGCCCGATCGAAGGCTGGTATCCCGGCGACCGCACCTATGTGTCGGAAGGCCCCAAGGGCATGAAAATCAGCCTGATTATCTGTGATGACGGTAATTATCCGGAAATCTGGCGAGATTGTGCAATGAAAGGCGCCGAACTGATTGTGCGTTGCCAGGGCTATATGTACCCCGCCAAGGAACAACAGGTAATGATGGCCAAGTCCATGGCCTGGGCCAACAACTGCTATGTGGCGGTTGCCAATGCCAGCGGTTTTGACGGCGTGTATTCCTACTTTGGTCACTCTGCGATTATCGGCTTTGACGGCCGCACCCTGGGTGAATGTGGCGAAGAGGACATGGGGATCCAGTACGCTCAGCTCTCGGTATCGCAGATCCGCGATGCACGGGCCAATGATCAGTCACAGAATCACCTGTTCAAGCTTCTGCACCGCGGCTACACCGGCGTGTATAACTCCGGAGACGGCGACCGTGGTGTGGCTGATTGCCCATTCGACTTCTATCGCACCTGGGTTCTGGACGCAGAAAAGGCGCGCGACGATGTCGAGAAGATGACTCGCAGCACCATCGGCGTCAAAGACTGCCCGGTCGGCGAGCTACCGCATCCGGGTAAGGACAAGGAAGCCGGCGCATGATGCTGACGAGTGGAGTCGGTAATGCCCTTTATCAATGAAGTGCTCGAGCACAACCAGCGCACGGGCGGCAACGCGCCGCCCGTGCGTCAATCGCGATTCCTGTTCGATCTGGACAAGGTCATGCAGCAGTTACGCTCGCGGATTACCGGACAGGATGCTGCGCTGGATGCGATAGCGGCGAGCCTGGCTCTGACCAAGGCTGAATTGGGCGACCCCCGCAAGCCACTGGCCGTCATGTTGCTCATGGGACCGACCGGGGTGGGCAAAACCGAAACAGTACGCCTGCTCGCAGAGGCCATTCACGGCCGGGCAGATGCTCTGTGCAGAATTGATATGAACACCCTGGCCCAGGAACATTACGCTGCCTCATTAACCGGGGCACCGCCGGGTTATGTCGGTAGCAAGGAGGGCAACACCCTATTTGATCGAGAGGCAATTGAAGGCAGTTTTGGCAAACCGGGCATCGTGCTATTCGATGAATTGGAGAAAGCCAGCGAACCAGTAACTCGCGCATTGATGAACATCTTTGACAACGGTCAGCTGCGACTCAGCTCCGGCACTACCACACTGGATTTCCGCAATAGCCTGATTTTCATGACCAGTAATATTGGCGCGCAGGCAATCTGGAACTGGCAGCAGCGCCAGCAAAACAGCTGGCGCCGCTGGTTACCGGAAAACTGGCGGGCACAGCAGGAGCATAAACAGCAGAAGCTGGCCCTGGAAAAAGCCTTCGCTCCGGAGTTTCTTAATCGGATTGATCAACAATTGATTTATCAGCGACTGACCGATGACCAAGTGACTGTCCTGGTCGAGCTCGCACTGGAGCGACTGAATAATCGGCTCGCCCGACACCAGGTGCAACTTGTCGCCAGGCCCGGATTGAAGAGCTGGCTGGGCGAGCAGGGCTTTGATCGTCGCTATGGAGCTCGCGCCATGGCCCGCTGCTTTCGTCAGTGGCTGGAGCCGGAGGTGGCGCATGCGCTGCTACAGAGTCCGGATCGCCCGCCAGGCTGCCTGCTTATCGCAGATCTGGCTGCCCAAAAGGATGGGATAGAAATTACCCTGGAGGCACCGGACACTATCAGCTGACACAAAAAAACCCGCCTGGGCGGGTTTTTTCTTACACAGACTCTTTACTTGCAGTCTTCTACCGACTTGAGCGGGTAGTGCGCTGGATAGGGCAGTGTAGCCACACCCGAATCAATGGCGGCCTGGGCGACAGCAGCCGGCACTTCCTCGATCAGGCGCACATCCATTGGCTTGGGAATGATGTATTCACGACCAAACTCCAGCTTGATACCGCCGTACGCTGCGGAAACGTACTCCGGCACCGGCTCCTTGGCCAGCTTGCGGATGGCGTGAACAGCAGCAATCTTCATTTCTTCGTTGATACGGGTAGCACGTACGTCCAGTGCACCACGGAAGATGAAGGGGAAGCCCAGTACGTTGTTGACCTGGTTAGGATAATCCGACCGACCGGTAGCCATGATCACGTCCGGACGCGAAGCATGGGCCAGCTCGGGATCGATTTCCGGATCAGGGTTGGAGCAGGCGAAGACGATGGGATTTTCCGCCATCAGCTTGAGCTCTGCCGGCTTGAGCAGGTTCGGACCGGAAAGGCCAACGAACACATCGGCACCCTTCATGGCGTCGGCCAGAGTGCGCTTCTCAGTTTCGGTAGCGAAGATGGCCTTGTATTCGTTCAGGTCATCACGGCCCGCGTGGATCACGCCTTTGCGATCGAGCATATAAATGTTCTCGACCTTGCAGCCCATGCTGACCAACAGCTTCATGCAGGCAATGGCCGCAGCGCCAGCACCCAGGCAGACGATCTTGGCATCTTCGAGCTTCTTGTCAGCCAACTCCAACGCATTGATCATCGCCGCGGCAGTCACAATCGCGGTGCCGTGCTGATCATCGTGAAAGACCGGGATGTTGCACTGCTCGACAAGCGCGCGTTCAATCTCGAAGCACTCTGGCGCCTTGATATCCTCAAGGTTGATACCGCCAAAGGTGCAGGAGATGCGACGTACTGTATCGATGAAGGCCTGGGGGCTTTCGGATTCGACTTCGATGTCGAAAACATCGATACCGGCGAAACGCTTGAACAGCACGCCCTTGCCTTCCATTACCGGCTTGCTGGCCAACGGACCCAGGTTACCCAGGCCGAGAATGGCTGTGCCATCGGAAATTACAGCTACCAGGTTACCCTTGCCGGTGTATTTGAAGGCATTGAGAGGGTCCTTGGCGATTTCGCGTACCGGCTCTGCAACACCCGGGCTGTAGGCAAGCGCGAGATCACGGGCAGTGGCGGTAGGCTTTGTCAGCTCGACGCTCAGCTTGCCCGGACGTGGGTTGGCATGATAGTCGAGTGCATCGGTTCTCAAATCAGACATGTTCAATATTCCGGTCAAGTTGCTTATGCGGGGTCGACGAGAATACAGAAAAGGACCTGTCTGAACAAGATCATTCACCGCATCAATGTCAAGGACATTATCTTACAACTTTGAGCCACTGCCCTGCCTCTGGCTGCCCGTCCGGCCAGTGCCCGTTTAGCAGGCGTAAACGCGCTTCTGCTTCATCGCCCAGCGGGCTGTTACGTGCCAGGCGCGCATAGGTATCACCCTTGCCCGTACGCACCAGGCGAATATGCAACGGCGCGGCCTTCTTGCGGTCAGCTGCACTCAGCCCGGAAAAACTGCGGATAACGCTGACAAATCCGCTATCGTGGCTTTCCAGCCGGGTCTGCCCACGGACCGCTCCGATGAACAGAAACAACTGGTCTTTGCGCAGGATCGCCCCCACGCGGCGGGGGCTCTGACCCGGCAGAATAGCCATGACCCCCTGATAACCGGAACCGGAAAACCTCTCCTCCTGAACGAGCCGTTGTTGGCCTCCCGCACGCTGGCGCAGCAGCTCGCTAACATCCGATCCTGCATTCGCAGTCTCAAGCGTCATTGCAATGAACGCACTTTCATCAGACGTATGACCGATAACCACATCCGGGCGGTTGAGAACAGTCCAGCCCGAGGGGTAGTCAAGCCGCATATTCAATGGCACATGATAAAAGCGTTGATCACGGACGACGCCCTGCGCTTCGCTGTCACCGTAGACCATTCCCTCGATCGCCTTGAGGTAAACGTCGCGCCCGATGCGCTGGCTGTCGCCAGTGGATAATGCCTGGGCCTGCCCTACCACCTGTTGCAACCGTTGATCGTGGGTGGGGTGACTGGCAAAAAGGCCGTGGTAACTTTCAACCTTCTTGCCCCGTGCTTCGGCTTGTTGTCTGGCATAGGTGTCCTGATCCTTGAGTACTCCTATGACCTCCAGTACGGCGTCCGGTCGATAGCCTGATCGGGCCAGATATTCGGCGCCCAGGCCGTCCGCTTCCAGCTCCATGTCGCGGCCATAGCCCGAGACCAGAGCGCTGCCGAGCATATTGCTGAGGTCACCTGCGGCAGGGATCCCCGTACCAATTGTAACCAGTTGGCCCAGCAAGCTCGACCCCATGGCCATGCTCTGCTGACGCACGCCATGACGGGCTGTCACATGACCGATTTCGTGCCCCAGTACAGCGGCCAGCTCGGCTTCAGAGTTCATATAGGCCATCAGCCCACGGTTCATATAGACAAACCCGCCTGGCAAGGCAAACGCATTGATATCCGCAGAGTCAACGACCTGAAAACGGTACTCGAGGTTACTGCGGTGACTGTTGCGCGCCAGCTCTTCGCCAATGTTTTGCACATAAGCCTGCAGCGCGGGATTATCCACCATGGGCATCTGCTGACTGATTTGCGCATTGGCCTGACGGCCCATCGCCAGCTCCTGATTCTCGGACATCATCACGAAGTCCTGCTTGCCGGTAACCGGATTGACCGCACAACCCTGAAAAAGCACAAGTGTAAAAGCCAAAACAAGGAAGCATGTCGAACGCATCAGTCGATCTCCAGCATGAAGGGATGGCGCACTGGCAGCATGAACCTTTTATACGTTTTTGGCGATTGCCCTTTACGCTGGCGATCCACTACCCAGCCGCGTGCCTCCACATGGCGACCAACCCAGCGACGGGGGGAGCCTTCAATGAGGTTGGCGTCAAAGGCCTCGCGCTCGTCCCGACCGATGCGCAGGGTAACCGGCCCGTCAAGATCCAGCCATAGATGGCCACCGCCTTCGGAAGCCGACTCAACACGCCCCTTGATAATGGTAAACCCTCCCTCCTCCAATGCCGAGGCGCGGATGACCGGTGAGCGACTCCAGATCCCGCGATCAAGGCTGCGAGCTTGTCGCTCAGCCAGGCCATGGCAGTCAGCCATTGCGTCATTGGGCGGGACCACCAGAGCAAAGCCCAGGCCCTCCTTCAACATCTGTGCTTCGATATTGCTACCGTCGGCCGCATGGAGATGAGCCAGAATCCGACCGTAGCGATCACTTGGCTCCTCACCCGTGTACATCCGTAGCCCGGAAGCCTCGACCAGTTGCTGCAAGCGTTTTTTCGCCGCCTGGGCAAAGGGCTCGGCCGGCTCGCCACGTCGACCCATCTCGGGAGTGTCGATGCCGATCAAGCGCACGCGACGGCCGTCAGTCAGCTCTAACGTATCGCCGTCAATCACAAAGCGGCTGCTTACTTCGCTGCCTCTGCCAATCGGCGCGCAGGGATCTGCCTGCACAGCGGGAGCAAACAGCCAGGCAACAAAAAAGGCGCTCCAGAGGAGCGCCTTTCTGTTCGCTTGTCTTATAGCCAGCACTTTCGAGCGGCCAGACAAACTGATGTTACTTGGAGCTGACGGCGCCGAAACGCTGCTTGAAGCGCTCGATCCGGCCACCGGTGTCGAGGATCTTCTGCTTGCCGGTGTAGAAGGGGTGGCACTCGGAGCAGACGTCCAGGTGAATACCGCTTTGCAGTGTGGAACGGGTCTTGATCACGTTGCCGCAGCTGCAGGTAGCTTCGATTTCCTGGTAAGTAGGATGCAAATCAGCTTTCATGGATATTTCCTCGGTAGGTGTGCCGCCACCCGATCGACTTGATCTGGCACCGCACTGTGGTTGTCTGCCGGTTCCGACGCCAATGCGCAGAGACCTTAAAATAGGCCAGCGATAATACCAGAAACGGACGCCAACGCAAGTCTCATGCGAATCAGCCCGTAATGCTAACATGCCTGGCTAACCAAGGAGCGAATGTGTCCGGTCCCATACTGCAGGTCGCACTGCCCTCGCCACTGCGACGACTCTTCGATTACCGCGCGCCCGGCGGGGCGCACGCAAAAGACCTGCGTCCAGGCCAGCGCATTCGTGTGCCCTTCGGCCAGCGTCAGATGGTGGGCGTCATTGCCTCGTTGAGCGATGCCTCGGACGTCCCCCCCGCGCGATTAAAGCGTGCCGTCGAACTGATCGACCTTGAGCCACTACTGCCCGAAACCCTATGGCAGCTGTGCTGCTGGACCGCCAGCTACTACCAGCACGGACTCGGCGACACCCTGAGTTGCGCCCTGCCCACACTCTTGCGCCAGGGCGAGCCAGCCATTGCACGCCAGGATCGCCTCTGGCAGCTGCTACCCGGGGCCTATCCCGAGCATCCGGCGATCAGCCGCGCTGCCAAACAGAAACAAGCCGTGCAGCTGCTGGCCAAGCACCCCCATGGTCTCTCCCACGCACTGACCGCACAGTGGGGGCTGAGCCGCGACACACTGGAAGCGCTGGAGAAAAAAGGCCTGGTTCAACGTATCAGCCAATCTCATCACCACACCAATGAGCCGCTTCCGCTATTACGCGAGCCCCGGCTGACACCCAACTCGCAACAAGTCGCCGCGTTGGACGCTATAAAGGCACAGTCAGGTTTCACCGCATGGCTCCTCGACGGGGTCACTGGCAGCGGCAAGACCGAAATTTATCTTCAGGCCATAGAGCACTGCCTGGGCGAAGGCCGTCAGGTGCTGGTGCTGATTCCCGAGATCGGCCTCACGCCTCAAACCCTGGAGCGCTTTCAACGCCGCTTCAGTGTGCCGGTGGTGATCCTGCACTCTGGCCTCAACGACCGCGAGCGCCTGGATGCATGGGTCGCAGCCCGGGATGGAGAAGCCGGTATCGTGATCGGTACCCGCTCGGCGATATTCACCCCCCTGGCACGGCCCGGCCTGATCATTGTCGACGAAGAGCATGACCTGTCTTTCAAGCAACAGGAAGGGCTGCGCTATAACGCCCGTGACCTGGCGGTTTATCGCGCATATCTGGAGAAAACCCCAATCATTCTCGGGTCTGCCACACCCTCACTGGAAAGCCTCTATAACGTCAGACGCGGACGCTACCAGCACTTGCGCCTCACGGAACGCGCTGGCAATGCAAAGCCGCCCACCTTTCAATGCATCGACATCCGCAGCCGCAAGCTGGAGGCAGGACTGTGTCGTCCGATGATCGAAGCCATTGGCGAGCATTTGAGCAAGGGCAACCAGGTGCTGGTATTTATCAACCGCCGCGGTTTCGCACCCACGCTGATGTGCCACGACTGCGGCTGGATGGCTGAATGTACCCGTTGCGATGCGCGCATGACGGTGCATCAGTCGCCGCCAAGGCTGCATTGCCACCACTGCGACAGCCAACGGCCAGTTGATACGGAATGTCCAAAATGCCAGAGCACCGAGCTGCGCTCCATCGGCGCAGGTACCGAGCGGACCGAGGAACATCTGGTCAGCTGTTTTCCGGAGTTTCCGGTGCTGCGTATTGATCGCGAAAGCATGTCACGTAAGAAGGCTATGCAGGACATGCTGGCGCGCATCCAGACCGGCCAGCCCTGTCTGCTCGTCGGCACTCAAATGCTGGCAAAGGGGCACCACTTTCCAGACGTCACACTGGTCGCCATCCTGGATGCCGATGGCGGGCTGTTCTCTTCGGACTTTCGCGGCCCCGAGCGCATGGCCCAGATGATCACCCAGGTGGCCGGGCGCGCCGGTCGGGCGGAAAAGCCCGGGCAGGTATTGATCCAGACCCACATGGCCGAACATCAGTTGCTGATCGATCTGACCGAGCATGGCTATGCCACCATAGCCCAGAACGAACTGAATGGCCGGGAAAAGGCCGGGCTGCCTCCCTGCAGCTTTATCGCACTGCTGCGCGCCGAGGCCAATAACGCGGCTATCGCCAATGAGTTTCTTGAATCAGCCTGCGAGCTTGCCGAGCAGCTGTGCGTTGATCTGGCCCTTGAGAAAGTCGACCTGCTCGGTCCGGTCGCATCACCGATGGAACGACGCGCCGGGCGTTACCGCGCCCAGTTGCTGGTACAGGCGCCCCATCGCTCCGCATTGCACCAATTGTTACATCACTGGCTGATAAGCCTGGAGAGCCACAGCCTGGGCCGCAAGGTGCGCTGGTCGATTGATGTCGATCCGTTGGACATGTTCTAGGATTGTTCCCGCGGCCACGCGGCCAACACAGATTTGGCAATCCCCGGTCGAACGCGGATAATGGCCGGCTTTCCACAGGCACATGCCGGATACCCGATCGCTTATGAAGAACCTTATCAGTCAGTTGCTCGCCAGCGCCGTCACTCGCCTGCAGAATGAGGGCGTACTGCCCGCCGACCTGATCCCCTCGATCCAGGTCGAGATAGCTCGAGACAAGGCACACGGCGACTTTGCCAGCAATCTGGCCATGACCCTGGCCAAGCCTGCGAGAATGAAGCCCAGGGATCTGGCCGAAAAGATCGTCGCTGCCATGCCCGAACACGAGGCCGTTGCAGAGATCGGCATCGCCGGCCCGGGATTTATCAATATTTTCCAGAGCAAGCAATGGCTCGCCGCCCGATTGGATGAAGCCCTGCAACATGAGCGGCTCGGCGTACCGGCAGCCCACCCGGTACAACGCGTCGTAGTGGATTACTCATCACCCAACCTGGCAAAGGAAATGCACGTCGGTCATTTACGCTCGACGATCATTGGCGACGCTGTGACCCGGGTTCTCGAATACCTTGGACACGAGGTGGTGCGCCAGAACCACGTAGGCGACTGGGGCACCCAGTTCGGCATGCTACTGGCCTACCTGGAAGAACACAGCGTAGACGCAGAGGCCGAGCTGGCTGATCTGGAAAACTTCTATCGCCAGGCCAAGCAGCGCTTTGATGAAAGCCCCGAATTCGCTGACCGTGCCCGTGAGCGCGTTGTCCAGCTGCAGGCCGGCGACCCACAATGCCTGGCGCTATGGGAGAGATTCAATCGCATCTCGCTGGGGCACTGCCAGGCCGTATACGAACGCCTCGGCGTCAGTCTGCGTACCGCTGATGTGCGCGGCGAGAGCGCCTACAACGATCAGCTTGCCAGCGTAGTGGACCAGCTTCGCACCACAGGTCTACTAACGGAAAGTCAGGGCGCCCAGTGTGTATTCCTCGAGCAGTTCAAGAACGCCGAGGGCAATCCCCTACCAGTGATTATCCAGAAGGCCGGCGGCGGTTACCTGTATGCGACGTCAGACCTGGCCGCCATGCGATACCGCCATAGCGCGCTTGGAGCTGATCGCGTGCTGTACTTCGTCGACCAGCGCCAGGCCCTGCATTTTCAGCAGGTATTTGCAGTTGCCCGCCTGGCCGGTTTTGTACCCGAGAGCATGCAGCTTGAGCACATGGGTTTTGGCACCATGAACGGCCCCGATGGGCGGCCCTTCAAGACGCGCTCCGGGGGCACAATCAAGCTTACGGATCTGCTCGACGAAGCAGAGGAGCGGGCACACCAGTTGGTCGCACAAAAGAATCCCGAGCTGGCTGAAAACGAGCTGAGACAGATTGGCCACGCGGTAGGCATTGGGGCGGTAAAATACGCCGACCTGTCCAAACACCGCAGCAGTGACTACAACTTCAACTTCGAGCAAATGTTGAGCTTTGAAGGCAATACTGCGCCATACCTGATGTATGCCTACACCCGTGTCGCCAGTGTGTTCCGCAAGCTCGAACGCAGCATGGAGCACGTTGACGACCTGGGTGCAATGCAACTCCAGGAACCGGCCGAGGTCGAACTCGGTGCACACCTGTCACAGTTCGCCCAGACACTGGATTATGTCGCCCGGGAGGGCACGCCTCATGTACTCTGCCACTACCTGTATGAACTGGCTGGCCGGTTCTCCAGTTTCTACGAGCTGTGCCCGATTCTGGCGGCTGAAAAACCCGCCGACCGCGATAGCCGCCTAAGGCTGGCAGCCTTGACCGGCCGGACTCTGCAGCAGGGACTCAACCTGCTCGGCATCGACACCCTGGAGCGCATGTAAGCAGTATGGCCAAAGCACGCAAAGCCCCCAGACGCGGCGCAAGCCGTCAGCAGCCCGCACCTCGACGCCCGGTTCCAGGCTGGCTCTGGCTGGTCAGCGGACTGGCCATTGGTCTGTTCGTGGCCTTTCTGTTGCAGTTAGAGCCTGGAAGCGAGACCGTCAAACGTGACAAGACGCCACCACCGCCGCCCCCGAGCCAGAGCAGCAAGGCAAGCGAGGAGCCACGCTACGACTTTTATACGTTGCTGCCCGAGTCGGAAGTCATAGTGCCACAGGGCGCTGTGACACCGGAACCTCCCGCAGACGAAGGCACTACGCAGAGCTCAACCGAAACGACCACGGAAACCGGCACCCGTTTCTTTCTGCAAGCGGGTTCCTTTCGCAAGCAGTCCGAGGCTGATAGGGTCCGGGCTCAGATTCTACTGCTGGGTCTGGATGTGCGGCTGGAAGACGCACGGCTCGATAGCGGTGATGTCTGGTACCGCGTGCAGGTGGGCCCCTATACCGACCGCACCAAGCTGAGCCAGGCTCAGCAGGTCCTGACCGGAAACGGATTCGACAATCTGTTACTGCAGCAGCGCGACGCCAAGCCCTGATAGCAGCCCTGTTCGGGGCTGTTCCGGCAGTACTAGCCAGAATCGAAACTTGAAATAGTCATGGGCGCCCCAAGATAGATTGAAAGGGGCGTGTTCAGGCGTGCCCTGCTGCTTCACTCAGACCAGCCAACCAGGAGTTGCGCGTGACTACAATCGTTTCAGTTCGTCGACACGGCAAGGTCGTGATTGGCGGCGATGGCCAGGTTTCCCTGGGCAATACCGTCATGAAGGGCAACGCCCGCAAAGTACGCCGGCTTTACAAGGACCAGGTCATCGCCGGGTTTGCCGGCGGCACCGCCGATGCCTTTACGCTCTTCGAGCGCTTCGAAGCCCAGCTGGAAAAACACCAGGGCAACCTGGTACGTGCTGCGGTAGAGCTGGCCAAGGACTGGCGCACCGACCGCGCACTGCGCCGTCTCGAAGCCCTGCTGGCCGTAGCCAACAAGGATGCATCCCTGATCATCACCGGTAACGGCGATGTGATTGAACCCGAAGAAGGGTTGATCGCCATCGGCTCCGGCGGCCCCTTCGCCCAGTCTGCTGCCACCGCCCTGCTACGGCATACCGAGCTGTCGGCCCGCGAAATAGTCGAATCGAGCTTGAACATTGCCGGTGAAATCTGCATCTATACCAACCACAACCAGACAATCGAGGAGCTGGACGCCAATACCTGAGGCGGCCGGAATCACAAGCATGTCCATGACCCCACGCGAGATTGTCCATGAACTGGACCGCCACATCATCGGCCAGCAGGACGCCAAGCGAGCCGTCGCCATCGCCCTGCGTAATCGGTGGCGGCGTCAGCAGCTGCCCGATGCATTGCGTAACGAGGTGACCCCAAAAAACATTCTGATGATCGGCCCGACCGGTGTCGGCAAAACCGAAATCGCCCGGCGCCTGGCCAAGCTCGCCCAGGCTCCGTTCATCAAGGTGGAAGCTACCAAGTTTACCGAGGTCGGTTACGTCGGCCGTGACGTTGAGTCGATTATTCGCGACCTGGTTGATGCAGCGCTGAAGATGCTGCGGGTGCAGGAAATGGCCAAGATGGGGCACCGCGCCGAGGATGCAGCCGAAGAACGGATTCTAGATGCGCTTCTGCCGCCAGCCCGGCAGGGTGCCAGCGACCAGCCAGCAAGGGAAGATAACAGTACCCGCCAGCTGTTTCGCAAGCGGCTGCGCGAAGGCCAGCTGGATGACAAGGAAATCGAGATCGACGTGGCTGACACTCCTGTCGGCGTTGAGATCATGACCCCGCCGGGCATGGAAGAAATGACCAGCCAGTTGCAGAACATGTTCTCCAGCTTCGGCAAGGACAAGCGTAAAACGCGCAAGCTGACCGTCAAGGAAGCATTCAAATTGATTCGCGACGAGGAAGCCGCGCGCCTGGTCAATGAGGAAGAGCTGAAGTCCAAAGCCATAGAAGCGGTCGAGCAGAACGGCATCGTGTTTCTCGACGAAATCGACAAGGTCAGCAAACGCGCAGACAGCGGCAGCGGTGCCGATGTCTCACGTGAGGGCGTTCAGCGCGACCTGCTGCCGCTGATCGAAGGTTGTACGGTGAATACCAAGTTCGGCATGGTCAAGACCGACCATATCCTGTTCATTGCGTCTGGCGCGTTTCACCTCACCAAACCCTCGGATCTGATTCCCGAACTGCAGGGTCGTCTACCCATCCGGGTTGAACTCAAGTCCCTGACGCCGGGCGACTTCGAACGCATTCTCACTGAGCCTGATGCGTCTCTGACCGAACAATATCGTGCGTTGATGCATACCGAAGGTCTGACCATTGAGTTTGCCGACGATGCCATAACCCGGCTTGCAGAAATTGCCTGGCAGGTGAACGAAAAAACTGAAAACATCGGCGCACGCCGCCTGCACACGGTGCTGGAACGATTGCTGGAAGAGATCTCCTTCAATGCAGGAGACCTTGCGTCCAAGCAGGACGGCTCGGCAATAGTGATCGATGCCGCCTACGTGGACAAGCATCTGGGCGAGCTGGCGGTCAACGAGGATCTGTCGCGGTATATTCTCTAACATGAGCCGCAAGCGACAAGCTGCAAGCCACAAGCAGACCGTGTGCACCGCACAAGCTGCTGTTCGACTTGTCGCTTGAAGCTTGCCGCTTGAAGCTAAAAGGCCTCCCATGCCCGCACCCATCCCCACCTCTATCAAGCTGCAGAAAGCCTCGCGCAGCCTGCGCCTGGCGTATGCCGACGGCAAGGAGTACGCGCTGCCGGCCGAATATCTGCGGGTCTACTCCCCCTCCGCCGAGGTGCGTGGCCATGGCAAGCCGGTGTTACAGACAGGAAAGCAGCATGTGAGTCTGGCCGGCATCGAGCAGGCCGGTCGTTATGCGTTAAAACTGATCTTTGACGATGGCCACGACAGCGGCCTGTACACCTGGGACTATCTTCACGAACTTGCGGTCAATCAGGAAAGCCGTTGGCAGTTCTACCTGGACCAGCTGGAAAAGGCCGGAGCCAGTCGCGATCCGCACACCAGTGCGGTCCGTTTTATTCCCTGAAATGGGTGCCCTGCCCGCCCTTGCCCTTTTCGGCTCCATAGCCGTCCTGCCTGAATTGCCAAATAAAATCCTTTTAACAGCAGCATCAGGCCATGCTAACTTGTCTCAGACGAACACACTTTAGGCAGCCTGAACATATCCGCCCGGCTGCCCCACCGTATTCCTGACCCTTCAGCCCAGGCTGAAACTGCTACTACGGAGCTTTACCCGATGGCCCAGAACAAGAATGAAGAGCTCGGAAAGAGAGCCAGCGAGAATATTCTCGGACCCAACCCGGTAATCGGCGCGCCGACACGCGACATCATCAGCACAGCCAGACAGGTCATGCGGCAAACCGTCAAACAGCCGGTGCACAGCCTGAGGCACATAGGCAAGTTATCCGTGGCGGTCACCAAGGTAATGATTGGCCGCTCCGAAATCACCCCAAGCGCAGACGACAAGCGCTTTCTGGACCCTACCTGGAGCCAGAATCCGCTTTATCGTCGCTACATGCAGAGCTATCTGGCCTGGCGCACCGAGCTAAACGAGTGGATCACCTCCTCCAATCTGCCCGAACAGGATGTATCGCGAGCGAAGTTCGTGATTTCTTTGCTGACAGAAGCCATGGCACCAACCAATACCGCCCTCAACCCGGCAGCAGTGAAGCGCTTCTTCGAGACCGGCGGAAAAAGTATTCTCGACGGGCTGACGCACATGGCTCAGGATATCGCCAATAACGGCGGCATGCCCAGCCAGGTCAACATGAACGCCTTTGAAGTCGGCAAGAATCTCGCCGTCACCAAGGGTTCGGTGGTCTTTCGCAATGAAGTGCTGGAACTGATTCAGTACAAGCCACTGACAGAAGAAGTCTACGAGCGCCCGGTGCTGGTAGTGCCACCACAAATCAACAAATTCTACGTATTCGATCTGTCACCGGAAAAGAGTCTCGCTCGGTACCTCACCGCCAACCACATGCAGACCTTTGTGATCAGCTGGCGCAACCCGACCAAGGCGCAGCGCGAATGGGGCTTGTCTACCTATATCGAGGCTTTGAAAGAGGCCATCGACATCGTACTAGAAATCACCGGAAGCAAGGATCTGAGCATGCTCGGCGCATGCTCCGGCGGTATTACCACCGCCTCCTTGCTGGGACACTATGCCGCCCTCAAAGAAAAGAAGGTTCACGCCTTCACACTGCTAGTCAGCGTACTGGACACCGGCATCAAGACTCAGGTGGCGCTCTTTGCCGATGAGCGCTCGATTGAGGCGGCGCGGCGCATGTCCTATCAGAACGGCGTACTCGAAGGCCGGGACATGGCCAAGGTTTTTGCCTGGATGCGGCCCAACGATCTGATCTGGAACTACTGGGTGAACAACTACCTGCTGGGTAATGAGCCGCCGGTTTTCGATATCCTGTTCTGGAACAACGACACTACCCGTCTGCCAGCGGCGCTGCACGGCGAGTTTCTGGAGATGTTCAAGACCAACCCCCTGACCCGGGCCAAGGCACTGGAAGTATGCGGCACGCCTATCGACCTGAAACAGGTCAAGGCCGATTTTTTCTGCATTGCCGGACTCAACGACCACATCACCCCCTGGGACGCCTGTTACAAGTCTGCCCAATTATTGGGTGGAAAATGTGAATTTGTTTTATCTTCCAGTGGTCATATACAAAGCATCCTGAATCCACCTGGCAACCCCAAGTCCCGTTTCTTTACCAATACCCATATGCCAGAAGATCCGAAGCAATGGCTGGAGACCGCCACCAAGCAGGCTGACTCCTGGTGGGCCTACTGGCGTGACTGGTTGCATGCTCGGGGCGGCAAGATCAAACCCGCCCCTGCAGCGTTGGGTAATGCAGATTATGCGCCGATGGAAGCGGCTCCCGGGACCTACGTCCACGAACGCTAGGAGCGTGCAAACGAGAACGATACATGCCTCAGAATTTTGTATTTCGCACTATCGAGCTGAACGGTCAGTTCCTGCGAACGGCCGTTCGCCCGGGTAGCAGTAACCTGCCACCCTTATTGGTATTCAATGGCATTGGGGCAAACCTCGAACTGGTGTTTCCCTTCGTCAAGGCACTGGATCCCGACCTCGAAGTCATCGTGTTTGATGCACCTGGCGTCGGCGGCTCCTCCACGCCCGGAACGCCATTCCGTTTTCCGGGCCTGGCCAAGCTGGCAGCACGCATGCTCGATTATCTCGATTACGGCCAGGTCAATGTGATTGGCGTTTCCTGGGGTGGTGCCCTGGCCCAGCAGTTTGCCCACGATTATCCAGAGCGGTGCAAGAAGCTGATTCTGGCCGCCACCTCGCCAGGTTTTTTCATGGTACCGGGCAGGCCTCATGTGCTGCTGAAAATGGCCAGCCCACGGCGGTATATTCAGCCTTCCCACGTAGTCAAGATTGCACCCGACATCTATGGTGGCGCCTTCAGGCGAGATCCGGATCTGGCCCGCGGCCACGCGTCCAAGGTGCGCTCGTCCGGCAAGGTAGGTTACTACTGGCAGCTGGCGGCGGGGCTAGGCTGGACCAGCATCCACTGGCTGCACAAGATCCGTCAGCCAACGCTGGTAATGGCCGGTGATGACGACCCAATCATCCCTCTGGTCAACATGCGAATGATTGCGTGGCGAATCCCCAACGCCGAACTCCACGTGATTGATGACGGCCACCTGTTCCTGATTACCCGTGCTGCGTCGGTCGCTCCGATCATTATGCGTTTTCTGGCCGAGGAGCGGCAGCCGGCGGTTATCCGCCCTCGTGCCGAACCGCTAGCCAAGCACTAGAGAGAGCAGGCGCAACAGGAGACATGTGACGCCGTAGATGGGTACACTGCAAGTCATCCCCTCTGTATCTGGACAAGGAACGCTGGATGCCTGAAAGCAGTGCCCACAACGCAGCAGCAGCGCTGGCTGGCGACCTCGCCGACAGTCTGCTTGCCGTCTTGCGGACGTTGCCGGATCAAACTTCGCATCACGCGCGCTACCTGGGTCATTTCGCTGTTCAATTGGCCAAAGCGGTACAGGGCAACAGCGCGTTGCCTGTCCCGCCACGGGATCGACGATTCGATCATTGCGCCTGGCAAACCAATCCGGTTTTACGTCGCACATTGCAAGGCTGGCTTGGCTGGCAGGTGCATTACCGGCAGTGGCTCGACGATCTGGATATTCCCGAGCCAGACCGCGCTCGCCTTCGGCAACTGGGAGACATGCTCAGTGCCACGCTAGCGCCCAGCAACTCCCCGGCCAATCCCGTGTTCATTGACCGATTACGGCATACGCGCGGCGCCAGCCTGTGCCGGGGAACGCGCAACCTGCTTACAGACCTGGTGCTCCGGCGTCCTGCAGCTCCACTGTGCGCCGATGATGCCTTCCTGGTTGGCCGCGACCTCGCGTCCACCCCCGGCCAGGTCATCATGCGCGAACCGCTGTTCGAATTGCTTCAGTACCAGCCAACCACTGCGCAAGCTCACCAAAGAGCGCTGTTGATGGTCCCCCCGCCACTAAACCGCTTTTATCTGCTGGACCTGACCGAAAGCTCCAGCCTGGTTCGCCATGCTCTGGATCAGGGGCTGCAGGTTTTCATGATCAGCTGGCGCAACCCGGACCCCGAACATAGAAATTGGGGGTTCAACCAGTACGTCAGTGCCTGCGATCAAGCCTTGCGGGTGGTCAGCCAGTTAACCGGTAACGGCCCGGTAAACCTGATGGGCGTTTGTGCCGGGGGACTTCTCGCCCTCCTGATGCAGGGCGTGCTGCAAAGTCGCGGACAAAGTAAACGGATCTGCAGTGCCAGCTACCTGGTAACGCCCATCGATGCACGCATGGACACCGGCCTGTTGCGGATGCTCGGACCCGCTGCGCGCCAGCGGTTGCGCAGCAGACTCTGGCACCATGGCTTCCTGCCGGCCAGCGATATAGCCAGGGCTTTCTCCTGGCAGAGACCGGAAGAGTTCGTCTGGGCTCAGGCCGTGGAGCGCTATGCGCTGGGACAGGATCCTCGACCGCGAGACGTTCTGTCCTGGAGCCAGGACTGTACCCGGCTACCCGCCAGGCTGGTGGAAGACTTTCTGGATTATTTCGAGCGCGACCCCTTTGCCCGGCCGGGCAGTCTCGTCGTTCAGGGTCAGGCAATCGATCTGCGCGCAGTCTCCACCCCCAGCTGGCACCTGGGCGCACAGCATGACCATATCGTACCTTGCGCCAACAGCTTTCCCATGCGGCGTATGGGCGGCGAGAAAACCTTCGTACAGAGTCATAGCGGCCATATCCAGAGCCTGGTCAACCCACTGGATCATCCCGGCGCCTGGTTCCGGGCCGGAACGGTGACTGACAACAGCCCTATAACCAGCTGGCTGCACCAACATGCCCCCCTTCAGGGGAGTTGGCGGAGCCATTGGAGTGACTGGACCAAGGCGCATAGCGGCCCGCTTGTTCCCGCCCCTGCCATACTGGGCAATCCCGACTTCCCACCGTTGCAGGCAGCACCAGGTCGCTATGTGCACAAATCGTGAGGCCCTGAATGAAAACCCGTGAGCGAATCCTGCAGTGTGCCCTGGAGCTATTCAACGAGCACGGTGAACCCAACGTTACTACGCTGGATATCGCCACTGAGCTGGATATCAGTCCCGGCAATCTCTACTACCATTTCCGCGGCAAGGAGGCATTACTGGAGGAGTTGCTCGCAGACTTCCTCGACCAGACACACGGCCTTCTTCATCTGGAGTCCCGCGCAGGCCCGTTGGAGCCTGAGGATTATTGGTTGTTTCTGCACCTGCTGTTTGAATCGATCATCGCCTACCGCTTTCTGTTCCAGGATCTGTCGAACCTTATAGGCCGCTATACCGTCATCGCTCGCAGTATGCGCCAGTGGGTGGACGCGTTGCGCTCGACACTGAAGCGCCTATTGCTCGACCTGCATGAGCAGCAACGCTTGCTCTGTGATGCACAGGCCCTGGAGCGGCTGCTCGATGCACTATGCCAAACCGTACTGTTCTGGCTTGATTACCAACGCGTCAGCCAACGCGAGGACGATGAGCCAACTCAGGCCGTCCAGCAGGTACTCGGTTTGCTGCTGCCCTACCTCGAAACAGATACGCGGCATTGGATGAGCAGTCTGATACAACGCTACAACTGACCCACGTCCTGCCCACAAAAAACCCGGCCACGGCCGGGTTCAGCAGATGCAAGAGCTAACGACAATCAGCGCGCTTGCGTCTTCTTCAATGAACTGGATACCTCATCGAGCTTGGCGGACAGCTTTTCAATTTCATGGCTGCTGGGAATACCGAAGCGACTGAGAAAATCTGCCCGGCGCTCTTCAAGCGTGCTGGATACCTTTTGGAAACGCCCACCGGTTACATCCTCGAAACGCGATTTCAGCTCGGCCAGCTTCTCGTTAGCGTTATCGGTCTGCTCGGAAATAAGCTCTTTACCCTGTTTTTCCAGCACTTCACCCTCTGCAACAAGGCTCTTGAAGTACTCCATGCCATCCTTGCCGGCTTTGGCGTAGGCACCCAGGCCAGCCAGCCAGAATTGGCGCGTCTGAGTCTTCATGCCGTCGACGACCTCGTTGAAAAAGTGTGCGCCCGACTCCAGCACATTGCCTGTCTTAGCATTAGCCATGATCATTACTCCCTGTTGAAAAAAGACTTCAGCTTGCTGCGGAACCGCAGCCTCATTAAAAGACTATCTAGTCATTTTAGAAAAAACATACTAATTCTCGTTCTTTGAATAATAAAAAACCCGACCCGCTTGCGCGGATCGGGTTTCTGTCAACCAGCAGGTGTTAGCTGTTGGTTGGCTTGTCAGCCGCCGTTGCCGGGCTGGCCGCTGCAGGTGCCGCCGGAGCAGTTACAGCTGTCTTGCCTGGAGCTGCCTGAGGCTTGGCTGCAGTACCAGACTCTGAAGCTGCTTTTGGTTTGGCCGGCGCTTTTGGTTTGGCCAGCGCCTTCGGCTTAGCCGGAGCCTTTGCTGCCGCAGGCGCCTTGGGCTTGACTGGCGCGCTCTTGGCAACAGGTTTAGCCGCAGCCTTCGCTGCCGGTTTTGGCTTGGCAGCCGCACGAGTAGCTGGCTTGGGCGCAGCTTTCGGTGCCACCTTCGCCGGCGTCCTGGCGTTACTCATCTGGCTGATCAGTTTGGTCAGTTCGTCGACCTTGGCATTCAGCGCTTTTACTTCATCGCGCGAAGGCACTCCCAGACGGGAAACAGCACTGTTCAGACGCTTGTCAAAGGCAGCTTCAAGCTCATCCCAGCGACCGGACACCTTGCCCCGAGCCTTGTCGACCTTGGACTTGGCAGCATCGACAGAATCCTTCTTGCCTTTGGTGGTCTTGCCCTTGACGGACTCGACCTGCTTGTCGATTTCGGCCTTGGCCGCTTTTTCAGCCTGCTCGCCATCCTTGATCAGCGTATCGAAGAGCTTGACACCCTCCTTACCGACCTTGGCATAAGCGCCCAGTCCAGCCAACCAGATCTGCCGCGAATAGCTTTCTATATCGCTGATCCAGCCAGTATCCTTTTCCTGCTTTTTCTTGCCCGCCATGGAGTGACTCCTCTGTGACCTTACTTGCTTTCCATCGACTTGATTGCAGCTGTCAGATCATCCAGCTTAGCAGACAACTGGTCAACGTCCTTCTTGCTGGGGATACCCATACGGCTCAGTGCCGAAGCTACGCGCTCGTCGAATACTTCCTCAACCTTGTTCAAGCTGGTGCCAGTGCGGGTCTGAAAACGCTCGCGAATGCTCTCAACCTTGCTGTTGACACGGCTGGTGGCTGACTCGACCTGGCTTGAGACCAGTTCCTTGCCCTGCTTCTCGACTGCTTCGCCTTCGGTTACCAGCTTCTTGAAGTAATCCGCGCCTTCCTTGCCTGCCTTGGCATAGGCACCCAGGCCCGCCAACCAGATCTGGTGAGCGTAGTTCTTCATGTCGCCGGCGACTGATGCGGTGTTTTCTTCAACTTTCTTGGCTGTGGATTTGGCCATGGTAGTAACTCCTCAAATGGATCAAAAGTGGACCGGTTATCGATCCTTGAGAGTCAAACTACCCGTAAGAATTAGAAAACACATACTAAAAGCACCCGATCAGCTCAGATACTTGTCCAGTGACTTTTCGATCTCACCCTTGACCATGCCAGCCATGGGCGTGAGCATCATGCCGAGCTTGACCGTCACCCTTACCAGGTCTTCTCGCACCTCGATACAACCATCAGCGCCACTGCGCTTGAAACTCAGGTTGTCGCCTTCCCAGGTACATTTCGCATCCAGCTTTTGTGCCAGCTTGTCGGCCATCTTCTGGGCACGCGCACGCGCTTCTTCCTTGCCCAGATTGTGTTCGCGGGTGATATCAACAGTCGCCATGGGTGTTCTCTCTTGTTTAGGTCAGGTGCCATAGCATGCCGCAAAGCCGGTCCAGCGTCATCCTGCTACTGCGACAGCCTGTCCACCTGAAAACCCCCGCTCAAACCGAAAAAGTGGTTAGAATAGAAGCTGATTTGCCAGGCAGATGAGTCCATGACAGACGAACACAAAACAGATCGCACGACGCACTTCGGCTACCAGACTGTCGACGAATCCGAGAAGGCCGCGCGTGTCGCTGATGTATTCCATTCCGTAGCGGCGCGTTACGATCTGATGAACGATCTGATGTCCGGCGGCGTCCACCGTTTGTGGAAGCGCTTCACCATCGAGCTCTCGGGTGTACGGCCGGGTAACCGGGTATTGGATATCGCTGGCGGCACGGGTGATCTCACCCGCAAATTTTCCAAACTGGTGGGCACCGCGGGCGAGGTGGTACTTGCCGACATCAACGACTCCATGCTCAAGGTCGGGCGTGACCGTTTGCTGGATCAGGGCATTGCCGGCAATGTGCGCTTTGTGCAGGCCGACGCCGAAGCGCTACCCTTCCCGGACAATCATTTTGACTGCATCACCATCGCCTTCGGGCTGCGTAATGTTACCCACAAGGATCGTGCGATAGCCTCGATGCTGCGTGTGCTCAAGCCCGGCGGTCGGCTCCTGGTTCTGGAGTTCTCCAAACCGGGTAATAAGTTACTGTCCAAGGCCTATGACCAATATTCCTTCACCCTGCTACCGCTGATGGGGAAGCTGGTCACCAACGATTCCGAGAGCTATCGCTATCTGGCCGAGTCGATCCGCATGCATCCGGATCAGGAAACGCTCAAGGCGATGATGGAAGAAGCCGGCTTTGCGCGCGTGACTTACCACAACATGACCGGTGGCGTGGTGGCACTGCACCGGGGAATCAAGCCCTGATGCTGACCCGCGCCATGCTGGGTGCGGCTGAGCGCAGCTTGAGACTGGCGCTGGAGCGGGATCCGCTCACGGCGAGTCGCCTGGCGGCACTGCAGAACAAGACCGTTCTGGTACAGGGGCGAAATCCGGATTGGCAGTTGTATCTGCAGCCAGGTTCTAACGGTATCGGCCTGACCACAGACAGTACCCACGAGCCTGACTGCACTCTGAGCGCCCCCAGCAGCCTGCTCGCGAAATTGCTGATCAGCAATCAGCGACAACCTTTGCTACAGGATCCGGAATTACATCTCAGCGGCGATAGCCAGGTGCTAGTCAGCCTGCAAAACGCCATGGCGGATCTGCAGCTGGACGGTGAAGCAGAGCTCTCTCGCTGGCTTGGGCCTGTGCCGGCCCATGCTGTTGCACAGGTTGCGCGCAAAAGCTGGGAATGGGGCGGCGGAGCCAGACAGACGCTGGGACGCAGCCTGGCTGAATACCTGACTGAAGAGAGTGGCCAACTCGTCGGCAATGCTGAAGCGCAAGTCTCCGCGGACCAGCTTTATCAGCTACGCCTGGACCTGGACCGCCTGGAAGCGCGGGTACAACAGCTGAGCGACCATCACCCGGAAACCCCCGAAGCATGAATTCGATTGCCCTGCTGCGCCTCTTTCGCATCGCCCGGATATTTACTCGTTATCGGCTGGACCAGCTATTGTGGGCCGTTCCGTTACCCTGGTTCGCGCGCTTGTTGCTTCGTATCGGCCCGTGGCGCTTGTGCCCCGCCCCCAAAGACCTGAGCCGTGGCGCCCGGCTGCGTCTGGCATGCGAGGACCTCGGCCCGGTGTTCGTCAAGTTCGGTCAGATTCTGTCTACCCGGCGCGACTTGCTGGCAGACGACATTGCCCTGGAACTTGCACGCCTGCAGGACAAGGTGCCGCCTTTCCCGGCCGCTCAGGCGCGCAAACGCATCGAGGAACAGCTCGGGCAATCAATTGACTCGGTGTTCAGCAGCTTCAGCGACGAGCCGCTGGCCTCTGCCTCGGTCGCCCAGGTACATGCAGCACGCCTGCATGACGGCAGTGAAGTCGTCGTCAAGGTCATCCGTCCTGGCATCGGCCAGACCATCCACCAGGACATGCAATGGCTTTTCCTGGCCGCCAAGCTACTTCAACGGGTGTGGGTCGAAGGGCGGCGATTGCGTCCGGTCGAGGTTGTCAGCGACTACCAGAACACCATTTTTGACGAGCTGGACCTGTACCGCGAGGCCGCCAACGCCTCCCAATTGAGGCGCAATTTCGAGGACTCACCGCTACTCTACATACCCAGGATCTATTGGGACTGGAGCAGGCACAAGGTCCTGGTTATGGAACGCATCAATGGTTTGGCAGTTACTGACATGGCTGGCCTGCTGGACCAGCGCACCGACATGAAGAAGCTCGCGGAGCGAGGGGTCGAGATATTCTTTACCCAGGTTTTCCGTGACAGCTTTTTCCATGCAGACATGCACCCCGGCAATATCTTTGTCTCGCGCAGTCACCCCTGGGAGCCGCAGTACCTGGCTGTTGACTTCGGCATCGTTGGCAGCCTGACGCCGGAGGATCAGAACTATCTGGCACGCAACCTGATGGCATTCTTCAAGCGCGACTACCGCCAGGTGGCTCAGTTGCATATCGACTCCGGCTGGGTACCCGCCGAAACCCGGGTCAATGAATTCGAAGCCGCCATTCGCAGCGTCTGTGAGCCCATTTTCGAGCGCCCACTGAAAGACATCTCCTTTGGTCAGCTGCTGCTGCGCCTGTTCCAGACCGCGCGACGCTTCAATATGGAAGTCCAGCCACAGCTGGTACTGCTGCAGAAGACGCTGCTCAATATCGAAGGGCTGGGACGTCAGCTGTATCCCGACCTGGACCTCTGGAGTACCGGCCAACCCTATCTCGAGCGCTGGATGCGCGAACGTGCAATGCCTGCGCACCAACTGCGGCACTGGCAGCAACAGCTGGACCAGGTACCGGCATTGCTGCACAGCGCCCGTCATGCACTGGACAACCTGGCCGAGCGCCAGCCGCCCGTGGTGGTTCGAAAAGGCAATACCGTTTTGCGGCTGGCAGGCTTGCTACTGCTGCTACTGGGGGCAAGCCAGTTGGGCGGCGATCCTGCCATGTGGAGCGATGCAGCTCCAAGCAACTGGCTTTTGTTGGCCATTGGCGGCTGGCTGGTACTCGGCCGCGGTTAGCTTACTTACTGCTGGCGCAACCGGACCCTTAACTGGCACACTTCTGCGTATGACTGACAAGACTGAAAGTACCGATTGGCTAGATACCGTGAAGTGGGGGCCTGATGGCCTGATACCCGCCATTGCGCAGGACATTCACACCCAGCGCGTGCTGATGGTTGCCTGGATGAATCGCGAGGCGTTGCAGCTCACTGCCTCTGAAGGCCGAGGGATATACTGGTCGCGGTCAAGGCAAAAACTCTGGCGCAAGGGCGAAGAATCCGGACACGTTCAGGTTCTGCACGAACTCCGGCTTGACTGCGACGCCGACGTCATCATCCTGATGGTCGAGCAGATTGGCGGCATGGCCTGCCACACCGGAAGAGAAAGCTGCTTCTACCGGGTTCTGCGCGGCAACGAATGGCAAATCGCAGACCCCGTTCTCAAAGACCCCGATGAGATCTATGAGCACAAACATGAATGACACTCTAAGTCGTCTTGCGGTGGTCCTGGAGCAGCGCAAACAGGCCAGCAGCGACAAATCCTATGTGGCCAGCCTGCACGCCAAGGGGCTGAACAAGATTCTTGAAAAGGTCGGTGAGGAGTGTACTGAGACGCTGCTCGCTGCCAAGGATTGCGAGCACCGTGAAGACAAATCCGAACTGATTGGCGAAACGGCCGACCTGTGGTTTCACAGCATGGTCATGCTCAGCCATCTGGGACTGGGTCCCGACGATATTCTCAAAGAACTGGAACGACGCTTTGATCTGTCCGGTCTAACCGAAAAGGCATCTCGCCAAACTAATTAGGGCATAGCCCTGGGGGTTTAAAATGGGTTTTGGTGGCATCAGCATATGGCAACTGGCGATCGTTCTGGTGATCGTCATCCTGCTCTTCGGCACAAAACGATTGAAGAGTGTCGGTAGCGATCTGGGCGAGGCGATCAAGGGCTTTCGCAAGTCAGTGAATACGGAAGATGAAAAACCTTCGGTGCAGGACAAGAGCAGCGGCGATACCATCAATGCCGAATCCGAACGTAAAAAACAGGAAACACGGTCCGGAGAGTGATCGTCCATGTTTGACGTTGGATTCTTCGAATTGCTGATTATCGGCATTATCGCCCTGCTGGTGCTCGGACCTGAGCGGCTGCCTGGCGCTGTGCGCATGGTTGGCCTGACTATCGGCCGCATCAAGCGTGGCTTTGCCGACGTAAAATCTCAGGTGGAGCGCGAAATCGGGGCGGATGAGATACGTCAGCAACTGCACAACGAGCGCGTGATGGGCAACCTTGAAAAACAGGCCAAGGAGACAAGCCCACCCGCATCAAACGTCAAATCCAGCCGTCATCCGGCTGTCACGGAACAGGAGGAAACTGCTACTTCAGCTGAGCCCTCCGGCCAGAACACCGACCAAAAAGACGTAGACGCCAGTGCCGCCACCCAGCAAAAACCTCGCAATGACGGATAAACGCACACCCAGTCAACTGGCCGAAGATATGCCCCTGGTCGCGCACTTAACCGAGTTGCGCTCCCGCCTGCTGCGCATTGTCGGCATCTGGCTGCTGATTTTCGCTGGCCTGTTCTACTTTGCCAACGATCTCTACACGTTCATATCCGAGCCTCTGCGGGTATTCCTCCCGGAAGGCACCAGCATGATCGCCACAGACGTGGCGTCACCTTTTCTCACGCCATTCAAACTGGCGCTGGTGAGCGCGCTCTTTCTGGCCATGCCATTCATTCTCCATCAATTCTGGAGCTTCATCGCACCAGGGCTCTACAAACACGAAAAACGCCTGGCGGTCCCGCTGCTCGCCTCCAGCATCGTGCTCTTCTACTCAGGCATGGCGTTCGCGTATTTCGTTGTTTTCCCTCTCGTGTTCGGCTTTTTTACCAGCACCGCGCCGGCGGGCGTGGCGGTAATGACCGATATCAACAAGTATCTGGATTTCGTACTGACGCTGTTCATGGCATTCGGCCTGTCCTTCGAGATCCCGATTGCCACCATTCTGCTGGTTCTGGCCGGAGTGGTCGACGTAGCCAAGCTGAGGGAGATTCGGCCCTATGTGGTGGTCGGCTGCTTCATTATCGGTATGGTTCTGACTCCACCCGATGTGATCTCCCAGGCGCTGCTGGCAATCCCGATGTGGCTGCTCTATGAGCTCGGCATTCTCTTCAGCATGCTCATCAAGAAGCGTACGCAGGCCGAGCACCCCCCGGAAGACCAACCTGAAGCATGAACCTGGTCCTCGTGCAGGAAGCCGACTTTCTTTCCGATGACCGGGTACTGCTAGGTGATCGCCGCCTGCAGCAGATAAGAGACGTGCTCCAGGCGCAAGAGGGCGACAGTATCCGGGTGGGCCGCCTCGGCGGACTGATGGGCCAGGGGCGCATACTACGCCTGAATGAAAAAAGCGCGGAACTGCAAGTCAGCTTCCACCAGCCGCCCCCGACCAAGCTAGCCCTGACCTTGCTGCTGGCCATGCCCCGTCCCAAGATGTTCCGGCGTATTCTTCAACATTGCGCGACCCTCGGCGTGCCCGAGATCGTTCTGCTCAACAGCTACCGGGTGGAAAAAAGCTTCTGGCAGACCCCCTTTCTGCAAGCGGGGCAGATCGAGCAGAACCTGATTCTGGGTCTGGAGCAGGCACGCGACACGGTACTGCCCCGTGTACGTATCGAAAAGCGGTTCAAACCCTTCGTGGAGGATCAGCTTCCGGCAATCGCAGCTGGCTCCCTCGGGCTGGTTGCACACCCTGGCGATTACGCGCCCTGCCCCCACCAGGTTACCCGCCAGGTTACCCTGGCCATAGGACCAGAGGGCGGCTGGATTCCCTATGAGCTAGACAAACTGCTGGAGGCCGGACTGCAACCAGTGCAGCTTGGCGAGCGAATCCTTCGAGTCGAAACCGCCGTTACAGCCCTGATTGGAAGACTCTTCTGAACGCCCATTAGCGATGTGGTTGCATAGCTGTCATCAGGCCTGGCGGGGTAGTTGAGCTTCCTCCGCCCAACCCGCACCGGCCTCAACTCTTACATCCCGCGCGCCCACCGTTTCGCCGCATTCAGAACAGACAATTACTGGGTGCATCACCTTGCCGCAACCCTTGTGGACATGCAGCACCGGAGCCCCCCGCTCGTCCGCCATATGCCGATCCCCCCAGGACACCAGCGCAAGCATCGCCGGATGCAGATCCAGCCCTTTCTCGGTCAGGCGATACTCTTCACGCAGCGGACGTTGCTGGTAAGCCACTTTGGTCAACACACCATGCTCCACGAGCTTTTTCAGGCGTCCCGCCAACAGATGTCGGGTGATGCCCAGACGTTGTTCAAACTCGTCAAAGCGGCGAACACCGAGAAAACAATCACGCAGTACGAGCAGCGTCCACTTGTCGCCGATCACCGCTAGGGTGCGCGCCAGCGAACATGGCTGCTGGTCCAGTTCTTCCCATCGCATGGTCTATCCTCGAAAACAGTCACACCAAGAGTAGCTTGACAGGTTCCAAAAAGAAACTGACTATAGAGTTAGTTCCAAAAAAGAACCCAAGAGGAAAGACCGATGTCCAGATCACCTGTTGCGCTGATTATCGGCGCCGGCGACGCTACGGGTAGCGCCGTTGCCAAACGCTTTGCCCGTGAGGGCTACACCTTATGCGTAACCCGCCGCAACCGGGACCAACTGGACCCACTGGTGGCTGAAATCCGCGCCACGGGTGGTACTGCCCACCCCTTCGGCTGTGACGCCCGCATCGAGGAACAGATGGTCGACTTGTTCGAGCATATCGAGAGCGATGTCGGCCAGATCGAAGTGGTGGTATTCAACATCGGCGCCAATGTACGATTTTCGATTACCGAAACCACCGAGCGCGTTTACCGCAAGGTGTGGGAAATGGCTGCCTTGGCCGGATTTCTGACTGGTCGTGAAGCAGCCAGAGTCATGCTACCGCGCAGCCGGGGCACGATCATCTTCACTGGCGCCACCGCGTCATTACGCGGATCAAGCGGGTTCGCAGCCTTTGCCAGCGCCAAATTCGCCCTGCGTGCACTGGCTCAAAGCATGGCCAGGGAGCTGGGCCCACAGGGGATCCACGTTGCTCACCCGATCATCGACGGAGCTATCGACACCGCTTTCATCCGCGATACCTTTCCCGAGCGCTATGCACTGAAGGACCAGGACGGCATTCTCGACCCGGAGCATATAGCCGAGCAGTACTGGCAACTGCATCGCCAGCCCCGCGACGCCTGGACCCATGAACTGGATCTGCGCCCGTGGATGGAAACCTTTTGACCAGCATCTGACCGCACCACCTGACTGGAGATACCCACATGAGCAAACAGATCGAGTTCTTCTTTGATGTCGGCAGTCCTGCCAGTTATCTGGCCTGGACACAACTTGCCGCCCTGGCCAAGCGTCATGACGCGACCCTGGTCTATCGTCCCATGTTACTGGGCGGCGTATTTCAGGCGACAGGTAACCAGTCCCCAGCCAGCATCGAAGCCAAGGGCGCCTATACACGTCTCGACTTCCAACGTTTTGCTCGCCGCTATGGCGTCACGCTAAACCACAATCCCTATTTCCCGATCAACACCCTGCAGCTGATGCGTGGAGCCGAAGCCCTGCGCGAAACAGATCAGCTGCAACCTTATCTGACCGCTGTGTTCACCGCGATGTGGGTAGACGAGCAGGATATGGGGCAACCCGAAGTGGTAGGCAAGGTTCTGGCAGCCGCGGACTTTGATCCTTCAGAGTTAATGGAACGCCTCAGCGATCCGAAGGTGAAGCAGGGGCTGAAGGAGACAACTGAAGAGGCCGTGCGTCGCGGCGTGTTTGGTGCCCCTACGATTTTTATCGATGGCGAGATGTTTTTCGGCCAGGATCGCCTGGACTTCGTGGAGGAAAAACTGAGCGCCAGCAGTTAGACCTCGAGGAGGAAAGTAACCGGACCATCATTGACCAGATGCACCTGCATGTCCGCTCCAAAGCGGCCGCTGGCGACAACCGCATGCTGAGTCCGGGCGCGCTCGAGGAGATAATCGAACAGCGCAGCCGCCTGCTCCGGGGGGGCGGCGGTGGAGAACCCCGGACGCAGGCCCTTACGGGTATCAGCCGCCAGGGTGAACTGCGACACCAGCAGCAACCCGCCATCAATGTCCCGCAGCGACAGATTCATACGGCCTTCCGGATCGCTGAATACCCGGTAATCCAGCAGTCTCTTAAGCAGCTTGTCGGCCGCGGCCTGGTTGTCCTCGGGCTCCACGCCCACCAGCACCAGCAACCCCCTGTCGATCGACCCTAGGATTTCCCCGACCACTTCGACACGGGCGCTACTGACCCTCTGCAATAAGGCTTTCACCCGCTACTCCACCCGCGGAGGAAGACCCAGCAGCTGCCGCGACAGGGTTTCACTGGCTCTGACCAGCGCATCAGCGATGCCGGTTTCCGAGGCCGCATGACCGGCGTCACGGATAATCTGCAGTTCACTGCCGGGCCATTTGTGATGCAGGCTGTAAGCGTTGTCCAACGGGCAGACCATGTCGTACCGGCCATGCACGATAATTCCGGGAATGTGGGCGATACGGTGCATGTTATCCAGTAACTGATCCGGTGCCAGGAAAGCGTGATTGACGAAGTAATGACACTCGATGCGTGCAATCGCGTAGGCGCGCCGTGCGTCACTGAACCTGTCCACCACCTGCGGACTGGGCCTGAGTGTAGCGCAACGGCCCTCCCACAATGACCAGGCCTTGGCAGCATGCATGCGACAGATCTCGTCGTCTCCGGTCAGCCGCCGGTAGTAGGCAGCTACCATGTCACCGCGCTCGGCCTCTGGAATCATCGAAACATAATCCTCCCAATAGTCCGGGAAGATATGGCTCGCACCCTTCTGATAAAACCATTGAATATCCTGATCGCGGCACAGGAAAATGCCCCGCAGGATCATGCCCATTACCCGATCCGGATGGGCTTGGGCATAGGCCAGCGCCAGCGTCGATCCCCAGGAACCACCAAAGAGCACCCACTTTTCGATCCCCAGATGCTCGCGCAGCACCTCAAGGTCCTCGATAAGATGTTGCGTGGTGTTGTTTTCCAGACTGGCATGGGGCGTCGAACGTCCAGAACCGCGCTGATCAAAGGTAATGATCCGATAGACTGAAGGATCGAAAAAGCGCCGGCTCAAGCTATCGCACCCGGCGCCTGGTCCTCCGTGAATAAACACGACGGGCAACCCTTCAGCGTGCTGACCGCTCTCGTCTGCGTACAGGACATGTGGTGCCTGTACTGTTATTTCGTGCCGGGCGTGGGGCTTGATCTCGGGGTACAACAGCTGCATGGCGAAGGCTCCTGGCCTGAATGACAGCCCCGCGGGGCCAACTCCTGGGTGACAACGCCAGCAAGGTGAGCCGGCGTATTACCCATACAACATTACTTCCCGGCAGACATTATGTCATCCGGCTCAGACGCCAAATGGCTTCACACCAATCAACATGCCATGCAGCCACAACGCAAACACGACCCAGAGCGCCAGACCAACCACTACCGTGATCGCGTCCCGGCTGATCTGCCCCTTGGGATAACGCACACCAGCCATGCGGTCGCGCTTGCGCGAGACAATGTAGAGCGGTACTGCCCAGGCGAGGAATCCGCCAAACAGCAACAGGTCAGCCAGCATGCCATTGGCCAGCAAGTGGGCAACAGCCCAGAACTTGACCCCTAACAACATCGGGTGCCCGACCCGCGCCTTGATATGGGTGTGGGGCACGTAAGTAGCAACCAGCAGAATAAACGCGGGGATTGTCAGCAGCGCGGCCAGATGGCGGGTCCATACAGGTGGCACCCATAACAGGACGGGGTCCAGTCGTGCCTGACCATAACCCCAGATGATCATGATCAGACCAATGACGGCGACAACGGAATACAGCCCCTTCCACAGCCCCAGCCCCTTTTTGTCGATGGTTGTCGCGCGCCACTGTGGAGCAAACATGCGGGTGGAATGCACCCCAAGAAACACCAGCAGACCTATCACCAGAACCAGCATCGCAATATCCTTTTTATCATTGAACCGTTAACTGACGGCAGAAGCGACACTATAGCCGGGGAGGCTGGCCAGCGCATCCGCTCAACCCTGTATTCGGCATACTCAAGCCCGGCGTCTTGAGAAATTCAAGCTCTCCCCGCATTAATGGTCGACCTTGAGAATGTAATGGCGTCGTCATATGTCATAGTTAATTTTTTCAGCCGCAGTTTGGAGCCACGTGCCCAGATTTTCCCGTCGTCAAAAAGCTACCCTGGTCGCCGGTATCATTACGCTACTGTTCATAGCGGGCTGGCTGTCACCCTTGACCATTGCCGAACTGTGGGAATGGGGGGCGCGGGTTTCGGGGCACCCGCTGGCCATGCTCGGCGTTGTCCTGCTGATGGCCGCGCTGATGACTTTCGGTCTGCCCGGCAGCCTTTGCTTCTGGATAATTGCCCCCTTTCACCCCCTGTTATTGAGCGTTTGCATGTTATTGCTGGGCAGTGTTGGCGGTGCTCTGGGAGCCTACCGCCTGGGTATGGGGCTGGGCCATGCGTGGCATGTCGAAGACATTTCGAGTCGGTTACTGCAACTGCTGACCAGGCGCAGCGACTTATTGACCCAGTGCGCATTGAGAATAATGCCTGGGGTCCCCCACTCGCTGATCAATCTTGCAGCAGGCATGCTGAGGTTGCGGCTGATCACCTTCGTCAGTGCTGCGATTCTCGGCCTGACCGTCAAATGGTCCGTTTACGCGCATACAGTGCATGGCATGGTGTCAGCTACCCAGGCCGAAGAAGCATTGGAGTTCAAAGCCCTCCTACCCCTCTTCATACTCGGTGTGTTACTGGTACTGGGCAGCATCGCGAAACGTTATTGGTTCAGGGCGCATGGGAAGCATCACACGCCCGGTCAAGAGCCTCCGGGCCGGGATGAGTGAGCGGCATCCAACTGCCTGGGTGCAAGCCATACTGACGGCCCACAGCAGTCATGGTCAGCACCCTCCACAACCCTGACCATGGCGCCCGGCAAATCCCGGGCAGCCCGTATAAAAGCCTCTGGGGGGACCTGGCGGTCATTCTGACCAAAGTACAACCGACGCAGCACGCCCTTCCTCCAGCTTTGCTGCCGCGCGGGATTTAGAGAGGCAAACAGGGGTGTATAGCGATGCATGCCGGTCCAGACATCAATATCTACCGGGGTCGAGACGGCGACCACTTCATTCACCACCGGCACACCCTCAGCCAGCAACAGGGCCAACACCCCGCCCCCTGAGTGCCCAACCAATGTCACCGAAGTGATATGCGGTCGATGGCGCAACCAATCCTGCAGCCCTGCTGCCATGCTTTGCACCACAAGCTCCGAGTAGCGGCCATAGGTCCACAGGAGTGGATCGCAGGATGGGTTTGCTTCCGTTGTGAAATAACAGGGGCGACCCAGATAAAGCACCGGGCCCGGAACCTCACGCATCCATCCCAGCGCCAGCAGACGCTTGGGGGTAGGATCCTCGGAAACCACCCTGCCGCCGGCCCGCCAGGGCCGACCATCACCCTCTATGAACACATGAGCATGGGATTGAGGCCCTGCACGGTCAAAGGCCTGCAAGGTGAAAGGGCCACCCATGAGTACAAGATTATTCAAACCAGATTGGCTTGCCTGGGCGTCGGGGCCGCCGGATGTCGACGCACAGCCTGTCAACAGCACAGCGCTCGAAAGAAATGCAAAAAGGGCCGGCCGCAAGGCGGCCAGCCCCTTCACCGCACGCTTACTCACACGCAAAGCAAACCTGCTGCACTTAAGCCAGGGTCAGAAATTCTGACGGAAGCGTACTTCAATGGAGTACTCATCGTAGCGATCATGCCCTACCAGAGTCTCTCCGCGCAAAGCGATACTGCGGTCATAGGCCATTGCCTTAGTTAGCCCCAGACCCACGCGTCCATAGTTGGAACTCTGTGAAGGCGTCTTGCTGTCAAACACATTGCCAGGGGCGCTCACAAAGGATGAGGCTACCGACGTGCCGGAGTTCTCAAACTCGTGTTCCCATGCCAGGCGCAAATCACCGGTAACGCTATCGCTGAGCTGATAGGCTGCGGTGAAGCCGAGCTCGGAGACCAGGGAGTCGAAGCTGCTGTGCCCAACCCGCAGCGCAGCCGCGCCACCTTTTTCGGTAAAGCCATCCACAGATACGTCGGTGTAATGAAGGTAGGCGAAGGGTTCGAGCACTAATGCATTCATCGGGTAGGACTTGATAACCCCGGCAGAGAGGTTCCAGATGTCGCCTTTGGTCTTGCCCTCGACCATGCCGAAACCGGTATCGCGATCGGTATCAAAGTTCGCCCGACTGAATCCCAGGTTGCCTTCCAGATAAAAATCCTGACCCAGTTCATGGGAAGCATAGGCGGTTATGCCGTAGGTATCAGCCTCTGTCCCCCCGCGGGCACCAGAAAAATCCGAATCGGAAGCCGCGTAGGCGATGGCCGCACCAATCTGCGTTGCATCGCTGATAAATTTATCGACACCTGCCACAAAGGTGTAGGTGGTGGAATCAAAACCGTTGGCCTCTGCAGTGTCTTCGTAATCGCCGCGGGTATAGATACCGCGGATAAAGTAACCTACGTCACCGCGATCCGCCGAGGCAGCGCCACCCCGGGCATATTGCAACTGCTCAGTCATATCGGCAGACAGGGCAATGTTGCCATTGGAATAATCCATCACATTGATGTCGGTGGTGGCCATACCGCTGCGACGCAAATCGGCCAGGCGACCGAGTACCACTCTGCGCACGTTGCGCGCATTGGAAACAGCGGTCTGCAGCATCTGATTGACCTGGTACTGACTCAACTGGCGATATTGCTGCGGATTATTGATCTGCTGTCCAATCTGCTGGAGCTGGGTATTGCTCGAGCCGGCGATAGCAGAACATATCTGAGCAGCAATACCTGTGGCCGCATTACAGTCAATGCCCACAACAGGCACCTGACCCACTGCAATGTCCGCTACCAGCTTGGCCAACTCGCCACTGAGCGCTGCCAGCGCAGCCGCATCGGTGTAGACGCTGCGCAGCCCGTCAATATCCATAGCGGTGCCACCACTGAGCAGCGCCAACTCGGTGTAATCCGTTTCCGTAGTTCCGTCGGCCGACGCCAATATATAACCCTGCACCTTGGTAATGACGCCCGAACTGTCTTTCACGTAGGCATAGCCAGTATCAGGATCGCTACCCACAACAGCGATGGCCGTGTTGCCATCCTTGTCCGTGAAGCGTTGGCTGACTACCGCATGGACCACGGTTTTGTATTGCGCGAGCTGATCCTGAATGTAGTTCTTGTCGATCTCGGTCATGCCCGTGGGCAGGTTGTTCAAGTCCAGGTCAAAGGTATCGTTGTCACGGTCTTCGTCTGTGATCAACATGATCGATGAACCTGCCGTCGGACGAAACTGGAAATACCGGTACAAGTAATCGATAGCCCGGTAGCCATCCTCTGTGCCACCACTGGTTCTGAGCTCGGGGGTTATCGCATCAAACTCGGCTGCGCTACCCCAAAGCGGGCTGGCCCCACTATTGAGATTGAAATGACGATACAGCGCCGTGCCCGTTTCTCGACCTGCTTCGTTGGTGGTTGCAGATTGACTGCTGCTGGCGCCGAAACCCACCAGACCAAACTGGTTGAGGGTCACGTTCTGGTCATTTAGCAGACTATCGAGATTCTTTACGTAGGTGCCGATAAACGCATTGTGCTCACCGGACATGGAGCCCGATTCATCAATGGCAACGACCATATCCAACGAGGATGCGGCATGCAGTGTGGTACTGGCGACGGCGGTACTGATGAGGGTGGCAAGTAGTGTCGGCTTGGGAAAAGTCATGGGTTGTGCTCCGTTTCTTCTGACCCGGATCCTGTCGAGGTTCCGGAATCGTTCCTTGTCCGAAAGACCTTCAACAACAACTGACTACTTCTTGATGCCAGCGACTTCATGTCGGTAGTGCTTCCTGGATGCTGTGGCGCTGCGATCAGGCTCTGTCACCTGATGGTCAACTGGAGATATTTTAACCTTATGGTTAGCCATTTCAAGATGTTTCCAGGCACCCGCGCAATGCATCCCACCTGATTCATACAGTAAATAGCGCATTGGCTGACGCAATTACCGTTCGCCTCCAGACATGCCCTGAGCTACCTTGATTACATACTCATCTGGAGACGTACCATGATCAAGGCAAGCGTGATGTATCCCAACAGCCCCAATGCCCGTTTCGACATGCAGTACTACCTGCATTCACATATGCCAATGGTAACCGGCGCGCTCGGCGCGGCCTGTCTCAAGGCGGAAGTAGAGAAAGGCGTGGCGGGCGGGACACCCGGTGCACAGGCGCCTTTCGTGGCCATAGCCAATTTGTATTTCGACAGCCTGGATAGCTTTCAGCAGGCCTTCGCACCCAACGCCAAAAAGTTTGCCGAAGATATTCCCAACTACACCGACATCAATGCACAGGTGCAGATCAGCGAGATACAGGACTGAGTTACGGCACTACAGGAAACATGTCACCTCCGGCGCGGTCGAAGCTTCAGGTACAGCCAAGCCATGCTCGCGCATTGCAAAAACGGAGGTCACATGCCCTACGACAGCATTTCGGAGTTGCCCGACAGCGTGAGGAACAGCCTGCCCAGGCATGCGCAGGAAATCTACAAGGAAGCATTCGATAACGCCTGGAAGCAATATGAAGACCCACGCGAGCGCAAGGGAGACGACGACCGGGAAACGGTGGCTCACAAGGTGGCCTGGTCAGCTGTGAAGCAAAAGTACGAGAAGCTCGGTGACAAATGGGTAGAGAAACAATCCTGACACCTGTCGCTGCACATTCACAATACAACTCGTTTGTGCGTGCGGGGTCTGACCTGGCCTACTATGAATGCACCGCGCGCGGGTCGCGCCGCCCCTGCAGGAGACCACAGACATGACTGATCCAACTTACACACCGCCACGGGTGTGGACCTGGGACGCCGAAAGCGGCGGCAGGTTCGCCAGTATCAATCGTCCGGTTGCCGGCCCTACACATGACAAAGAGTTGCCCGTTGGCAAACATCCCCTCCAGCTGTATTCGCTTGCTACCCCCAACGGGGTTAAAGTCACCATCATGCTCGAGGAGCTGCTGGCAAAGGGCTTTGAAGGCGCCGAATATGACGCCCACCTGATTAGAATCACCGAGGGTGACCAGTTCAGCAGCGGGTTTGTCAGCGTCAACCCCAACTCCAAGATTCCAGCCTTGCTCGATCGCAGCAGCGATCCGGCCATTCGCGTATTCGAGTCCGGCGCAATTCTGTTGTATCTGGCTGAGAAGTTTGGCGCTTTTGTGCCCACCGAACCCGCCGAGCGGGCTGAATGCCTGTCCTGGTTATTCTGGCAGATGGGCAGCGCACCCATGTTGGGCGGTGGTTTTGGTCATTTTTATGCCTACGCACCGGAAAAGTACGAATACCCGATCAATCGCTATGCGATGGAAGTCAAACGCCAGCTCGACGTGCTTGATCGCCAATTGGCCAGCCGCCAGTTCATTACCGGTGACCAGTACAGCATTGCAGACATGGCCATCTGGCCCTGGTACGGCGCCCTGGTAACCAACAAGGTCTACGAGGCCGCCGAATTCCTGCAGACCCACACCTACAAGAATGTATTACGCTGGACTCAGGAGCTGGAGGAGCGCGACGCGGTCCAGCGCGGACGCATGGTTAACCGGGCCTGGGGTGACCCGCGCGAGCAACTGCACGAGCGACACGACGCCAGCGACTTCCAGACACGTACACAGGACAAGCTGGAACCGGAGAGCAACCAGTAGTCCTGCTGGCCGCAGGAGCGCATGACAGCCCGGGCGTGCACCGCTACAATGTGCGCCCAGACTGATTTCCCCGGGCGACCCGCTGGCCAACGCCAACCGGTCGCTCTGGCCCTCTGCCGGAGACACCGGCCAGGACCCACCATGATCCGTATCAACGAACTGCAGCTCCCCCTCGACCATCCTGTCGACGCCCTGCGCAAGGCCGTCCTTGCACGGCTCAACCTCGGCGATACCGACCTGACCGATTTCACCGTATTCAAACGCAGCTACGATGCGCGCAAGAAGAACAGTGAAATTACGTTCGTGTACATCATTGATGCCCAGGTGCGTGACGAGGCGAAGGTACTGGCGCGCTTCGCCCAGGACCGCAATGTCCGTCCCGCCCCGGATACCGCTTATTACCCGGTGGCGCAGGCACCAGCCAACCTGAGCGAGCGCCCCCTGGTAATTGGGTTCGGGCCCTGCGGCCTGTTTGCTGCACTGAGTCTGGCGCAGATGGGCTTCAAGCCCATCGTGCTGGAACGCGGCAAGGATGTGCGTACGCGCACCAAGGATACCTGGGCACTGTGGCGCAACAAGGTGCTGACTCCCGAGTCCAATGTGCAGTTTGGTGAGGGCGGCGCCGGGCTGTTTTCCGATGGGAAATTGTATAGCCAGATCAAGGATCCCAAGTTCTACGGCCGCAAAGTCATGCACGAGTTTGTGCGCGCCGGTGCACCGGCGGAGATCATGTACGTCAGCAAGCCGCACATAGGCACCTTCAGGCTGACCGGCGTTGTCTCGACCATGCGCGAAGAGATTCGTGAACGGGGTGGTGAAGTACGTTTCGATAGCCGGGTCACCGATTTTCTGATCGAGGATGGGCGGATCGAAGGTGTCACACTGGCAAATGGCGAGCAACTACGCAGCCGCTACGTTGTACTTGCCTTGGGTCACAGCGCCCGTGATACCTTCCGCATGCTCCACGCGCGGGACGTCTATATCGAAGCCAAGCCCTTCGCAATAGGCTTCAGGATCGAGCATCCGCAATCGATGGTCGACAAAGCGCGCCTGGGTAAATACGCCGGTCATCCGGAACTCGGCGCAGCTGACTACAAGCTGGTCCACCATGCGAAAAACGGCCGAGCGGTTTACAGCTTCTGCATGTGCCCCGGAGGTACCGTCGTAGCGGCTACTTCCGAACCCAACCGGGTTGTTACCAACGGTATGAGCCAGTATTCGCGCAATGAGCGCAATGCCAACGCGGGTATTGTTGTCGGTATAACGCCCGAAGCAGACTTTCCTGGCGGCCCCCTGGCAGGTGTCGAATTGCAGGAAAAACTGGAATCCCACGCGTTCGAGCTCGGCGGTCATGACTATTGTGCACCCGGGCAATTGGTGGGAGATTTCATTCGCGGTAAGGCCTCCACTGAATTTGGCGAAGTGGAGCCATCCTACAAGCCCGGTGTTCTGCTGGGGGATCTGGCCTCGGCACTGCCCGCCTATGTGATCGAAGCCGTACGCGAGGCTCTACCCGCTTTCGGCAAGCAGATTCGTGGCTTTGATCGGCAGGATGCGATCCTGACTGGCATCGAGACCCGCACCTCGTCACCGATACGCATCAAGCGCGATAACCTGTCGCTGCAAAGCATTAATACGCGAGGGCTTTACCCTGCCGGGGAAGGAGCCGGCTATGCAGGGGGGATTCTCTCGGCCGGAGTGGATGGTATCAAGGTTGCGGAAGCTGTGGCTCTGGCGATGCTGGAAGATCTCCAGGACCGTTGATCTATTTGCTGATTGAGCTCGACGGGATGCTGCAGACTTAAAAAAAGCTGGGACCAGTCAACCGGTTCCAGCTTTCACTGACGCCAGGCAATAATCAGCCTCGAGCACCTTCCTGTATGGCTTCGCCACCTCTTTCGATGTCCTCTCCTGCGCCTTCCATGGTGTTGCAGCCAACCACACCGAACAGCAAGGCCATACCCAGCAAAATCGATTTAATTTCCAGGCTCATAACATGCTCCTTATCCAACGCTTCAAAAGAGTGAAGCAAATATCGCCGTGGTTATGCCACTGCGTCTCTTCCCGAAATCTGCACTACTCCATGTCTTGCCGAATGAATGCAGTTCCGTTGCTTTATTGGAGCGTATTTCTTCAATTCGGTTCCGTGGCTGGATCTCGTGGCGAACTCGCCACCTTCAATCTGGCGTAATGGACTCCATGCGCACACGTACAAACCGCGCAAAGCGCGGTAGGCCGGTTGAAGTGAGCCCGTTGAAACGATACGTGACCCAACTACCTAAAGGGGGCGGTTGCAGTCTGTCATCGTCGCTCAACCCACTGCCAAGACGAAATCGCCTGCCGTCCTCGCTTTCCACTTCCAGCGCGCCCACCATACCGGCATATTTACCCTGACCTCTGGTGTAGCCCACAACTTGCGCCTCGGCATCTTCATGCAGTTTGTACTTGAGCAGACCCTGACTGCGTCCAGCTGAATACAGAGCTTCCTGGTGATGGAGCATCAAGCCTTCCCCTCCTGCTCCTACCAGTCTATCCAGGCGCCGATCCAGGTCTTCGACGCCCTCGACCCTGAATTGTCTGATCGGTTGCAGCCATGGTATGGCGTAAGCTGTGATGCGGCGCATGGCAAGCACTCTCTGGCTGAACTCTCCGCGGTGCGCGGGTAGATCGAATACCATGAAATTGATCTTCTGCCAGTCGGTCTCATCCGGTTCGGCGGTGCGCACTATGGCGCTGACCTGATCAAATCGTGCACGGCTGATCCATAGTTCGCCATCCATAGGCGTCTCGGGCCAGCCCCGCGTGAACCAGATGGGCGCATTGATGCGATTGCCGCCTCGGGTCCAGAGGGCCGTGCCATCCCAATGACCACGCACACCGTCAAGCTTTTCACTGACCCAGTATTCAGTAACGGGTGCGGTGCCAGGATAAATGCCAGCCAGCATGGGTTGATGGGCTGGACCCGACGCCATGGCGGCATATGCCACGATTGATACAACAAAACAGATGCAGAACAGAATAATGTGACGCATGGTGACATCCTTTTCACTGACCGGGCATCAAGCTGCACCCGGGCTCTCGACTCATCACGGGGGTAACCAGTGGGCAAGACTGCGATACCCATGAGTGACTGCCAACCGAAAAACCTCAGAGTTGCCAACCAATGCCAGAAAGAAAAAATCCACAGCGATCACCGGCCGTCTCTCTTCGCCCGGAAGTGAGCCGCTGACGGAACCGATGTATTCCGCACAGTGGAAGCCAGCCTCCACAGGATCCCTATATTGTTCCAGGATGTGTCTATATCGGGGTCTAAAGGGGGGCTACCCTCTGCTAGTTTGTGGAATGCAAGGTGTGATTGCCTTAGAATTCGCATGCCATTGCGCCCAACTGCTGCGCCATTATTTCTACAAGGAGGTTTTTCTTGGACTTAGCTACTTTAGTAGGCTTGTTAGGCGCACTGGGAATCATAGGCTCGGCTGTTGCCCTTGGCGCATCCCCGCTGGTATTTATGAACGTTCCCTCGCTACTGATCGTATTGGGCGGCAGTCTGCTCGTAGTCCTGGCCAAGTTCAGCTTTGCCCAGTGTTTCGGCGCATTCAAAGTCGCCGGCCGAGCCTTCAAGTTTCGCCTGCCCGACACCGAAGCCAGTATTGCGGAGCTCGTCGCCCTCTCGACTGTCGCTCGCAAGCAGGGCCTGCTGGCCCTCGAAGACCAGGAAATCAACAACCCTTTTCTTAAAAGCGGCATTCAGCTGTTGATTGATGGGCATCCGCAGGAAACCGTGAGAGCCATCCTCGAAAAGGAGCGGGTGTTAACCCTGGACCGCAACCGCTGGGGCGCAAAAGTGTTTACCGCTCTGGGCGATGTAGGACCCGCCATGGGCATGATCGGCACCCTGGTGGGCCTGGTGCAGATGTTGTCGAATATGGAAGATCCCAAGTCGATCGGTCCTGCCATGGCAGTAGCGCTGCTGACAACCCTTTACGGCGCAATGTTGGCCACCATGATATGTAATCCCATCGCCGATAAACTGTCCTTGCGAATGACAGAGGAAGCGCGCATGCAGAGCCTCTGGATCGACGCCGTTCTGGCAATCCAGGAGGGCACCAACCCGCGTATTGTTGAACAGTTGTTGGCCAGCTATCTCCCACCCGACAAGCGGGGCAAGACCGCCGGCGAGCCCGGAGAAGCCTGATGGAGCTGCCAGAAGAAGAGGATAAACCCGGTATCCCCGCCTGGGTCGTGACCTTCGCCGACCTGATGTCCCTGCTGATGTGCTTCTTTGTATTATTGCTGTCTTTCTCTGAAATAGATGCCATGAAGTTCAAGCAGATCGCCGGGGAATTGAGCAAGGCATTCGGTGTGCAGCGAGACGTGCCTGCACTCGAGATCCCCATGGGTACCAGTCCGATTTTCGACAACTTTTCACCCGGCAAGCCCGAGCCCACACCGATAGATCAGGTCCGGCAGCAAACCACCGAGGAACTGCCGCAGATAGACACCCTGAGGGCAGAAATGGAGGCGGACCTCCAGGAACAGGTCGCATCAACAACCGAGAAGCAAATTCAGGTCAACCTGGAAGCCATCAAGAATGTATTGGAACAGGAACTGACCGAAGGCCGCCTGCAGCTTGAACAGGACCGCAAGCGCGTTATTATACGGATCGAAGAGCGGGGCTCATTTCAATCGGGCTCGGCCGTCATGACTGAAGACTTCGAGGATATTCTGTTCAAAATTTCTGAAGTCATCAGTCAGTTACCGGGTGAGATAACCGTCGAAGGCCACACCGACGACGTACCGATCAATACCGCACGCTTCAACTCCAACTGGGATCTATCCGCAGCGCGGGCCTCGTCAGTCGCCAATGCCCTGCTCGCAACCGGCGCAGTAGAAGCTCAACGCCTCAAGGTTCAGGGTTATGCCGACACTCGGCCCCGAGCCAGCAACGAATGGCCGGAAACCCGCGCATTGAACCGCCGAGTGGAAATTGTCGTGGATCTGGCCGAGGCCGCAGACCAGTATGAAACCCGTTTGCGAGAACTGATGGAAGATGACCTCGACCAGGTCATTCAGGGGTTCGAGGTGCAAAACGCGCGTTAAACGGTCGGCAGTAGCCATTAGCCGACGCCCCGATATCAGAGCAATAAAAAACCCGCCTACAAGGGCGGGTTTTTTAATACAGATGTAGCCGATTACTTGTTGGAGCGCTTACGCTCGTTCTCGCTGAGCAACTTCTTGCGCAGACGGATCGACTTGGGCGTGATTTCTGCCAGCTCGTCGTCTTCAATAAACTCCAGCGCCTGCTCCAGGGTGAAGCGAATCGGCGGGACCAGGGCGATAGTTTCGTCCTTGCCCGAGGCGCGCATGTTGTCGAGTTTCTTGCCCTTGGTCGGGTTAACACCCATGTCGTTGTCACGGCTGTTGATGCCGACCAACATACCTTCGTAGACCTCGTCACCATGACCCAGGAACAGCTTGCCACGTGCCTGCAGGGTTTCCAGCGAGTAGGTCAGCGCCTTGCCGGTAGCAACGGAGACCAGTACGCCGTTCTGGCGACCGAACATTTCACCGGACTTGATCGGCCCGTAGTGGCTGAAGATGCTGGTGATGATGCCCGAGCCGGAGGTCAGGGTCAGGAACTGGTTGCGGAAACCGATCAGGCCACGTGCCGGGATAGTGTATTCCAGGCGTACACGACCCTTGCCATCCGGAACCATGTTGGTCAGGTCGCCCTTGCGCAGACCCATCTGCTCCATCATCGCGCCCTGGTGTTGCTCTTCCAGGTCGATGGTGACGTTCTCGAAGGGCTCCTGCTTCTCGCCATCGATCTCACGGATGATGACTTCAGGACGGCCTACGGCCATTTCAAACCCTTCACGGCGCATGGTTTCGATCAGTACGGACAGGTGCAGCTCGCCGCGACCGGACACCTTGAACTTGTCAGCGCTGTCGCCTTCTTCCACACGCAGAGCCACGTTGTACAGCAGCTCCTTGTCCAGACGCTCCTTGATGTTCCGGCTGGTGACGAACTTGCCTTCCTTGCCGCAGAACGGGGAGTCGTTGACCTGGAAGGTCATGCTCACGGTCGGCTCGTCAACGGACAGCGGGGTCATGGCTTCAACGTTCAGCGGATCACACAGGGTGTCAGAGATGAAAAGTTGGTCAAAACCGCTGACGCAGACGATATCGCCGGCGGCGGCTTCGTCAACGTCAATGCGGTGCAGGCCGTGGTGACCCATCAGCTTGAGAATACGACCGTTGCGGCGCTTGCCATCAACGTCAATGGCAACCACTGGGGTGTTTGCCTTGACCCGGCCGCGGGCAATACGACCCACACCGATCACGCCAAGGAAGCTGTTGTAGTCCAGTGCGGAGATCTGCATCTGGAACGGACCATCACGGTCAACGGCCGGCGGTGGCACGTTGTCGACGATAGCTTGAAACAGGGGTGTCAGATCTTCGGCCAGATCATCATGTGCCAGACCGGCGATGCCATTGATCGCCGAAGCGAACACGATGGGGAAATCCAACTGCTCTTCGGTCGCACCGAGGTTGTCGAACAGATCAAACATCTGATCTACGACCCAATCAGGACGGGCACCGGGGCGGTCTACCTTGTTCACGACCACGATCGGACGCAGGCCAGCCTGGAAGGCTTTCTGGGTCACGAAGCGGGTTTGCGGCATCGGGCCGTCAACCGCGTCAACCAGGAGCAGCACCGAGTCAACCATCGACATCACGCGCTCTACCTCACCACCGAAATCGGCGTGGCCGGGGGTATCAACGATGTTGATGTGATGGTCATGCCAGTTGATGGCGGTGTTCTTGGCCAGAATAGTAATGCCGCGTTCTTTTTCCTGGTCGTTGGAGTCCATCAAGCGCTCAGTGTCGAGCTCGTTCCGCTCAAGGGTGCCAGACTGGCGCAGAAGCTTGTCAACCAGCGTGGTCTTACCGTGGTCAACGTGGGCGATGATGGCGATGTTGCGGAGATTCTCGATCACTATGGACATCCTGGGTGGCCAGGCGTAGCCCGGCTAACTGAAAAAAGAGGGGGGTATTATACAGACCCACGCATGACAGTGTATGTTTTTTGTACGAAACGGCAGTTTTCCGTGTCGACGAGTGCAAGAAACAGTAAAGCAGAGCATCATAGGCGCCGCTGTGTGAATTTCGTAGGTCAGTTGTTATCAAACACTGGCCAGCATTGCACCATAATGAATCGTCGCCTCTTTATACGCACCATTTTAGGGCGCACTTATTAGGTGCATTAATCGGCAGCAACTGATGCAAGGCTTACGGAACGGGTGTTTCAGGGCATGCTCTGAAATGGCACACCTTTTGCTCCTCAATACCACAAGCGGAGCGTAGATGTATTCCGCTCGAATTTTGTAACGCTGGGTCAGATGCCTGGCTAATGATTCCTTCTGGAGGAAACCATGTCGAAGACAGTTAAACTGATTAAAGAATTTGACGCGAAGTGGGTTGATCTTCGCTTCACCGATACCAAAGGCAAACAGCAGCACGTCACCATGCCCGCCCGTGATGTGAACGATGACTTCTTCGAAGAAGGCAAGATGTTCGATGGCTCCTCCATCTCCGGCTGGAAGGGTATCGAAGCCTCCGACATGATCCTGATGCCCGACGACAGCACTGCGGTACTGGACCCCTTCACCGAAGAGCCAACCGTTATCATCGTCTGCGACATTATCGAGCCGTCCACCATGCAGGGGTATGAGCGTGATCCCCGCAGCATTGCTCGCCGCGCCGAGGAATACCTGAAGTCCACTGGTATCGGTGACACCGTATTTGTTGGACCAGAGCCCGAGTTTTTTGTGTTCGACGAAGTAAAGTTCAAATCGGACATCTCCGGCTCCATGTTCAAGATCATCTCTGAGCAGGCTTCCTGGAACACTGATGCCGACTTCGAAACCGGTAACAAGGGCCACCGCCCCGCCGTAAAGGGTGGTTACTTCCCCGTTCCACCGGTCGATCACGATCATGAAGTCCGAACTGCCATGTGTAATGCGATGGAAGAGATGGGCCTGACCATTGAAGTCCATCACCACGAAGTAGCCACTGCCGGCCAGAATGAAATCGGCGTGTTGTTCAACACACTGGTAGCCAAGGCTGACGAAGTACAGACCCTGAAGTACTGCGTACACAACGTCGCCGATGCCTTCGGCAAGACAGCTACCTTCATGCCCAAGCCCCTGTATGGCGACAACGGCTCCGGTATGCACGTACACATGTCCATCTCCAAGGATGGCAAGAACACCTTCGCTGGCGAAGGCTACTCAGGCCTGTCTGACACTGCCCTATTCTTCATCGGCGGTATCATCAAGCACGGCAAGTCGCTGAACGCGTTCACCAACCCGGCTACCAACTCATACAAGCGTCTGGTTCCTGGCTTTGAAGCGCCGGTCATGCTTGCCTACTCGGCCCGCAACCGCTCGGCCTCGATCCGTATTCCATACGTTTCAAGCCCCAAGGCGCGTCGCATCGAAGCACGCTTCCCTGATCCGGCTGCCAACCCCTACCTGTGCTTCGCCGCACTGTTGATGGCTGGTCTGGACGGCATCCAGAACAAGATCCACCCTGGCGATGCTGCAGACAAGAACCTGTATGACCTGCCGCCTGAAGAGGCGAACCAGATCCCGCAGGTATGTGGCAGCCTGAAAGAAGCACTCGAGTCCCTGAGCGCTGACCGTGAGTATCTGACCAAGGGCGGCGTATTTACCGACGACCTGATCGATGCCTACATCGAACTGAAAGCCGCCGAGGAAATCAAGGTGCGCACCTTCGTTCACCCCCTCGAGTACGATCTGTACTACAGCGTATGAACCCGATGTTGTAGCTGCGGTCGAAAAAAGGGTGCCTTTCAGGCGCCCTTTTTTTTCGCCCGTCCGCCGGACCTTGCCAGATCAGCGCGCAGGTGCAAGGCTGAGACCTCGAATCACAGGAGTGACAACGATGCTGCGAACTCATTTGTGCTGGGCCCTGAGCGCCCTCCTCGCTTCGCTGGCCGGCTTCGCCAACGCGCAGATCTATACCTGGACTGACGCGCAGGGCAACAAGATCTATTCCGACCAGCCCCACCCGGATTCCCGCCAGGTTGATTTACCGCCAACCAATACATTGGAGTCGGTAGTGCCCCAGACACCGGAAGCCCGACAAGGTGCCCAGAACCGCAATGAAGATCGCCAAGGCCAGCTGAATAGTGGCTATCGCACACTCGAAATTGCCAGTCCCAAGAACGACGAAGGCATACGTGCAAATGATGGCAACCTCACCCTGACGATCAATACTGACCCACCCCTCTCACCCGGCCACATATTGCGGGCCAACGTCGATGGCGAAATGCGACAGGAGGCGGTTGCCGGCAATGGGCAGTCAACCCAGCGTCTGACGCTGCGCGAACTCGACCGAGGCTCACACAATGTTGCCCTTGTAGTAACCAACACCCGTGGCGAAGAAGTACAACGCAGCCAGGGCATTACCGTACATATTCAACGCACGTCCATTCTGCAGCCCGGACGTACCGGCCCAAACAGCGCACCCCAGGCTCCCCAGATTCCTGCACCCGGCGGCACAGCACCCTGATTGAACCGCGTCAATACGGCGCACCATATTGGTGCATACTGATTGCTGGTGCGCCGGATTTCGTGCATGAATCCTGACGTTGATCGCGCTAACTGATCATCGACGCATGCCGACCACCCTCGCGCCGGTCATCCACGCCGGTGTATCGAACGCCCCTAGAGCCCGATGCAAGCGACTTGCGCGCTCACGAACAGGCCTTCGCACCAAAACAAGTACTGGCCCAGGATAGTCCGGCCGGCCGAACCAGTACCCAGGGCGTGTTTTACGCCCCGTATTGGTTCGCTTCTTGCATTTGTCTGCACAAACTACGGGACTTCATATGCTGCCTGATCGATTTTTACGCCAGATACTCGATAACCTGACCACAGCTGTGCTGTTGCTGGATGACCACCTTTGTCTGCGGTACATGAATCCAGCCGCTGAGATACTGCTGGAGGTCAGCGGTCAGCGTGTTTCGCAACAACCGGTCGGCGAGCTTTTCCATGATAATCAGGCAGCGATCGACTCTCTGCAGCATGCGGTGGCGGACGGAGATCCCTTCACCAAACGCGAAGCACAGCTGAACCTGAACAACGGCCAGAGTCTCATGGTCGACTACTCAGTAACGCCCATTGTCAACGCTCCCACAAATTGGCTACTACTGGAACTGCATCCCCGCGACCGCTTGCTGCGCATCACCAAGGAGGAGGCCCAGCTCTCCAAGCAGGAGGTCACCAAGGTTCTGGTGCGCGGCCTGGCTCATGAGATCAAGAACCCTCTGGGCGGCATACGCGGCGCGGCCCAATTGTTGGCCCGCCAATTGCCGGAAGAATCGCTCAAGGATTATACCGATGTGATCATTGAAGAGGCCGACCGGCTGCGGAATCTGGTTGATCGCATGCTCGGGCCCTATCGCCCGCCAAAACTACAGCCCCTGAACATTCATGAGATCACCGAGCGAGTCTATAGCCTGGTGGAGGCTGAGACCCAACACGAACTAACGCTACGCCGGGATTACGATCCAAGCATTCCGGAAATAATGGCCGACCGCGAGCAACTGATCCAGGCCCTGCTCAATATAGTGCGCAACGCAATGCAGGCAATCGCTGAACAGGGCGGGCTGAAAAAGGGTCGCATTACCCTGCGCACCCGGGCCCTACGTCAGTTCACCATCGGACAGGTGCGCCACCGCCTGGTCTGTCTGGTGCAGGTCATCGACAACGGCCCGGGCATCCCCCGTGACATTGTCGACAGCATTTTCTACCCCATGGTAAGCGGGCGCCCCGAGGGCACCGGCCTGGGGCTTTCCATTACCCAGAACATCATCAGTCAACACCAGGGCCTGATCGAATGCGACAGCAAGCCTGGACGCACTGTATTCACCATGTTCCTGCCACTTGAACCCGTACCCGGAGACAAAACCCATGAGCCGAACTGAAAACGTCTGGATCGTCGATGACGACCGTTCGATACGCTGGGTGCTGGAAAAAGCGCTGCAGCAGGAGGGCATGGAGTCCGTCAGTTTCGACAATGCCGACGCAGCTCTTGCCCGCCTGCAACGCGAACAACCAGACGTATTGATCAGCGATATACGCATGCCCGGGACCAGCGGTCTCGAGTTACTATCCACGCTGAGAAACAGACTGCCGAAGCTGCCAGTGATCATCATGACCGCCCACTCCGACCTGGACAGCGCAGTTGCCTCCTACCAGGGTGGTGCCTTCGAATACCTGCCCAAACCGTTCGACGTGGACGAAGCCGTGGCGCTGGTTCGCCGCGCCTTGGCCCATAGCCGCGAGCAGGAAGGCCAGGGGCCCGACCTCAGCACCGCACGCACGCCGGAGATAATCGGCGAAGCGCCAGCGATGCAGGAAGTCTTCCGTGCCATCGGCCGACTGTCCCACTCCAATATCACTGTACTGATCAATGGTGAGTCCGGTACTGGCAAAGAGCTGGTAGCCCACGCACTGCACCGCCACAGCCCGCGGTCACGCAACCCGTTCATCGCGCTGAACATGGCGGCAATTCCCAAGGACCTGATGGAATCCGAGCTGTTTGGTCATGAAAAAGGTGCCTTTACCGGCGCGGCAGTGCAACGCCGCGGCCGTTTCGAGCAGGCCGATGGCGGCACCCTGTTTCTCGACGAAATTGGCGACATGCCGGCGGAAACCCAGACCCGTCTGCTGCGCGTGCTGGCCGATGGTGAGTTCTACCGCGTGGGCGGCCACGTCCCGATCAAGGTGGACGTGCGCATCATCGCTGCCACCCACCAGAATCTCGAGGACCTGGTACAAGCCGGCAACTTCCGTGAGGATCTGTTCCACCGCCTGAACGTGATCCGCATTCACATCCCCAAGCTCGCCGAGCGCCGCGAAGACATCCCGGCTCTGGCCCAGCACTTCCTCGCCCGTGCCGCCAAGGAGCTAGCCGTCGAACCCAAGGTACTAAAGCCTCAAACCCGCGACTACCTGCGCAGCCTGCCGTGGCCGGGCAACGTGCGTCAGCTGGAAAACACCTGCCGCTGGATCACCGTCATGGCCTCCAGCCGCGAGGTGTTAGTTGAAGATCTGCCTCCGGAAATGCTCAATCAGCACCAGGACAGTGCAGCCGACGGCCATTGGGAGCACAGTTTGCGCATCTGGGCCGACCAGGAGCTGGACCGCGGTGTCACCAGCCTACTCGAAACCGCCGTCCCTGCCTTCGAGCGGATCATGATCGAAACAGCTCTCAAGCACACTGCCGGCAGACGCCGAGACGCCGCGCAGTTGCTGGGCTGGGGCCGCAATACCCTGACCCGCAAGATCAAGGAACTGGGGATGAATATCGACGGCCACGACGAGGACGAAACCGAGTAACCGAGCACCGGGGAAGCCTTGGCACGCTTGATGCAAAGGTAACTATGGGTGTATTTGGGGTGACTCCAGTTCAGGCAGGCTGGAGTTGCCTTTTTTTATGGGCGAAAGGAAAGAAGCTGCAAGCTGCAAGCTGCAAGCTGCAAGCTGCAAGCGATTCAGAGTGAAGCCCATTTGATCCCTGTCTACCCAATTCTGCCGATACAGCAAATTCGCCTATCTGCTCGGACTACTTGCAGCTTGCAGCTTGTGGCTTGCCGCTGCGCGCGCCACCCCCTAAACTGCGCGGCTCCCCACTTCTGAAAGCGCGCGCCGCCATGTTCCACATCGCCCTGCTCGAACCGGAAATCCCGCCCAATACCGGCAATATCATTCGCCTGTGCGCCAATACCGGCTGTCAATTACATCTGATCGAGCCTTTGGGTTTCGAGCTGGATGACAAGCGATTGCGTCGAGCGGGCCTGGATTATCATGAGTTTGCTGCGGTCAGGACCCATGGGAATCTGGAGGCCTGCTTAGCGGCCGTGCAGCCGGAGCGGGTGTTTGCGTTGAGCACCAAGGGCACGCGTAATTTCAGTGAGGTGGCGTTCAAGCCGGGGGATCTGTTTCTGTTCGGTCCCGAGAGCCGGGGCCTGCCGGCAGCTGTTCGCGAAAGCCTGCCGCAGGATCAGGTGCTGCGCATTCCGATGCGGCCAGACAGCCGCAGCCTGAACCTGTCGAACAGTGCTGCGGTGCTGATATTCGAAGCCTGGCGGCAGCAGGGGTATGAGGGCGCCTTCTAAGCTGCAAGCTGCAAGCTGCAAGCTGCAAGCTGCAAGCATGATCAGCCTGGTCGGTGCGCCATGCCAGTCAACTTATTTCTTTCGGCAAGAGCACTATTTTCCCGATCAAACTGAACCGCTTGAAGCTTGAAGCTTGAAGCTTGAAACTTGAAGCTTGCCGCTGGGTTTAACGTACCTGAACCACAACCTTGCCCACAGCCTTGCGTGAGGTCAGGATGTTCAGCGCATCTTCATACTGGTCCAGGCGGAATTTTTCCGAGACCAATGGCTTGAGCTTGCCCTCACTGAACCAGGCGAACAACTGCTGGAAGTTTTCCAGATTGGTCTGTGGCTCACGTGCGGCGAAAGAACCCCAGAATACGCCGACAATGGAAGATCCCTTGAGCAGCGCCAGGTTAACCGGAAACTCCGGAATACGGCCGCTGGCGAAGCCTACTACCAGCAAACGGCCTTTCCAGTTGATCGAGCGCACGGCCTGGTCGAACAGATCACCACCGACCGGATCATAGATTACGTCCGCGCCCTGCCCCTTGGTGAGTTCCTTTACGGCGTCCTTGAGGCTGACTTCGCTGTAGTTGATCAGGTCGTCTGCGCCAGCAGCACGTGCCACTTCGAGCTTTTCAGCGCTTGAGGCGGCGGCGATAACGCGCGCACCCATTGCCTTGCCGATTTCCACGGCTGCCAGGCCTACGCCACCCGAAGCACCGAGTACCAGAAGGGTTTCGCCGGGCTTGAGGTCGGCACGCTGCTTGAGGGCGTGCATCGAGGTGCCGTAGGTCATGCTGAAACCGGCCGCGGTAACAAAATCCATATCCTTGGGAATCGGCAATACGCGCATCGCGTCAACTGCGATCTGTTCAGCAAAACTGCCGAAGCCGGTCAGACCCATGACCCGGTCGCCGGGCTGGAGATGGCGAACCTTCTCGCCGACGCTGGCGATCACGCCAGCCGCTTCGCCACCCGGGGAGAACGGAAACGGTGGTTTGATCTGGTACTTGCCCTCAATGATCAGCGTGTCGGGAAAGTTGACCCCTGCGGCATGGATGTCCAGGACCACTTCATTGGCCTTGGCTACGGGATCGGCGGTTTCTTCCAGTACCAGGCAGCTGGCAGGACCAAATTCTTTGCACAATACGGCTTTCATGATGACTCCATTATCAGATTTTCAGACAGTCTAGTCGCAAGCAGGGCAACCGGGTCAATGACCATACCCTTGATTGATTGCCATTCATAAGATCGGCTGCGGCGCCGGTTGGCTGGCGGACCGCGCTCGGCTATCCTGTGGGCAATTACAAGGAGTCTATCCCATGCGCATGATCCTCGCCCTGCCCCTTCTGCTGAGCCTGTTTGCGGCACTGCCCGCCAAGGCTCAGGATACCCCTGTGGCAGCAGCCCAATACGTCGAGCTCAAGCCGTCCTTTGTCGGTACCGTTGGCCCGGGGCCCAAGATCCAGTACATGAAGGTCGACGTGGCACTGCGGGCCAACGATCCAACAGCAGTTCCGCGCATCGAATATCACGACCCGTTGATCCGCAATGCGCTGGTCAGTCTGTTTGCCCACGAGACGCTGGAGAGCGTCGCGACCCTGGAAGGCAAGGAGGCGCTGCGCAGCAAGGCGCTGGCTGCAGTGCGTGAAGTGCTTGAGGAAGAAGAAGGCACGCCCCTGGTAGACGATCTGCTGTTTACCAACCTGGTCACCCAGTAGGCTGCTCGGCCTTCACCGAACCAGAGCGGGCTAGGTGAAGGCACTCAACTAATCGTCGATACCCTGACTCAGGTAGCTGGCGACGAAACTGTCGAAATCCACCGTGTCAGCTGCTTCGATTGCCGCCTGATCGGCCAGCGAGGCAGCCGCCTCTGCCTGATAGGCTGCGAGCGTTTGTTCATCCAGCGGCCGGGCCGCAAAGTACGCCTGATGCGCCTTGGATTGCTCCAGGGCAAAGCGGAAAAAACTGTTGCCGTGTCCAGCAATAGCCTCAAGCACCCGTGCCGAGGGAGTCAGGGCCGGATCGACCAGCTTGGCCCGTTGCGCAGCCAGACTTTCACCATAAGCCTCACTCTGATGCACGCCATCGAGCAAGGTTGCGCATTCACCAATGCGCTCCAGCAGCTCCTCACCCCAGGCAGTCAGCTCGCGACTCACGCCACTATCGGACAGCTGCAGGCCGGGCTCACGACCGCGCTTGACTGCCAGCGCAAAGTTTTCGCCGGTCTCTGTGCAACCTTCCTCGGTGAGCGGGGGACTTTCCTGCAGGGCGCAATAAAGCAGGAAACTGTCCAGAAAACGGGCGGTAGCCGGCTCGACACCCATCGGCACAAACGGATCAATATCCATGCAACGCACTTCAATATACTCAACCCCCCGCGAGGCCAGCGCATGCACTGGCTTTTCGCCGCTGTGGGTTACCCGCTTGGGACGAATCGGGCTGTAGAACTCGTTCTCGATCTGCAGCAGATTGGTGTTGAGCTGCTGCCATTGACCGTTGCTGTCGTGGGTACCCATGCGATCATAGGCCGCGAAGGGCAGACCGATAGCTTCCTGCATACTGTGGATATAGCTTTCCAGGGTGTTATAGCAGACGTTCAACCCGGACTGGGCATTGTTGTTGTAACCCAGGTCACTCATGCGCAGGCTGGTGGCATAGGGCAGGTAAAGTGTGTTGTCGCCCAGCTTCTGCAGCTTGTGGTCACGCCCCTGCAGGAAGGTCGCGCAGACCGCCGGTGAAGCGCCGAACAGGTACATCAACAGCCAGGCATAACGACGGAAGTTGCGGATCATCGCCATGTAGCGGTCGGACTGATAATCCTGAGCCGAACGCTGATCACCCGCGCGCTGCTGGAGTGTCGCCCAAAGCTGGGACGGCAACGAGAAATTGTAATGAATACCAGCAATACACTGCATCGCCTTGCCATAGCGAATCGCCAAGCCACGGCGGTAGACATTCTTGAGCATGCCAACATTGGAAGTGCCGTACCAGGCAATCGGAATATCGGCATCCGCGGGCAGGCGGCAGGGCATCGACTCGGTCCACAGCAACTCATCGCCCAGTTGGGCATAAACGAATCTGTGGGTCATATCGAGGCTGTCAAACAACCCTTTCAGACTGGTATTGACCGGCGTAATCAGCTCGATCAGCGCCTCTGAATAGTCGGTGGTGATGCTCGGGTGCGTCAGTGCAGAGCCCAGGGCAACCGGGTGCGGCGTGTGCACCAGCGTGCCGTCCGGGGTTGTGCGCAGACTTTCCTTTTCGATACCGTGGCGGCAACCGCGCAGGGCCTCGCGCCCAGCCGTGGTGTAGAACAGATCAAGGGTGTCGCTGAATGCTGGTGACAAGGTTGTCACTCCTTAGCCTTACGGGCCGCTGCGCAATGCGCGCATGGCATGCTGATGAATACCGGATCAGATCCGCGCGAAGGTGCCGAGGGCTTTGGCGACCAGGGCGCCGTCCTGACGGATCTCGCCATCGACCACAACGGTACGGGTACCGGCATGCACAACCTTGCCGATGCATTCCAGCTCACCGCCGACCACCGCACGGGTGTAGTTGATCTTGCACTCCACTGTAGCAGTGGATTCGTGGGGCTCCAGTACGCTGAACGCAGCAGCGCCCATGGCCGAATCCAATAGCGAGAAGATAACTCCGCCATGCACCCGCTCGGTAGAGTTGAAATGATCCTCGCGGATCGGCAGCGTCAGAGTACAGGTGCCGACCTCGATGGATTTGAACTCAAGGCCGAGCATCCGGGTAAAGGCGCTCATACGATTCAATGTGGGATGTGGGCTCATTCTCAGCGCTTCTTCAGGTCTTTGGCATTGGCAAACAGGTTGGCAAAGGTACCACCGGCGGCTGGCTGCGCACCAGCACCAGCGCTCTGGCCACGGCCCTGCCCAGTGTTTTTGGCACGATCGCCCTGCGCCTTGCCCGGTCGATCCGAGTCACCAGTCCGGCCCTGGGTCGCGGCGCCAGGCTCGTCATCCATGCGCATGCTGAGGCTGATGCGCTGGCGCGGGATATCCACTTCCATGACTTTCACGCGGACGATATCGCCGGCTTTGACCACGTCCCGGGGATCCTTGACGAACTGGTGGGCGAGCATGGAAATATGCACAAGACCGTCCTGGTGCACGCCGATATCCACAAAAGCGCCGAAGTTGGCAACATTGCTGACAACCCCTTCGAGCTGCATGCCTGGTGTGAGGTCGCGAATGGTTTCGACCCCTTCCTGAAACGCAGCTGCCTTGAACTCCGGACGCGGGTCACGACCCGGCTTGTCCAGCTCGAGCAGGATATCGCTGATGGTTGGAATACCGAAGTGGGCATCGGTAAAGTTCTTCGGATCGAGCTTGCGAACGAAGGCCGAGTCGCCAATCAGGCTACGCACATCACGGCCGGTCTCGCTGGCTATGCGCTCAACCAGCGGATAGGCTTCGGGGTGAACCGCGGAGGCATCCAGGGGGTTATCGCCGCTCATCACCCGGAGAAAGCCTGCAGCCTGTTCAAAGGTCTTGTCGCCCAGGCGGGCCACCTTGAGCAACTCTCGGCGACTGCCAAAGGCGCCATGCTGGTCACGGTAGTCGACGATGTTCTGGGCAATGGTCGGATTCAGGCCTGAGACGCGGGTCAGCAGCGGTGCGGATGCGGTATTGAGGTCCACGCCAACGGCGTTCACACAGTCTTCCACCACTGCATTCAGGCTCCGAGCCAGCTTGACCTGGGAGACATCATGCTGATATTGGCCAACCCCGATGGCCTTGGGCTCAATCTTGACCAGCTCGGCCAGAGGATCCTGCAGGCGCCGGGCAATCGACACCGCGCCGCGAAAGGTGACGTCAAGCTCCGGGAACTCCTTGGCTGCCAGCTCGGACGCCGAATACACCGAGGCACCCGCTTCCGACACCATGATCTTCTGCATGGGCAGTTTTGGGCATAGCTTGATCAGATCACCCGCCAGCTTGTCGCTCTCGCGCGAGGCGGTACCGTTACCAATCGCCAGCAGCGTCACGTTGTGCTTGTCGCACAGGCCAGCCAACACCGCGAGGGATTCCTGCCACTGGTTGCGCGGTGCATGGGGGAATATGGTGGTGTAATCCACCAGCTTGCCAGTGACATCCACGACCACCACCTTGACCCCGGTACGCAGACCCGGGTCCAGCGCCAGCGTCACACGTGGACCGGCTGGAGCGGATAACAGCAGATCCTTGAGATTGCTGGCAAACACGCGGATGGCCTCGTCTTCTGCGCTTTCGCGCAGATCACCCAGCAGCTCGGTTTCCAGTTGACCCAACAATTTGACCCGCCAGGTCCAGCGCACTACCTCGGCCAGCCAGCGGTCCGCCGGGCGACCCTGATCACGAATCTCGAACGCCTGGGCGATCATACCTTCGCAGGGATGGGGAGTACCGGCGGGCTGATCAGGCTCACCCAACTCCAGGGCAATACTGAGAATGCCTTCATTGCGCCCACGCAAAATGGCCAACGCACGATGGGAAGGCACCTTGCGCAGGTCTTCTGAGTAATCAAAGTAATCGCGGAACTTGGCGCCCTCCTGCTCCTTGCCAGCCACCAGTTTGGAGACCACCCGACCGTCCTGGCGCAGTGCACCGCGCAACCGCTCGAGCAGACTTGCCTGCTCGCTGAAGCGTTCCATGAGAATATACTTGGCACCATCAAGGGCGGCTTTTACGTCAGCCACGCCTTTTTCTGCATCGACGAAGGCCGCCGCCTCTTGCTCAGGCGTCAGGGAAGGATCGGCATACAGGCTCTCGGCCAACGGTCCCAGACCAGCCTCCAGGGCGATCTGGCCCTTGGTCCGACGCTTGGGTTTATAAGGCAGGTAGAGGTCTTCCAGACGGGTCTTGCTGTCAGCCCCGCGGATATCGCGCTCGAGCTCAGCAGTCAACTTGCCCTGCTCGCCAATACTGGCAAGAATGGTCGAGCGGCGGTCCTCGAGTTCACGCAGGTAGCGCAATCGCTCTTCAAGGTAGCGCAACTGGGTGTCATCCAGGCTACCGGTGACTTCCTTACGGTAACGGGCGATAAAGGGTACGCTGGCGCCTTCATCCAGCAATCTCACGGTCGCGTCGACCTGCTCGGAGCGAACAGCGAGTTCGGTGGCGATGCGTGAGGCGATAGATTCCATGGGCACGATTTCCGGTTCAGTTTTACAAGCCGGGCAGTATAACCGACAGATTCGCTTGCGGGGCGGATCGACAAAAGACAGATAGCAGAGCCAAGGGGGCAAAAAACTTGTACAAAAGAAACCTCTTGTAACAATGCGCAAACCCGTGAACAAGCGGGTTCAGACACAATAGCTACGAACTGAACAAGGGTGGAGCCGGTATGACCAGTGAAGGTGAAAAAATCCTGATTGTTGATGACGACGTGCGTCTGCGCCGTTTGCTTGAACGCTTCCTGACCGAGCAGGGTTATCGCGTCCGGGCAGTGGAAAATACCGAGCAGATGGACCGGCTCCTCGCCCGTGAACTCTACTCTCTGATCGTACTTGACCTTATGCTGCCCGGCGAAGATGGCCTTACCGCCTGTAAGCGCCTGCGCGATCAGGAAAATAAAACTCCTATCATCATGCTCACCGCCAAGGGTGATGAAGCCAGCCGGATTCTCGGCCTGGAACAGGGCGCGGATGATTATCTGCCCAAACCCTTCAATCCCCGCGAACTGGTAGCCCGTATAAAGGCTGTGTTGCGCCGCCAGGCTCCCCAGGTGCCAGGTGCTCCGGGCGGCGAAGACGAGGAAGTCAGTTTCGGCGAGTTTGTTCTCAGCCTGGCTACCCGTGAACTGCGCCGTGGCGAAGAAGTCCACATGCTGACTACCGGCGAGTTCGCCGTGCTCAAGGCGCTGGTACAACACCCGCGCGAGCCGCTCACCCGCGACAAGCTCATGCAGCTGGCCCGTGGCCGAGAGTGGGATGCGCTGGAGCGATCAATCGACGTACAAATCTCGCGCCTGCGCCGCATGCTCGAACCCGACCCATCCAAGCCACGATACATCCAGACTGTCTGGGGTGTTGGCTACGTCTTCGTTCCGGACGGCAAGCCTTCGTGAAAGGTGGTCCCGGCTGGCATCCTTTGATGCCACGCAGCTTCTTTGCCCGCACTATCACCCTGGTGCTGCTGGTTACGCTGTTCTCGAAGATTCTTACCATGCTGTACCTGCTGGCCAACGAGGACCTACTCGTTGATCGGCAGTACAGCCACGGTACGGCCATGCTGGTCACCTCTTACTGGGCCAGCGACCCAACTGCGCGGGAGGACATCGAGGAGGTCACAGGGCTGCGCCTGATACCCTCCCGAATGGTGCCCCAAGGCGAGGTTCATTGGCCCTATTCGGGTATCTTTACCAGCCAATTACGTGAAGAGTTGGGCGACATGACCCAGGTGCGCGTACGCATCCAGGGCCAGCCGTTATTGTGGGTGCATCAGCCCAGTTACGGCGACAACTGGCTTCAGGTACCCCTCTACGCCCACCCATTGCGCGGTCAGCGAATCTGGATGGTGGTGCTCTGGCTTGGCCTGATAGGGTTACTATCGACCGCCGCAGCCTGGGTTTTTGTTCGCCAGTTGAACAATCCGTTGAAAACCCTGGAGCGTGCCGCCCGCCGGATCGGCAAGGGCCATAGCGTGCGTCTGCTGGACACCAACTGCCCTGCGGAAATCGCCGAGGTATACCGTGCCTTCAACCAGATGGCTTACGACGTAGAGGAAGCAAACCGCGATCGGGCAATGCTGCTGGCCGGTGTATCCCATGATCTGCGAACCCCCCTGACCCGCATGCGCCTGTCCACGGAACTGCTCTCCAGCGCTGATCCAGACCTGACCGATGGCATGATTCGCGATATCGAGGATATGGATGCAATCCTCGATCAATTCATGTCCTTCATGCGCGACGGCAGCACCGAAGCGACCGAACCGGAAGACATCAACGACATCATCCGCGAGGTTGTTGCACCGCTGAATACCGGTGAAGAGCGAGTAAGACTCTGCCTTGAGCCGGTGCCTCGAATCAAACTCAGACGCCTGTCGATGAAACGGGTAATTGGCAATCTCATCGACAATGCTCTGTATCATGGCGGCTCAGGTATCGAGGTGTGTACTTACATCACCCGCGCTGCGGCGCAGCCCTATCTGGTAGTGTCAATTCTGGACCGCGGACCGGGAATTGATCCTACCGAGTGCGAAGCACTTTTCACGCCCTTTATTCGCGGCGATCGTGCGCGAACCACCAAGGGTACCGGACTGGGATTGGCCATCGTTAAACGTATTGCCGAAAGCCACGGCGCCACAGTGCAGCTGCTAAACCGCAGCGGCGGTGGCACTGAGGCGCGCCTGAGTTTTCCGGTTTGAATCTCTCGTGCTTCAGGCTCTGAGCAGGCCAGCAGAATCCAGCGTCTGCTCGATACTCAGCAGGTCGGGAATACACAGGGCCTGTTGCTCATCGCCAAGCCTGACCGATTGCAGAACATAGGGGACGCTAGCCTCGGCCGCGGAAATTTCACCGCGGGTAATCTTGCGCGAACGGGGGATACTCCATACGCGCATAGCGATAAAGTGCACACCTGGGCGCTCGCCGATGGCGTTGAGAATAAGCGTGCGAGGCTGTCGGCCGGTTTCATCCGTTTGCTGGCCAAGCAAAACGTAGGGATCAACTACCGGGACCTGCTGGTCCCGCCATGTGGTCCAACCCAGAAACCACTCTGGCGCATTCTCGGGTTCGCTGCTGAGACGAAACCCTACCAGCTCGGCCACTGCCACGTTGGGCAACAGAAGTGCCTGATCTGCGAGGGGTACGATAAGTCCATTCAGGCTTTCCAATGCGTCGGTCATAGCGCGTCCTCTGGTATTCTGTTTTGCCGTCGCTAGAGCGCAACCGGCCATTCTTGTGCCACCCAATAGCGCAGCGCATCAGCCAGCATCTCAGGCGAGCCCTGGCGGCTGCTGTAGCCCGCGTCAGCTACTGCCTGGGGCATGACGGAGCAGGTGGCACTCTCGGCATCCTGGGTCCAAACCTGAATTCCCTTATCTCGCAGCCGCCCACAGGCATCAACTCCATCCTCACCCATACCACTGAAGATGATGGCCCCGCAGGCAGGTGCAAAGACGCCGGCAACTGCATCGAGCAATGTCTCGATAGAGGGCTGGTAAGGGCCTGGCCAGGGTGTGTCACTGAGCCGGACTTGCCCCTCGGGTGCGAAACCCAGGCTACGCCTGATCGGCGCCACCAGGACTTCACCGTCGTGCAGATGTGCACCGCTGACGCAATTGAGCACCCGCCAAGCGTTCTGACGGCCGAGGATCGTAGGCAACTGCGTTTCAAAACCCGCATCAATATGTTGGGCATAAACAAACGCCACCGGCAAATCCGCTGGCAGCCTGTCAAGAAAGCGCTTCACCGCAGCCGGACCACCAAGGGAGGCGGCCAGCAACCAGACACAACGGGCAGGCGGCAGCTCAGGCGGCGCAGGAACACCAACAGCTTCCTGGCTCTGACGCTCAGGGGGCGGCCCGAGCAGAGGCAACAGCTTGGCCGCCAGCCGGCGCTTCCAGCGCGGATAGTCCTCGCTCTCGTGGTGAGGAATTTCACCGGCGCCCAGTAGCACCGGTACCGGGCTGTGCTCCAGTAGCCAGTCGGCGAGATCCGACTCATCTGCCAACTCCAGGAGCCATGCATCGGCTTGGATGGCTTCCAGCGCATCGCAATCCAGACCGTCGGGCTCTCCGGCAAAAATCACCCGATAACCGAACTCCTCGAGCACTTCCTGCAGCAATTGGCGCTTTTGCATTTTACCTGCCAGTAGCGCGATAGCTGGCACCACTGGGTCAATCACGAACCTTGACCAGCTTGCCAATGGCTTCCAACAATTGGCTTTCCTGATAGGGTTTGCCCAGATAATCGTTCACACCGATTGTCTTCGCGCGCTCGCGGTGCTTCTCGCCGGTACGTGAGGTGATCATCACGATGGGCAGATCCTTGAGCCGCTCATCATGGCGTACCAGCGTTGCTACCTCAAAGCCGTCCATACGCGGCATCTCGATATCCAACAGCATGATATCCGGATGCACATCCTGGAGACGGGCGATTGCTTCGATCCCGTCCTTGGCGGTGACCACTTCCATGCCATGACGTTCGAGCAAGCGTGTAGTGACCTTGCGCACGGTGATCGAATCGTCGACCACCATGACCAGCGTAGCGCGCTCGTCTTCTTTCTCGGCAATACTCTGGGCACGTTCGGCGGCCAGACGTTGCTGAGATTGCAATGCCTGCCGGGCGCGAATGATCGCGAGGAGATCGAGAATCACCACCACCCGTCCGTCACCCAGAATGGTTGCACCGGCGATACCCGGAACTACCGCAAATTGCTTGCCGACACTCTTTACCACGATCTCGCGGGAACCGGCCAGCGCATCTACCTGAACGGCCACGGTATGCTCTGCACCGCGCACCAGGATGACGGGCAGAGGAAGACTGTGCCCACTTAGGCGCGGCTGCTGACCCGTGACGAGCAGATCGCCGAGATACCGCAGGTCATACTGTTTGCCGGCGTACTCGAATGGCGGTGCATCGGGGGCGTAATAGGCTTCCAGCTCATAGCCGGATACCCGCACGATGCCCTCGATGGTGTTCAATGGTATGGCGTACAGGTCGTCCCCGGAATACACCATAAGTGCCCGGTTGACCGACACGGTAAAGGGCAGGCGAATAGTGAAGGTGCTGCCTTTGCCCGAACGACTATCCAGGCTCATGCTACCGCCGAGCTGTTTGACTTCCGAGTTGACCACGTCCATGCCCACACCGCGGCCGGAAATCTGGGTAATCTTGTCCGCCGTCGAGAAGCCGGCCTCGAGGATGAACTGCAGCACCTCCTGATCGGTCAATTCGGCATCCGCATCCATCAGACCCCGTTCGATAGCTTTGCGTCGTACAGCGTCGAGATTGATACCCGCACCATCATCAGAGAGCAGCAGAACAATTTCTCCTCCCTGACGCTGCAGATCCAGAGTTATGCGGCCCACCTCAGGCTTGCCTTTATCCTGGCGAACCTCGGGTAATTCGATGCCGTGATCCACGGCGTTGCGCAGCATGTGTTCCAGCGGCCCGATCATGCGCTCGAGCACGCTGCGATCCATTTCGCCTTCTGCGCTGCCGATCTCCAGACTCACCTGCTTGCCCACTTCACTGGCGACCTGGCGCACCACCCGTCGCATACGTGGCAGCAATCGTTCGAACGGCACCATGCGCGTACGCATCAGACCTTCCTGCAGCTCGGTATTCACGCGCGCCTGTTGCAACAGGAGCGTTTCCGCATCACGGCTCTTGGCTGCCAGGGTTTCCTTCAGATCCAGAAGGTCGGATGCGGACTCGAACAGTGAGCGCGAGAGCTGCTGCAACTGGGAGTAGCGGTCCATCTCCAATGGGTCGAAGTCCTCGTATGCCTGTTCGATTTCCTCCTGGTGACGCGACAGAATCTGCGCCTGGGTTTCCATATCGAGCCGCCGCAACTGGTCACGAACCCGCTCAATTGTGCTGTCGACATCCTGCAGGGTATGCGCCAGATCGTTGACCTGCTGTTCGATACGACCGCGGAAAATCGATGTCTCACCTGCCAGGTTGACCAGCTCCTCAAGCAGTTTGGCCGAGACCTTTACCGTCTCCTGGCCACTGATGCGGGCCGACTGATCTTCGTCGCTGGTTTCGCTGGCCGCCATGGCCTGTTGCAATATGTCTTTTACCGCTGCCAGTGTCTGGCGGGGCGCTGCCGGTGCTTCCTGCGGCGCACCCAGAGCATCCACAGGCGCAGGTGCAGAAGCGGCCACGGCGGGCATATTGGGCATCGACCAGTCCGCCGGGCCGGGCTCAACGCCGCCGCCCAGGGTATCCAGAGCTTCATGCAGGCCCTGCAATTGCGTTTTCAGCTGTTCCTGCTGGGTGCTGCCGCCCTGCAGGGCGCTTTCCAGTGCCTTGCTCTGCTCGGCCAATGCATTCTGGCCAGCCATACGTGCGCTGCCCTTGAGCGTCTGGACTCGCCGTACCAGTTCATCGGCGGCCGCGGGGTCTTCCGGTATGCGCTCAAGCAGCTCACCACAGGGCGCAACAAGTTCGCGGGCCTCTTCCAGGAACATGCCCAACAGCGGGTCGGTAGTCGGCGTCTCGGTTGAAGCGCCTTGCTCGGGCGCCGATTCCGGCTCTGGCTGCGACGCAGCCACCTCACCGTGACCGGGTAACTGAGGCGGTTGGTCGGGCCGTGCACGATAGCCCTTTATGGCAGCGATCAATGCCGAACCGTCGCTGATCGGGCGGCCGGCCATAACGCCTTCAACCATGTTGGCAAGATCATCATGGCAGGCATGTAACAGGTCATTGAGACCGGAGCTGGGCTGGTAGCGCTGATTGCCCAGGCCTTCGTAGAGAAATTCCAGTTCGTGGGCGAGGTCGCCAATCGGCGGGATCTCCGCCATACGGGCGCCGCCCTTGAGCGTATGCAGGTCGCGCTGTAGGGACTCGACCGCAAGTGTATTAGCCGGATCGGCGATCCACTTCTGCAGGCTCGCTGAAGCGCTGTCGATAATTTCCTGAGCTTCCTCAAGGAAGATGTCCACCAGCTCGGCATCGGTGCCCGCGGCCTGCGGATTCCAGGTGGCTTGCGGCGCAGCAGAGGCGCGCGGTTGCACGGAGGCTTCAGGAACCTGCTTCTGGGTGTATGGCGCACCGGGCAGTAAAGCCTGCAACGCCGCAATCTCTTCATCAGCCGGCGGAATATGCTGGTGGGCCGCCACCTGATCCATCATGCCAATCAAGCGCTCATGTGCAGCCAATAGCGCATCAACTTCACGCTGACCCAGTTCGATCCGACCGGTCATCAGCGCTTCGTGTGTATCTTCAAGCTTTTGGCAAAGCGACTCGATCATGCCCAGATCCACATCGCCAGCCACTTCGCCCAGCGCGCGCAGACTCTGGCACAGCTCGCGACTGTCGATAGCAGGGCCCTGACCATTCTCCCAGAGCTCCAGCGTATCGGTAACGTCCAGAAGCTGGTCGATTCCTTCGGTCAGGAATATCGACAATAGACCGACGTGGGCCGCACCCTCATCGAGGTCGGTACGACTGCTGTCACGCGCAGCAAGACCCTGACGCCACACATCGTCAAGGCGCTGTAAAAATGCATCGGTGCCCTCAAGGGACTGTTCAGGGCTGGTCTCGAGTTGGGCTACACCAGCTTCGAAAAGCGTTACCGCTGCGCTGAGCAGATCTACCAGGGCATGGTCGGCAGGAATCAGGTTGGCCTTGAAGTCCTTGGCGAGCTTTTCCAGTGGCGTGGCAAGCACCGCAATTGGCTGAATGCCTGCCATGTGCGCACTGCCTTTGAGGGTGTGTAACGCGCGCTGCAATGCATCACTAACCGGACGAGGCAGGCCCTGCTCACACTGGTCGATAAACGCATTTATCTGTTCAATATGAGACTGGGTTTCATTGTTGAAAATCTCCAGCAATACCGGATCCAGGCCGTGCTCGAGCGCAATCGCCTGCAAAGCGGGCGCAGTCTGATCCGAATCCTCTGGCCCACCCTGTGCCGTTTCTGCAGCAGCCTCGGAGTCCCACTCTTCTCCCGCTGAGCTCGCGGGTATGGGGTCCACTTCCTGATTGTGATCAGCTTCGGGCTCGGGCTCGGGCTCGATTTCCAGATCCACGTCGGCAAGCGGCAAAGCATCTGCGAGCACTTCGTCATCGGATGGCGTATCACTCAAAGCCTCCGACGCCTGTTCAACAGGCTCTTCGAACGAGCTCTCGTCCGGCTCTTCAAGGCTCTCCGCCTGTTCCTGCCCGGCCAACATGGCTTCTTCCGCCGACTCACCACGTGACAATGCATCGGCCACACTGGCGAGACGGGAAACCTCCGGCAGATCCTGCTGCTTGCTGAGAGCAAAGTCCTCAACCAACTCAGGCATCAGGGCGCGGACAGCATTGATGACGTCAAATACCGTAGGCGTCAGGTCAATGCTACGATCAATGACCCGGTTGAGCATGTTTTCGACCGACCAGGCAAGCTCCGCCATGATGCCGGCCTTGACCATACGCCCGCTGCCCTTGAGCGTATGGAAAGCACGGCGCACCTCGGCCCGAGCCTTTTGGTCATCATTGTTCGCCTGCCAGACCGGCGTGTATTCGGTCAGCGTCTCAAGTACTTCACCAGCCTCTTCGACAAAGATCTCGATCAGTTCGGCATCGAAATCGTCATCCTCGGCCTCGGCCTCTTCAGCCACTTGGACACCGGCAGGCTCTGCTGTGTCGGTAGCCTCGTCAGCGGGCAGCGGCTGATCTGCGGCGTCAATGCCAGGCGGCACGTGACTTGGCGAGGTTTCGATGCTATCCAGCTCTTCGGGAGGGGCTTCGAGTGTTTCTGCAACAACCAGGTCAGACTGCTCGGCATCAGTCCCGTCATCTGCAGCGGCAGTTTCGGGCAGCGTTTCGACGCTCACGGCCGCGGCTTCAGGCCTTAACGTTCCAAGACCGTAGTCGAGTTCGACAAGTCGCTCTGCCGCCACCGCGAGAATATTGTCACCGCGCTCACTGTCGTCCTCGGCGAGACGCTCGAGGTAGTAATCCACACTGGTTATCACGTCGGCCAGCGCATCAAGATCCGGCCAGTCAGGTATCTTTTTCGGGGTGAGCAGTTGCTCGACCACGTAGCGCCGACAATTGCCAATGATGGCTGCACATTGCGTCAATGGCAGCATCTCCAGGCCACCACGCACGCTGTTAAGCAGCCCAGCTACGGGCTCAAGCTGAGAATGGTCCCACTGGCTGATGATGAAAGCATTGATAGCCTCGCGACTCTGCTCCAGCGCATTACGCGCTTCCTGCACCACCTGCCGGTGCACCAGGACCATATCCTGGGCGGCAGCCAGACGCTGCATGTCGTTGCCCTGCGATGCGCCGGCCCCGTCACTGCGCTCTCGTTCCATCCCGAGAATGCCGTGCAGGCTTGCCTCTACATAGAGCAGACCTCCCGCCACATCCATCAGTGACGAGTCGTTAATAGTCGACATGCCCCCGGCCAACTGTCCGACCAGCTCTATCTGCTCCAGCAGCACTCTCCGGGGCTGGCCCAGACCAAGCATCGCCAGGGTATCAGCAATCTGCTTCATGGCCGGCACCAGGGCCGCAAGCTCGCTGGTCTGGGCGCGATCGCCGCGTACAAACAGGTCAAGACTATCCTTTACCTGCAGCAGCTCCTCCCCAAGAGCTTCTACCACCGACTGCATGGCGCTGCGGTCCGGACCGACCAACCGAGAACCCGTTGCCTGGTTGGCAATGTCATCCTCGGTGAGCAGGGCCTTGAGCTGGTAGCGCTGCTTCAGGCCATCGAGTCGCGTGCTTCCACCAGGGCTCTTCGCCACGTAAAAAAGGAGGTTTCGCAATAATTCCGGAGCTGGCGGAGTGTCCAGCGCTGCCGCTCCCTGGTCCAGCAATTGTCGAACTTCACGATCAGCCTGACGTAAAAGTTGCTTGATGGCGGCACCCGCATCGATGGTGCCATGCTCAACGCCTTCGACCACGCCCGCATAGGCCGCCCAGAGATCGGCATGGGCAGAACCCTGACAAAGGCCTTGCAGACGCGCAAATACTTTACCGAGCTGGCGGGCATTAGCCTCAATATCCTGATTTCGAATGATCCCGGCATGGGCTATCTGCATCGCCTGACGCAGTTTGCGCAACTGCCGCACTGTTTCGTCGGCTGCAAAGTTGTCGAGGCGCTCGGCGCCGTCCGCCGGACTGCCTGTATCCACATCCGGGGTGAAGAGCGCGTTCTCCGACAACAGGTTTTCGCCACGGGCAGTGCGCATATCGTTCAAGAGCGGCAACAACACCAGGGGCAAATCACGGCGTCCAGACTGCACGCGGTCCAGATAGGTGGGCAGTTGGAGTATCGCCTGCATCAACACGTCGAGGGCCTCGCCCTCACGGCTGGTAGTCCCGTGCATCAGGGCCTGGGCCAGCTTTTCCATCTCTTCGGCAAGCAACGCCGCGCCATAGAACTCGACCATCTGGAGCGTGCCGTGAACCTGATGGATATAGGTCAGGCAGAAACGCAGCCGGGTTGAATCCCCGGGATTCTCGACAAAAGCTTCAAGGGCTTGACGCGCTTGATTCAGCGTCTCGGAAATCTCCCCTTTTACCCAGTCAAGGGCGACATAATCATGCCGATCACCCATAGTCACTCCAGACTTTCGTGAGAAACCCGCCGCACGTACGCCTGTACCCGATCATCGGGTACCCGCTCGAGCAGGGGGTTGTTCCAGTCCACTATTTCACCCAATCCGATGATCAGCATGCCACCTGGCGCCAGTTTTTTGGCCAACAGGTTGAGCAGGTCGCGGCGGCGCCAGCGTCGGAAGTAGATGAGCAGGTTCTGGCAGAATATGATATCCAGGTCCCGTATGGGGGCCTGGGCCAGTTCCAGGATATTCAGCCTGGTAAAGCAGATTCGGTCACGCAGTGCCGGCAGGATTTCCAGCTTGTCGCCGTCGACAGGCTGCATCCAGCGATTTTTTTCCGCCTCGGTGAGGCCGCCCATTCGACTGGCCGGATAACGCGCAGCACGCGCTTGTTCCAGAGCCTTGAGACTGATGTCAGTAGCCCAGATTGCATACTCGGGTACCGTGCCGGCAGCATCCACCAGACATTGCTCGGTAATCAGCGCCAGGGAATAGGCTTCTTCGCCACTGGCGCAGCCCAGACTCCACAGTTGCAACGGTTGGTCCGCTGCCCGTGCGGCCAGAAGTCCTTCGAGGTGACTCTGAACACGGTCAAAGGAAGGACGGTGGCGCATGAAACTGGTCTCGCGCACCGTCAGACGATCGATCAGGGCAGACCACTCGATTGCCCCGGCTGGTCCCTGGGTCACGTACTCGTAATAGCTCTGGTAATCCTCGATCTCCAGTTCGCGCATACGCGTGCCCAGACTGGTCTGCAGAAAAACCCGACGCTGGTCGGTGACGCAAACCCCGGTCCGCGCCTCAAGCAACGCCTGCCATTGATGGAATTGCTGCGTATCCATCTCCGGCAGTTGCTGTAATGACCAGTTCGGCGTTCTCTGCACTGTGTATCCCTTGCTCATTGCGGGGTGCAGATAGCCTGAAGGCTACCCGCGCCTCCATCTCAAAGTTGCTGTGGCAGGGTGAAGCCGTCGACCGACTTGCGCATCGATTCGGCCTGGGCTGCCAGGTCGCCAATGCTGCGAGCTGTTGCTGTGGTACCGGCGGATGTCTGCGAAGTGATTTCCTGGATCACGTTCATCGTGTTGGAAATGTGACCGGCAGACGATGCCTGCTGACGGGCCGCGTTGGAGATGTTCTGGATCAGTGCTGCCAGACTGGTCGATACCTTTTCGATTTCTTCCAGTGCGACACCGGCGTCCTGCGCCAGACGAGCCCCGCGCACTACCTCGGAGGTGGTCTGTTCCATCGAGATAACTGCCTCGTTTGTGTCGGTCTGAATCGTCTTCACCAGAGCCTCGATCTGCTTGGTCGCAGCCGAGGAACGTTCCGCCAGTCGCTGTACTTCATCCGCTACCACCGCGAAGCCGCGGCCCGCATCACCGGCCATGGAGGCCTGGATTGCGGCGTTCAGAGCCAGAATGTTGGTCTGGTCGGCAATGTCGTTGATCAGGCTGACGATATCGCCAATTTCCTGGGAGGATTCACCTAGTCGCTTGATACGCTTGGAGGTGTCCTGGATCTGCTCGCGAATGGTATCCATGCCGGTAATGGTGTTCTGCACCACCTCGTTACCCTTGTTGGCGATGGCTACCGAACGCTCCGCTACCGCGGAGGACTCGGCGGCGTTGGCCGATACCTGGTCAATCGAGACGGCCATTTCGTTCACCGCTGCCGAGGCGCCGGCGATTTCCTGAGCCTGGTGCTCGGACGCCTCAGCCAGATGCATCGCTGTTCCTTGGGTTTCCTGGGCGGCGGTCGATACCTGCAGAGCGGTGTCGTTGATTGTGCCGACAAGTGCGCGCAACTGGTCGATGGTATAGTTGATCGAGTCGGCGATGGCGCCGGTAAAGTCCTCACTCACCGTGGCCTCAGCTGTCAGGTCACCGTCAGCGAGATCGGCGATTTCGTCCAGCAAGCGCAAAATCGCCGCCTGGTTCCTGTCATTCTTTTCTGCAGTCTCGGCCAGACGTCGGCGGGTTTCACGGGTCATTTGCAGGCCGATCAACAGAATACACCCCAACGCCACGATACCCAGGAAGTAACCAAACAGGGTGTTGATCCAGCGGGCATCGCTGCGCGCCTCAAAGCCCTGTGTCAGTACAGACACGTTATCGAGCAGCAGCTGCGAGTCGGCGAAGATCTGATTCGCCGCCAGACTCACCTGGTACAACTCAGGCGATGTCAGCAGAATCTCGTCGACTGAATCGGATACGAAGCGGAACAGATCGGCAATCTCGTTAAGACGCCCCACCAGCTCAGGGTCCGACACCCGGGTGATACCCATGCTGGCATTACCCTCGAGCATGCCGAGCAGAACGCGACCAAACAAACTGGCGTCACGGCCGAAACTGTCGGCCGCCATTACCGCGTCCTCTTCACCGGCGAGTACGCGGTTTACCGCGTTCAGAATCCGCTCACCAAGCAGAGACTGTCGCTGGGCGACCGCCACCTGGTCGGCCGGCGCCTGGTTGGCAATAAGCAGATCCACCACTTCCTCGTATTCCACCTGCAGCTGGGGAATGGTGTCGGAAAGGGTCAGGGCTACATCGTTCAGGGACAACACGGTGCGCTGGCTGGCCAGGATTTCGTCGGCGTTGGTACGCACCCGGTTCCAGTTACCCTGAACCTGCGCGACCTGCTCATCGAGCACGGCCGGCGCTGAAGGCAGCCCGGTCTCGGAGCGCCCCAGAGTCAGGAAGTCCCAGCGGCGCTGGAAGTCGTTACGGGCGTCCAGCAGCAGACCGAAAGCCTCGGGCGTTCCCGTGGCGGCTTCACTGGCCGACTTGGAAATCTGCTGGGAGAGTACCCGCAGCTCACCGGCGTGGCCGATGTATTCCGTGTCGTAGCCGCTCTGAATGTTGAGATACAGGAAGTTGACGAACAGCAAGAGCAGCGACAGTACCAGGGCCGCGAACAGACCGGTAATCGTGCGATTGCTTCGCATTGCGGAGAAAATCTGGGTATCGAACTTTTTCATCATCTGGCCCCTACCTGGCCTACCGCATGGTTCTTGTTTTTGCTCTTGTCTGTCGCGTTACCGGAATATCCGGTCGCCCCCTGATCAAATCGCTACGTCGAGAAACGCCTGATCCCGCGCCAATGCCCTGAAGTTGAAAACCAGGGAGACCTGGTCCTGGACATACGCTCCCACCACGAAGGGCCGAAACCCTTCATCCGTTGCAGGCACATCGGTGGTAAAGCTGGTTACTGGAAAATGTTGCATACCTAGCAATTCGTCGACCAACAGGCCAACAAAAAGTCCGTCACGGTCAAGCACCAGCACCCGCCGCTGCTTGCGCGGAGCACTGACGCTGGCACCAAAGAAACGGCTCAGATCGATGATCGGCAGCAGCCGACCACGTACGTTGGCAACGCCACGAACCCAGCTCTTGACCCGCGGAAGGGCGGTGTAGCGAGGCTCGTGAAGTATCTCGGCGACCTCACCCATGGCTGCGACCATCGCTTGCCCGGCGAGCCGAAAGCCCACACCGCTCCAGGTTTCACTGACAACGTCTTGCGCAGGCAGGCCCATGGCCTGACTACGGCAATGCTGCGCAAGCTGCCTGAGAGTATCGAAAGGATGAATTGATTCTGCCATGCCGGGCCTGTTCTGGTTGTTATGCGGCATGTGTCAGGAGCCCTCAGGCTCCCAGCACGGACTTCAACGTCTTGATAAGGGTGGCTTCCTCGACTGGCTTGGTCAGGTAATCTTTGGCGCCCTGACGCTTGCCCCACACCTTGTCAGTTTCCTGATCCTTGGTGGTCACGATGATCACCGGGATATGCGCAGTCTCGGCATCCTTGGTCAATTGACGGGTCGCCTGAAAACCGTTGAGGCCCGGCATGACAATATCCATCAATACGGCATCAGGCTTTTCCTGACGAGCCAGTGCCACGCCGTCGGCACCGTTCTCTGCTTTCAAGACTTCGTAGCCGTGTTTTTCCAGCATGCCTGTAAGCTTGTACAACTCGGTCGGTGAATCATCTACTACAAGTATTCGGGCCATATGGCTCCCCCGGTATGGCTGACGGTGCGAAGGCTCAGGCCTCCGAAGCACCTGCTAGGTCGTCGGATTGCGGAACATGAGCGCGGATGGCACCCAGAAGCTCTTCCTTGCTGAAGGGCTTGGTCAGATATTGATCAGAGCCGACGATGCGCCCCTTGGCCTTGTCGAACAGGCCATCCTTGCTGGACAGCATGATTACTGGCGTACCGCGGAAGGCGCTGTTGTTCTTGATCAGGGCACAGGTCTGATAGCCATCAAGTCGTGGCATCATGATGTCGACGAAGATGATATCCGGGTTGTTGTCGGCAATCTTGGCCAACGCATCAAAACCATCTACTGCTGTGATAACCGTACAACCGACCTTTTTGAGCAAGGTTTCTGCGGTTCTGCGAATGGTTTTGCTGTCGTCAATGACCATGACTTTCAGGCTTTCGAAGTTTTCTTCCATTTGACCAGCCCTTGTTATTAATGGTGAGTCGTCGGCGTCTACGTCAATATGGCGGCGCCAAAACACTCTGTCCCTTTCTGCGTACTTTTATCACAGTTTCCGTAGCCAATCTATTTGGCAACAAGGTATATCTGTTTTTCTAATGCGAGGCGTCAGATATGAGACATCTCGCAGCATTAGTCAACCTTTCACCGCAGGCTACGCAAGGTTACACTCCCTTCGCACCATGCCCCACTCAGCGGACCGACTCCCCATGCATATTCGCCTTGGCATCGTTATGGATCCCATCCATGCGATCAGTTACAAGAAAGACAGTTCACTGGCCATGCTGCTGGCCGCCCAGATGCGTGACTGGGAGCTGTTTTACCTCGAACCACAGGACCTCTATCTGGCCAACGGCCAGGCGATGGGGCATGTGCGACCACTGCGCGTGCACGCCGATCCCGAACACTGGTTCGACCTTGGCGAGCCCACCCATGCGCCGCTGGCCGATCTGGACGTCATCCTGATGCGCAAGGATCCGCCCTTTGATGATGAATTTCTGTATGCAACGCACATTCTCGAAGCAGCGGAGCGAGCCGGCGTGCTGGTAGTCAATCGCCCGGCCAGCCTGCGCGACTGCAACGAAAAACTCTTTGCGACCCAATTCCCCGAGTGCGCGCCCCCCAACCTGGTCAGCCGTCGCGGTGATATTCTGCGCTCTTTTATCGCCGAGCACCGTGACGTGATTCTCAAACCGCTGGAAGGAATGGGCGGATCAATGATTTTTCGCATTCGCGAGGGCGATAGCAACCTCAGCGTGATTATCGAAACCCTGACCCGCCACGGCCAACAGCAGATCATGGCGCAAAAATATTTGCCGGAGATCAAGGACGGCGACAAGCGCATCCTGATGATTGATGGTGAACCAGTACCCTATTGCCTGGCGCGCATTCCACAGAAAGGCGAAACCCGCGGCAATCTGGCTGCCGGCGGACGCGGCGAGGCCCGCCCGCTGACTGATCGCGATCGCTGGATAGCCACACAGGTGGGCCCTTCCCTTCGCCAGCGCGGGCTGCTGTTTGTCGGTCTGGATGTGATCGGCGATTACCTCACCGAGATCAACGTCACCAGCCCTACCTGCATCCGCGAAATCGACAACGCCTATCAGACAGATATAGGCGGCCAACTGATGGATAAAATCCAGCAACTGCTCGAGGCCCGGCCAGTCGCGTAGACATTTTCCGGAATGCGCGGCAGACTGCGCAGGAACGTCAGCCGCAGCCCGCCACGGACAGCATGAAAAAAGCCGCCAAACCGACTCCTCCATCTGCCGCCCCAGCACCCGTTGAGGTGACTTCCCGCGACCGCCTGGGGTTTGCATTGTTTATCGCGGCAGTGTTGCACGCCCTGGTCATTCTGGGCGTGACCTTTGATCTGCCGTCACCCAGCGAATTGTCCAAGACACTGGAGATCACCCTGGCCACCCAGCCCAGCGAGAAGGTGCCCGACAAGGCAGACTATCTGGCGCAACTCAATCAGGAAGGCAGTGGAACCCTGGATGAAAAGGCCGCGCCCAGCACCACGGAAGAAACCGTCTTCCAGGACGCCGAAATCAACACCGTCACCCCGCCCCAGGAAGCCAGCGCCCCGCCACCTGCTCCCATAGTAGAGAAGCAGGTTGTCACAACCAGCACGCGCCAGCCCGAAAAAGCCGTTACCGCTCGGGATGTTCCGCCACCGGAAGAAAAGGTCAATCCGTCGCTGCCGCGCTTCAATCGCAGCCAACTGTCGGCGGAAATCGCCAGTCTCGAAGCGCAGCTCGCCGAAGAAAAGCAGCTCTACGCCAACCGGCCCCGGGTTCATCGGCTCAATGCGGCTTCGACCATGCAGGACAAGGGCGCCTATTACAAGGATGCCTGGCGGCGCAAGGTGGAGCGCGTCGGCAACCAGAACTACCCGGCCCAGGCTCGCAGCGAGCGAATCTACGGCAGTCTGCGCCTGCTGGTCTCGATCAACCGCGATGGCACCCTGCGCGAAGTGCAGATCCTCGAGTCCTCCGGCCACCAGGTGCTGGATAATGCGGCCCAACGCATCGTAAGGTTGGCGGCACCCTACGCGCCATTCACCGGCGACCTGATGGATGTGGATGTACTGGAAATCATCCGCACCTGGCGTTTCGAGCCTGGCGATACAATTTCCAGCTTCTGACCCCGCGCTTAACAGCGCCGATGCTTGAAGCTTGCAAGCCAAACCCCAATACTAGGCGCATGAGCCAAATCACCTCGAGCTACCTCAAGCATCACTTTCTGATCGCCATGCCCCACATGGCTGATCCTCGTTTCGTCAACAGCCTGATCTACCTTTGCGACCATGATGAGCATGGCGCCATGGGGTTGGTGATCAACCAGCCGGGCGACCTGAACCTGGCGGACATCCTCGAACAGCTGCAGCCGGAGATCGACCTGACCGATGCAGTGGGTAGCGTACCCGTGTATAACGGCGGCCCAGTACAGACTGAGCGCGGATTCGTATTGCACCGTGGCCCGGAACAATGGGAGGCAACCATGGACCTGGGCACGCTGCAGCTGACTACCTCGCGGGACATTCTTCTGGATATGGCTCGCGGACACGGCCCACAGGATGTGCTGATCATGCTCGGTTACACCGGCTGGGACGCGGGGCAGCTCGACCAGGAACTCGTCGACAACGTCTGGCTCAGTTGCCCTGCCGACAATCACATCCTGTTCGAGCTCCCCAGCGACCAACGGCTCGCCGCAGCCGCCCGCACCTTGGGCATCGACCTGAATTTGCTGACCAGCCAGGCTGGTCACGCCTGATGAGTACCTTGCAACGCGCCATGGGCTTCGACTACGGCACGCGCCAGATCGGAGTGGCCGTTGGCCAAAGCCTGACCTGCCGGGCAGAACCGATTGCCGTCCTGCGAGCCCGTGATGGCGTGCCAGACTGGAGCCAGATCGAGCGCCTGATCAGCGAATGGAAACCCGATACCCTGGTGGTCGGCCTGCCACTGAATATGGACGGCACCCCCAGCGAGATGAGCGCACGCGCCCAGAAGTTTGCCCGCCGCCTGCATGGCCGATTCAATCTGCCCGTAGACTGTATCGACGAACGCCTAACCACTTTTGAAGCCAAGCAGAGCCTGCGCGACAGCGGCCGCACGCCGGCCAGCTACCGGGACAATCCGGTCGACAGCCTGGCCGCCGCACTGCTGCTGGAAACCTGGCTTGGCAACCTGCCCAAGGAGATGTCATGAGTGCCCTGCCCGATGTGGCCCCGTTGCTCGAACGCATGGCCGCGGACCTGACCAAGTATCTGTCATACCGCAATTTCCAGAACCCCGCCTTTGTGGGTATTCACACTGGCGGTGTGTGGATCGCCGAGCACCTGCGCAATCAGTGTCTGCCCGACGCCCCCCTCGGCACACTGGACATTGCTTTCTATCGTGACGATTTCGAGCAGAACGGCTTACCACCGCGAGTACGTCCCTCGGAGCTGCCCTTCAGCGTCGATGACCGGCATCTGGTGCTGGTCGACGATGTGCTCATGACCGGCCGCACTATCCGCGCAGCCCTCAACGAACTCTTCGATTATGGTCGCCCGGCTTCGGTAACACTGGTCGCCCTGATTGACATTGAGGCGCGGCAATTGCCGATCCGTGCAGACGTGCTGGGCACCAGCCTGACCCTGCCTGAAGGTCAGCGCGTGAAGCTGACCGGTCCGCAGCCCCTGCAACTGACCCTGAACCCCGTCGCCAAATAGAGAGCCCAATGACCCCGATACCCAGTCATCTGCAACTCAACCATCAGGGCCAGTTACGCCATTTTCTGAGCATCGAAGGCCTGTCGCGGGAACTGCTCACAGAGCTGCTGGATACCGCCGACTCCTTCCTTGAAGTGGGTGAGCGCGCCGTCAAGAAGGTACCTCTGTTGCGCGGCAAGACCGTGTGCAATGTATTCTTCGAGAACTCCACCCGCACGCGCACCACCTTCGAGCTGGCGGCCAAGCGACTGTCTGCCGACGTGCTCAACCTGAACATCCAGACATCTTCGACCAGCAAGGGCGAGACCCTCTACGACACCCTGCGCAACCTGGAGGCCATGGCGGCGGACATGTTTGTGGTGCGCCACGGCGACTCCGGCGCGGCGCATTTTATCGCCCAGCAGGTCTGTCCCGATGTGGCCATCATCAACGCCGGGGACGGCAACCACTCGCACCCGACCCAGGCGATGCTCGACATGCTGACCATCCGCCGTCACCGGGGCAATTTCGAGAACCTGTCCGTGGCCATCGTGGGAGACATTCTGCATTCACGGGTGGCACGCTCGAACATGCAGGCGCTGCACACACTGGGCTGCCCCGACATTCGGGTGATCGCACCACGTACGCTGCTCCCCGCCGGCATCGAACAGTACGGCGTGCGGGTGTTCAACGACCTGCGTGTCGGCCTGCGCGACGTCGATGTGGTCATCATGTTACGCCTGCAAAAAGAGCGCATGCAAAGTGGCCTGCTACCCAGCGAGGGCGAATTCTACCGCCTCTACGGCCTGACTCGCGAAACCCTCGCGCTGGCCAAACCAGACGCCTTGGTGATGCACCCGGGGCCGATCAACCGGGGCGTTGAAATTGAATCCGAGGTGGCCGACGGTGCCCAATCAGTCATTCTCAATCAGGTTACTTACGGCATTGCCGTTCGAATGGCCGTGATGTCCATGGCCATGGCCGGACAGAACGCCCAGCGCCAGTACAACCAGGAAGCCCAGCATGCGACTGACCATTGAAGGTGCCCGGGTCATCGATCCGGCCAACCAGCTCGACCAGATCACCGACCTGCACATCGACGACGGTCGTATCCACGCCATAGGAGCCGCCCCAGAGGGTTTTCAAGCCCATCAGACAATTGATGCCCGCGGTCTGATCGCCAGTCCCGGACTGGTCGATCTGAACGTCAGCCTGCGCGAGCCCGGCCAGACCCGCAAGGGCACCATCGACAGCGAAACCCGCGCCGCTGCAGCAGGCGGCGTGACCAGTCTGTGCTGCCTGCCTGACACCCGGCCCGTACTGGACACCCCTGCGGTGGCCGAACTGATTCTGGAGCGCAGTGAACGTGCCGGCCACGCACGGGTGTTCCCCTTCGGCGCCCTGACCCACGGCCTGGATGGCGAGCATCTGAGCGAACTGGTGGCCCTGCGGGACGTTGGCTGCATAGCTTTCACCCAGGGACTGGCGCCGATGAAGAGCAATCGCATCCTGCGCCGCGCCCTGGAATATGCAGCCGGCTTCGACGTGCCGGTTGTATTCATGTCCCAGGATGCGGAAATGGCCCAAGGCGGCAGTGCCCACGAGGGTCCGACCGCAACCCGCATGGGATTGGTGGGCATTCCCGAAAGCGCCGAAACCATTGCCCTGGCCCGTGACCTGCTGCTGGTCGAGCAGACTGGCGTGCAGGCGCACTTCAGCGGACTGAGCAGTGCCCGCGCCATGAATATGCTGGCTGATGCCAGGGCGCGCGGCTTGCGTGTGACCGCCGATGTGGCGATGTATCAGTTATTGCTCTGCGATGAAGACCTGGAAGGCTTCTCCAGCCTGCTCCACGTGCTGCCGCCACTGCGCAGCAGCAGCGACCGGCATGCCTTGCGTCAGGCAGTACAGGAAGGCGTGGTACAGGCCATTTCCTCACATCACCAGCCCCACGAACAGGAAGCCAAGCGGGTGCCCTTCGCCGCCTCGGCGACGGGGATCAGCAGCATTGAGGTCCTGTTGCCCCTGGCGATGACACTGGTGGCTGACGGGTTACTCGAATTACCCGCACTGCTGTCGCGTCTGACCTGTGGGCCGGCCAGCGCCCTGGGCCTGCCAGCCGGCCATCTGGGCATCGGCGCGCATGCCGACGTAACGCTGTTCGACCCCGCCGAAGCAAGCCTGGTGGGCCACAACTGGATATCCAAGGGTGCCAATTGCCCCTTTATCGGCAAAGGTGTGCCCTGTAAGATTACCCACACCGTATGCAATGGCAAACTGGTTTATCAGGCCTGACAAGGGCGCATTTTACAGGGAGTTTTCATGGCAGCCTTCGGCCTACGTGGCAAGTCGATTCTGGCGTTGTTGCTTGTTTGCCTCCTGGCATTGGTACCCGCCGCCCTCATAGGCTGGCTGGTGTTGCAGGGTATCCACGAGCATTTCGCCGATGCCTACGCCCGCAACGCGACACTGTTGAGTCGAGAAAAGATTCGCGCTCCAATATCCCGCGAACTTGCTCTGTCATTGCGCCTGGCAGACTCCGAGGTCACCCGCCAGTGGCTCACCGACGAAGACGATCCTGCCAAACGTGACCTGTTCTTCCGTGAAGCCGAGGGTTACCGCGGGGATTTCCGCGATCACGCCTACTTCATCGGAAGCGTCGGCAGCCAGGGCTATTACTTCAACAGCAACGAAGAGCCTCCCAGCCAACAGGCCCGTTACTTCCTCGATCAGACCAACGACGCCGACAGCTGGTTCTTCAGCAGTCTGCGCGACACCGACACTTACAACATCAATGTCGATTACAACCGGGAACTCCAGACTACCAAGGTCTGGTTCAATATTCTGGTGACCGACAGCGCAGGCGAGGTCCTTGGACTCGCGGGCTCCGGCCTGGACCTGTCTACCTTCATCAACGATTTCATCGCCAGCGATCAGCCCGGCGTCACGCCGATGATTATCGACGCCAAGGGCGCCATCCAGGCCCACCAGGATTCATCTCTGATCGCCCTCAATTCCGGGGCAGACGACACCAGCGGCGAGAACGCCCGGCTGTTCGGCATGCTCGAGGACAGCGTGCAGACCGACCTGCTGCGGGGCGCCATGGCCCGTGCCACGCAGAACCCCGGCAGTGTCGAAAGCCTGAATGTCGGCCTGAATGGCACCGACCAACTGCTGGCTCTGACCTTTATCCCTGAACTGGGTTGGTTCGTGGTCAATGCCATCGATCTGGACAGCGCCCAGGTGCTCGACAACCAGTGGCTGGCCCCCTTGCTGGCTGCCTTGGTGGGACTGGTTGTGGTGCTTATTCTGCTTTTCGCCTTCGCCGTAGAGCGCCTGGTCATGCGCCCCCTGCGCCAACTCAAGCACAGCGCTCAGGCCATGGCGTCCGGACGTTACGATGTAGCTCTGCCGCCCATTCGTGACGACGAAATCGGCGAGCTCAGCGCCGCCTTCAGCACCATGGCCAACAAGGTCAAAAGCCACACGCTGGAACTGGAGCAGCGCGTTCAGGAACGGACCAGTGATCTTGAAGACGCCAACCGCGAAATGGCCACTGCGCAAAAGAAGATCGGGGACTCGATCGACTATGCCAGCCTGATCCAGCGCTCGATTCTGCCCGACCGCGAGCTACTCAGCGTACTGGGGGAGCATCACTCGGTGCTCTGGCGCCCGCGGGATGTAGTAGGCGGCGACTTTTACGTATTTCGCAGCGAGGGCCGACGCTGCCTGCTGGGGGTAGTGGATTGCGCGGGCCACGGCGTTCCCGGGGCCCTGATGACCATGCTCGCCCACGCCGCACTGGACCAGGCAATTACCGACTGCGGAATGCATGACCCCGCGGCGGTACTTACGCGCACCGACCATATACTGCGCAACATGCTCGGCAATTCGGGTGAAAGCAAATCGCTGGCCACTAATATGGATGTCGGACTCGCGTATATTGACCTCGATCAGCGACAGGTGACCTTCTCCGGTGCGAAGATTGCCCTGTACTTCAGCGATGGTGTGCAGGTAGACCATGTACCTGGCGGCAAGCGTGCCCTGGGCGACAGAAAGATCGGTGAGTATCACAACCGGCAAGTGGCGCTGGGCCAGAATACCTTTTACCTGTGCACGGATGGTTTCCTTGATCAGGCGGGAGGCGATGAGGGCTTCGGCTTCGGCAACAGCCGGTTTGGCCAGATGCTACGCGATCATGCCCGTTTGCCCCTGCAGGAACAGAGTCGCGCTTTCAGCGACACGCTGGCCGCCTATCAGGGGACGTATCCTCAGCGCGACGACATCACGATGTTAAGCTTTCGTTTCGACTGAACCCGCCCTGTGCGGTCAACTCCAGCGGTCACGACCGCTGACAGGAGCTGTAATGGAATCCATCGATCTATTCGCCATGCGCGAGCGTTTCAACAGTCAGCAGATCATGCTGTGTTTCAACGGGCCGATCTCCCGCAGCCTGATCGAGGAAATAGGCAACGCCCTGCGCAATTATCTGTCCGCTGACCATGCCCATCCCTCGGCGGCCATGGACGTATTTGCGGTTTACATCGAGATGACCCAGAACATCAGTCACTACACGCGGACCCATGGCTGGAGCGAGCAGGAATCGGGGGCGACCGTCGTAGTCTCACGCGATAACGACGGGCACTACGTGGTATCGGCGGGCAATATCATTCTGGAGAGTGACGGTCAGCGCCTGCTCGAGGCCGTAGACAGCCTTGCCGGTCTGGACAAGGCTCAGCTCAAGGCCGCCTACAAGGAGCAGTTGCGCAAGCCCCGCGACGCAGAAAAAACCAGTGGCGCGGGCCTCGGCCTGATCGACATCGCCCGCAAGGCCAGCCAGCCTCTGCGTGCCCACCTCCAGCCCATAAGCGACGACCGCAGCTTTTTCAGCTTGCGCGCCGTTATCTGAACGACTCATGAGCCAGACTGATATGACTGATTTTTCCATTGCAGGTACCCAGTCCACCCCAGAGATCCGCAGTGACTGGGTCAACGGCATTCTGCACCTGCAGGGCGACTCCTATCCAGAAAACTCCTACGAGCTGTTCAATCAGGTAGTGGAATGGATCGAGACGTTCCTGCGTGAAGCAGATAGAGCATTGAAGCTCGATCTACAACTGCTTTACCTCAACACCAGCAGCATCAAAGCCATGATGGACATATTTGATGTACTGGAAGCCGCTCACGCCGAAGGCAAGGCGGTCAGCGTTGATTGGCACTACGACAAGCGCAATGAGCGCGTCGCAGAGCTGGCCGAAGAGTTCAAGGAAGACTGCAGCTTTCCGTTCAACATTCTGGGCACCTGACCATGGGCGCGCCGGACGAGCCCCTCGAAGAACGTATCGAGCAGTTGCTGGAGAACGATTCGCTGCGCGACGACCCCTTGTTTCAGCCCCTCGAAGAATTGTGGGCGGCACACAGGGATCTCGCACGCCGCATCGAGCGTATCAGCCGCATATCCGATGCCTATCAGAGCCTCACCAAGGAAAATGAAAAGCATCTGACCAAGCGGCTGGACAAGCAATTGCGCCAGCTAAGCAAGGTCGCACGCATCTCCGACCATTACCAGAAGATGATGCACGACCTGAACCTTGCCCTTCGCGAGGCATCCACCCATGACCCGCTTACCGGCCTGGGCAATCGGCGACTGTTGCTCGAGCGTCTGAAAGAGGAGACTGATCGTTCGCATCGTTATGCCCGACCCTTGAGCATCGCCATGCTCGATATAGACTACTTCAAGCGCGTCAATGACGACCACGGTCATGAGCTGGGCGACCAGGTGCTGATGGAAGTATCGCGGGTCATGGACGCACAGATTCGTGATCAGGATATGTGCGGACGCTGGGGCGGGGAAGAGTTTCTGATTATCCTGCCCGAGACCAATATCTCCAGCGCCTGTCAGGTGCTGGATCGGGTTCGGGAAGCAATAGCGGCGTTGCGTATGCGCGTTGGTGATGAGTCCATAACCGTCACAGCAAGTATTGGCGTAGCGTCCCACAGGGATGCAGACACCTACTCCGACACGATCAACCAGGCTGACTGGGCCCTGCTGACCGCCAAAAGATCAGGGCGTAACCGTCTGGCACGCGCCGATGAGATAGGCACTGACTGAGCCTTGCTCAGCGCCTGTGATCCTCGTCGCTGCCTTCCAGAGCAAAATCGTTCTTTCCACCCATCATCAGCGTCTTGCCATCGGTTTCCGAGCCCAACTTGATCAGCAGACGCAGGTCGTTGGCCGAGTCGGCGTGGGCCAGCGCATCTTCATAGGTGATCTCGCCCTGGCTGTAGAGCTTGTAAAGCGACTGGTCGAAAGTCTGCATACCCAGCTCGTTGGAGCGCGCCATCAACGGCTTGAGCTCGTGCACTTCACCCTTGCGAATCATGTCTGCAGCCAAGGGCGTATTGAGCAGCACTTCGATAGCCGCGCGACGCCCCTTGCCGTCAGGGGTCGGAATCAACTGCTGAGCAACGATCGCTTTCAGGTTGAGCGACAGATCCATCCACACCTGCTGATGCATTTCGGTAGGGAAGAAGTGAATGATACGGTCCAGCGCCTGGTTGGCGTTGTTCGCGTGCAGGGTAGCCAGACAGAGGTGACCGGTTTCGGCGAACGCCACCGCGTGGTCCATGGTTTCCCTGGTCCGCACCTCACCAATCAGGATCACATCGGGAGCCTGACGCAGAGTATTTTTCAGCGCCACCTCGAAGGAGTCGGTATCGATGCCCACCTCGCGCTGGGTCACGATGCAGTTCTGGTGCTGGTGAATAAATTCGATCGGGTCTTCGATGGTGATGATGTGGCCGCTGGAATTCTTGTTACGGTAACCAATCATCGACGCCAGTGACGTGGACTTACCAGTACCCGTGGCGCCGACAAACATCACCAGACCCCGCTTGGTCATGGACAGCTTCTTGAGAATCTCCGGCAGCCGCAGCTCTTCCATTGTCGGGATATTGATCTCGATACGGCGTAGCACCATCCCCACCAGGTTGCGCTGGTAAAACGCACTGACCCGGAAGCGGCCGATACCACGGGCGCTGATCGCGAAGTTGCATTCACGGTTCTCGGCAAACTCCCTGCGCTGGGCCTCGGTCATCACGCCCAGCACGGTCTCGCGGGTCTGCTCCGGAGATAGCGCGGTCTTGGTCACGGGCAGGATTTTGCCGTGCATCTTCATACTGGGGGCTACGCCCGCGGTGATGAAAAGGTCCGAGGCGCCTTTCTCGACCATCAGCCGTAACAGTTTCTCGAACTCCATGATGCCTCTCTTCTAGATCAGATAGAGTCGGCCGATTTGGCCTTCTCTCTGGCGCTTTCCTTAGTGATGATACCCTTCGCAGCCAGGCCCTTGAGGCACATGTCCAGTGTCTGCATACCCAGATTGCCACCGGTCTGGATCGCCGAGTACATCTGCGCCACCTTGTCCTCGCGAATCAGGTTACGAATAGCTGGCGTGCCGATCATGATTTCATGGGCAGCCACACGACCACCGCCGATCTTCTTCAAAAGGGTCTGCGAGATTACCGCGGTCAGCGACTCGGAAAGCATCGAGCGGACCATGGATTTCTCTTCTGCAGGGAATACGTCGACAACACGGTCGATGGTCTTGGCTGCCGAGGTCGTGTGCAGGGTACCGAACACCAGGTGACCGGTTTCTGCAGCAGTCAGGGCCAGGCGTATGGTTTCCAGGTCGCGCATCTCGCCGACCAGAATGATGTCCGGGTCTTCGCGTAGCGCCGAGCGCAGAGCTTCGGCAAAGCCGAGAGTGTCGCGGTGTACTTCACGCTGGTTGACCAGGCACTTCTTCGATTCGTGAACGAATTCGATCGGGTCCTCGATGGTCAGCACGTGCTGATATTTGGTGCAGTTCAAGTAGTCGAGCATCGCCGCCAGGGTAGTGGACTTGCCCGAGCCGGTCGGGCCGGTCACCAGTACCAGGCCACGCGGCACATCGGAGATCTTCTTGAACACGTCGCCCATGCCAAGATCTTCCATACTCAGAACCTTGGACGGAATGGTACGGAATACCGCACCGGCACCCCGGTTCTGATTGAATGCGTTGACCCGAAAGCGGGCCACACCAGGCACCTCGAAGGAAAAGTCAGTCTCCAGGAATTCTTCGAAATCCTTGCGCTGCTTGTCGTTCATGATGTCGTAGATAAGGCCATGCACCATCTTGTGGTCCATTGCCGGTACGTTGATACGACGCACATCGCCATCGACTCGAATCATGGGCGGCAATCCTGCCGACAGGTGCAAGTCCGACGCGCCCTGCTTGGCGCTGAAGGCTAACAGCTCGGTTATATCCATTGGGTTCCCCATTGCAACCGGCAAGCATGTAGAATGCCTGAAGGTCTTTTCCGATATTGGCTAGGTAGTTATCTTGGTAATGTCTACGATAGCAGAGAATATTGCAAACGTTCGTGAACGTATTGCGCGCTCGGCAGTCAGTGCTGCCCGCGATCCCTCCGAAATCACCCTCATTGCGGTCAGCAAGACACGGCCTGCCAGCGCAGTACGTGACGCCTGTGCCGCGGGTTTGCGGGACTTCGGCGAAAATTATCTACAGGAAGCCCTGGAGAAAATCGAGGCGCTATCCGAACTCCCCCTTACCTGGCACTTTATCGGCCCGATTCAGTCGAACAAGACGCGACCGATAGCCGAGCATTTCGACTGGGTGCACGGTGTCGATCGGTTAAAGATTGCCAAACGCCTGTCCGAGCAACGCCCGGCGGAACTCGGGCCGCTGAACATCTGCCTGCAGGTGAATATCAGCCGTGAGCCGAGCAAGTCGGGCGTACTGCCCGAAGACGTTGCCGAACTGGCTACCGCAGTAGCGGCATTGCCGCGTTTGAAACTGCGCGGCCTCATGGCCATCCCGGCACCCGCAGAGGACAGCGAATCACGGCGCCAGCCCCTGCGAGCGCTGCATGAATGCCTGCAGAGCCTGCCTATGCAGCTCGATACATTGTCCATGGGCATGAGTGACGACCTAGGCGAAGCTGTGCAGGAAGGTGCCACCATGGTGCGCGTAGGCACTGCGCTGTTCGGGCAACGCGAGAAGACTGACGACCCTGCCACACCACCCGCCACCCACACCAAGACAGAGGACACCCCATGACCGCCCCCATTATTGGTTTTATCGGCGCAGGCAACATGGCTACCAGCCTGATCGGCGGCATGCTGCAGCAGAACATAAAGCCCGCGCAGATCATTGCCAGCGACCGCACCGCCGAGCAGTGCGAACGCCTGGTCAAGCAGTTCGGGATTGGCACCAGTCTGGATAACGCGGTGCTCGCCAACGAGTGCGATGTACTGGTGCTGGCGGTCAAGCCTCAGGTCATGCAGGCGGTATGCCGCGACCTGCCCCGCGAGCGCAAAACCGGCCAATTGATCGTCTCGATCGCCGCCGGCATCAGTTGCGCCAGCCTGGAGCAATGGCTGGGTGAGGGCACGGCGATCGTACGCTGCATGCCCAACACCCCCTCGCTACGGCGCCAGGGCGTGAGCGGTCTGTTCGCCAACGCCTCAGTTACCGAGGCTCAAAAGGAGCAGGCGGAGAATATTCTCAACGCCGTGGGTATCAGCCTGTGGCTGGATCAGGAAGAGCTGATCGATGCTGTCACCGCGGTGTCCGGTAGCGGCCCTGCATACTTCTTCTACATGATGGAGGCCATGACCGCCGCCGGCGAAAAGCTCGGCCTGCCCCGCGATACGGCTGAACGCCTGACGCTCTTTACCGCCCTGGGCGCGGCCGATATGGCCGTGCACAGCGATGTAGACGCCGCCGAGCTGCGCCGCCGCGTCTGCTCCCCCGGCGGCACCACCGAACAGGCGATCAACAGCTTTGCCAGCGACGATCTGCCCGCTATCGTTGAGCGCGCGATGCGAGCCGCTGCCGCCCGCGGCGCTGAAATGACCAAAGAACTCGCCTGAGGAGGCCACATGAACAACCTGAATATGGCCGCGATCTACCTGGTGCAAACTCTGGGCAGCCTGTACCTGGTCATCGTCCTGATGCGCTTCATTCTGCAACTGGTCAAGGCCGACTTCTATAACCCGATTTCGCAGTTCATCGTCACGGCCACCAAGCCGCTGCTGATGCCCCTGCGTCGGGTGATTCCAGGCTACGGGGGGATTGATTTCGCCTCCCTGGTGCTGGCCCTGATCCTGCAAATGATCCTGATGACCATCATCATCAAGTTGATGGGCGCGGCCCTGCCGAACATTCTGCAGATTCTGGTCTGGTCCCTGATCGCCGTGACTGCGCTGTTTCTGAAGATATTCTTCTTCGCCCTGATCATCAGTGTAATTCTGTCCTGGGTCGCGCCACAAAGCGGCAACCCTGCGGCTATCCTGGTGCATCAGTTGTGCGAACCGGTGCTGACCCCCGTGCGTGCGATACTGCCGTCGATGGGCGGTCTGGACCTGTCGCCCATCTTTGCCTTTATTGCTCTGCGTCTGATCGACATGCTGGTGATTGCCAACATCGCAGCTGCCACCGGTATGCCCAGAGGCCTGACCCTGGCGTTGTAACCACAGCGCCTGGCCGACAGCACCATCCATAAAGCTCCCGGCAACCACAGCGCAAGCCACGCTTGCCGGGCTGCAGCGCAGATATTGCGCCGGACTCCGACGCTCTTTAGACTGGCGCCTCGTCTGTTGGCGAGGCCGCAGCGGGCTACCGCCTGACCACACAGGAACAGTATATCCATGTCCAGATTCCCCGCCGATTCTGTCGGTCTGGTGACACCTCAGCGCCAGGCGTTTTCCGAGCCGTTGCAATTGGCTTGCGGCAAGGCGTTGAACCAGTTCGAACTGGTATATGAGACCTATGGGGAGCTGAACGCCAACCACAGCAACGCAGTGCTCATCTGCCACGCGCTGTCCGGCCACCATCACGCAGCGGGCTTTCACAAGGTAGACGAACGCAAGCCCGGATGGTGGGATGCGTGTATCGGACCTGGAAAGGCGATCGACACCAACCGCTTCTTTGTCGTCAGCCTGAATAACCTGGGCGGCTGCCATGGCTCAACCGGCCCCTCAAGCATCGACCCAGCCACGGGTAAATCCTACGGCGCGCATTTTCCGGTGCTCACCGTCGAAGACTGGGTCCACAGCCAGGCACTGCTCGCCGACCGACTGGGGATTGCGTGCTGGGCTGCCGTCGTGGGCGGCAGCCTCGGTGGCATGCAGGCCCTACAGTGGGCCATCAGCTACCCCGACCGCATTCGACACTGTCTGGCGATTGCCACTGCGCCCAAGCTCTCTGCGCAGAACATCGCCTTCAATGAAGTCGCGCGCCAGGCGATCATCAATGATCCAGATTTTCATAATGGCGACTACGCAGCCTTCGGCGTGATCCCCAAGCGCGGTCTGATGCTGGCCCGCATGGTCGGGCACATCACCTATCTGTCGGATGATTCCATGGGCGAGAAATTCGGCCGTGAGCTGCGTACCGACGTGCTCAACTACGATTTCACCAGTGTCGAATTCCAGGTAGAAAGCTATCTGCGTTATCAGGGCCAGGAGTTTTCCGAGCGCTTTGACGCCAATACCTACCTATTGATGACCAAGGCGCTGGACTACTTCGACCCGGCGGGTGCCCACTCCGGCAATCTGGCCAGCAGTCTCGAAGGCATCAAGGCACGCTGCATGGTGATGTCGTTCACGACTGACTGGCGCTTCTCACCTGCCCGCTCCCGTGAGCTGGTGGACGCTCTTTTTGCAGCGGGCAAGCAGGTCAGTTATCTGGAAATCGAAGCAGCCCAGGGACACGACGCCTTCCTGCTGCCGATCCCCCGCTACGTCCAGGCCTTCAAGGCCTATATGAACCAGATCGAGGTGGCTTGATGACTATGCGCGCGGACCTGGAAATCATCCAGGAATGGATCAAGCCTGGCAGTCGTCTGTTGGATCTGGGCTGCGGTGACGGTGAGCTCCTGCGTTATCTGTCCGACCACCGCAAGGTCACCGGTTATGGTCTGGAAATCGACCCGGAGAAGATCAACGCCTGTATCGAGCGCGGCGTCAACGTGATCGAACAAAACCTGGATGCCGGCCTGAGCAACTTTGGCGACAACACCTTCGACAGCGTACTCATGACCCAGGCGCTGCAGGCCGTCCATTACCCTGATCAAGTGCTGGAAGAGATGCTGCGCATCGGCCGCGAAGCGATTCTCACCTTCCCCAACTTTGCCCATTGGCGCTGCCGCTTATATCTGGGTACAAAGGGCCGCATGCCTGTATCGGAGTTCATGCCCTACACTTGGTACAACACACCCAATATCCACTTTTGCACATTCAAGGACTTTGAGGAGCTATGCCGCGAGCGATCCATACGCATTCTTGATCGCCTTGTGGTAGACCAGTCACACCAGAGCACCTGGTTGAGTGGGCTCTGGCCAAACCTGTTGGGTGAAATTGCCATCTACCGGGTTACCCGATAGGAGAACACTATGCTACGCAATCTGCTTTGCACACTGATGCTGGTCGCCGCCCCTCTGGCCATGGCCCAGGATCAGAGCCCCAAACGCTTTGGTGACATCATTGTCTATTTCAGCCCCTTCAACAGCAGCTACGTTGCACCGCAAGTCGCTGCCAACGTGGGCTTGGAACGGGCACCCGACAAGGGCGTGCTGAATATCGCCGTGCAGCGGGAAACTCCTGATGGGGCAGTACCCGTCGACGCTCGCGTGACCGGCACGGTGAAAACGCTGATAGAACAGGAAACACCCCTGAACTTCATCCGCGTAAAGGAAGAGGACGCCCTGTATTTCGTTGCCAATTATGGCGCACCAACACGTTCTATTCTGCGTTTTGAAATCGATATACAGCCCGAGGAAGGCGGCGCCGTGCATACTCTGAACTTCCAGAAGGAGTTCTTCCCGGATGAGTGAAGCGTCACGACTCCCCTTCAGCCAACTGGTGCTGGCCAGCGGCAACGCAGGAAAGCTGGCCGAGCTACAGGCCATGCTGGGCAACGAGGTTGAGGTCATACCGCAAAGCCGCTTCGTTCAGGAAGAAGTCGAGGAAACCGGCCTGACCTTTGTCGAGAACGCAATCCTCAAAGCCAGGCACGCCGCCCGAGCTTCAGGCCTGCCTGCATTGGCCGATGATTCCGGCCTAGCCGTGGATGCCCTTGGCGGCGCGCCAGGTATCTATTCTGCGCGTTATGCCGGCGGCGGCGGAGACCAGGCGAACAACGCCAAGCTGCTGGAAGCTTTGCAAGACGTATCCGATGATAAACGCGGTGCGCGCTTCATTTCAGTGCTGGTATTGATGCTGCACGCAGAAGATCCCACGCCAATCATCTGCGAAGGCGCCTGGCACGGCCGGATCATGCAAGAGCCGCGCGGCAGCCAGGGCTTTGGGTACGATCCCCTGTTCTGGGTACCCGAAAGGTACTGCGCCAGCGCTGAACTGAGTTACGCGGACAAAAACCGTATCAGTCACAGAGCCAAGGCCATGGCTGATTTGCGCAAGCGTCTGGGACTCAGTTGACCAAGCCGCAAGCCACAAGTCTCAAGCCTCAAGCAAGCCCAGCCAACCACTCGGACAGCTTGCAGCTTGAAGCTTGCCGCTTGCAACTCCCGCCTCTGTCAGCTTACGTGCACATACCCTGGTGCGTGCGCAAATGTCCCTACTGCGACTTCAACTCCCATGTCAGTGATAGCGGTCTGCCCGAGCAGGAATATGTAGCGGCGCTGATCGCCGACCTTGAACAGGACCTGCCCTTGGTCGGCGGACGGAAGCTGCGTTCGATTTTCTTTGGCGGCGGCACGCCCAGTCTCTTTTCCGCGGCCAGTCTGGGTCGAATCCTCGAGGCCATGGCTGCCCGCCTGCACTTTGCCGACGATATCGAAATCACCCTGGAAGCCAACCCCGGCACCTTCGAGCAGGCCAAGTTCGCCGACTACCGCAGCGCCGGCATCAATCGCCTGTCGATCGGCATCCAGAGCTTCAACCCCGAACATCTCAAGGCCCTGGGCCGCATCCATGACGACCGCGAAGCGCTGGGCGCCGTCGAGATGGCCCGCCGCGCCGGGTTCGACAATCTGAACCTGGATCTGATGCATGGCCTGCCCGGCCAATCGGTGGAACAGGCACTGGCCGATATCGAGCAGGCGGTGGCGCTGGCCCCGGAACACCTGTCCTGGTACCAGCTCACGCTGGAGCCCAACACGGTGTTTTACAACAAGCCGCCGACCCTGCCAGTGGAGGACATACTCTGGACCATCCAGGAGGACGGGCAGCAGCGACTGGCCGAAGCGGGTCTGGTGCAATACGAGATATCAGCCTATGCCCAGCCAGGCCGCCAGGCGCGGCACAACCTGAACTACTGGCAATACGGTGACTTTATCGGCATCGGGGCCGGCGCACACGGCAAGACAACCCATGCCGACGGCCGCGTGGAACGCAACTGGAAAACCCGTCTGCCTAAAGACTATCTGGACCCAGCCAAGCCCTTTCGCGCTGGCGACAAGATGATCGAGCCAGACGATCTGCCCTTCGATTTTCTGATGAATGCCTTGCGCCTGAGCGACGGCGTACCCGCCACCTATTACCAGGCACGCACCGGCCAGTCCCTGGACAGCATCGCACCGCTGCTGGATCGTGCGGTTGAGCGCGGCTTGCTCGAGCCCTGGCAGCAACAGCTACGCCCCACCGAGCGGGGTCGCCTGTTTCTGAATGATCTGCTGGAGATGTTTCTCTAGCCCAGCCGCAAGCTGCCAAACCCAGCCGCAAGCATCAAGCGGCAAGCCACAAGCTAAGACCCAGCGCGGTGTGGTCTGGTCCCTTGGCGGAGGGGCTGGGCTGGGTTTTGGCTGGAAGCTGGAAGCCTAAAGCTTGAAGCTTGAAGCTTGAAGTTCGAGACCCGAGACCCGCAGCTGCCGCACCGCTTCTAGCTTCCAGCTCCTGGCTTACCGCCTACCGCCTGCCGCTTGAAGCTTGAAGCTTGTGGCTTGTGGCTTGTGGCTTGCGGCTTGAGGCTTGAGGCTTGAGGCTTGAGGCTTGAGGCTTACAGCTTGCAGCTTGGCGCCAGCTTCCATACAGTATCCCGAACTGTCTCATTGACCGAGGTACCCATGTCTCCGTTCCTGTTTGCCACCACTGCCCAGATCCTCTGTGAATCCGGTTCCGCTGTCCGTCTAGCCGAGCTCTGCAAGGAGCGTGGCGCCTCCCGAGTGATGATCGTGACCGACCCCGGCATCACCAAACTGGGCATGCTCGACAGCATCACCCCCGGTTTTGCCAAGGCTGGCGTCGCCTATGAAATCTTCGATGAGGTCCAGGCCGATCCGCCGGAAGCGGTCGTCATGGCCGCCGTGGAACAGGGCCGCGCCATGGGCGCTGATCTGGTCGTCGGCTTTGGCGGTGGCAGCTCCATGGACGTGGCCAAACTGGTCGCCTTCCTCGCACACCCCGACTGCAATCAGCAGCTTTCCGACATCTACGGCGTGGGCAATGCCAAGGGCCAGCGCCTGCCGCTGATACAGGTACCGACCACCGCCGGTACCGGCTCGGAAGTCACGCAGATTTCCATTATCACCACAGGCGAAACCACCAAGATGGGCGTGGTCTCACCGGTTCTGCTGCCCGATATGGCGCTGCTCGATGCCGATCTGACTGTCGGTCTGCCACCGGCCGTTACCGCCGCCACAGGCATTGATGCCATGGTGCACGCGATCGAGGCCTATACCAGCAAGATCAAGAAGAACCCGCTGTCCGACATGCTCGCCCGTGAGGCTCTGCGCCTGCTGGCCGCCAACCTGGATGAAGCCGTGCATAATGGCAGCAACCGCGAAGCGCGCCAGGGCATGCTGCTTGGCGCCCTGCTGGCTGGCCAGGCGTTCGCCAACGCCCCAGTCGCTGCGGTACACGCCCTCGCCTACCCGCTCGGCGGTCACTTCCATATTCCCCACGGCCTGTCCAATGCCCTGGTACTCCCCGCCGTGATCGAGTTCAATTCCTCCGCGGCCGAGGACCTGTACGCCGAGCTGGCGCCATTGCTGGTCAAGGATCTGAAAGCCGGCAACGCTACCAGCCTGACCGAGCAACTGGTCGCCGAGCTGTCCGCCCTGAGCCCACGCTGCAAGCTACCCACGCGCCTGCGCGATGCCGGCGTACCGGAAGACATGCTGCCACAACTGGCCAAGGACGCGATGCTGCAACAGCGACTGCTGGTCAATAACCCACGGGAGCTGACCGAAGCCGACGCCCTGGCGATCTATCGCAAGGCGTTTTGAACTTACAGAATTCAGTCCGCAGGCCACTCCTATGCCTGGGCTGACTTGAGGGACATCCGCAGTAGACCCTTTATGCCCAGGGATGGGCTTAGGGAGCCCCCAAGGACGGGTTCACGGCGTGTCTGCGGAGGGTGTCGCTCAAGGCAGCAAGCAGCGAATCCAGAGTCACCCATAGGTCACAGCGGCATTGGTAGAACCGAATTTCCCGAGAGAACACTTCGATATGAGCACCAAACCCACACGTAACGACTACCCCTACCTGCACCCCATCACCACCCGCTGGCACGACAACGACGTCTATGGCCATGTGAATAACGTGGTGTATTACAACTACTTCGACAGCGCAGTGAACAGCTGGCTGATCGAGCAGGGTGGGCTAGATATTCACCAGGGTGAACAGATTGCTTTCGTGGTCAGCTCCGGCTGCGATTACCTGGCGCCGATCGCTTTCCCCGATGCCATCGAGATTGGCGTGCGCGTCGCCAAGCTCGGCAACAGTTCGATACATTACGAGCTGGCTGTTTTCAAGGCAGGGACGGAAGCCGCCTGTGCGGTTGGCCGCTTCGTGCATGTATTTGTCGAGCGCAGCAGTAACCGTTCCTGTGCCATCCCTGAAGGACCACGGGCTGCCCTGTCCCGCCTGATCCCCTGAGTTACATGCCCTAGCCACTCCGATGTACAACCCGGGCACGCATAGGTTCTTGCATCGCCGCCAGCCGGGCTAATAGAGAAGAGCTATCAAGCTCTTTTCTAATTATCACTGTTCTCAATTTACAATCGTTGCCAATATGCTACTCAGAGGCAGTCGAAATCATCCAGCCGGATCCAAACGCCAAGCTGTAGAACGGCATAACTGCCCGGCAAGAACAGAACAGGATGCCGCCCCGTGCAGCATCATTTAATTAGTACATGCGGGAGATACACATGAGTGACAGTCAGGGCAAGTGCCCAATCATGCACGGCGGCAACACCGCAAACAGCAAATCGAACATCAGTTGGTGGCCGAACGCCCTCAACCTCGACATCCTTCACCAGCACGACAGCAAGACAAACCCGCTCGGCGAAGCGTTCGACTACGCCGAAGAATTCAAGAAGCTTGATCTCGAAGCCGTCAAGACCGACCTCAAGGCCCTGATGACCGAAAGCCAGGAATGGTGGCCGGCGGACTGGGGTCACTACGGCGGCCTGATGATTCGTCTGGCCTGGCACGCGGCTGGCAGCTACCGCATCGCCGACGGCCGCGGTGGCGCAGGCACCGGCAACCAGCGCTTCGCCCCGCTCAACTCCTGGCCGGACAACACCAACCTCGACAAGGCTCGTCGCCTGCTCTGGCCGATCAAGAAGAAGTACGGCAACAAGCTCTCCTGGGCCGACCTGATGATTCTCGCCGGCAACATGGCCTATGAATCCATGGGCCTGAAAACCTTCGGCTTCGCCGGTGGCCGCGCCGACATCTGGCACCCGGAAAAGGACATCTACTGGGGCGCCGAAACCGAATGGCTCGCACCCAGCGGAAGCGAAAACAGCCGCTACTCCGGCGAACGCGACCTCGAAAATCCGCTTGCCGCGGTGATGATGGGCCTGATCTACGTCAACCCGGAAGGTGTCGACGGCAACCCCGACCCGCTCAAGACCGCCCACGATATTCGCGTCACCTTTGAACGCATGGCCATGAACGACGAAGAAACCGTTGCGCTTACCGCAGGCGGTCACACCGTCGGCAAGAGCCACGGCAACGGCCGCGCCGAGAACCTAGGCGAAGCCCCCGAAGGCGCCGATGTACACGAGCAGGGCCTGGGCTGGAACAATACCGTATCGCGCGGCATTGGCCGGGACACCGTCACCAGTGGCATCGAAGGTGCCTGGACTACCCATCCGACCCAGTGGGACAACGGCTACTTCGACCTGTTGTTCGGCTACGAGTGGGAGCTGACAAAGAGCCCCGCCGGTGCCTGGCAGTACCAGCCGATCAATATCCGCGAGGAAGACAAGCCGGTCGACGTGGAGGATCCCTCCATCCGCCTCAACCCGATGATGACCGACGCCGACATGGCGATGAAGATGGACCCGGAATACCGCAAGATCGCCGAGCGCTTCCACAAGGATCATGCGTACTTCTCGGAAGTCTTCGCCCGTGCCTGGTTCAAGCTGACGCACCGCGACCTCGGCCCCAAGAGCCGGTATCTGGGTCCGGATGTACCGGCAGAAGACCTGATCTGGCAGGATCCGATCCCGACTCCCGGCTACATGCTGAACGAGACCGAAGTCGCCGACCTCAAACGCACCATTCTGGCCAGTGGCCTGAGTGTGGCGGATCTGGTCAGCACCGCCTGGGACAGTGCGCGCACCTTCCGCGGCTCGGACTTCCGTGGCGGCGCCAACGGTGCTCGCATTCGTCTGGCCCCGCAGAAGGCCTGGGAAGGTAACGAGCCCGAGCGGCTGCAACAGGTACTTGCCGTGCTGGAAGGCATCCGGGCCGGTCTGCCTCAGCCAGTCAGCCTGGCCGACCTGATCGTCCTGGGCGGCACTGCTGCAGTGGAGCAGGCAGCCAAAGCCGCCGGTGTCGATATTACCGTGCCCTTTGCCCCCGGCCGCGGCGACGCTAGCGAAGAAATGACCGATGCCGACTCGTTCGAGTATCTGGAGCCAGTGCACGATGGCTTCCGCAACTGGACCAAGAAGCACTACGAGGTCACGCCTGAAGAGATGCTGCTCGATCGCGCCCAGCTGATGGGCCTGACCGCGCCGGAAATGACCGTGCTGATGGGTGGCATGCGCGTACTGGGCACCAACCATGGTGGCAGCAAGCATGGCGTGTTCACGGATAACGAGGGTGTGCTGAGCAACGACTTCTTCGTCAACCTGACCGACATGCGCAACACCTGGAAGCCCACCGGCCGGAACTCCTACGATATCGTCGATCGCAAGAGCGGTGCAGTGAAGTGGACCGCCACCCGGGTCGACCTGGTATTCGGTTCCAATGCGATACTGCGCGCCTACGCAGAGGTATACGCCCAAGACGATGCCAAGGAGAAATTCGTCAAGGATTTCGTCAAAGCCTGGACCAAGGTGATGAACGCAGATCGTTTCGATCTGGTCTGATCCAGCGACAAACGAAACCGGGCGCTGTTTACAGCGCCCGGTTTTTTTATGCCTATGGAAAAGTCAGGCGAGATTTCATCCGAGCTGTCAGCTGAAAGCTCCCCGCAAATCCCCCGGCGTGAACAGCTCGATCCAGTAGCCGTCCGGGTCGCGGATAAAGGCAATGTTGTTCATCTTGCCATCCTGCGGCCGCTTGACGAAGCTGACACCCAGCCCCTCGAAACGCTCACAGGCGACCTCCAGATTGGGCACCGCAAAACCGATGTGGCCAAAGCCCTTCGGTTCATCGTTACCATTGTGGTAGGCAAAGTCCGCATCGCTCTCGGTGCCCCAGTTATGGGTCAGCTCCAGCATGGCCGGGCGGCCGAAGGTCTGTACCAGCCGCTCCTGCGGATCATCCGACCACAATCCCAGATCCTTACTGTCGATCGCAGCCAGAAAATACAGGCTGAACTGCATCTGCTCGAAATCCAGCTTCTTGACCAACGTCATGCCCATGATCCGCGTGTAGAAATCCAGAGTGACCTCCGGTGACTTGATGCGCAGCATGGTCTGGTTGAACACAAAGCCTTCGGTCGCTGGATCGCGGTTTTCACACAGACCGGTCGCGGATTCGAAATGACGGCTCATGGCGGACTCCTCTGTACCTGGGTGAGTGGCGGCCCTTACTTGAAGGGGCGCTCGTCCCACCAGGGGTAGAATGGGGGGCGGTCCTTGCTCGGGCTCAACTTGAACTGCGGCGGACGTTTCTCGAGGAAGGATTGTACTCCTTCCTGGGCGTCTGCAGACTCGCCCATGAAGGCAATCGCCCGCGAATCTACCTTGTGCGCTTCCATCGGATGATCCGCGCCCATCATGCGCCACATCAACTGACGGTTAAGCAGCGCGGACATGCCGGAGGTATTATCGACAATTTCCCGCGCCAGCTCGTAGGCTGCCGGCAGTAACTCGTCGGGTTCATGAAGACTGCGGACCAGACCACCCTTGAGCGCCTCCTCGGCACTGAAAACACGACCGGTATACACCCACTCGGCTGCCTGCATCGGGCCTACCAGGCGCGGCAGGAACCAGCTGGAGCAGGCCTCCATGGTGATCCCGCGACGGGCAAACACAAAGCCGAACTTCGCCTTGGTCGACGCCATGCGAATATCCATCGGCAAGGTCATGGTCGCGCCCACACCCACCGCCGCACCGTTGAACGCCCCGATCACCGGCTTGGTGCACTCATAGATCCGCAGCGATACCGTGCCGCCACCATCACGCAGCGTATCGCCTTCCGGTTCGCCCTGGCGCTTGTGACGGTTGAAGGTATCACCACCCTTCTCCAGATCCGCTCCGGCGCAAAACGCCTTGCCCGCACCCGTCACCACAATCACACGTACAGCATCGTCAGCATCGGCCGCATCAAAGGCCGCAATCAACTCGCGACACATTGCGCCATTGAATGCATTCATGCGGTCGGGGCGGTTAAGGGTCAGCGTCAGAATGCCGTCCTCTACCTGGTAATCGAGTGTTTCATAAGACATGCGGGTACTCCCTGTTGATCATGTGCCGCCCAGTGTAGAACCGACCGGTCACAGCCACCAGTTGTGTTACGAAAGCGTATGTGGGGGTATTGTTGGGGTGGATGCAGGAAGCGAGAGGTCTTGAAACAAGCAATGGACGTTATTTTCGATTTTCTAGTCAACGTTGTATGCCATCGGATCGGCGTTGGCGTGCTGAAGCTTTTCAGCGGCGGCAGATTCGAAGGCGAAAGCGGTTATGCCTGGGGCTTTGCTTTGTTGGTAGGCGGCCTCGTGTTGCTTGCGCCGTTTGCGGCTTTCATAAGCTGGTTGATCTATGCGAAGGTCTGATGAGCTGATGCCGGTCAATTAGCACTCAATAAATCTATCTCCTTTTTGCGAGAGGCGCAGGGAAGCAAAGCTTGTCTCCTGCGCCCCCTCCTCGGGCGCACTAATATGCCTGAACTAGCGCTCAAGCTCCCGATCAATAGCCGCCTGCACCTGCCGGAAAAACGCCAGACGCTCTTCACCCTGAGTACCACCCTGCATATCAGTAGCCTGGGGCCAGTTGCCGTTCGAGGCAATTACCAGCTTCCGCTGGGGATCGATGAAAATACCCTGGCCGAAGATACCCTGCGCAATGTAGGCGCCATCATCCAGCGTCCACCACTGATAACCGTAGCCATGCCCCGGGGCACCAATGTCCGCCTGCTTGGTGGTCGCCTCGGCGATCCAGCCCTCCGGCAGTACCTGCTCGCCATCAGCGATGCCGCCACCCATGATGAACAGCCCGAATCGAGCGTAGTCGCGTGTGGCAGCCTGGATGCAGCACCCACTGATTTCATGCCCCGTGGACCCCAATAGCCAGGTCGCGTCCTGCTCCATGCCAAAGGGCTTCCAGACTTTCTCGGAAAGGTACTGCGCCAGCGGTTTGTTGGCGGCCGAACTGGCCAGAACGCCAATCAGGTTGGTCTCACCGGTTTTATACACCCACTTGGTACCCGGCTCCGCCTCGGCTTCCAGCTGGCGCATGTAGCTCACGGTGACATCGACACCCGGCTCGGGCTTGTGGTCGGAAAACAGGGCCACGTCCGACTGGGGGTCGCCATAATCCTCATTCCATTTCACACCGGATGTCATCGTCAGCAACTGCTTGATGGTGACATTGTCGTAAACAGAGCCTTCAAGGCCGGGAATGTACGCCGACACCATGTCATCGATGCTCTTGATATGGCCATCCTTGATAGCGGCGCCGACCAGGGTCGAGGTAAAGGATTTGGCCACGGAGAAACTGGTCCAGCGGCCATCGGGCCCGAAGTCCAGGCCATACTGCTCAAGGCGTACCTTGCCGTCATGCACAATCACCAGCGCCGCGGCGCGTTGCGAGGCCATAAAGGCATCCACGTCCATGCCAATATCCAGCGGCGCACCCTCAGGCAACGGATAGGCATTGTTACCGGCGGCGATAACGCGCGACTCGGATAAAACAGGCAAGCGGTCCATAGCCCGAAAAGCAGCATCACGCTCTGGCGTAGACCAGAACAGCACATCGGAATTGGTAGGCAGGTTCAGCACCAGCCTGCGCATGTCCTGGTCAGCCGTAGCCCAAAAAACGCCGCCTCCCGCCAACAGCAAAATGACGATCGAGATAATCCACTTCTTCATGCTTACCCCCTTATTTTTGTATGCCTATCTTAGGGGAGAGCGCAGGTTCTCGGCGGGTGCATTTGGGCCAATAGATAGGGGTGATCGGTTGATATGGCAATAACTTGGCGGACGGCGAGTAAAACCGGAAGCGCAATACAAACAAAGGTTGATAGACATGTCTAACGTTCACCCCTCCTGAATTGATATTCATCTGAACTGCTCCCCAAGTACCCCAGGCCATTTTTTCCATGAGGTATTTGTGCAGCGCAAGGTGAGAAACACTTTTGCGCAAATTAATTCTATTAGAACGTTGTGAATACGGTGAACGGGGTAATAATCAGTGCTATTCCAACCAGGGACGCTCACAAATGACACTCAGAAAAAAATTCGTCCTGACTCTGACAGTGGTACTGCTCTCATTCATCGCCGCTACCGTGATTTTCAGCTCTGTAACGCAAGGCAAGTGGATTCATGATCAAGCACTAGCTGAAGCAACCCACCGAAAGAATGAGGCAGCAAGGCTCTTGGGGTTGACTGATTCAATCATGAGTGAGCGCGTAAAAAACAGCATGCAGCTACTGATTCAACGCGGCATGACCATAGGCGACCCGTCGCTTGGTCAGCCTGTCAGTGTGGGCACTGCTTCGCCACCGGAGTTACAGCTGGGCGGTCAACCACAGGCCAACAACTTCGCGCTGGTGGATGGGTTACGGAAATTATGGGCGGGACTGCAACTCTCTTTTCTCGCCAAGGTAACAACTTCGTACGAGTTTCTACCAACGTGATGCGAGATGGGCAGCGCGCCATAGGTACGCAACTCGATCCCAACGGTGCGGCAATTAATGCCATTCTGGAAGGCAACGCTTTTTATGGCCAGGTTGACATATTGGGCATGCCCTACCTGACCGGCTATGAGCCCATCAAAGATGCGCAAGGCAATACACTCGGAATCTGGTACGTCGGCTATTCCGCTGACTTGAGCGCCTCGTCTGAAGCGATATCGAACTCACGAATTCTGGAGCAAGGTTTTGTGGCCTTGCGTGACCCGAAAGGCACGCTGAGGATGCATTCTGATCACGTATCTGAAGATGCTATTACCAAAGCGATCGGGGAGGCCAGCCAGCAATGGCACATTGAAACCCATGCCTATACACCCTGGGGCTACGAGATCATTACAGCCTATTCCAAATCCGAGCTACGCCAACTGGTGCTCACCAGCTCCCTTTCCATGGCCGTTATGATCACGCTAGCAGGCCTCATATTGGCGCTCTGCATCAGTCTGATGATGACACTGATTATAAGTCGCCCCCTGAATGCAACCATTGCAACGATCGAAGATATTGCCGATGGCAACGGTGACCTGACCGTACGGTTCAACAGTACCAGCAAGGATGAATTAGGTGTGTTAGCTCGTGCCTTTGATCGCCTGCTTGATCGCATGCAGCACACAATGCGTGCAGCTCTTGAATCAGCCAATACCCTGCTGGTGCAGGCTAACGAGCTGGCGACAGTAGCGGAACGCTCGAATGAATCAATCAATAACCAAAATCGTGAAACCGAAATGGTGGCCACGGCCATGCATGAGATGAGCCTGACCGCACAAAGTGTCGCGCAAAGCGCAGCAACTGGCGAAGATGCTGCGAACCGGGCCAGCTCACAGGCACTGGAAGGCAGGAACTCCCTCGAATCGACGATCAGGAGCATTCAAAACCAGGCACATGACATCTCATCTTCCATGAAAGTTATAGATGACCTTGCTTCCGCTAGCACGGACATTGGCACAGTCTTGGAAGTTATTGTAAATATTGCCGGACAAACTAACCTACTGGCGCTCAATGCCGCCATTGAAGCTGCGCGTGCAGGCGAACAGGGGCGGGGCTTTGCCGTAGTAGCTGATGAGGTCCGCTCGCTTGCGCAAAGAACGCAAGCCTCCACCGAGCAAATCCGCAGCATGATCGAACGGGTGCAACAGGGTGTGAATCGCTCCTCCGAAATGATGTCAGAAAACAGCAAGATAGCTATTATCAATGCCGAGGCGGCGAAAGATGCAGGCGAAGCTTTCGATGATGTTCTGGAAGCTATCACCCGTATCAGCCAGGTAAACACTGAAATTGCCAGCGCGGCTGAAGAGCAGAGCCATGTTGTCGAGGACATCAATCGCAACGTGTTGAGCATCAGTGACGAGGCAGCCAAGAATGGCGACTTGGTTCAACAGACGCAAGATGCCAGCCAAAACCTCACCTTACTGGCAGAAAAACTGCGCGAATTGCTTGCCTATTACAAAATTTAATCGGCAGATAACAAGACCTTACCCTGACTCGTGCATGCGCCCAGAGATCCCTTTCAGGAACAACCAGGCTTCAACTCCATTAACTTGTTGGCAGAAGTAAGCTATGCAAAAAACAACAGTTTTACGCGGATTACTCGGTGGCGTACTGGCCTCTGCGCTTTCTTTAAGTGCCACAGCGGCTGTGACAACAGAACATGAGCGTATCGATGAGAGCCAATGGCGTTATCGCGTGACACCATACCTTTGGGGCGCTGGGCTCGAGGGTGAGGTGGGCAAATTTTCGCGCCGCGCAGATGTCAGCAAAAACTTCAGCGACGTACTTGAAGGCCTGGATGCCGGTGCAATGCTGGCATTCGAAGCAAGACGTGGGCGCTACGGTGTGTTGACTGACTTGCTGTATGTCAGTCTGAGCGAATCAGGTCGTATCCCCACGCCTGTCGGCATTGAGGTTGATGCGCAAGCCAAGGTCAAGGCGGCGACATTCATGCTTGCGGGGCAGTATCGCGCGATCGATAACGACCACGGATACATGGACGTCGTCGGTGGCGCCCGTTATTGGGGGCTACAAACAGACATCAATGTCAGTCTCGGCAATCTGTTTTCTGTAGACGGACGCGACGAGGAAAGCTGGATCGACCCCATCGTGGGGATAAAAGGCACCTACCATCTTGGTGAACGAACCTATTTTACCGGCTGGGCAATGATTGGCGGTTTTGATGTTGGCTCCAGATTCAGCTCCGATCTAATGGGAGCGCTTGGCTACAAGCTCACTGATCGAAGCGCACTGTTGCTAGCTTACCGGAGGCTTGCGGTGGACTATACCTCATCAGACTTTGCCTTCGACGCCGCCCTGCAAGGCCCGGCAATGGGTTGGGACTATCGATTCTGATTCGGACGAACCGGACACATTTATGCACGGGGCCTGGTAAGCATTTCTACCGACCACCATTTTCCCACATCATCTATCCACGAATGGATATTCAACAAACCGTTCCAACCGCTCCTGCATGGCCGGATGAGTGGAAAAGTAGTCGCTCCAGATGCTGTCTTTGGACTTACCTCCCTCAGCTAGCAACTCCCCGCACAATGCCAGGCGCTCACTCTCGGACAGCTCATCAACAGCTATGCCATCCTGCTCACTGAGCAGTTCGCGGCACTGGGCACTGTCGTTCATCCGCTGCAAAATATTTACGAACGCCTGGCGCTCGATGCCCTGACGGTCGAGGTAGGCAACGGAAAAGCGGTCCGCTTCCAGTTCGTGGTCGCGGGAATAGGCCAGGGTCGCCGCCACTACGGGTAAGCCGACAAACAGGTCGCCCACTGCCGAGGCGTCGCCCACCACCATCAGATAGGCAATACCAATCACACTATTCTGGATCATGGCGCGCAGGCTATGGCGATGATGAATATGACCCACTTCGTGCGCTAACACCGCCACAAGCTCCTCGTTGCGCTGTGCCAGTGTCACGATTTCATCGGTAAAGATCATGGTGCCATCGGGCAGGGCAAAGGCATTGGCGCCTACGCGCTCGCCACCCTGGCGAAACAGAACCTTGAGCGGCAATTGCCGATAGGCGGCCAGGACCGGGGCAAAGTCAGCCTGCAGTTCAGCCTGCTTTGCGGCGGAGAGTTCGCTGGGCTTCAGGTACAGCCTGTCCATCAGCGCCAGGGTTTCCCGGGAAATGGTGTTGAGTGTTTCAGCTGGCAGAGCGTGGGCCATGCGCTCAGCGGCAGCCGGCAAGCCGTGAAAAACACTGGCCCAGGCTAAGATCGCCACAAGCAATGCGGTGACGATCACAAAGGGCAAGTGACTTTCCAGCTTGTGAATCCAGCCCAGGAAACGGCGGGGCTGCCACTGATGCATCAGCTCGTCTACCGCATCATTGTTATCGGTTTCCAGTACGCCGCCACAGGGCAGACGCACAAACCGTGGCGTCTGCCCGAGCCGCGAGCTGACATCCAGCTCGGCGGCGTTCACCCGCGCCAGCTCGCGGCCTTCTCCCTGAGAGACAACGCGCGCCACACCGGATCCATCCACCGCCAACTCGGCCGGTTCACGGCGAGCCTGGCCCGCCATAAACCAGCTACCCGCTATAGGCTGCATTGCAGAACTCACTAGAAGCCGACCTCGATATCAAACAGATCGCCCATACCCTCACCCACCGGACCCACCGCATCGCGCTCGGCAGCGGCAAAGCTATCCAGGTCGCCCACTGCCAACACACTGGTATGCCTGGCTTTGTAACGAGCAGTGCGCACACGAGCCCAAGGAATGAAAAAGCCCAGGGTGAAGAGGATACCCAGGGTATTGGTACACATCAGCCAGAAGTAGGACTGCACCTTCCACCGGGCCTTGAAGCGGTGCTCGCGCACATGGATATTGTTGTAGTTAAGGTTGCTGGTGGCCACGACAAAGTAGGCGAAAACCACCAGATACATCGCTGCAATCACCGGGAACGCCAGCGGCGGCAGCACCATGCCAGCTAAAAAGGCGGCGATGCCTCCCACCACGAAAATGCCGAGTATCAACAGGAAAATACCGTAGTACGCGCCCACAGTGGCCCTGAAATCAAAATCTGCCGTGCCGTAACTGTGGTTGTTATAGATGAATTTCTGCTGCTGGTAATAGGCATAGGGCATCAAGATGCCAAGCGTAATAGCGCCGAGTAGCGGCCAAAGCAGAAACGCCATGGCGGCTTCACCCATGCGACCGTGAAACACGAAAGGCACGTTGCGATATCGACTGTAGTGGGCATTGAAGCGCAGCGATTTGCAGATCACCCAGGGCATTATCACCAATAACAACCCAGCCATTATGATACCCGCGACAATACTCAGCTCCCCCGCCACGGCGTAAACAACGAAAAAGACAAAGGCGATGATGCGTCCAATCAGAATCTTGACCGGATTGGCCGTATAGGAAAAGCTGGCGCCATCAAGCAGCGTATTGCCGTAGAAGTACTGTTTGTTGCGTACCTTGGCCCAGGCAGAATAAATACCCAGGGTGATAACGGATAGCAGAATGTTGACGATCCAGATCTTGAAGTACTCGAAGCCGTTACCGGTAAAGACAAAAGGCACGTGCTCTTCGGCTTTATGTTTTGTTGCAGCACCAGCATTGGTGGAGATTCGCTCGCCACCGCCCCCAGCTACAGCCGCCGTGAAAGTGGTTGCAGCGTCTGAGGTTATAGCTACTATCGCAGGCTCGGGTTTCAACTGGGCAGCGATACCAATACTCGACAGCTTCTCCAGATATTTCTCCCCCATGGCCTGATCAATACCCGCTTTGATCACGGCGCGATTGCTGGCAAGAATCCGTTCGGCTTTCTCTTCGGTGGTCTTGAACAGTTTGGCCATTGCCGTGCGTACGTCCGTATGGCTAAAACCGGGCAGGACGCCTGAATACACCACCTGAAAGCTGTCTATAGCAGAGTCACTCATCTCATTTCCCTTTTTTAATTATTCTCTACATTCCTGTACTACTGCCCGGGCAAGGCGCTCAGAACGACCCATGGTGGGCCTCTGGCAGGCTACCGCCCGACCTACGCGCACAAGCACACGCACCACGTCTGTCCGGACGATAAAAATACACACAAGCGAGATTGTCGGCAGTCCTTGCCAAAATAGGAGGGAGTGCTGTCAAGCGAGCTTGGCCAGTGGGGTAGATATAGCACGCGCAATGGCACTAGAAAAGTAGCGGAGCTTGGCGAGGCCGCTTGTGGGGATCGAAAGGCGCGATACTATGGCTTTCAAAGGACCGATCACACTAGAGGACCGCCCGGTACGCTGGGCGCTATAAACCGATGAATCGAGATCGTTGGAAGCAGCTTTGCTCTCTCCTTACTCTGTGCCTGCTATGCGGCTCAGCTCAGGCGGTGGAATGTGTGGTTCTGCTGCACGGCCTGGCGCGCACCGCTGACTCCATGGGCAAGCTGGAAGCGGCGCTGTTGGCCGAAAACTATCTGGTTGAAAACATAGATTACCCGTCTCGCAAGCACTCCGTTGGGGAACTGGCCAACAAGGCTGTGGGAGAAGGCCTTGGCTCGTGCACCGCAGCGGGCGCAACCAGGATCCATTTCGTCACCCACTCGCTTGGCGGCATTCTTGTACGCGCCTATATGGCGCAGCATGAAAACGCCGAGATAGGGCGCGTAGTCATGTTGGGACCGCCAAACCAGGGTAGCGAGGTGGTGGATAATTTGCGGGAGACGCCGGGCTTCGAGTGGCTGAACGGCCCTGCCGGCATGCAGCTTGGCACCGACCGCACTGATGCGCCCAAGTCCCTCGGGCCGGTGAAATTCGAGCTCGGGGTGATTGCCGGCACGCAGAGCATCAATTTGATACTGTCGACGTTCCTGCCCAATCCGAACGATGGCAAGGTGTCGGTTGAAGCCACCAAAGTCGAAGGCATGACCGACTTTATCGCTTTACCGGCAACCCACCCTTTTCTGATGAGAAACGAAACAGCTATTGAGCAAACCGTACATTTTCTGAAAAACGGGTCATTCAGAAGAGACAGCGGGCTATAGCACCAGTGGAATACTTGCCGCCTATCGGCCTACCCCGCCTCAGCCTCCCCCGCCAAATCAGCCTCGGCCACTCCAGAAAAGTCGCCAAGGCCACCTCTTCGGCTTTGAGTCCCTTGCGCCCTCGCGGCTTGGCGTCGATCCTTGACGCTGGCTTCGTGCTCAATAACGCTCTTGCCGCGAAAATGGAACTGAATCTCGCTGCCGGCGACGTCCACATGGCGGGTGCGTAAAGTCGTCAGGCCATAGGATTTGTTGTCCTTGGCGTGTTGGCTGTTGCCTACACGAATCAGGGTGGCGTCCAGCAGCATGACGACCGCGGCAAGGACCTTTTCGCGGCTGAAGCCTGGATCGGCGAGTTGCGTTTCCAGCTTCTTGCGCAGTTTCGGCAACGCCTTGCCGAACTCCTGCAGGCGCGAGTACTTGTCGATATCGCGCACTTCACGCCAGCGCGGATGGTAGCGGTATTGCTTGCGTTCCTTGGCGTCGCGGCCGGTGGCCTGCAGATGGCCGCGCGGGTCGGCGCAGATCCAGACCACGGTATAAGCCGGAGGTACCGCTAGAGCGTTGAGGCGCTTGATCTCGTCGGCATCGCTGATGCGCTCGTCTTTGGCATCAAATCAGGTGGGCAAGGGAGATTGACCGCAACATTTAGCCGTCGTATCAATCATTTTCAGGCCATGACGTTACAAGTTGTCTCCTTTCCACTGATCAGAGGGCCTTTCTGGCTTGCTCCAGGGTCTATGCTTGGATTATCACTTTGGTCAAAGCCCCCTTTCAACAACTCACAGACGACCAGGCCGAACCTGTGAAATTTTCAACACTTACAGCAGGGCTACTCGTTCTGGTAATCAGCACCATTACCAGAGCTGAGCATTATCAGATCGTTACCGAGGAGTGGGCGCCGTACAACTACCTGGAAAACGATCAGCTCGCGGGTATAACCACGGACATCGTGCAGGCAATCATGGCGCTGACCGGTGATAACTTTAAGGTGGAAGTATTGCCCAGCATGCGGGCCACACGCGCCTTAAACGAGCAGCCGCGCACAATCATGTATTCACTATTTCGCACGGCAGAACGCGAGCCGCTCTACAAATGGGTGGGACCTATCGTCGAGGATTCCATTCATCCCTACCAATTGGCCAGCGCCCCGCAGCAGATATATTCCCTGGCACAACTGATGAACGCCCCGCGGATCACCACGCGCAATGCTGGCCTGCTTCCAGATTTACTGGAGTCTCTGGGGTTCGACAATCTGGACAAAAGCGCCACCAAGAACCAACAGCTTTACCGCATGCTAATAGCCGGACGCACCGACATCATCATCGGCGACACCGATGGCGGGGTGGACTACTATTCTCGCCAATTGGACATCGCGCCCGACACCCTGCGCCAGATTCCCATCGAGATCTATCGCGCCTCGCTGTACATTGCGTTCAGCCGGGATAGTGAGGATGAGGTAGTAGCTGCCTGGGCCGAGGCTCTGGAGCAGCTACGCGAGGCGGGAGAGCTGGCGCGCATCCAGCTGCGATACGCGCAAATTCCTGCCCCATGACAATCAGGGCAGACGCGGACTCACTCCACCCGCTCGAACTTCAGATCCCAGACCCCATGCCCCAATCGCTCGCCGCGGCGCTCGAACTTGGTGATGGGTCGTTCTTGCGGGCGGGGAACGTAGGTGCCGTCTTCGGCCAGATTGCGGTAACCCGGCGCGGCGCTCATGACTTCCAGCATGTGCTCAGCGTAGGCTTCCCAGTCGGTGGCCATATGGAAGATGCCGCCGATCTTTAGTTTGTTACGCAGTTGCTCGGCAAAGGCTAGTTGCACGATGCGGCGCTTGTTGTGCTTCTTCTTGTGCCAGGGATCAGGGAAGAACAGCAGCACCCGGTCCAGGCTGCCATCGGGGATGCACTGGTTGAGCACTTCAATGGCGTCACAGTCAAATACCCGCAGGTTGCTGACGCCTTCAGTGAGCACGCCGTTCAGCAGCGAGCCCACACCTGGGGGATGCACTTCGACGCCGATAAAGTCCTGCTCGGGAGCAACTTGCGCCATTTCCAGCAGGGACTGCCCCATGCCAAAGCCGATTTCCAGGGTACGTGGGGCCTGGCGACCGAAGAGGGTGTCCAGATCCAGTGGGCCCTGATTCAGGTTCAGGCCAAAGCGCGGCCAGCCGAGATCGATACCGCGTTTCTGCGCCTCGGTCATACGTCCGGCGCGCATCACGAAGCTGCGAATCGCGCGGCGGGGGGGCGCTGCGCCCTCCTCGACGGCTTCAGCGCCCTCAATCATTTCATTTTCAGCATCATCTGCCAGATCGTCGGACGGGTTATCGGTTGGGGTCTCGGACATGTAGCTCTCGTTCAGAAAAAGGTGCCGGCCAGCGGCGAAGAGGCGCTGGCGTAAAGCTTGCGTTCCATCCGGCCGGCGAGGAATGCACCGCGGCCGGCGAGTACCGCATGCTTCATGGCTTCGGCCATCAGCACGGGCTGTTTCGCGTGGGCAATCGCGGTGTTCATCAATACGCCTGCACAACCCAGCTCCATGGCGATGGCTGCGTCGGAGGCAGTGCCCACACCCGCATCGACCAGCACCGGCACCGTGGCTTCTTCGAGAATGATGCGCAGGTTGTAGGGGTTGCAGATACCCAGGCCCGAGCCAATCAGGCCGGCCAGTGGCATTACAGCCACGCAGCCCATTTCCGCCAGCTGACGGGCAATGATTGGGTCATCGCTGGTGTACACCATCACATCGAAGCCGTCCTTGATCAGCACTTCTGCCGCCTTGATGGTTTCGATCACATTGGGGAACAGGGTCTTCTGGTCGGCCAGTACTTCCAGCTTTACCAGGTTACGACCATCCAGCAGCTCACGGGCCAGGCGGCAAGTGCGCACGGCGTCTTCGGCGGTGAAGCAGCCGGCGGTATTGGGCAAAATGGTGTAACGGTCTGGCGGGATCACATCCAGCAGATTGGGCTCATCGGGGTTCTGGCCGATGTTGCTGCGCCGGATGGCAACGGTGACGATTTCTGCACCCGAGGCTTCGATGGCCGCGCGGGTCTCTTCCATATCCTTGTACTTGCCGGTGCCAACCAGCAGCCGTGAGCCGTACTGCACGCCGGCAATGGTGAAGGCGTCCTGATTCAGATCTGTCATGGGTTCTCCGCAGGGCAGCCTAGCCGCCGCCAATGGCATGGACGATTTCGATCCGATCACCCTCGGCCAGGAAAGTCTGGCTGTGCTCGCTACGCGGCACGATCTCCAGATTCAGCTCGATGGCCAGACGCTTGCCGCTCAGACCCAGATGCTCGATCAGGTCAGTCAGGGTCATTGCGCGGTCAAGGACGAAAGGGTCGCCATTCAGTTGAATCTGCATGGGCTTCTCGGGGGCTGGGGGTCATCGGGAAAGCGCTATTGTAACGTGATCACGGCGGGGCTGACCATGCTCAACGCCTCACAGATGACGCCATACTCCGGCACCCAGGCACAACCAGGCCAGCAGGAAGGACAAGCCGCCAAAGGGGGTGATGATGCCGAGCCTGCCGATCCCACTGAGTGCCATGGCGTAGAGACTGCCGGAAAACAGCAAAATGCCAAGCACCAAGAGCCCCCCTGAGACCTTGAACAGGGTACTTTCCGGCCAGCGCAGCAGTAACAATGCAATGCCCATCAGCGCAGCGGTGTGCCAGAGCTGGTATTGCACCCCGGTCTGGAAGGCATTGAGCAGATTCTCCGGGAGTTTGTCACGCAGGCCATGGGCGCCGAATGCACCGAGGGCCACCCCGGTAAAACCACTGAAGGACGCCAGTAAAAGCAATAGTTTGGCCATGGTTGAATACTCCGTTCTATACTGCGGGCCAACGCTGTGAAGGGCCCGTGAATGATCAAGTTAGTGCTGCGCAAAATCGCCAAGTGGGTGCTGATTCTGATGCTGGTCAGCCTGCTTCCGGTCATCGCACTGCGCTGGATACCCTCTCCCGGCTCGGCGCTGATGGTCGAGCGCTGGATCGAGCACCGTGGCGATGACACCCCCTATGAGATCCGGCGAGACTGGGTGCCGTACCACAGCATACCCGACAGCATGAAAATGGCGGTGATTGCCGCCGAAGATCAGCGCTTTGCCGAGCATTACGGTTTTGACGTTGAGGCCATCAAGGCCGCAGTAGAGCACAATCGCCAGGGCGGTAGTGTGCGCGGCGCCAGCACTATCAGCCAGCAAGTAGCCAAGAATCAGTTTCTCTGGTCCGGGCGCAGCTGGGTCCGCAAGGGTCTGGAAGTCTGGTTCACCCTCTGGATCGAAGTCTTCTGGCCCAAGCAGCGTATTCTCGAAGTCTACCTCAACATTGCCGAATGGGATCGCGGCGTATTTGGTGTGGATGCAGCAGCCCGTGAGCATTTCGGCGTGGGCGCCAGCTACCTCTCTGATCGCCAGGCGAGCCTGCTGGCTGCGGTGCTGCCTAATCCACGGGAGTGGCGTGCTGCAAGCCCGCCGGCACACGTACAGCGCCGGGCGTCCTGGATTCAAAACCAATCCAGACAGTTGGGCGGCAGCCATTATCTGCGCGAGATGCAGAAGGGCCAGCCACTGCCGCAATGGCTGACCCTGCGTTACTGGCGCAACCGCCTGGACGTCTAAGCGGATAAAGCCTGACTTGCCCTAGCGGGCGCCCTGCAAGCCGAACATGATCGAATGGGCTTGGTCACCACTGACAGCAACCACGGCGCCCATGCGGCCGTAAACCCAGGCCTGGTTGCCCTCACTCACATCCATGCGCATATCGGGTTCACCCAGAGTGCCGACAATGCGCTTGATTGCTACCGGTTCGGAGGGAATCAGACTGATCCGCTCCACCGGCTGACCAGCCAGGGCGGCACCGACCGAAGGCGACACAGATTGATCGCGCATGCCGGCCGTCCAGTCCTGCGCCTTGATCAGGCTGGCCATGCGCTCAGTATCCAACTCGATTACCGCCTGCACGCGCCAGTTCAGCTCGTCGCTCTGGATCACATAGCGGCTGACCAGCAAAGGCTCATCCTCGACACTGACCATCCATAACCGGCCCACGCCTAACGGCTTGTCGACACCGGCCAGGGTCAGGTCACCCTCGCGCAGGGGAGTCCAGATCGATTGCTGGTAACGCTCCTGCCACTGCATGGGTTCAGGCTCGCGCTGATCCATGACCCAGGTGACGAGGAAAAACAGGGCGATGACTACCAGACTGAACAGGGTGGCCATGCCGGCGCGGGGGCGAAAACTCATTCGATGCTCCTGACAGATTATTATTTATGCCGGGATTATGCCGGTTGCCGCGCTGGGGGGCCAGAAACACAAAAGGCATCCCTAGGGATGCCTTTGACGTGACCGGTCAGGCGGATAACAGAATCAGGCAGCGTCTTCGCTGTCCAGATTCTTCTTCAACTTGTTCATGGCGTTCTTTTCCAGCTGGCGGATACGTTCAGCCGACACCTGGTACTTGGCCGCCAGTTCGTGCAGGGTAGCCTTTTCTTCAGCCAGCCAGCGCTGATAGAGAATATCGCGGCTGCGCTCATCGAGTTGCTCCAGCCCATTCTGCAGCTGGGCAACAGAGCTGTCAGTCCAGTCAGCCGATTCCAGCTGGGTAGCCGGATCGTAGCGTTTGTCTTCCAGGTAGTGCACCGGCGCATAGGCCACAGCATCATCGTCGTCGTCCTGGGCACCATCGAAGCCGAGATCCTGGCCATACAGCCGGCTCTCCATTTCGCGTACTTCGCGGGTAACCACGCCCAGGTCGGCGGCAACGGCATTGACTTCGTCTTCTGACAACCAGGACAGTTTCTTCTTGGCGCTGCGCAGGTTGAAGAACAGCTTGCGCTGCGCCTTGGTGGTGGCCACCTTGACGATGCGCCAGTTGCGCAGGATGAACTCGTGTATTTCGGCACGGATCCAGTGCACTGCGAAGGACACCAGACGCACACCCATTTCCGGGTTGAAGCGCTTGACCGCCTTCATGAGACCGACGTTGCCTTCCTGTACCAGGTCTGCCTGAGCCAGGCCGTAACCGGAATAACTGCGCGCAATGTGCACAACAAACCGCAGGTGCGACATGACCAGTTGACGCGCCGCTTCGAGATCTTCGTTGTAGAACAAACGATCAGCCAACTCCCGCTCCTCTTCAACACTGAGGATCGGAATTCTGCTCACCGTCTGAACATAAGCCTCCAGGTTCGCACCCGGGACCAGATTATGTATGGGCTGCAGGGCAGTGCTCATGTTTGTACTCCAAAAAATTGACAGCCGAGTGTATCACTGCCAGATAAGACTATGAAACCCCGGCCTAGTTCCGTGCTGAGCCGACGCGCAGGGCAGCTCCGACGGGCGGCTGAATGGGCCCCAGTCTGCAATGTCTTGCAATTATTCCGGCTGAATATCAGCAATATGTCGACCCACAGCAAGCCAGGCACCAACCAGGCCCAGCAGCATTGCGCCGGCAACCAGGGTAAGACCGTCGATAACCGGCATGCCGGTCAGGGCAAAATCGCTCTGATAGAGCTCTGCCAGATCGCGCACCGTATTGTTCAGCCAGCCCATGCCAATCGCGAGCAGCAACCAGGCGAGCAACCCGGCCAGCAGACCATAAAGCACCCCGATGTAAAGGAATGGCCGTCGGACGAAGGCATCCGTCCCCCCCACCAGTTTGATCACCACGATTTCGTCACGGCGACCTTCGATCGCCAGACGGATGGTATTGATCATGACCAGTAACAGGGCCAACACCAGCAACACGGCCAGACCGCCGGTAAAACGCTCCAGCAGCGCCAGAATACCGGTCAGGCGCTCGATCCAGAGCAGATCAATCTGCACCTGATCAACGCCTGACAGGGCAGTCAGCTGATCGCGTAACGGTTCGAGTGTCGAGGCGCCGCCCTCGATACTCGAGGGCGTCACGATGATCACTGCCGGCAAGGGGTTATAGGCCAGCTGATCCAGGGCATCGCCCATACCCGAATGCTGTTTGAACTCAGCCAGAGCCAACTCGGGATCGAGCAGATGAGCTTCGGAAACCTGCTCCAGAGCGCGCACCTCAGCCAGCAAAGACGCCGCGGTTGCCGTCTCTACATCCTCGATCAGATACACCGACAGCTGCGCCGCCCGTTGCCAGTCCACGCCCAACCGTTCTACCTGACCGATCAACACGGCCAGACCCATGGGCAGGGCGAGGACGATGGTCATGACCAGAATCGTCATCGCACTGCTCAGTGGATTGAGACGCAGACGCTCCAGAGCCTGCCGCGCGCTGTCCCGGTGGCTACCAAACCAGCTGCGCAGGGTATGTTTCCAGCTGTGGCCTGAACGCGCCGCACCACTGGGCACCTTTGCACCACGTCTGGCCGGGGCTTTCTGTTTGTCGTCAGCCATGGCTATTCACCATCCCGAAGCAATCGACCCTGATCCAGGGTCAACATGCGGTGGTCGAGTGTTGCGATCAGCGGCAGATCGTGGCTGGCAATAATGACCGTGACCCCTACGCGGTTGAAGTCCTCGAACAGCCCCATGATCTCGGCAGACAGTGCCGGGTCGAGGTTACCGGTCGGCTCGTCGGCGAGCAGTAGTGCTGGCTTGTGCACCACGGCACGGGCCACGCCGACGCGTTGCTGCTCGCCGCCGGACAGGGCTATGGGATAGAGGCTTTCCTTGCTCAGCAGGCCAACCTTGTCCAGCGCCGCGCGCACGCGCCGGCCGACTTCACCCGGTGGCGTGCCGTTGATGATCAGCGGCAGGGCGACGTTGTCGAACACCGTGCGGTCGAACAACAGCTGGTGGTTCTGGAAGACCACGCCAACCTGCCGGCGCAGGTAGGGGATGTCATCACCGCTCAGCTCTCGCAGGTTCTGCCCGCCCACATGCACCTGGCCGGAGCTGGGGCGCTCCATGCACATGATCAGCTTGAGCAGGGTACTCTTGCCCGCGCCGGAATGGCCGGTGATGAAAACCATCTCGCCAACCTTTATATGAAAGCTCAGGTTATCCAGACCCATATGGCCGTTGGGATAGCGTTTGCTGACCTGCTCGAAACGAATCATGGTCTACTCACGCCCAAACAGTGCCTTGACGAATTCCGGTGCGGTGAAGGGCCGCAGGTCGTCTATCTGCTCGCCCACACCGATAAAACGGATGGGCAGGCCGAACTGTTTGGCCAGGGCGAAGATCACCCCACCCTTGGCCGTGCCGTCGAGCTTGGTCAGCACCAGGCCACTGAGACCCACCGCCTGATCGAACAGCTTGGTCTGGGATATGGCGTTCTGACCGGTGCCGGCATCGAGTACCAGCAGAATCTCATGGGGCGCGTCGGGATCAAGCTTGCTCATTACCCGCTTGACCTTTTTCAGCTCGTCCATGAGGTTGTCTTTGTTGTGCAGCCGGCCAGCAGTGTCGGCAATCAACACATCAACACCCCGAGCCTTGGCCGCCTGCAGGGCATCGAACACCACCGAGGCCGAATCCGAGCCGGTGTGTTGCGCCACCACCGGAATATTGTTGCGCTCACCCCACACCTGCAGCTGTTCAACGGCCGCCGCGCGGAAGGTATCACCGGCGGCCAGCATGACGCTGCGACCCTCGTTCTGCAGGCGCTTGGCGAGCTTGCCGATGGTCGTGGTCTTGCCCACACCATTGACGCCCACCACCAGAATCACGAAGGGCTGCTTTTCGGGGGTAATGACCATGGGCTTGGCGACATCAGCGAGCAGTGTTTCCAGTTCGTCCTGCAATGCCCTGTACAGCGCCTTGCGATTGGACAGCTGGCGACGACGCACGCGCTGCTGCAGCGACTCCATGATCAGGGTCGCAGCCTCGATACCCACGTCGGCCATCAGCAGCCGGGTTTCCAGCTCCTCGAGCAGCTCGTCGTCGATGTCTTTCTCGCCGAGGAACATGTTGGCCATGCCCTCGCCCAGGTTGCCGCTGGTCTTGGACAGACCGGCTTTCATCCGCGCGAAGAAGCTGCCGGCCGCCGGCTCTGCCTCCTGAGGCTCGGGCTGGACTTTGGCTTCCGCCTGGCCCAGGCCGGAAAACAGCGATTGAGCTACCTGGCGGGCGGCCTCATCGCTGTTCTGCGGGACAGCTTCTGGCCGTGCCGCCGGCTCGGCTTCAGCGTTCTCGTTTTTGCGCTTGCCCCAGCCAAACAGACCCTTTTTCTCGGGCTTGTTGCCATCCAGGGCGGCTTTAGGGGTAGCGGACTGATCAGACTTGTCTTTGGAACCAAACATTGACTTTCACTATCTAGGATCGGGCAGCGGGTGTTTGACCGCCGCATTGAAGGTTGGGTTATCCTACCCCACTTCCGCCACAGGCGGTACGTTCCTACAGGATGCTTGCATGCTACGGCTGAAAACCGCTTTTACGACACTTGTCCTGGCGTTCACCTGCCTCCCGGCCGTTGCCGAGGAGCCGCGCCAGGCCACCCACGCGTTCCATCTGGACAACGGGCTGAAGGTGATAGTTCGTGAAGATCACCGCGCACCGGTGGTGGTCTCCCAGCTATGGTATCGGGTCGGCAGCAGCCACGAGCCGCCCGGTCAGACCGGTATTTCCCATGCCCTGGAACACATGATGTTCAAGGGCAGCGAGAACCTCGAGCCGGGGGAAGCCTCCAAACTGCTGGGCAGCCTGGGCGCCCAGGAAAATGCCTTCACCAGCCGCGACTACACCGCTTACTACCAGGTGCTTAGCCGCGAGCAACTGCCCATTGCCCTGGAGATGGAAGCCGAGCGCATGCACAGCGCACGGCTGCCGGAAGACGAATTTCTGCGTGAAATGGAAGTGATAAAGGAAGAGCGTCGCCTGCGCGTGGACGACAACCCCAACAGCCTTGCCTACGAACGCTTTCTGACCCAGGCCCATATCGCCAGCCCCTACCAGCAACCGGTAATCGGCTGGATGCATGACATCGAACGCCTGACCATCGAGGATCTGCGTGCCTGGTATGGCACCTGGTACCAACCGGGCAATGCGATTCTGGTCATAGTCGGCGATGTAACCCTGGAGGAAGTCCGGCCCCTGGTAGAAACTTACTTCGGACCCATCCCCGCCGGAAAGCTACCCGCCCAGAAAGCACCCCTGGAACTGCCGGGCGGCGCCCAGCGCAATGTGACCATCGAAGTCGACGTACAACTCCCCAGCCTGTTGATGAGCTTCAATGTGCCCAGCCTGAGCACCGCAGAGGAAGCCTGGGAGATTCATGCCCTGCGCCTGTTGGAGGGCGTACTCGATGCCGGTTACAGCGCGCGCTTGCCCAGCCGCCTGGAACGAGGCAGCTCGGTGGCCACCTCGGTTAATGCCAGTTACAGCGCATTTACCCGTGGCGACACCCTGTTTACGCTCAGCGGCCTGCCCAACCAGTCACGTGAAGTGAGCCTGGCCGATCTGGAAGCCGCGTTATGGGACGAAATTGATCAGCTCAAGAACAACCCGCCCGACTCCGCCGAGCTGACACGGGTCAAGACCCAGTTGATCGCCCAGGACGTCTACGCACGGGACAGCATTACCCACCAAGCCAACCTGATAGGCCAGCTTGAAAGCGTCGGATTGTCGTGGGAACTGATCGAACAGGATGCCGACGCACTGGAGGCCGTGACGCCAGAGCAGATAAGCGCCGTGGCCCGCAAATTCCTGGTACCCGAGCGCCTGACCCGGGGTCATGTGTTGCCCACACCACCGGTAGCGCAATCTGCAGCACCCGCCAATCAAGGAGCCAACTGATGTCGGCAAAACCCATACCCATGGTTCGCTGGGTGCTGGCCGTAGTTGTGCTGGTGCTCGTTTTCGCGTTGTTGTTGAGCAAATCGATCAAGCCAGACGAACCGGCTATTGAAACCGCCGCCGCAGAGCAGGCACCCGCGGCCGAATCGAACGATGCGCTGCCCTCGGAGGCCAGCACCGATACGTTACCTGAGCTGGACTCCTTGCAGCGCATCAACCTGGACAAGGCGCCCGCGCGTCGCAGCCTGGACCTGCAGCACTGGACCACGGACGAAGGCGCGCGTGTCTATTTCATGCAGGCCGTCGAGCTGCCAATGCTCGACGTGCAGCTACTCTTCGCTGCCGGCGCCAGCCGCGATGGCACCCTCCCGGGCCTGGCCATGGTTACCAATGGCATGCTCAACGAGGGGATCGAGGGTATGGATTCCGGCGCAATCGCCGCGGGCTTCGAAAAACTTGGCGCCCAGTACGACAACAGCTCCCACCGCGATATGGCGCTGACCGGCCTGCGGACGCTGACCGCCCACGACAAGCTGCAGCCGGCCCTGGACCTGTTTACCCGTGTAGTTAGCCAGCCGAGCTTCCCCGCCGACGCCTTCGAACGTCTGCGCAATCAGCTGCAGGCCAGTCTGCAGATGCGTCTGCAGAGCCCTGGCGCGCTGGGTAGCGAAGCCTTCTGGGCGGGGCTCTACCCCGAGCACCCCTACGGCAGCCTGCCCTCGGGCGAGCCAGAGAGCCTGGCTCTGCTGACGCCGGGCATCCTGGACACCTTTCACAAAGAGTATTACACCGCCGGCAATGCGGTGATCGCCATGGTGGGCAATATCGACAGAGCAGAGGCGGAGCGTATCGCCAGTCGCCTTTCCCGCACCCTACCCCAGGGCCCGGCAGTGGCCGCGGTGGCCCAGCCCGATCAGGTGACGTCCCGGCATGAGCATGTAGTGTTCAATTCGCAGCAGACCCACATTCTCCTCGGCCAACTGGGTATCAGCCGGCACGACCCCGACTACGCGGCGCTCTACGTGGGCAACCAGATTCTCGGTGGCTCCGGCTTTGGTTCACGCCTGATGGAACAGATTCGCGAAGAGCGTGGCCTGTCCTATTCGGTCAGCAGCAGCCTGGTGCCCATGCAGGCCGCAGGCCCATTCCAGATTGGCATGCAGACGCGCAACGATCAGGTCGAACTGGCATTGGAAGTGATAGATGCAACCCTCGAAGAGTTCGTTAGTGAGGGGCCGACCGAGGCGGAGCTGATCCGCACCAAGCGTCAGATCATGGGGGAGTTTCCCCTGTCCACGGCGAGCAATGATGCCATCGTTGGCCAACTGGGCATGATCGGTTTTTACGGATTGCCGCTCAACCACATGCAACTGTTTCTTGATCAGGTGGAGAAGCTTGAGGTTGAGGACGTGCGCGCGGCCTTTCAGCGCCACATCGATCCGCAGCGTCGGCTTATCGTGACAGTCGGACCTGAACCCGTTATGGCCGAAGTGAATGCACTGAAAGACGCCGAAGCGACCGACGAGGTTATTGTGCCGGATGCGCCGCCGGAGTCCGCACAATGAAGCCCGGAACCAATCGTCAGAGCCAGTTGCGCATCATTGCCGGCAACTGGCGCAGCCGCCGTTTCAGCTTCACCGAGCAGCCCGGCTTGCGGCCAACGCCGGACCGGGTGCGCGAGACCCTGTTCAACTGGCTCAGTGGCCATATCGAAGGGGCGCGCTGCGTGGATCCCTTTGCCGGAAGCGGCGCTCTGACCCTGGAAGCCCTGTCCCGCGGTGCCGCCTGGGTCCTTGCCGGCGACACCAGCCGGGAAGTGGTCAATACCTTGCGCGGGCATCTACAGACCCTGGACTGCGACCGGGCGGAAGTACGCCAGCAGGACGCTGTGGCCATGCTGTCTACCCCGCCTGCGGAGCCCTTTGAGCTCGCCTTTCTGGATCCACCGTTTCGCCAGGACCTGTTAGCGCCAGCCTGTGCGGCGCTGGAAGACAACGGTTGGCTGAGCGCTGACGCAATGATCTATACCGAAAGCGAATGCCCGCCAAGCCAGCTGCCACGGCCTGCCACCTGGTCACTGCACCGGGAAAAGCGCGCCGGACAAGTCTGGTACAGCCTCTGGCAACGCAACGCATGACCCCGTTCCGCCCCGCCAGATGGTTGCCTGGCGGGCACCTGCCCACTCTGTATGGCCCGCTGTGCCGCACTGCCCCTGCGCTGGAGCGGCGCCGCGAACGTCTGACCCTGGCCGACGGCGACTTTCTTGATCTGGACTGGTACGGGCCGGACACAGCGGACCAGCCCTGCGTGATTCTCCTGCACGGTCTGACCGGCAGCTCCAGCTCGCTGTATATCCTCGGTCAGCAGCAAGCGCTGGCCGCGATGGGCTGGCCGAGCGTGGCTGTGAACTGGCGTGGCTGTTCCGGGGAGCCCAATCACCTGGCCCGTGGCTACCACTCCGGCGCCAGCGAGGACCTGGCCGAGGTTATTACCCACTTGCACGCAGCCGCCCCGCACCGACGCCTGTATGCAGCGGGTTACTCCCTCGGCGGCAATGTGCTGTTGAAATACCTGGGCGAGCGCGGCAACGACTCGCTCCTTGAGGCCGCCGCTGCAGTGTCTGTGCCCTTTCGCCTGGACCAGTGCGCGGACCGCTTGCAACTGGGATTTTCACGGGTCTATCAGGCGCGCTTCATGCGCGACATGCTGGCCTACGTCAGGAACAAGCAACGCCTGTTTGCCCACCAGGGGCGCGAAGCCGAGCAAGCCAGTCTGGCCGCGCTCGGCTCGTTGGAGGGCATGGATTCATTCTGGGATTTCGATGATCGTGTCACGGCCCCGTTACATGGCTACGCCAGCGCCGAGGATTACTATCGTCGCTGCAGTAGCCGCTTTTTCCTGGGTACCATCAGCGTACCCACGCTGCTCATCCAGGCGCTGAACGATCCCTTTGTCTATCCCCACAGCCTGCCCGAACAGAGCGAGCTGGCCCCCGGCACCCGGTTCGAGCTGCATCCCGGCGGCGGGCATGTCGGTTTTGTAGAGGGCTCCCCATTCAATCCGCGCTTCTACCTGGAGCGGCGCCTGCCGCAATGGTTTGCTGAGCAGTAGGTAATCAGCCTCACAGCGGCACGTAATAATCATCCAGCATGGCCTGCACGGCCTCTCGCGAGCTCTCGGTCAGCAGCCCGCGTTCCTGCGCCAGCACCTGGTAGACGCCCCGCCGCAACAGATCTGGCGTCAGCTGCGGCTGCTCGGGGTCCAGCACCGTCGTATACAGATAGCCCACCCAGCCGGTCATCAACAGCCAACTGTTGGTCGCCAATGCCTGTGGATCGGTGCGCTCGCTACAGAGAATGTCGGCGTCGACCAGGCCCTGGTAAATCCTCTGGCCGCTCTGGACACAGCGCTGGGAGAACACCCGATACCGCTGAGCCAGGTCCGGATCGCTGTTGAGCAAGTGTTCCAGATCCCGGTGCAGAAATCGGTAATCCCAAAGCCCGGCAAAGATCGACTCCAGGTAATGCGCCTTGTCAGCGATGACCAGCGACCGACCCTCCGGCACACTCAGATAAGCGTCCACCTGTTGCTCATAGGCGCTGAACAGCTCGGCAATGATCTGCTGCTTATTGCGAAAATGGTAATACAGGTTGCCCGGCGACATACCCAGATGCACCGCGATATGGTTGGTGGTTACCGAGCGCTCGCCGAGCTCGTTGAATAGCTGGAGGCTTGCGTTGAGTATGCGATCGCGGGTTTTCATGCCTTCTCTCAGTGTCAAAATGTTTCGGATGTCCCACCGAACGGGCAGTTGCATTGACAGCTTAGAGCAATTGCTCTAAAAATACCCTTTCTCAAATAAAACAGGCCCATAAAGGTCTGCCGGAGCGTTGCCATGGTAGCCGATATTGCTTATATGCAGGACCAGCAACAGTCGATTTCGCGAATGCAGCTATTGTTCAAGCAACAGCGTGCGGCCTTTCGTCATGATCCCATGCCCACGGCAGACAAACGGATCGAAACTCTCCAATCCCTGAAGGCAGCGCTGTTGCGCTATCAGGAACCGCTGATCAGGGCCATCAGCACCGATTTTGGCCGCCGCTCTGCTGACGAGACCAAATTGGCGGAAATACTGCCCGCCCTTGAGGGAATCAAATACGTGAGCAAGCGCCTGCGCCGCTGGATGAAGCCATCCAGCCGGCACGTTGGCATGGCCTTCCAGCCCGGCAAGGCCAAGGTGATCTATCAGCCCCTGGGCGTGGTGGGCGTTATCGTACCCTGGAATTATCCGCTGTATCTGGCCATGGGGCCGCTGACCGGCGCGCTGGCGGCCGGCAACCGGGTGATGATCAAGATGAGCGAATCCACCCCCGAGACAGCCAGGGTGTTTGCGCAGATGCTCGCGGATATCTACCCCGAGGATCAGGTCGCCGTGGTGACCGGTGAGGCCGAGGTGGGCATGGCATTTTCCCAACTGCCCTTCGATCACCTGTTGTTCACCGGGGCCACCAGTATCGGCAAGCACGTTATGCGCGCAGCAGCGGAGAACCTGACCCCTGTCACCCTGGAATTGGGCGGCAAGTCACCGGCCATCGTCTCCAAGAATGTGCCCATTGCCGACGCGGCAGAACGCATCGCCTTCGGCAAGGGCGTGAACGCCGGACAGACCTGTGTGGCCCCCGATTATGTGCTGTGCCCCCGAGAACGTGTTGATGAGCTGATCGAAGCCCTGCGCATGCAGTTTGCGCGGCTCTACCCCAGCCTGCGTGACAATACCGACTACACCCAGGTGGTGAATCCCCGTCAGCACCAGCGCATCCAGGGTTATCTCCAGGATGCTCGCGACAAGGGCGCACGGGTCATCGAGCTGAATCCGAAGGACGAGGAGTTCAGCGACACGCGGATTCTGCCCCCGACCCTGCTGCTGGATGTCACCGACGACATGAAAATCATGCAGGAAGAGATCTTTGGTCCCCTGATGCCGATTCTGCCCTACGACCGCATTGAAGATGCCATGGAATACATAGCAGACCGCCCGCGGCCACTGGCACTCTACTACTTCGGCTATGACAAGCCCGAGCAGGAGCGGCTGATGAATCAGACCCATGCGGGCGGCATGTGTATCAACGACACCATCCTCCACGTGGCACAGGATGACATGCCCTTCGGTGGTATCGGCCCCTCGGGCATGGGGCACTACCATGGCCATGAAGGTTTTCTGACCTTCAGCAAGGCCAAGGGCATATATATCAAGCAACGCTTCAATGGCGCGCGGCCTATCTATCCTCCCTATGGTGGTGCGGTATTGAAGCTGGTCTACAAGTTGTTCATCCGTTAATGGCGGGGAGCCGAAAATGAACTCTATCAACTCCGCCCGGATCAACCGGCGGGATCTGTTGAAGCTCGGTCTGGGTGCCAGCGCGACGCTGGCCACAGTGGGCATGACAGCCACCCTTTCCGGTTGCAGCAGCAGCCAACCCGGCGTCGGTTATTCAGTACTGCGCGATACGGATATTCCGGTGGTGGCGGCGATCATGAGTGGCCTGGTAGGGCCGCATCCAGCGCTCAGCCAGGATACGCTGCAAGCCGCTATAGACCAGTTGGACACCACTCTGGCCTGGACCTCCACAGCGGTACAGACACAGGTCACCGACCTGCTTGGCATGCTGTCGATGCCTATTACACGTGGTCCGATGACCGGCATCTGGGGCAGTTGGGACAAGGCGTCAATTGCCGAGGTGCAGGCCTTTCTGAAACGCTGGCGCGATAGCCGTCTGGACATGCTGCGCCAGGGCCACAACGCCCTCAGCCAGTTGCTTCTGATGGCCTGGTACGCCACCCCCGCTTCCTGGGCCGCCGCCGGTTATCCCGGCCCGCCGCAAATCTGATTCTCTGCAGGTAAATCGACATGCCCGTTCCCGATCTATTTCTACAAGGTATTGACCGCGGCTGGCAGGTATTGGATGCCAGTGAATTCGACTCCGAGCAAACCTTTGAAGCCGATGTCATCATCATCGGCACCGGTGCCGGCGGAGGCACCAGCGCAGAGATTCTTGCCCAGGCCGGGCTGAAGGTGCTGCTGGTGGAAGAAGGCACTCTGAAAACCTCCAGTGATTTCAAGAACGACGAGGCCAAGGCCTATGCCGAGCTCTACCAGGAAGGCGCTGCACGCGCTACGGCTGACGGCGGTATCGGTATTCTGCAGGGCCGTACGGTAGGCGGTACCACCACGGTCAACTGGACCAGCAGCTTTCGCACCCCGGATCAGACCCTGGCCCACTGGGCCGATGTGCACGGCGTAAAGAACCTGGACTCGGGGAGTATGGCTCCCTGGTTTGCACGCATGGAGGAGCGCCTGGGCGTTGCGCCCTGGGCGGTGCCGGCCAATGCCAACAACGACGTGATTCGTGCTGGCTGCGAGAGCCTGGGCTGGCACTGGCAGGTGATTCCGCGCAACGTGCGCGGCTGCTGGAACCTCGGCTATTGCGGTACAGGTTGCCCGACCAATGCCAAGCAGTCGATGCTGGTGACCACCATACCTGCGGCGCTGGAAAAGGGGGCCACCCTGATCCATACGGCCCGGGCGGAAAAGCTGGTCTTCGAGGGTGACCTGATAACAGGTGTCCAGTGCCGCGCCATGAACGACCGGCTAACGCTCGCCAATGGCCAGGGCTTTACCCTGCGCGGCCGCCATGTGGTACTGGCTGGTGGTGCTATCAACAGTCCCGCACTGCTTATGCGCTCCGGCGCTCCCGACCCGCACGGCCGCCTGGGCAAGCGCACCTTTCTGCATCCGGTGAACTTCAACGTCGCCCAGTACGATAACGACATCAATGGTTTTTACGGGGCGCCACAGTCGATCTATTCGGATGAGTTCCAGTGGAGCAACGGCACCACCGGGCCGATCGGCTTCAAGCTCGAGGTACCGCCCATGCAGCCGAGTATTACTTCGGCGCTGCTCGGTGGTCATGGACAGACCAATTTCGAGCGCAACCAGAAGCTCGCGCAGAGCAACATTCTGATCGCGCTGATGCGTGACGGCTTCGATGAGCGCAGCCAGGGCGGCAGCGTGGCACTGCGCGATGATGGCAACCCGGTGCTTGACTACCCGCTTGATGATTATATCTGGGACGGCGCCCGCCGCGCCTGGCTTGCCATGGGCGAAATTCAGTTCGCCGCCGGGGCCAAGGCAGTGATGCCCGTACACAGCCAGGGACAGATGAGCCGCAACTGGACAGATTTCAAGCAGCAAGTGGAGGGCCTGAAATACGCTATCTATGACGTACGCCTGGCCAGTGCACACGTCATGGGCGGCTGCGCCATGGGTGAAGACCCGACCCGGGCGGTGACCGACAGTCTGGGACGCCACCACCAGATAGAGAATCTCTCGATATTTGACGGCTCACTTTTCCCCACCAGCATCGGCGCCAACCCGCAGCTATCGATCTATGGCCTGGTTTCCAGGCTGGCCAGCAGTCTGGCTACCCGGATGCAGAGCCCGACCTAGCCTATCGGAAGGGCTCCGGTTGGCCCTGGGGACAGCATTGGGCTACCATCGGCGCATCAATCACTGTTGCAGGATCAGTCGCAATGAACACGGTTCTTTATCCCGGCACTTTCGATCCCATCACCAAGGGGCACACCGACCTGGTGGAGCGCGCCGCACGCCTGTTCGACAAGGTGGTGGTGGCTGTTGCTGCCAGCACCAAGAAAAACCCCGCGTTCACGCTCGAAGAGCGAGTCAACATGGCCCGCGAGGTGCTTGCACACATTCCCAACGTGGAAGTGGTGGGTTTCTCCGAACTGCTAGCGCATTTCGTCAAGAAGGTGGATGCCAACGTGCTGTTACGTGGCCTGCGTGCGGTATCGGATTTCGAGTACGAATTTCAGCTTGCCAACATGAACCGGGTCCTGGCTCCAGATGTAGAAAGCCTGTTCCTGACGCCATCGGAGCAGTATTCTTATATCTCCTCCTCGCTGGTGCGTGAGATTGCCGCGCTGAACGGGGACGTCACCAAGTTTGTGCACCCGTCCGTCAACGCAGCGCTGATCAAGCGCTACCACGAATAGACCGCCGGGTTTTTCACGCGGAGCTCCCGATACATGTCCCTGATCATCACCGACGATTGCATCAATTGCGACGTTTGCGAACCCGAATGCCCCAACAATGCGATCTCCCAAGGTGAAGAGATCTATGTAATCGATCCCAACCTGTGCACCGAGTGTGTAGGGCATTTTGACGAGCCCCAATGTCAGCAGGTCTGTCCGGTAGATTGCATCCCACTTGACCCGGAACACGTCGAGAGCCAGGAAGAGCTGTTGGAGAAATACCACATACTGACAGGCCAATAAGCCCATGCAATACAGACTGCGCCGACCCCGCCTGGCGGCCATCCCCCTGCTGTTATGCATTCTGCTTGGCAGTACCTTGCCTGCCCACGCAGCCCTGGAAGAACAGGCCGTAGCCAGCGCCCACCCGATGGCCACCGCAGCCGGCCACCAGATCCTCGATCAGGGCGGTAATGCTTTTGACGCCGCCGTCGCGGTTGCCGCTACTCTGGGCGTAGTGGAGCCGTACAGTTCGGGGCTCGGCGGCGGTGTTTTCTTTCTGCTCCGCAAGAATGCCCAGCCTGGGGCCGAATATGCCTTCCTGGATGCCCGCGAGACTGCGCCGCTGACCGCTGGTCGCGATTTCTACCGTGACAGTGCGGGCGAGGTACAACGGGATCCGGCCATCAATGGACCGCGGGCTGCGGGTATACCGGGCCTGCCAGCCGCGCTGGTTGTGCTTAGCGTACAGTACGGCAATCTACCCCTGCACAAGAGTCTACAACCAGCTATTGACGCCGCAGAGCAAGGTTTTGCCGTTACCAGCCGGTATCGGGCCCTGGGCAGCTTCCGGCTCGAAGCCATGCGCGCCGACGCAGAAACCGCCCGGTTGTTTCTACGCGACGGCGAGCTGCCCGCCGAGGGCACTGTCATCCGCCAACCGGAGCTGGCCATCACCCTGAGGCAACTGGCGACCCAGGGCCGTGCCGGCTTCTACCAGGGCCCGGTAGCCAACCATCTGCTGGATGCGGTGCGGGACGCTGGCGGCGCCTGGCAACAGGCCGATCTGGATGCTTACCGGGTAGTTACCCGTCAACCAGTGCGGTTTTCCAGCCATGGCCACGAGATAATCAGCGCGCCATTACCCTCAGCCGGGGGCATTGCCCTGGCGGGAATGCTGCAGGGCCTGGAAGCACTGCCAAAGGCGCAGCCTGGCACTAGCGCATGGACCCACCAACTGGTGGAATTGATGCGCCGGGTCTACCGCGACCGCCTGCTGCTGGGTGATAGCGACTTCGTCACGCCTCCAGTGCAACAGCTGCTATCCGTGGAACATGCCCGCAACATGGCCGCCGATATAGACCCTGCCCGCGCCACGCCCAGCGCCGAACTCGGCCCTCTGACTCCCTTCAACGAAGGCAATAACACCACTCATTTTTCATTGATCGACCGACAAGGCAACGCAGTGTCGGCGACACTCAGTATCAACCTGCCCTTCGGCGCCGCCTTCACCGTACCGGGGACCGGCGTATTGCTGAATAACGAAATGGACGACTTCGCTGCCGACCCCGAGGGCGTTAACGCCTACGGCCTGGCCGGCAGCGTGGCCAACGCAATCGCTCCGGGTAAGCGTCCCCTGTCAAGTATGACGCCAACCATGCTGGAAAACAGCCAGCAGCTGGCGGTACTTGGCACGCCTGGCGGCAGCCGCATCATTACCATGGTGCTACTGGGTGCGCTGGAGGCAATCGAGGGCCAGACGCCTGACGCCTGGGTGAGCCGCCCGCGCTTCCATCACCAGTATCTGCCTGACCACATCCAGGTTGAAGATGCTGCCTTGGATGCAGGACAGCGTGCCGAGCTGGAAGCCATGGGGCACCAGATCAAGCCCGTCGGCCGGGATTACGGGGACATGCATGCGGTGCGCTGGGACAAGACCAATGGCACCTTGAGTGCTGCCAGTGATCCCCGGGGTGTCGGTCAGGCACAGATCCAGACTGTACCTGAGGCGGAGTTCAAGTCAGAGCCTCAGCCCGCAGTCATGACAGAGTAAAGGTCGGTTCTATTCGGCCACCCGGCTCACCCAGGGCCTCACCGGTGGATGCCAACGGCTTCTCGGCCAATATGACATGTGCGCGATACAGATGACGGCGGATACGTAGCACGGCATGGAGGTCGTTAAGCAGTGACGTCGCCTGCCAGCCGTCCAGTTCCCGGTTACGCAGATGCCTTTGCACCTCCTGCTGATAGTGCTCGGCAAAAAACGCTTCCTCTTCCTCGTAATGCTCGAACACATCAGTCTGCGCCTCGCGGTCGCCGCGCATGTCCAGCAACCGGGCAAGTTCGACGATCGCCAGGCCACATTGTTCGCGCAACATGTCGTAGGACTGGTGAATGGCAGGTTGCTGGCTGTCGACCTGCTTGCGCAGGTTCCGTTGCAGATAGTTTGCTGCTTTTACTGCCTCGATCAACTCGCGGGCGGCGGCATTGTCATCCAGCAGCAACTGCTGCTGCTCAGGCTGCAGTGACTGGTCGATACGGCTACTGAAGTCGATGATGTCCGCGTATACACCCTTGACGTGCCGCTCGTACAACGCCTCTGCATCCTCCCGTCGCTCTAGGGGCACCTTGCGCAACACCATCCGGTGCAACATCTCTCGGGACAGATCCTGCAAACCGCCCGGCGGCAGATACACCGCCGCAGCTACGACCTGACGGGCAAGTGCAGCGAGGTTACGCACCTCCTGATCCAGCACCTTGAGTGCCGTATCGGCATGCAGCAGCGCGCTGTCATTGAGAAACTGGGCACGCATCCGTGGCTGCTCGCTGAGGGTCGCAGACCCGGTCACGGTATCCCCTACCGCAGGCTGATCCGGCAGCCAGCGCATCAGGTACTTCACCAGGAGCGGGATCCACGGCAACATGATCAACAGTCCCAGCACGTTGAACAGGGTGTGGAATAATGCCAGCTTCAGGGTATGGGCCTCGGCCGCAATGCCCAGAAGATCCGCGGTCCAGTCGACCGATCTGACCAATGTGGGGAGGATTGCCAGGGCCACCACTGCGGTGATCAGATTGAACAGGATATGCGCAGCAGCCAGCCGGCGGCCGGCATTGTTGCTACCCACGGCGCCGATAACCGCGGTGACCGTGGTGCCCAGGTTGGCACCCACCGCCATCGCCAGTGCGTTGCCATACAGCAACTGACCACTGGCCAGCGCAGCCAACGTCAACATCAGCGCCGCATGGCTGGACTGCATGAGTACCGTAGCCAACAGGCCGATAAAGGCATAAATCAGCACGCCAACCCAGCCGGATACGGACAAACCGTCCAGGCTCAGCAGACCCTCGAAGCCGACAAATCCCGCCTTCATCAGGTCAATACCCAGAAAAAGCAGGCCCATACCCAGCAGTAACTGGCCTAGCCCCTTCCACAGACTCTCGGCACGGCGACCAAGCAGGACGCCGAATACCAACAGGGGCATTGCCGCTACGGACAGGTCGACCTTCAGGCCCACAAGGGCAATCAGCCAGGCGCCCGTTGTGGTTCCCAGGTTGGCACCAAAAATAATACCTATGCCTGCCACCAAGCTGATCATGCCGGCGCTCAGGAAGGCCATCGTGAGGAGAGTAACCAGTGAGCTGGATTGCACCAGGGCCGTGCTGGCCACACCAAATAGCAGACTTTTCCACAGGCGATTGGTACTACGCTTCAACCAGCGCTCAAGCGCGCCACCGGTAAAAGCCCGGAAACCATCCTGCAGGTGGAACATGCCAAGCATGAACAGGGCTATGCCGGCCGCCAGGGTGGCCAGGTCTGATTTCCAGACAAACAATACGACAAGCGCCAGCAGAAGCACTGGCACCCAGAGGGGTTTGAACATGTTGCGCATCAGCCTACTACTCGTAAAAAGGCTGCGGGCTGCGATCGTGCGTCAGCGACCCACGACCAGAACAATCAGCGGTTTTCGTCGGCGTGCGTGCGACCGTAACCGCTCTTGGTGCAACCCAGGCAGCGAACAAATGTTGCCTCGCCCGGCCGAACAACCAGTTCGCGACCGGCTTCTGCGGTATTCCCTGCGAGCAGGGTGAATGGCAAACTGACCACAAAAGCAGCCGCACCGATTGCGGTAACGCCAGCCAGCAGGGGCCGAGCAATAATCAGGTCACCGACCATTGCATAGTAACCCGGCTTTTCGGTGTATCCGATCTTTCCGGTTTGAGTGGGTTCGGCAGCGTGCGCAGCGGCGCTGAGCAGCAGACCAGCCATCAAGGCTGTGGAGTGACGTAACAGGCGCATAATTAAGATCCCTGGTTGTGGCCCGGCAGGCCCTTGGTCTTGTTGAGCTATCCGTCCCGGACAGCCTTCACGCTTCATTGTAGGCGTAATCGCTCAATCGGGAAATCGGGCGCAGGGTTTATGCACCCTCCGTTGCACGAGAGCTCCATGACAGTAAGCCAGAACCGGTCGTCAAGCACAATACATGGGCCTTGGCAGCCCCCTGGACCGGACTCAGCGCTGACATTGGCGGCAGAAAACCGAACTGCGTTGCCCCAGCCGGGTTTCCGACAGAGTATTGCCACATACCTTGCACAGTTCGCCGCCCCGACCATAGACGAACAGTTCCTGCTGAAAGTATCCGGGCTGGCCGTCGCCGCCGGTAAAGTCGCGCAGGGTCGTCCCCCCGCGCTCGATTGCGTAGCCCAGGATACGGCGGATCTCGATTGCCAGGCGCAGGTAGCGGGCACGGCTGATTCGCCCGGCCTCGCGCCGGGGATCAATACCCGCTGCAAACAGGGCCTCGCTGGCGTAAATATTACCGACGCCAACCACCACCGCGTTATCCATGATGAATGGCTTGACCGCAATGCTCTTGCCCCGTGAGCACTGATAGAGGCGTTCGCCATCGAACAGATCCGATAAGGGCTCCGGACCCAGCTTCGACAGTAGAGGATGAACCTCCCCTGACCTGATCCAGAGCATGGCGCCAAAACGTCGGGGGTCGGTGTAACGCAGGGCCAGGCCTGAATCCAGTTCGATATCCACATGCTCATGCTTGAGTGGCGGCGTTCCGACAGGTACCAGGCGTAGATTGCCCGACATACCCAGGTGGCTGATCACGCTGCCACCACCGATATCCATCAGCAGGTACTTGGCGCGGCGGCGGATCTGGCTGAAGGTCTGGCCCTCGATCTGGATCGCCAGGTCCTCCGGGATCGGCCAGCGCAAACGGCGCTCGCGCACTACAAGTCGGGTGACAGTGCGGCCCTCGAGATGTGGAGCAATACCCCGGCGGGTGGTTTCTACTTCAGGTAGTTCCGGCATTTTGGGGCCCGTGTAAAAATGATGCGTGACGACATGTTGAGCATTAGTCCGTGTGGGACGCCGGTCAGCAGTCTCGCTTTGCTGACACGCTGTCCCATCCCTGGGCGCTCGGCGTCGCCCATCCATGGGCTCCGACGGTACAGCAAAGCGAGACTGCTGACCGGCGCCTTATATCTCTGCGCCAGCTGAACCCGCCCTCTTGAACCTTTGGGCGCTCGGCTTGCCGCTTGAAGCTTGCGGCTTGCGGCTCTGCTAGCTATGCCACCAGTAGGTGCCGAACAGCAAGAGCAACAGCAGCGGCATCACGCTGGCGACGAAGCGACCGTTCCAGCCGAAGGCGACGCGAAACGGCGTTTCGCCACTGTAGCGCGCCAGGATCAGTGTCGACGGCCCGAATGGCGAACAGATCATCGCCAGGGAGAAACCGCACATCAGACCCACCGCTGGCGTCATGATAGGCACGCCCAGCAGGGCCAGCTGGGATAGCAGGCCGGCAATCAGGGACAAGGAGACGATCGGCGCCACACCGATCACCGCCAGGGTGATGGTGCTGAACAGACTGACCACCGCCAGCAGCAGATTGTATTTGGGCTCGGCCGCCAACCAGGCGGCAATCTCTTCCAGCGGGGCAATCGCGCCAAGGGCGCCGCCGAGCAGGGCAGCACAGCCGAAAATAAACATCTCGTTGTGCATGCTCGACATGTTGTCAGCGATCTCATCCAGCGCCTGCCTGGGTGACCGATCACGCCAGAGCAGATACAGGGTCACGCCAACAGGGACCAGCAGCATGGCTGACTGCGGCGCGCTGAGCACCGTCTGCCAAGCCAGCAAGCCGATCAGCATCAACCCCAGCAAGCTGCCGCCAAGCAACCCCCACATGCCCTCGGCCCGAGTGCTGTCGCCGATGTCGTCGCGCAATGCCAGGAGCCCGCGGGTTTCGCGACGCCAACCGACCAGGATCATCATTACCGCAGCGACGGCGCCGTAGGGCACCATGGCGCTCCAGGACAGCGAAGGCATTTCCCTGGAAATAATCGCGATGGTCACACTGGTCGGCGCCAGCAGCGGCACCAGGGCAAAACCCCGCAGGGTGGTAACCATAACGCTGCGCAAGCCTTCACGGCGTTGCAGATCGGTTAGCGGATAACGGCGCAGGTGCGTGGCCAGGGTCCCGCATAGCAGATTCATCATGCCGAAATTGAGGATCGAACCAATGCTGCCAGCCGTCAGTACATAGCGCGGATAGAGCACCACCTTGGAACCCGACAATAGCGCCTTGTGCAACTCACTGAGTTGCGGCAAGCGCTTGGCCAGCAGTTGCATCAGACCCAGGGCACCGAGAAAACTCGTGTAGTAGGCAGCGGAACTGGCCAGCTTCGGCCATAGCGACGCATCCGTCCGGGGGCTCAATACGGTCGCAACCAGCACCGCGAGGGTAACGATACCCAACCAGCGCGGATACGGATTGAGCCGCCGGAAATGCAGCATGAAGTAGCCAAGGAACGCCAATGCCGCCAGCCAGCTGAGCCACGCGACCTGACTGAGCAATGCGCCCAGCTCCAGAGCAACGCCCAAGGGAAGCAGCACGACGGTCATTTTAGCCATGGGCATGAGTGTCACCAGACAGTGTTCACGGCAGATCCTTGCGGAAGGCGCCCTTCTTGAATACACCTTCGCCAAAGCCGAGCAGAGTGTCGTTATCGTCGAGCAGGTCGCAGGAGGCCATGAAGATCTTGTGGCCGCCGCTGCGCCGAGTGGCTACCGCCCGAATCCGGGTGCCCAGAGCAGCAGTTGCCGAGAAGTTCACGTTCATCGACAGGGTAATGGCCACTCGACGCTCATCGGCAGTCGGCGCCCAGGTGCCGCACAACCCCATGGCAATATCGAGCAGACTGGCAGTGACGCCGCCATGCAGATTACTGGCGTTGTTAAGATGCTTGGCGGTCAGCGTCAGACCGACGACCGCACGGCCCTCGGAATATTCGAGCAGTTCACAGCCCAGGTCCTGGAAAAAACCGGTTACGGATTGGGCTACTGCCTGGCGATGGTCGGGGTTCACGGCTAGGTCACCTTTTATTCACTACACTGATGCAGATCTTGGCATTGGAGTCGGCTGCAGAGTATGCCACAGCTCCGCCGTCGACGAACTTGCGCTCGCTCGGCGCAGGATTTAATCTCGCACGGTTATGAACGAAATACTGTTTCGCACAGCGGAACAAGAATAACCGAGGAGGCACTGCATGTTCAATCGAATTGGCGTGATCGGCGCGGGCGCCATGGGCCGCGGCATAGCTCAGCTGTTTGCCAGCAGCGGTCAGCAGGTACTGATCTATGACACACGGTCAGAAGCCATCGACGATGCGATCGATTTCAATCGCAACCTGCTCAAGCGCTCTGTCGCCAAGGGCAAACTCAGCGAGGCTGATTTCGACGCGACCATGCAGCGGATGCAGCCGGCAGCCGAACTCGAAGCGCTGAAAGATTGCGACCTGGTGATCGAGGCGATCGTCGAGCTGCTTGAGGTCAAACAGAAGCTGTTCGACCAGCTCGAGGCTCTGGTGGGCGATGAGTGCGTGCTGGCCACCAACACCTCGTCCCTGTCCGTGACCCGGATTGCCAGCAGCTGCCAGCGGCCGCAGCGGGTAGCCGGTTTTCACTTCTTCAACCCTGTTCCGCTGATGAAGATTGTCGAAGTGGTGCGTGGTGAACGCACTGACGAGACGGTCGTACAAGGCCTGGTGGCACTGGCCGAAGCGGCCGGGCACTTTGCCGCCATCACCCCTGACACCCCCGGCTTTCTGGTCAACCATGCGGGCCGCGCGTTCGGCACCGAAGCGCTGCGCATGCTCAGTGAGGGCGTCGCCACGCCAGCGCAGATCGACCGCATCCTGCGCGACGGCCCCGGTTTCCGCATGGGTCCCTTCGAGCTGTTCGACCTAACCGGCCTGGATGTCTCCCACGCGGTGATGGAGTCGGTGTATGAGCAGTTCTACCACGATCCGCGTTATACCCCCTCGTTCATTGCGGCCCAGCGCGTGGCCGCGGGCCTGCTTGGCCGCAAGACCGGCCAGGGGTTCTACCGCTATGAAGACGGCCAGAAGATAGAGCCGCAGGAGAGCACGCCGGACACCGTGATGATCAACCGGCCATTCTGGCTGCAGACCGAAGACGACGCACTGCGTGCCAAGGTGGCCAGCGCGCTCGACGCCGCCGGCGCCACGCTGGAGGACGGCGCACAACCCTCGGCCCAAGCCATTTGCCTGATCACACCCCTGGGCGAAGACTGCACCGCGGCGCTCACTCGCCTGCAGCTGCCAGCCAATCGCACCCTCGCGCTGGACAGCCTGGCCAATTGGGACAAACGCCGCACACTGATGCGTCAACCCGCCGCCGACGCCGCTCTGGTCGCCCAGGCACGCCAGGCGCTAGCGGCTGATGGCGTACCGGTGGAGGTCATCAACGACTCTCCAGGCTTCGTGATTCAGCGGCTGATCGCCGGCGTGGTCAACCTGGGTAGTGAGATCGCCCAGAAAGGCATCGCCACACCCGAGACGCTGGACCGCGCGATCCAGTTGGCCCTCGGTTACCCCAAGGGCCCACTGGCCTTTGGCGAGCACTATGGTAAAGAAACCATACTCAGCATCTTGAACAACATGCAGCAGACCTACGGTGAGCCGCGCTACCGCCCCAGCCCCTGGCTGCGTCGCCGCGTGCAGCTCGATCTGCCGCTCACCACACCCGACTTCCAGGAGTAATTGCAGATGACTGCCTATATCTATGATGGTTTGCGTTCACCCTTCGGCCGCCACGCTGGCGCTCTGGCCAGCGTACGGCCGGATGACCTGCTCGCCGAAGTGATGCGTGCGCTGATCGCGCGCAACCCCTTTGACCAGCGTGAATATGAAGACGTCGTCATGGGCTGCACCAACCAGGCCGGTGAAGACGCGCGCAATATCGCTCGCCACGCCGCCCTGCTGGCTGGCCTGCCACAGGAAGTACCGGGCCTCACGGTCAACCGCCTGTGCGGCTCCGGCCTGGCAGCAGTGCTGGACGCCCACCGCATGGTCCGCGCCGGCGAAGGCGAGCTGATCATCGCCGGGGGCGCGGAGAGCATGAGTCGCGCGCCCTTCGTGATCGCCAAGAGCGAAAGCCCCTACTCGCGGGAATTCCGCGCGTTCGACAGCACCATTGGCGCGCGTTTCCCCAATCCGAAGGTGGAGAAGGAATACGGCTGCGACACCATGCCCGAAACTGCTGACAACGTCGCCGAAAAACTGGGTATCACCCGCGAGGAAGCGGACACCTACGCTGCGCGCAGCCAGGCGCTGTACGAGCAGGCCCGCGCTGACGGCTTTTTTGCCGAAGAGATCCACCCGATCGAAGTCTCCCAGGGCCGCAAGAAGCCAGCCAAGCTGGTCGATCAGGATGAGCACCCCCGCCCGCAGAGCGATATGGAAGCTCTGGGCAAGCTGCGTCCATTGTTCGAAGGCGGCGTGGTCACCGCCGGTAACGCCTCGGGCGTAAACGATGGCGCCGCCGCCCTGCTGATTGGTAACGAAGAGATCGGCAAGAAGTACGACATCAAGCCCCGGGCGCGCATCCTCAGCGGAGCGGTAGCCGGTGTTGAACCGCGTTTGATGGGCGTCGGTCCGGTTGAAGCATGCAAGAAGGCACTGGCCCGCGCCGGCCTCACCCTGGACGACATGGATGTGATCGAGATCAACGAGGCCTTTGCTTCACAGGTGCTCGGCTGCGCGAAGATGCTCGGCCTGGATTTCAATGATCCGCGCCTGAACCCCAACGGCGGCGCCATCGCCGTGGGCCACCCGCTGGGGGCGTCGGGCGCGCGCCTGACTCTCACTGCACTGCGCCAGCTGGAACGTACCGGCAAGCGCTATGCACTGGTCAGTCTGTGTATCGGTCTCGGCCAGGGAGTTGCCGCCGTCATCGAGCGGGTCTGAACACGGCATCATGATCGCCCCGGCCTGGCCCAGGCTCAGCTGCCTGGCGCCAGGGGCGATCACCGCTCGCTTGCCGGAGCGAGCTCCGCACGACTATACCTGGGTATGGCTTGCGCAGAGTTCTGCTAAGGTATGTCTGCGTTAAAGCCTGAATTCACCTTGGAAACAATTGATGCAAGTATCGTCCAATCCCTTTGAATGGCTGGGAGAAGCCTTAGGCACGCTGGTGCGCTTTGTTGTCGACAGCCTGGCCTGGGTCTTTCAGATCCTGAGCGGAGCAAGCACCGCTTTTGTTAACGGCTTTTCCCGAGCTCTGGGGGTCGACAGCAATGTATTTACCGTTGTGGCTGTCATTATCGGGCTGCTGTTGATCTACGCCGGCGTGCGCTCCCTTATCAACCGGCGCTTTTTCGGGGCGGTAATCTGGCTACTGCTGGGCCTGTGGCTGCTCAGCGCCCTGATCAACTGAGACCGGTTTTGTCTGGACCACTCAATCGCTGATAATCAAGGAGTACAGTATGGGTTTCGCATTTTCCAACGACATGCAACTGACCAGCAGCGCCTTCAGCAACGATGGTGCTATCCCTGCTCGTTTCACCGGCGAGGGAGAAGATGTTTCTCCTGCGCTGAGCTGGACCAATCCGCCCGAGGGCACCAAGGGCTATGCTGTTATCTGCCATGACCCGGATGCACCACTGATCTCGGCCAATGGCACCTATGGTTTCGTCCACTGGACGCTGTACAACATCCCCGGCTCGGTAACCAAACTGTCCGAAGGCACCGGTGAGTTTACCCAGGGCAAGAACAACTTTGGCAAGACCGGTTACAACGGACCGATGCCGCCCGAAGGCCACGGCCAACACAAATATTATTTCTGGGTCATTGCTCTGGACAAGGAACTGGATCTGCCTGCCAACCTCAGCCTCTGGGACCTGCTGGCCAAAGTCGAGCCCCACGCCCTGGCCATGAATCGTCTGATTGGCACCTACCAGCGCGGTTGATCTCGCCCGTTTATCCAAGTGAGGGCACGGTGTCATGCCGTGCCCTTCTGTCCGTCAACGCAGTTCGGAAACCCCGATGACTACCCCCACTTCCCATGCCCTTGATCAGGCGATCAGCCTGCAGATGACTGCGCCAAACCGTTTTGGCGGTCATTGCGATGAAACCTACCTGAACATGGTCGGCCCGTTTGGCGGCATGACCGCTGCGACCTTGCTGAACGCAGCTCTGCTGCACCCCGAGCGACTCGGAGACCCGGTTTCCCTGACCGTCAACTTCGCTGGCCCAGTAGGCCTGGGTGATTTCGAGATCGAAGCCACTCCCCTGCGAACCAACCGCTCCACTCAGCACTGGCTGCTATTGTTGCGCCAGAACGGCGAAGTGATGACCAGCGCAACTGCGTTTTTTGCCAGCCGCCGCGAAACCTGGTCGGAGCAGGCCGCGGAATGCCCACCAGCGCCGGCGGTGGATGAGCTACCGCGCATGGAGCGCAACGAGCGCGCCTGGTTCAGGCATTACGATATGCGTTACATAAGCGGGATGTTCAAACCGGGCGAGGCTGAAGAAACACACGACAGCCTGCTATGGGTGCGTGATGAACCACCCAGGCCACTGGATTTCGCTGCCTTGACGGCCATTGGTGACATCTTCGCACCGCGTATCTTCAGCCGGCGCCAGCGTTTCACCCCCGCAGGTACCGTGTGCATGACGCACTATTTTCATGCCAGCCTGGATGACCTGCAGCGCACCGGTAGTGACTTTCTGCTCGGACAGGCTGGCGCCAGCCGCTATCACCACAACTACGCCGACCAGATCGCCCATCTTTGGGCAGCCGACGGCACCCTGCTGCTCACCAGCACGCAGGTGGCCTACTTCAAGGAATAGGCAAGGAGTGTCCAGGGAATAGCAATGCCTTGCCACCCACAGGGGTGGCAAGTCCGTCGTTATTCAGGCCTGGAGCCAGGGCAGTACTGCGGCGCGCAACGGCGCATTCAACAGGAGGCGGGTTTCGCGATAGGCCTGGCGCGGCAGAGCTGCCAACCGCTGCAATTGTTCCCGGGCGCAGGCGATAACCTGCTCCGGCGGCTGCAGTGCATCGTAGAAACCGGCCGCCTGAGCCTGCTCCGGATTCAGCCCCTGCGCCTGCAAAGCGCAACGTGACAGCCATTGCGGCGTTACCCGGTCTCGGGCTATGGCCATGGCTGCCCGGGGCATGGTCATGCCAATCGCCACCTCATTCAGCGCCACGCGCCAGTCACCAGCAGCTCCTACCCGGTAGTCAGCCAGTAACAGCATGAAAGCGGCCTTGGCCATGGCGTGGCCGCTACTGGCCGCGACCAGTGGTGCGGGATAATCCAGCATGGCCAGGGTCAGGCGATCACCTGCAGCGCGCATGGCGTCACAGGCCGAGCCGCCTGCCTGGATCAATTTGCGATCATATCCGCCACTGAAGCAGCCAGGCCTGCCGGTGATCAACAGCGCAGCATCTCCGTCGGCCGCTTTGGCGATAGCCTCGAGCAACGCGTCCAGCATGGCCTCGGACAAGGCGTTTACCTTGCCGTCATCCAGCGTGATTTCGGCCAGTCCATCACTCATATTGAACGTCAGCCACTCACTCATGCTGCACCCGCCGCCGCGCGTGCTTCATCGCGCAGTACCCGACGCAGCAGCTTGCCGACTGTCGACTTGGGCAAGTCATCGCGGATCTCAACGGTGCTGGGGACCTTGTATCCGGTCAGGTGCTCGCGGCAATGGGCGATGATCGCGTCCTTATCCAGGGCAGGATCATTGAGACTGACAAAGAGTTTGATTGCTTCGCCCTTCTTCTCGTCCGGGATGCCTACAGCCACACACTCGCGGATTCCCGGATGCACCATCACTGCATCTTCAACCTCGTTGGGGTACACGTTGAAGCCGGAGACCAGAATCATGTCCTTCTTGCGATCGACCAGCTTGAGAAAGCCCTCCTCGTCTATTACGCCCACGTCTCCAGTCTTGAGCCAGCCGTCATCGGTAATGCTTTCGGCCGTGGCCTCCGGGCGCTGCCAGTAACCCTGCATCACCTGCGGGCCACGGATCAGCAGCTCACCGGGTTCACCACGCGGTGTTTCATTGCCGGCGTCATCCACTGTGCGCATTTCGGTATCGATGACCGCACGCCCGATGAAACCTTCCTTGTAAGGGGTGAACGCGGTGGAAGCGACCACCACCGGCGAGGTTTCCGTCAGGCCGTAGCCTTCGCGCACCACGCTGCCAGTGCGGGCTTGCCAACGCTTGGCGATCTCGGTATTCAGCGGCGCACCGCCGGAGTTGACCCATTTGAGATGGCTGAAATCGATATTATCGAACTCCGGATGGGCCATCAGCGAAACGAACAGCGAGTTGATTCCGGTCAGCAGGGTTATCCGGTGCCGTTTGAGATCGGCCATCATGCTGTCGAGATCCCGCGGATTGGTAATCAGCACGCTGTGGAACCCAGTCGCAACCGAGGCAATGCAGTTCGCGGTGAAAGCGAAGATATGATAAAGCGGCAGCGGAGAGACCCGCACTTCGTTGCCATATTCCACGTCGCCCGGACGAATGATATTGGTCGCCTGGAGTACATTACTGAGGATGTTTCGGTGCGACAGCATGGCGCCCTTGGATACGCCGGTTGTGCCCCCGGTGTACTGCAGCAGCGCCAGATCATCCAGATCACGCTCGGGTTTGACTGCGGGCAACTTCTCGCCCTCGCGCAGGGCCTGCATGAAGCGCACCTCGTCATCCTCGGCACAGGAGTACTCGGGATTGGCAAAATCATCCAGACTGGTGACGATCAGTAGCTCTATTCCGGTCTCACCCTGAATCTTGCGGACCAGAGGGACCAGCTTGTCGAGCACCACGACCGCCTTTGCGCCTGAGTCGGCAAACTGATGACGGGTTTCGTAGGGCGTGTATTGCGGATTGGTGTTGACGATGACCAACCCTGCCTTCAGCGCGCCGAAAATGGTAATCGTATATTGCAGCAGGTTGGGCAACTGGATGGCCAGACGGTCGCCTGGCTCAAGCCCGGCCGGACCCCGCACATAGCGGGCAAAGGCATCGGCGCGCTTTTCCAGCTCATTGAAGCTGAGCGTATCAGCCCCGCAGGAGAAAGCCGGCTTGTCGCCGTAATCCTGGCAGGCCTTGGCCAGGACATCACTGAGATTGGTGTGCCCCAACTGGGCCAACTGGTCGCCAACGGTGGAATGAACGGGTGTCGACATGAAAACCTCTTATTTGAATCGTTATTTTGCACAGCGAAATACAATACCAAAAAGATGCTATTCTATCCCCTTTTGCTGTGCAATCATTGGGACGCAGGTAAACTGATACCGCCAGGCAGAACCGGAACAAACCGGCTGCGTCACAATAAAAACAGAACAAAGCCGCTCCACGTCACCACAGAAGGTTGGTCATGGATGCAGGCTGCGCTTTAGCAAGGTAACCGGCATGAACGACGACCTCAGTACTCTCAGTGAAACCACACCGGCCAAGGATCGCAAGTTTGTCGAGGCGCTATCGCGCGGGCTCGATGTGTTGCGGGCCTTCAGCCAGGGCACGGTAGTCATGGGTAATCAGGATATCGCCCGGATCACCGGTCTGCCCAAACCTACCGTCTCACGCATGACCTATACCCTGACCAAACTGGGTTATCTGAGTTATTCGCCGCAACTGGAAAAATACCAGCTCGACTCCGGCGTACTCGCACTGGGCTACGCCTACGTTTCCAACCTCCGTGTTCGCCAGTTGGCCAAGCCCTACATGGATGAGTTCGCGCGCTCGACCAATACCTCCGTGGGCCTGACCTGCCGCGACCGGTTGTCGATGATCTACGTGGAAAACTGCCGACCTGCGGAAACGACGTCATTGCGCATGGATGTGGGCGTGCGCCTGCCGCTGGGCACCACGGCCGCTGGCCGCGCCTATCTGGCCGCGATGAAGGAAGAAGAGCGCAGCCACGTGATCGCCGCCCTGGCCGCCCGCAGCCCGGACACCTGGCCAGAGACGGCAGCGCGACTGGAAAAGGCCTTCGAGGACTATGCACGCCACGGGTTTTGTCTATCTTTGGGGGACTGGGACCGCAACGTTAATGCCGCGGGTGTGCCACTGCATTTGCAGGACGGCACCCTGATGGCACTGACCTGCGGAGCTCCTTCGTATCTGGTTTCCGAAGAGAAGGTGCAGAACCAGCTGGCCCATCAGCTTGCCATGCTGGCACGTGATATCGAGCGCCTGGGCGTTTAGCCTTTCCCATCACGCTGAGTGATCGGGCCGCATTTCATCCGTACGGGGCATCGACAACCGCTTTATTTTTTTGTATTTTGCCTGGCGGAATACAATTTCATTATTTCGCATAGCGAAACTGGGGTGAAACACCCTTCAGAACTGTTTTAGTCATCACAACAGACGGAGAACGAGCATGTCGGACGTGGTCACACTGGAACGACAGGGCGCCATAGCGGTTGTCCGAGTCAATAATCCTCCGGTCAACGCACTGGGTATTGCGGTACGCGAAGGTCTGCAGAATAGCTTCCAGGCCGCCGAAGCCGATCCCGAAGTAAAAGCCATTGTGCTGGTCTGCGAAGGCTCGACCTTCATGGCCGGTGCCGACATCAAGGAGTTTGGCAAGCCGCCTAAATCCCCAGGTCTGCCTGAAGTGGTGAACGGCATCGAGGCCGGCAACAAGCCGAGCGTCGCGGTCATCCATGGCACAGCCCTGGGCGGTGGTCTGGAAGTCGCCGTCAGTTGCCACTACCGCATTGCGCTGAAAAGCGCCAAGGTCGGCCTGCCGGAAGTCAAACTCGGTCTGCTGCCTGGCGCGGGTGGCACCCAGCGTCTGCCACGCCTGGTCGGTGTACAGAAAGCCCTCGACATGATTGTCAGCGGCAACCCGATTGGCGCAACCGAAGCACAGGAACTGGGCGTTATCGACGAGCTGATCGAGGGTGACCTGACTGCTGCCGGCATCGCCTACGCGCAAAGGCTCATCGATGAGGGCAAGGGTGCCCGCCGCACTGGCGAGCGCACCGACAAACTGGATGGCGTCGATAACGCTGCCCTGGTTGAAGCCAAGCGCGCCGAAATCGAAAAGAAGATGCCCGGCCTGTTTTCTCCCCAGCGCTGCATCTCCGCTGTCGAAGCGTCCTTCACGTTGCCATTGGAGCAGGGCCTAAAGCGCGAGCGCGAGCTTTTTGCCGAGTGCCTGGTATCACCCCAGCGTGGTGCCCTGGTGCATGCGTTCTTCACCGAGCGCCTGGCGTCCAAGATTGACGATCTACCCAAGGACACCCCGACCCGCGAAATTAACGCCGCAGGCGTCATCGGTGGCGGCACCATGGGTGTCGGCATCGCCATGTGTTTTGCCAACGCGGGCATCCCGGTCAAGATCCTGGAAATCAGCGAAGACGCCAAGTCCAAGGCCATGCAGCGCTGCCGTGACACTTACATGATGAGCGTCAAGCGCGGCAGCCTGACCGAAGACGCCATGAACAAGCGCCTGGCCCTGATCGAAGGCGTGATCGATTACGCCGATCTGTCCAGCGTGGATCTGGTGGTCGAGGCCGTGTTCGAAGACATGGGCGTCAAGCAGAAGGTGTTCGAGGCTCTGGACAAGCACTGCAAGCCCGGCGCGATTCTGGCCAGCAACACCTCTTCACTTGATCTGAACCAGATTGCTGAATTCACCCAGCGTCCCCAGGACGTGGTGGGTCTGCATTTCTTCAGCCCAGCCAATGTGATGCGTCTGCTTGAAGTGGTGCGCGGCGAAAAAACCGCCAAGGACGTTCTGGCGACCGCCATGGCGATCGGCAAGAAGCTGAAGAAAGTCGCGGTGCCGGTCGGCGTCTGTGATGGCTTTGTCGGCAACCGCATGGTCTTCCAGTACGGTCGCGAAGCGGAATTCCTGCTCGAGGAAGGCGCCACACCGGCCCAGGTCGACGGCGCGTTGCGCAAGTTCGGCATGGCCATGGGGCCCTTCGCCATGCGTGACCTGTCCGGCCTGGATATCGGCCTGAGCATCCGCACCCGCCAGCGCGAAACTCTGCCGGCCGAGTACACCTTGCCAACGATCCTTGATCGCATGGCCGAGGCGGGTATGCTGGGTCAGAAGACCGGCCGCGGTTTTTATCTGTATGAAGCGGGCTCGCGTACGCCGCTTGATAACCCTGCCTTGCCAGCTATTCTCGAGGCTGCCTCGAAAGAACAGGGCGTGGAACGCCGCCAACTGTCCGACGAGTACATTCTCGAGCGCACTCTGTTTGCATTGATCAACGAGGGCGCCAAGATCCTCGAGGAAGGTATTGCCCAGCGCGCCAGCGACATCGACGTCATTTACATCAATGGTTACGGCTTCCCTGCACATCAGGGCGGTCCGATGTTCTATGCTGACAGCCTTGGGTTGGATCAGGTATATGCCCGGATCAGCGCTTTCCACAAGGAACATGGCGCCTGGTGGAAACCAGCTCCATTGCTGGAGAAGCTTGCCAGAGAAGGACGCAAGTTCGCCGACCTCTGACAGCTGTTATTTAATGACCTGGGCCCGACGGCATCCGCCGCAGGCCCGGAACTGTATTTCAACGAGGACCTGACATGGACATTCATTACACCCCAGAAGAACTCGCTTTCCGCGATGAAGTGCGGGAGTTCCTGAAGAACGAGTTGCCCGAGGACATTGCTGCCAAAGTCAAAACTGGCAAGAACATGTCCAAGGCAGACCACGAGCGCTGGCAGAAAATTCTGTCCAAGCGTGGCTGGTACGCGCCAGGCTGGCCGGTTGAATTCGGCGGCACCACGTGGGGCCCCGTCGAGAAGCACATTTTCGATGAAGAGTCCGCCGCCTACGGCGCGCCGCGCACCGTTCCCTTTGGCGTAAACATGGTTGCTCCGGTAATCATCAAGTTTGGTACCGAAGAGCAGAAGCAACATTACCTGCCGCGCATCCTGTCAGGTGAAGACTGGTGGTGTCAGGGTTACTCCGAGCCAGGTGCTGGTTCTGACCTTGCGTCGCTTAAAACCCGTGCGGTCCGTGAAGGCGATCACTACATCGTCAACGGTCAGAAGACCTGGACTACTCTGGGGCAGCACGCCAACTGGATTTTCTGTCTGGTTCGTACCGACCCAGAAGCCCAGCAGCAGCGTGGCATTTCCTTCTTGCTGATCGACATGGCCACCCCGGGCATCACCGTACGTCCGATCATCACCCTGGATGGCGACCATGAAGTCAACGAAGTGTTCTTCGACGACGTCAAGGTACCGGTAGAGAACCTGGTTGGTGAAGAGAACAAGGGTTGGACCTGCGCCAAGTACCTCCTGACCCACGAGCGCACCGGCCTGGCCGGCATTGGCGCGTCCAAGGCTGCCCTGACCCACTTGAAAAAAGTGGCTACCCAGCAGCACAAGAACGGCAAGCCGCTGATTGATGATGCGGTTTTCCGCGCCCAGGTTGCCCAGGTGGAAATCGAACTGATGGCCGCCGAGATGAGCACGCTGCGTATCATTGCAGCAGCGAAGGAAGGTGGCGTCCCCGGTGCAGAGAGCTCGATCCTCAAGGTCAAGGGCACCGAAATCCGTCAGGCGATCACCAACCTGCTGCGCAAGGCTATCGGGCCGTACGCACTGCCCTTCCTGCCGGAAGAGCTGGAATATGACTTTGACGGCGACATGCTGAACAGCGAGTCCAGCCCAGCGCTGGCAGGCGATTACTTCAACATGCGTAAACTGTCGATCTTCGGCGGATCCAACGAGATCCAGAAGAATATCGTCTCTAAAATGATTCTGGAACTGTAGGAGATTAGTCGTGGACTTCAAACTCACAGAAGAGCAACAGATGCTGCAGGAAACCGCGGCGCGTCTGGTACGCGACGCCTACACCTTCGACAAGCGCGAGAAGTTCAGCGCCAGCGAAACCGGTTTCAGCCCCGAATTCTGGCAACAGATGGGTGAGCTGGGCCTGACCGCCATTCCCTTCCCCGAGGAACTCGGTGGCTTTGGCGGTACCGGTGTGGAAAACATGCTGATCATGCAAGAGCTGGGTCGCGGTATTACCCTTGAGCCCTACATGGAGTCGGTCATCCTGGCCGGCGGTCTGATTACCCAACTGGGTTCGGACAGCCAGAAGGACGAGCTGTTGGGCGCCATTGCCAGCGGTGAACTGCAGGCCGCCGTCGCACTGGACGAGCCGAGCAGCCACTACCTGCTCAACGATGTACAGACCACTGCCAAGCAAGACGGCAGCGACTGGACCCTGAGCGGCCGCAAGGCTGTAGTCATCGGTGGTCACACCGCTGGCAAGATCCTGGTCTCCGCGCGCACTGCAGGTGATGTTCGTGACGAGAAAGGCATCAGCCTGTTTATCGTTGACCCCAAGGGCGCCGGTGTCACCCGCCGTGAATACGCTACTGTTGATGGCCGCAAAGGTTGTGAGCTGTTCCTGGACAATGCTCCTGGCGAATTGCTCGGCCAAGCTGGCGAAGCCTTCCCGGCTATCACCTACCAGGCTGGCCGCGCGATCGCTGCCCTGTGTGCTGAAGCTATCGGCGCCATGGAAGTCGCCTGCGATGTGACGCTTGATTACCTCAAGCAGCGCAAGCAGTTTGGCGTACCGATCGGCAAGTTCCAGGCACTGCAGCACCGTATGGTAGATATGCGTACAGAGCTGGAGCAGGCTACCTCGATGACCATTCTTGCTGCCTGCGTTGCAAGCGAAGAAGACAGTGTCGAGCGTACCCGTACCCTGACCGCAGCCAAGTTCCTGGTTAACCGTTCTGCACGCAAGGTTGCCGAAGAGGCAATCCAGCTGCATGGTGGTATCGCCATGACCTGGGAATATTCCCTCGCTCACTACGCCAAGCGTCTGGTAATGATTAGCCATCAGTTGGGTGATGACGACCATCATCTCGAAGCTTACGCTAAGCTGATGAGTGTGGCCTAAGCGACATCTCTACCGGAATAACGGCAATTTCGCCGTTATTCCGGCACTTTTGCCATGTATTTTAGCAAATTGGCACTATCGGGCTGTGTATTGGCTCGGTATCCTATGCAACCCCTTAATTGTCATGCGCCCCCGGGCGTCCCATAGACTTGTGGAGGACTAGCGTCCATGAAAATCCTCGTCGCCGTTAAGCGCGTGGTTGATTACAACGTCAAGGTTCGCGTCAAAGCGGACAATACCGGTGTCGATCTCGCCAACGTCAAGATGTCCATGAACCCCTTCTGCGAAATTGCTGTGGAAGAGGCCGTACGCCTGAAAGAAAAAGGCGTAGCGACTGAAGTTATCGCTGTGTCCATTGGTCCGACCGCTGCTCAGGAGCAGCTGCGTACCGCCCTGGCCCTGGGTGCCGATCGCGCCATACTGGTTGATTGCGCCGAAGACCTGAGTTCGCTGGCGGTTGCCAAACTGCTCAAGGCAGTAGTCGACAAGGAACAGCCTCAGCTAGTCATTCTCGGCAAGCAGGCTATCGACTCTGACAACAATCAGACCGGTCAGATGCTCGCTGCACTGAGCGGTTACGGTCAGGGCACTTTCGCTTCTGCCGTAGACGTTTCCGGTGAAAGCGTAAAGGTTACCCGTGAAATCGACGGCGGCCTGCAGACAGTTGATCTGAAATTGCCTGCCATTGTGACTACCGATTTGCGCTTGAACGAGCCGCGTTATGCTTCGCTGCCGAACATCATGAAAGCGAAGAAGAAGCCGATGGAAGTGCTCAAGCCCGATGATCTGGGTGTCAGCACCGCTTCCACGGTCAAGACTATCAAGGTTGAAGCCCCCACCGCTCGCAGTGCCGGTATCAAAGTAGGTTCTGTGGACGAGTTGGTCGACAAACTGAAGAACCAAGCCAAGGTGATCTAAATGACAATTTTGGTTATTGCCGAACACAACAACGCCGCGCTGAATGCTGCGACCCTGAATACCGTTGCTGCGGCCAAGGCCATTGGCGGCGATATCGATCTGCTGGTAGCCGGTGAAGGCTGCTCAGCCGTTGCCGACGAAGCAGGCAAGGTCGAAGGCGTTACCAAGGTCCTGCTGGCAGACAACGCTGCCTATGGCCACCAGCTGCCCGAGAACATCGCGCTGCTGGTTGCCGAACTGGGCAAGAACTACAGCCACGTAATCTGCGCGGCCAGCACCAACGGCAAGAACTACATGCCGCGGGTTGCTGCCCTGCTCGACGTCGACCAGATCTCCGAGATCACCGACGTGGAAAGCGCCGATACCTTCAAGCGTCCGATCTATGCCGGTAACGCTATCGCTACCGTGCAGTCCGATGCGGCGATCAAGGTCATCACCGTACGTACTACCGGTTTCGATCCGGTTTCTGCCGAAGGCGGCAGCGCCAGCGTTGAAGCCGTATCCAGCGCGCAGGATGCAGGCGTGTCCAGCTTCGTCAACGAAGAACTGGCCAAGTCCGACCGTCCCGAGCTGGCTGGTGCCAAGATCGTCGTTTCCGGCGGCCGCGGCATGCAGAACGGCGAAAACTTCGAGATGCTCTACACGCTCGCTGACAAGCTTGGCGCCGCCGTAGGTGCATCCCGTGCCGCCGTCGATGCCGGCTTTGTGCCCAACGACATGCAGGTTGGTCAGACCGGCAAGATCGTTGCGCCGCAGCTGTACATCGCCGTTGGTATCTCCGGTGCCATTCAGCACCTGGCTGGCATGAAAGACTCCAAGGTAATCGTTGCGATCAACAAGGATGAAGAAGCACCTATCTTTGGCGTTGCCGACTACGGTCTGGTTGCCGACCTGTTCGAAGCGATTCCGGAACTGGAAAGCAAGGTGTAAGGATCAGCTGCAAGCGACAAGCTTCAAGCTGCAAGAAAACCCCGATTCGCGAGAGTCGGGGTTTTTTTTGACCTGAATTCCGGATTTGGATTTGGATTTGGATTTGGATTTGGATTTAGATTTGGGGGTTAGCTTGTAGCTTGTAGCTTGCGGCTTGCGGCTTGCGGCTTGCGGCTTGCGGCTGGCAGCTTGCTGACAGCAACAGCCTGTATCATTTATTAACATTCTCCCCCGCCTGGTTAACCTTTCATTACGTACAGCCTTTTGCATTGTGTCTCCCCACAAGTAAAATGTTGTTCTGATGAGCGAAACACAAATACAACAATGTTCCGCACAGCGAAACACAAAAGGTCTAATCTATGCGATTCTCCCTATACCGATTCGCCACCACCCTAGCTCTGGCCTTGGCTCTACCCGCAAGTGCCGCAGCTGAATCTGCCCTTCCCCGCGTCATGGTCTGGACTGCCTACGGTACTGGCGCCGCCGGCTATGCCCAGGCCGCGGCCCTGGGTGGTCTGCTTAAATTCGAAGAAGGCAGCAATATTCGTATTCTGCCTGGACGCAACGATGTGTCCCGTATGATCCCCCTCAAGACTGGGCGCGCCGGATACTGCCTGTGCGGTATCGCAAGCTACTTCGGCCAGGAAGGCATTTTCCTGTTTAACAAGCCCGACTGGGGGCCCCAACCTATCCGGATGGTCCTCGCCTCTCAGGGAACCCAGAGCTTTGGTCTGGCCGCCGCAGCCGATACCGATCTCGAGCACCCCCGAGACCTCAAAGGCCAGAAGGTGATATTCATCCGCGGCGCTGATTCCATCAACATGATCACATCGGCCGTTCTTGCCTATGGTGGCCTGACCTGGGACGACGTGCGCCGCGTGGATGCATCAGGCACCAATGAAGCCATTGAGGCCATCATCAACGGTCATGCCGATGTAATGCCCATGTCAACTCGCACGCCCCTGATGGAGCGTATTGCCGCCAGTCCGCGGGGTATCAACTGGCTGGACATGCCCAATGAAACTGCCGATGAGAAGGCGGCCTGGGCTCGGGCCAAGAACGTTATCCCCTATTATCTGCCCCAGTTCGAAACCCGTGGAGCAGGCGTGTCAGAACAGGATCCCTGGAATGGCGGCGGTTATGCGCTGCCGATATTGGTGACCAATGCTGACAGGAGCATCGATGAGGTCTATGCCCTGACCAAGTTCGTCGAGGACCACTACGCCAGCTTCAAGACCCTGGCCCCGGGTGCCGAAGGCTGGGAGCTGAGCCGCCAGGTATTCGACTGGGTCATGCCTTACCACGAAGGCGCTGTGCGCTATTTCCGCGAGCAGGGCGTGTGGAGTGAGGAGTATGAGGCGCACAACCAGCGGTTGCTGGAGCGTCAACAAATTCTCGCCGATGCGTGGGAGCAACAGCTTTCTGAGTCCCTGGAATCCGATCAATCCTTTCAGGGCAGCTGGATGGCGCGGCGGGCGGAGGCACTGACAGCCGCCGGATTCGATCCAGGCTTCAGCCGCTAGCCTGACACCCCTCCGACGCCGACCTTATACGGCCGAACCGATCAAGATTGCACAAGAGGCAGCTCATGTCCGAAGAACAAGAATCCATCCGTCACCCAGTGGCTGGCAGTCTGTTGCGTATCACCGCCGTCGCCACGGCGGCGCTGGCGATCTACCAGATATTCAATCTGGGTGCCTATACCGGCTTTACCATGCTGACCAGCCAATACATCTATGGCTTGCTGGCGATGATGCTGCCGATGGTCTTTGTGGCCATTCCCGCTGGCCGTGGACGGCGGGTGGATCCCACACCCTGGTACGATTGGCTGCTAGGTCTGGCCAGTATCGCCTGCTGCGTATTCTTTATTGTCCATTCCAATGAGGCGGTTGATGAGGGCTGGGAGTACATGGCACCGCAGCACGTGGTGTATATCAGCCTGCTGACCTGGGCTATCGCCCTGGAAGCCACCCGTCGCTGCGGTGGCTGGCCGATTTTCGTCGTGGTATTCGCGGCCTCGCTGTTTCCCATGCTGGCGGGCTATCTGCCGGACAGCTTTGCCGGCATTTCCACGCCGATCGACCTGGTCGCCATCTATCACACCAACAGCGATGAAAGCCTGCTGGGCATTCCTTCTCAGGCATTCGCCAATCTGGTTATCGGCTTTCTGTTATTCGGTATCGCGCTGCAGCGTACCGGTGGCGGCAAGTTCTTTATCGATCTGGCCTTCGCCCTGCTCGGCAAGGTGCGTGGCGGTCCGGCCAAGGTATCAATCTTCTCTAGCGGCCTGATGGGTTCCATGTCCGGCAGCGTGGTCACCAACGTATTGACCACTGGACCCCTGTCGATTCCGGCCATGCGCAAGGTCGGCTTCAGCAAGACCTACGCCGCAGGCGTGGAAACCTGTGCGTCCACCGGTGGTGTGTTGATGCCTCCGGTAATGGGTGCAACCGCATTCGTGATGGCCACCTTTCTGGATATACCCTACGGTGAAATCGCACTGGCTGCCGCGATCCCCTCGGCGCTGTATTTCTTCGGCCTGTTTATCCAGATCGACTTCTATTCGGCGCGCAATCGCCTCAAGGGCCTGCCCGCGATAGATCTGCCGAAAATAAAGCAGACCATGAAGGAGGGTTGGCATTACATCTTTGTATTCGGGTTTCTGATCTGGATGCTGCTGTTCATGAAGCAGGAGGCTATAGCGCCCTTCTACGCGACAGCCTTGCTGCTGGTGATCAACCAGCTGCGCAAGCACAGTCGCTGGCAGTGGAAGGACTTCAAGGAGTTTGCCGAGGCCTGCGGCGCCCTGTTTGCAGAGTTGACCGGCCTGATGGCTGGCGTCGGCCTGATCATGGGCGCGCTCGCTGTATCCGGCATGTCTGGCACTATCGCCAACGACCTGCTATTCATCGCCGGCGGCGACATGCTGGTCTTGTTGATCATGGGTGCGCTGACCAGTTTTATCCTGGGCATCGGTATGCCGGTCACGGCTGCGTATATCTTCCTGGCTATCGCCCTGGCCCCCGCGCTCATCAACGGCGGCATGAATCCGATGGCCGTGCACATGTTCATTCTCTATTGGGGCATGCTCAGCTTTATCACCCCGCCAGTGGCAATCGGCGCCTTTGCTGCGGCATCGGTGGCCGGTAGCAGTCCTATGAAAACCAGCTTCGTGTCGATGCAGATGGGCAGCATCATCTACTTCATTCCCTTCTTCTTCGTACTCGAGCCGGCATTGCTGCTGCAGGGCAGCGCGCTGGAGATCATCGTGGCTATTACCTGTGCAGTCGGTGGCATCATTCTGATCGCGGGCGGATTGCAAGGGTATTTGCCAAAGCTTGGGGACCTCAGTGAGCGCGGACTGCTGCACTGGCCGTTGCGCGCATTATTCGTGATCGGCGGACTCTTTCTGGCCATGCCATACAATCCCTATGTGCCCATTACCGAGACCATGCTTTTTGTTCTCTCCTTTGGGCTGATTGCTGCAGCAATCGGGCTGACCTGGGTGCACCGCCGCCTGGCCCCCGCCTGACAAAATCGTATCTCGACATGCATTATTCTGGTGCGAACATCCGCCTTGCGAGAGGCGTATTCGCACCATAATGGACCATAGCCTGCAATCTGCACTCAGACCCGCGGCTTAGAGAGGTCCTTTTTTCGTAACAATTGCATTAATGACTCTGATCGGTGCGCTTCTTGCAAAGAGAAGTACTATTCATTTGCATCAGAGAGATTCCCTGTGACCATTCGTAGTAAAGAAATGGCTCTCACCGAGGCCGAGCGCAACTGGCTACCCTGGTTCGGTTCTGCAAGCAAGATCGGCATGGGCTGGGCCTGCCGGATCAACAGCAACCGTTATGCGCAGTTGGAAGAAATCTTCAACAACGTGGCTGACACCCGTATGCGCCTGTTGCAGCAATGGTGCGACAACCAGTGGACCACTCTGGACAGCATCGCCCGTGATCTGGAGATCAGCGGCAACCCGCTCGAGCGCCAGCAAATGCTCAAGCTGATGCGCAAGATCAGCGACGCCAGCGAGTTGTTCCTGGTCGACGCGAGTGGCCGCTGCCTGATCAGCACAGCACAGCAAATACCTGCCTCACCTATGGACTCCAAGGCCATGCAGCAGGGCCTGCAAGCGCCGTTCCTACATGGCCCCTATATCGATCAGCGCACCAGGGAGCTCGGGCCTTCAACGTCCAGCTTTCACGATGCAGTGACGCTGATGTTCTATCAGCCGCTGCAATACCTGAATCAGCCATGCTGCCTGTGCGCACGGATACCCAACGATGTACTCGGTGATCTGATCCAGCGCGAGGCCGGCCACATCTATCAGGAATCCGGCGACAACTACGTGTTCATGGTGGAGTCGCGCTTCGACCCCGCCATCGAGCCGGGTCGTGCATTGTCACGCTCGCGCTTCGAAGACAACACCTTCAGCCATGGCGGTAATCTCAAGGAAGGTATCGTGACCGGCTACGGTACCGTCAGCGTGCGCGAGCATACCGAATTCGAGGTGCGCTTCACCGACCCTGCCACCAAGCAGCTGCACCCGGGGGTACGCGAAACCATCCGCAAGGGGCAGAACCTGTTTGTTACCTACCCTGGCTACTCCGATTATCGGCATATACCGGTGATCGGCAAGGGCGTGACCTTCAGCCTGACCGGCTCCCCCGATCGTTGGGGCATGATGTGCGAGGCGGATCTGGAAGAGGTGTACCGCTATCGTTCACTGAGTTACAGCCTGATGAAACTTTTCCTGCTGCTGATGCTGGTGATCAGCGGTTGCCAGATTGCGATTGCCTGGTCCGGCCTGGGTCAGCCGGCCGCCAGTGCGCTTAATGTGCTGGTGGTGGCGTTCTCCGCCTTCTGGTTCTGGCGCCTGGGGACGCGCAAGTTGGCCAGACGCATGGGGCGCATGACCGAAATCATCCGCAATATCGCCGAGGGCGAGGGCAACCTGAGCCAGCGCATGGATACCAGCCGGCTGGTGGCCGACGAAACCGGTGAGCTGGGCCGTTGGACCAACAGCTTTATCGACAACCTGGATACCATAGTTGGCCGCGTCAAGCAGGCCAGCCGGCATGCCCTGCAAAACAGCGAGCAGATGCTTGATCACAACCAGAAGGCCAGCGACACCGCCGAGGAGGTAACGGTGACCATCCAGCAGATGCTGGGGATGATCGAGGCCCAGGTGCAGACGATCGACAGCGCCTCGAATACCGCGGCGCAGATGAAGCGCACCATGGCCGAGGTAGTGGAGTCGGCCGGGCGCCGACTGGAAACGGTATCCGACGGCACACGCAAGATCCGCGATATTGTTGAAACCTCAGCCACCAGTGTGCAGCAGGTGGACAAACGCTCCAACGAGATTGCCGGCATGGTGTCGATGATCACCGACATCACCAGCCAGACCAATCTGCTGGCCCTGAACGCCGCTATCGAGGCGGCACGCGCAGGTGAGCATGGCCGGGGCTTTGCTGTTGTAGCCGACGAGGTACGCGCGCTGGCCTCGCGCACTGCCAGTGCCGCGGCGGAAATCAATCAGGGCATCAACGCGATACGCGATGCCACTCACCAGGCGGTTGATCTGATGGAGCAGGGGGTCAGCGATGTCGACCAGCAACTGACCCAGGCTGACAACGCTGCCAATGACAACAACACCCTGCATCAGACGGTCGAAGAGTTATTCGAAGTGATTGCGGTTATGGACACCAACAGCAAGGAGCACGGGCGCCAGGCCGGCCACGTGGCGGAAGTGACCGCGTCCATGGCCAAGGTCATCAGCACGCTGCGCTCCAGTTCGGGTCAGGTGAAGGAAACAGCCACTCGCCTGCACCAGCTGTCCGACAGTTTCCAGGTCAGCGCCGACCGTTGATCAGACCAGCGCCACCGGAGTCAGGGGTGAGCCCACCGCTCCCGGCAGGCGTAGCGGTGGCGCGATCAGCATAAAGCGACAACGCTTGGCCGCCCGCAGGTACTCGGCGAGCTCAGTCAGGTACCAGAGCTCACCCAGATGGATGCCGAGCTTGAACAGACAATGCTCGTGCAGCGGCAGCGCCGCACAACAGCCCTGCCCTTCACGGGCCGGATAGGCCTCTACCGCATAGTTATCGGCGATCAGCAGGCTCAGGCCACTATCGGTGATCCACTGCAACAACGCGGGATCGCGGCCGTCCAGCACTGCGCAGCTGGACGCGAGAACCTCGGCGTCAGGCTGCTGCTGCATACCCAGGATTACATCGGCAAAGCCGGTATACAGGCAGACCATGTCGCCGGGTTCTACCGTAACACCGTCATCGCGCATGATCTGCTGCAGCCGCGCATGGTCCACCAGCACGCGCTCGTGGCCGCAGTGACGCTGCAGATCGATCAGCACCGCCCGGCCGCTGACGGCGGTCTCGGCCATCTTCTCGATACCCAGGCGTCTGGCATTTACGCCCTCCAGTGCATCCTCGTGCCCGGCGGGACCCTGGATATCTTCCCCAGCACGCCAACCGTTGTAGTAGAGAGGCTCCGCCTCACCATCGCCGTCGGCATCAAACAGGCCGCCGACGTGCGCCAGCGCGTCCCACTGGGTGGAGTACTGGGTATAGAGCAGGACTGCATCGTCACTGACCACGTCGGTAAAATCAGGATTGAGGCGGTTTAGAGCAAAGTTATAGTTGAGCTTGTCGCCGCGTCCGGAGGTAAAGCGCCGGGGCGCGTGGCGCAGCTTGTTCAGAGCGTTACCGCCTGGATAGTCCAGAGGCAGGCTGAGACAGAAGCTCCGCCCCTCGTGGACCTCCGCTACGCCCTGGAGTACCTTTTCCGGGGTCAGCAGATTCAGCCGACCCAGTTCATCATCGGGGCCAAAGTCGCCCCAGTTGGAGCCTTCCGGTCGATTTTTCCAGCGCATGGCAGCCACCCTGTTGTTCTTGTTGGAGTCGTTAAGATGCCATGCCCCACAAGTCTGGTCATCCAGATCACTGCCGCTGTTGGCGAGGCATAGACCCGAGAGCATCTGCAGAAAGCAAACATGATCTTGATCAATGCGGCCCCAGCACCGCGAGGCTACCCTTGCGGCCTTTTATTGCCCGCTGACGGAGCCCAACCATGCCCAACGCCCCAGAGCTGCTTGCCCCTGCCGGCACGCTGAAAGCCATGCGCTATGCCTTCGCCTACGGCGCCGATGCGGTGTACGCCGGGCAGCCCCGCTACAGCCTGCGAGTCCGCGAGAACGATTTTCACAACCCCGAGGTCATGGCCGCAGCCATTGCTGAGGCACATGCGCTGGGCAAGCGCTTCTACCTTGCCAGTAACATCGCCGCTCACAACAGCAAGGTTGCAACCTATCTGCGCGATCTTGAACCGGTGGTGGCAATGGGGCCAGATGCTTTGATCATGTCCGATCCGGGCCTGATCATGCTGGTCCGTGAACGCTGGCCCGAGTTGCCGGTACACCTCTCGGTACAGGCCAATGCGGTGAACTGGGCGACAATCAAATTCTGGCAGAAGATGGGCCTTGAACGCGTCATTCTCTCCCGTGAACTGTCCCTTGATGAAGTGGAAGAAATCCGCCGCCAATGCCCGGATATCGGGCTTGAAGTGTTTGTGCACGGCGCCTTGTGTATCGCCTATTCGGGCCGCTGCCTGCTATCCGGTTACTTCAACCACCGCGATGCCAACCAGGGCGCCTGTACCAATGCCTGCCGCTGGAAATATGATCTGCAACCAGCGGTGGAAACCCCTGAGGGCAACATCGAGCCGCTTGCCCGCCCTGTCCATGTGATCAACCAGAGCGATAAACCGGATGAGCCCATGGCAATCGAGGAGGACGAGCACGGGACCTACATCATGAACTCCAAGGACCTGAGGGCGGTGCAGCACGTGCAACGCTTTGTCGATATGGGGCTGGACTCACTGAAGATCGAAGGCCGGACCAAATCGCATTTCTACGTCGCCCGAACCGTACAGACGTATCGTCGTGCGATAGATGACGCCGTTGCCGGCTTACCCTTTGACCTGAGCTTGATGGACGACCTTGAGAGCCTTTCCAACCGCGGCTATACCGAGGGATTCTATCGTCGGCATCCGCCAGGGGTGTATCAGAATTACGAGCACGGCGCCTCACGCATGGAGAGGCATCAGTTCGTAGGGGAGGTGCTGGAAACCGTCGATGGCTGGTTGCGCATCGAGGTGAAAAACCGCTTCGCACCTGGTGACCAGCTGGAGCTCATGACGCCCGAGGGTAACCATATCTTCAAGCTTGACCTGATGCACAATGACCGGAACCAGCCGATCAAGGTCGCTCCGGGCGACGGGCACATTGTGAGAATACCTCTGCAGGGAAAAGGCTCGATAGCTTTCGGCCTGTTGCTGCGCTATCTCCCCGAGCAGGCGGAAAATTCTCCTCTCTGAGCCGCTCGAGGAGTCGCCTGAGTAATCCTGGCATGGTTTAATTGCCGCCTGACACATTCGCACATGGATAGCTCTTCATGGATTGGCTGCAAGTCTTGGTTCTGGCAGTAATACAGGGTCTCACCGAATTTCTCCCGATTTCGAGCTCTGCCCACCTGATTCTCGCCCCGGTGCTATTCGGCTGGGTGGATCAGGGGCTGGCATTCGATGTTGCCCTGCACCTGGGCAGCCTGAGTGCAGTGGTGCTGTATTTTCGTCGCGACCTGATCGCCATGACCGTCAGCTGGACACGGTCGGTCACCCACCGTGAGGTGAACGATGACGCGCGATTGGCCTGGGGCGTGCTGTTCGCCACCATTCCGGTGGGCCTGGCGGGCCTGCTCTTCAAGGATGCGATTGAAGAGCAGCTACGGTCACCGCTGTATATCGCAGCGGGCCTGATCGTATTCGGTCTGGTGCTAAGCTGGGCGGACTGGCGGCATCGGGGCAAGCGCGAGGTCAATCAGATGAACTGGAAGGATGTGCTGCTGATCGGCCTGGCGCAGGCGCTCGCCCTGTTTCCTGGTACATCGCGCTCGGGCATCACCATGACAGCCGGGCTGCTGCTCGGCTTGAGCCGTGAAGCCACCGCCCGGTTTTCCTTTCTGCTCTCCATTCCGGTCATCGTTATCGCCTGCGCTCTGAAATCCTGGGATCTGTATAACGCCACGGTACCTATCGACTGGGCATTCATGGCCGGCGGCGTGGTGATGTCCGGTATCAGCGCCTTTCTGTGCATTCACTTCTTTCTGGTATTCATAAACCGGATCGGCATGCAGCCATTTGTTATCTACCGGATCATTCTGGGTATTGCGCTGATCTGGCTCTTTGCCTGAATCAGAGAGCGCTGGCAGACGCCCTGGATTTGACCAGCAGCACGGCGCCCTCGCGGCTGGCCAGACCGTGATCGGCAAGCTCGGGATGGCGTAGCCAGGTCAATGCTGGCAGGTCACCCCCGGCGCTCTGCAGGCTGCCTGCCAGCACCAACAGCTCGCCCGGACCAGCCGGCAAGTCGAGGCCCTGGCCGGCGGCACAGCTGTACAACACTGTCTCTTCGCCGGCAAAACGGTGTAGCACGCTTATGACGGCCCCATCTGCGCGCTTGCCCCAGGACTGCTCGGTGGGGCGCAGGCGTACCTGGGATCTGTCCTTTGGCGCAAACTGATTCAGTTTGACGAAAATCAGACAACCCTCTTCGGAGAAAGGACTGTGCCGCGATCCCGCCGGGCTGCGCAGGTAACTGCCAGCCGGGTAGTCGCCGCTCTCATCGCTGAAAACACCTTCAAGTACGTAGATCTCCTCGCCATTGGGATGCTCATGCTGCGGGAATTGCGCTTTGGGCAGGTATTCAACCAGGCTGGTCACTTGGCCGCTTTCAGGAGCTTCGCGCTCCAGCGGCCAACGCCGCACTGGGGCCTGGGGAGCGTCCTGCCAACGCTGATCGCCGGGGCGGATACAGACCTTGAGACAACGGTCCATGTTCAGAGGCGTGAAGTTTGGCGCTGCAGCGGTATCGGTTTGCATGATCATTCGTCAGCTGTTGGGTAGTAGGCGACACAGGTTACTCGATGACCATAACATAGCCGCATGAACTACTCCCGGCCACACGGAGTCGATACACCCACAAGGCTCAGAGCAAGGAACATCCGATGGTCAAACCGCTTGTTTACGCAATCCTGTGTTTATTTCTGTGGCTACCAGGCTCGGTTAATCAGGCGCTGGCGCAGGATAGCGCCGAGACCGCGGCAATCATTCAGGTCACCGATGTGCCCAGTGACACGGCCATTCGCGAACGGTTACAGGCGGTATTGGCGGCACTCGACGGCGGCGCAGCAATAGAGGTGGGCGTCGAGCAGGGTGTAGTCACGCTCAAGGGCAATGTACCCAATGCACGCTCTGCCCGTGAACTGGAAGGGATCGCCAATCGAGTCGAGGGCGTGATCCATGTACAGAGTCGACTCACCGAGGAAACCGATGTGTCCGCCCGCGTGCGCCCGGCTACCCGTAAGTTCCAGGAGATGGGCGCTGCAGCGGTGCAGATGCTGCCAGTCGTACTGGTTGCGCTGGTGGTGGTTGTCGCTTTCTGGTTGCTCGGCCGCTGGGCTGGCTCGCGGGGCGCCTGGTTACGGCGAATCGGCTTGTCCGAACTGGCTTCCAATCTGGGCAAACGAATTGTACGGCTGGCCATCACCGGCCTTGGCATCTTGATTGCCCTGGAAATACTCGACGCCACCGCGCTGGTAGGTGCCATGCTGGGTGTCGCCGGCGTTGCAGGTATCGCTGTCGGCTTTGCCTTCCGCAATATCGTTGAAAACTATCTTGCCGGGGTGCTTCTCAGTGCACGCAACCCATTCGATGTGGGCGACGTTATCGAGGTAGGTACCTTCACCGGGACAGTAGTGAGGCTGACCTCCCGCGACACGGTATTGATGACCCGCGACGGCAACCATCTGCGGATTCCCAACAGTATGATCATCACCTCGGCCATGACCAACTTCACGCGCAATCCGCTACGCAGGCTGGAGTTCGTAGTCGGCGTATCGGTTGATCTCGACCTGCAGCAGGCCCGCCAGTTGGGTATCGAAACCCTGCAAGCCATGACCGGCATTCTTGCCGATCCCGGGCCCCAGGTACTGGTAGCGGAACTGGGCGACAGCACCGTACAGCTGCGTTTTCTGGCCTGGATCAATCAACACGACAGTGACTTTCTCAAGGCCCGCAGTGAAGCCATTCGCCAGATCAAGGCGGCGTATGACAAGGCCGGCATCGAAATGCCCGAGCCAATCTACCGCATACACCTGCGCAACCCGTCGGCCATAGAGCGGTCGACGGAGCCCTCTGACCGGCCCCCAGAAGCAGCTCAGCAAAAGCCTGCCCTGGTAACACCTACCAGAGCGGAGGATGTGGCTGCTGATAACACTATCGATCGTCAGGTGGCTGCTGAGCTACGGTCCTCCGATGAGGAGAACCTGCTGACCAAAACATGACAAGAACCTGAAACAGGATGGGTGCCAGAGCGACTCCGGATCGCTCAGCCACGCTGCTGTGCCTGCCAATGATCACTGAATGCTGCAGCCGCCATGGGCCGACCCAGCAGGTAGCCTTGGCACTGGTCACAGCCATGCTGCCGCAGCCAGACCTCCTGATCCCCGGTTTCTACTCCCTCGGCGAGCACCGACAACTGCATGTTTCTGGCCAGCGCGATAATGGTCTGAACCAGCTGACTGTCACTGGGGTCCTCGGGCAAACCAGCCAGAAAGCTCTTGTCGATCTTCAGTTTGTCCAGCGCAAAACGACGCAGGTACGCCAGTGAGGAGTAGCCCGTTCCGAAGTCGTCCACGGAGATGCGTACGCCCAGCGTCCTCAGCGCTTTGAGCGTCTCTTCCGCCTGGGCAATATGCTGCATCAGAGCTCCCTCGGTGATTTCCAGTTCCAGGCATGCTGCAGGCAAACCGCTGATATCCAGCGCATCGCGAACAATCTGCACGATATTGCGCTGCATGAACTGGATAGGCGACAGGTTAACCGCGATCGTATCGAGCAGGACCCCTTCGCGCCGCCACTGGCTCGCCTGTTGACAAGCCTGGTGCAGAACCCAGGTCCCGAGAGCAACGATCTGCCCGCTCTCCTCCGCCAGCGGAATAAAGCGATCCGGACCCACAGTGCCATGCTCGGCGCTTTGCCAGCGCAGCAATGCTTCGGCGCCGATACACCGACCACTGGCCAGATCGACCAGGGGTTGATAGTGCAGCCTGAGCTCATCATTTTGCAGAGCGCCGCGCAGGGAACGCTCCAGCTCGAAGCGAGCCCTTGCCTCCTCTGTTAGACAGGGCAGATAGTGACTATAGGTATTGCGGCCCTGAGCCTTTGCCCTGTACATGGCCGCATCAGCATTGCGAATGAGCTCATGGGCATTGCTGCCGTCCTTGGGATAGAGCGCGATACCGATGCTTGCGCCGACGTACAGCTCGCGAGCCTCATCGAGTAGCAGCGGAACCTTCAATGAATCGAGCAGGCCTCGTGCCACCTGACTGGCTGCGCCGGGACTGGGCAACTGCTCGAGAATCATAAGAAACTCGTCGCCTCCCAGGCGCGCCAGGGTATCTTCGCTACGGCAACGTTCCTGCAGGCGCTGGGCAACGCCTTGCAGAACCAGATCACCAAAATCATGGCCGTAGCTGTCATTGAGCGTCTTGAACCTATCCAGATCGATGAAAAGGACGGCCAACCAGCCGCCCCGGCGATCAATCCGGTCCTTGGCATGTTCAAGGCGGTCACGCGCCAACACCCTGTTCGGCAACCCGGTCAGCGGATCGAAGTGCGCCAGGGTGCGTAAACGGTTCTGATAGGTATCGACGAATCTGATCAGTAGCTGCGAGCCCGTCAGAACGACGAGCATCAATACCAGGACGGCGAGAGCATAGATCGGCGCTCGCTCGAGGAATATCTGCTGGAAGGATTTGCCGCTAACCAGGACGGCAAGCGCACCCGGATCGGCCCTCCCCAGAACCCAGGCACCCACAGGACGCTCAATACCCCACAGCGTGAAACCGCCCAGCTCTACCCAGCGTGTTTCCGGGCCAGCGGCGTCGAGCAGCTCGCGTTCGACACCCGCCATGGCATCGGGACGCAAAATCAGCGGTTGCAGCGGACCTTCCAAGTGTAAGGCGGACTCTCCATGCCATAGTTGCAGCAGACTGTGAGCCTGTTGCTGGCGGGTTTGATTGACGCTGCGCTGCTCGAGAATCATGGCAACGATCACCAGCACCAGAATGCTGAAAAAAGCCACGCCATTGACCGCCCAGAATTTATAGCGCAGCGGAAGTTGACGCTGTAGCTGCATTACCCGCTCCCGCAAGTATGACAAGGGCGGTCATTCTAGGGTCTGTAACGGATAACGTTTTGATACGGATCAAGAAATGCGGCAACCGGATGGCTAGACAAAGGTATGGTGCAGTCATAAAAAAGGCAGACCGAAGTCTGCCTCCTGCTGCCCTGACAACAGATTACATGCCCGGCATTAGCACCGAATCGATCACATGGATCACACCATTGCTGGCTTTTATATCAGTCTTGACGACAGTGGCAGAGTCGACCATAACGCCATTGCTGGTATCAATCTTCAACTCACTACCTTGCACAGTTTCAGCACTGGTAAGCCCGGCCACGTCTGCAGCCATTACCTTACCCGGTACCACGTGATAGGTGAGGACTGCCGTCAGCTTTTCCTTGTCGGCAAGCAGTGCGTCAAGATCTGCAGCTGGAATCTTGGCAAAGGCTTCGTCGGTAGGTGCGAATACAGTGAAGGGACCTTCACCCTTCAGGGTATCGACCAGGCCTGCTGCCTGTACTGCTGCAACCAGCGTGGTGAAGCTGCCTGCTTCGACGGCTGTGTCGACGATGTCTTTTTTGGCCATACCGGAATGATGATCGGCATGGGCTGGGACAGTTGCAAGCATCCCGGCGCCGAGGACGGCCAGCATGAGATGTCGGGCACTGCGAGTGAAGTTCTGAGTAAATGCAAACATGAAATCCTCCAAAGGATCGTTATGTGGGTTGCCCTATTAGTAATACATGACTTATACAGGATAGTCTCAATTGTACAACTCAAGTTACACACTGCCCTTACCCGAAAACACCTGCTCGTGACCAGATAGGCCAGACCATGGGCCTGTAAGGTCGAAGTGACTGGTGGTCGTGTTATTCCCGGCAATGCTGGTCCATAATCAGGGACCGGTTACCCGCCGAGCCTGTCTTCAAGTTTCATTACAGAGGTGCAAACGATCCATGTGGTACCAAGGTTTACTTCAATTATCCGGCTGGCAGATCCTGGCTGTGATTCTCCTGCTGACGCATATCACCATCGTCAGCGTGACTGTCTATCTGCATCGTTATTCGGCCCATCGTGCGCTCGAGCTGCACCCCGCCTTGAAACACTTTTTCCGTTTCTGGTTATGGCTCACAACCGGCATGAACACCCGCGAGTGGACCGCGATTCACCGCAAGCATCACGCCAAATGCGAAACGCCGGATGACCCCCACAGCCCCGTTCACAAGGGCCTTTCCACCGTGCTGCGCAAGGGCGCCGAGCTATATATGGCCGAGGCCCGGAATGAGGAGACCCTGCGTATCTACGGCAAGAACTGTCCGGATGACTGGATGGAGCGTAACCTCTACTCGCGCTACCCGATCGGCGGCGTGACCTTGATGGCACTGATTGATCTCGCATTGTTCGGCGTACTGGGCATGACAGTGTGGGCAGTCCAGATGATGTGGATTCCGGTATTTGCCGCCGGCGTGGTCAATGGCCTGGGTCACGCGGTGGGTTATCGCAACTTTGAATGCCGCGACGCTGCTACCAATATACTGCCCTGGGGTATTCTGATCGGCGGAGAAGAGCTGCATAACAATCACCACACCTATCCCAATTCAGCCAAGTTGTCGGTAAAGAAATGGGAGTTCGACATGGGCTGGATGTGGATACGTCTGTTCAGCCTGCTGGGCCTGGCCAAGGTGCGCCGCACAGCACCTATCGCCCACCGGATTGAAGACAAGCAGACGCTGGACATGGATACCGCCATGGCAGTGCTGAACAATCGCTTTCAGATCATGGCGCAATATCGCAAGCTGGTGATAAAACCTCTGGTCGCCCAGGAGATGCACCGGGTGGATGATTCGGTGCGGCATCTGTTTCGCCGCGCCAAACGCTTGCTCAGTCGTGAAACCAGCCTGTTGGACAGCCATAACGAGAAGAACCTGCAGCAAGTACTTGAGCACAGCCAGCGCCTGCGCATCATTTACGAGAAACGGTTGGCGCTGCAGCAGATCTGGACCCGAACCAGTGCCAACGGCCACGACATGCTGCATGCCCTGCGGGAATGGTGCAGCCAGGCTGAGGCCAGCGGCATCAAGGCATTGCAGGATTTTGCTGCAACCCTGCGTACCTACTCGCTGCAACCCGCGCCGCTGGTACATTGACGCCGCAGTGAACCTAACCCGGATGTGCGGCTCGCCAGAACCGACACATCCGGGTAGGATTGTGAATCGATCAAAAATTCACCATAGGGGTTGCAAAGGATGCGAACCTTTTTGCTGGGTCTGACGCTGTTGTTGGCGAGCCCGATTCTGTCTGCCTCCACCATTTATAAATACACGGATGCCAACGGTGTAGTGACCTACACCGACCAGAAGGTCAAGGGCGCACAGGTATTTGTCTTTACCGACACCATGGTCGAAACCTTCGACAAGCAGGTGTATGTCACAACCCAGAAGCATCCCGGTGGCGAAACTCTCATAGTGCACAATGAATTGTATGCTCCGGTGGAAGTGGAACTGAGTATCGAATCCGCACGCAATCTTGTTGGCGTGCCGGAAAAACCGGTGCGCTGGGTTCTGCAGCCCCGCGAGACCATTCGCCTGCTTACGCTCTCCCCCACAGGCAACGGTGCGCCCAGTTACAGCTACAAACTGCGTCATGCCCTGGGAGATCCACGCGCCAAGCATGCCCTGGTGGATTACCCATTGCCCTGGGAGGGCGGACCATTCCGCGTCACGCAGGGCCCTGGGGGCCGCTATAGCCATACCGGACCGAAGGGACGGCACGCTATCGACGTGGCCATGCCAGAGGGTACGCCTATCCTGGCAGCCAGGCCCGGTGTGGTGGTCAAGATCGAGAACAATCAGAACGGCCGCGGCACTCATCCGTCGGGAAACTTTGTCAGGGTGCTGCATGACGACGGCACCATGAGTGTCTACTTGCACCTCAAGCACCGCTCAGTCGTTGTAGGCGAAGGTCAGCGGGTGCGCACCGGCACCCTGCTGGCCAAGTCCGGGAACACCGGCAACAGCACCGGTCCGCACCTGCACTTCGTTGTTCAGAAGAATGTGGGGCTGGATACGATCTCCATTCCATTCGCCTTCACCCAGCCGGTCGACAGCCTGCCGAACTTTGCGGTTGGCGGCGAATAGATACCAGCCGGAATGCAGACAACAAAAAACCCGCCGAAGCGGGTTTTTTGTTGCAAGCCAGACCTTACTTGATCTTGGCTTCCTTGTAGTTCACGTGCTTGCGAATCACCGGATCGAATTTCTTGATTTCGATCTTATCGGGAGTAGTACGCTTATTCTTGTCGGTAGTGTAAAAGTGACCAGTACCGGCAGAAGAAACCAAACGAATCAATTCACGCATGGGACTGCTCCTTAGACTTTTTCGCCACGACCGCGCATTTCGGCAAGCACAACATCGATACCGCGCTTGTCGATGATACGCATGCCCTTGGTGGACGTACGAAGACGTACAAAACGCTTCTCTGACTCAACCCAGAAGCGATGGTGCTGCAGGTTAGGCAGAAAACGACGTTTGGTTCTGTTGTTAGCGTGGGAAACGTTGTTCCCAGTCACTGGACCTTTACCGGTCACCTGACATACTCGAGACATGGTTAACCCTCTCCAACCACTTGCCCAACCCGAACTGGTTGGAAGCCATAAAATAATTTGTTTTCCAGCCGGGGCGAGCATCGTGCAGACCTGACAAACGAATCCGTACAGGCGCAGCCCCGAGAAGAGCGGAGCTTTATACCAAAACACGCTCCGGCAAGCAACGACTTTTAATTTCCGGTTACTTAGAGCAGCCCCCGCTCGGCGAATGAAACCGGCTCGCCGTCCCCTACAACCAAGTGGTCAAGAACGCGGATATCCACGAGCGCCAGCGCCTCTTTCAGACGTCGGGTAAGCATCTGATCCGCCTGACTCGGCTCGGCGACACCCGACGGATGGTTGTGGGTAAGAATCAATGCGGCAGCGTTGCATGCCAAAGCACGCTTGACCACTTCTCTGGGATACACGCTGGCGCTGTCAAGGGTGCCACGGAACAACTCCTCGAAGGTAATGACCCTGTGCTGGTTGTCCAGAAACAGGCAGGCAAAGACTTCGTGGGGCAGATGCGCCATGCGACTGCGCAGATAGTGCCGAACGGCGCCGGGAGAGGTCAGCGCGGTACCGCGCTTGAGATCCTCGAACAGATGCCGTCGGCCCATTTCCATGACCGCCTGCAGCTGCGCGTACTTGGCAGGACCAAGGCCGGCATGCAGACAGAATTCAACCTGTTCGGCCTGCAGCAACGCGCGCAGACTCCCGAAGGCGCTCAGTAACTGCCGGGCCAGATCCACTGCGCTGATGCCCGGCAAGCCGGTGCGCAGGAATATGGCCAGGAGTTCAGCATCAGAGAGTGCCGCGGCACCCTGTTTGAGCAGTTTTTCCCGGGGGCGTTCAGCCTCCGGCCAGTCGGTGATGGGCATGCGCAAATCCCTGCGTTAGCGCACGTACTTCCTGTTCGTGCGGTGTAATATGGCCGGCTAGTATAGAAGCTTCAAACACGGTGGTCGAGGCAGAAGGCACCATGGCCATGCTATGTTATTTTAATCGGGTTTTGCACACACAGCGCCCCGGGCGCAGTTGTCGGGAGTCAGCATGCAGCGGTTGGTGAACAAGAGAGTCCTTCTGGGCGTCAGCGGCGGCATTGCCGCCTATAAAAGCGCAGAGCTGGTACGCCGCCTGCGCGATGCAGGAGCAGAAGTCCGGGTAGTAATGACCAACGCAGCCCGGGAGTTTATTACCCCACTCACACTGCAGGCCCTTTCCGGGCACCCGGTTCACGGTGACCTGCTCGACCCCGCCGCTGAAGCAGCGATGGGGCACATCGAACTGGCCCGCTGGGCCGATCTGGTGTTGATTGCGCCGGCCACCGCCGACTTGATGGCGCGGCTGGCCCAGGGACGCGGAGACGATCTGTTGACTACCCTGGTTCTGGCTTCTGATGCACCCCTGGCGCTCGCACCGGCGATGAACCAGGCAATGTGGCGCGACCAGGCAACCCAGGCCAACCTTGCTCAATTACGTGATCGTGGCGTGCGAATCTTTGGCCCCGATTCCGGCGAACAGGCCTGCGGTGACGTAGGCCCCGGGCGGATGCTTGATCCTACCGAGATTGCGCTGCTGGCCAGCGGGTGCTTCGAGCATGGACTGTTGACCGGAAGACACGTACTGATAAACGCCGGCCCCACACGCGAGGCCATCGACCCGGTACGCTACATCTCCAATCACAGCTCGGGAAAGATGGGCTTTGCCCTGGCCGAAGCGGCAGCCGAAGCCGGTGCACGTGTGACTCTGGTAGCCGGGCCCGTCAACCTGCCTACCCCGCCCCGGGTCAATCGAATCGACGTGGTCAGCGCACTGGAAATGCAGGCGGCCTGCGAATCTGCACTGCCAGCCGATCTGTTTATTGCCGCTGCAGCGGTCGCCGATTACCGCCCGGCAGATTGTGCTACCCATAAAATGAAAAAAGACCCGAAGTCCAGCAACGGACTGACCCTCGAACTCATACCCAACCCTGACATTCTGGCCGGTATTGCCCGCCATGCGCAGCGCCCCTGGTGTGTCGGCTTCGCAGCCGAGACCCATGATGTACTGGCGTATGCTGCAGACAAGCTCGAGCGCAAGAATCTGGACCTGATCATCGCCAACGATGTCAGCGCGCCCGGCATCGGCTTCAACAGCGATAACAACGCGGTCACGCTGATCGACCGGAGCCTGCATGAGGAGCACCTGCCCATGGCAAGCAAGAACAAGCTTGCCCGGCAGATAATCAGTCATGTAGCCGGTCGTCTTGCCACTGACAAGGCCGTGAACGGAAAACTCTGACGAGAACAACCATGCACACACTGCAAGCCAAGATAATCGACCCTCGCCTGGGTCAGGAGTGGCCGCTGCCCCATTACGCGACCGAGGGTTCTGCCGGGCTGGATCTGCGAGCTCTGCTCCAGGAGCCACTGACCCTGCAGCCCGGTCAGACCGAATTGCTACCGACCGGTCTGGCCATTCATATCAACGATCCGGGTCTGGCAGCGATGATTCTGCCGCGCTCGGGGATGGGCCATAAACATGGCATAGTCCTGGGTAACCTGGTGGGTCTTATCGACTCTGATTATCAGGGCCAGCTAATGGTATCCTGCTGGAACCGTAGCGCCCGCCCCTTCACCATAGAGCCAGGCGAGCGGATTGCGCAGTTGGTACTGGTGCCGGTGCTACAGGCACAACTGGAAGTGGTGGATGAGTTCGAAGGCAGCCTGCGCGGTGTCGGCGGATTCGGTCATACAGGCAGTCGTTAAGCAGGACTTGACGCTAATGGCAAGGAGGCAGCAGTGATGAAATTCAAGACCAAGGATCCGACCAAATCCCCCTCGGCGCTACCAGGTACACTGGTTCCATTGCTGATAGCCTTGCTCGGCTTGGCTCTGGCTGCCGGATTGATCTGGGTGGCAGTCTTTGCCCAGAACAATGACCGCTACCGCGACGATCTGGCTCAGGCCTACGCCACACAGCAACTCGGGGCGCTGAATCAGGCGACAACACAATTGCGCAACGACCTGGCCCGGCTGGCTGCCAACCCGCAACTTCAGGTCGCCCTGCAACAGGGCGGCAGTGCCAGCGTGCAACGCATGCTGCGCTACTACCTGGCTGACAACCAATCCATGCGCATTTTTGCCGTTGGTGAGGCGGAAAGCCCCGCAGACGGGCAGGCAGTACCCAGCTTCGCTGTGCTGGACATGATTCGCAGGGCCGAACGAAACATGCCGGTACCCATGGAAGCGCATCCCGTGGATGGTGAATGGCGACTGCATGTGGTGACTCCACTGCGCGTTTCAGATAACGCTCCGATTGGCGGCACACTGGTCGCAGCCTTCGAGTTGCAGCGTGTGCTGAGCGCCCTGCCACCCCTGCATGAAGACGCAGGTCAGTTGAAGCTGGTGCAAAACTTTCCGGGAGCTCCGGTACAAACGCTGTATCAGGTTGGCAGCGGATTTGGCGAGACCGTGACTCTAGCCTCGAACAATCCTGCCTGGCGTATCGAATTTCAGCCGGGCGTCGCCCTGGTCGCTGGCGTGGCCAATCCGCTGCTCCTGCTGGGGTCAGTGTTGCTCGCACTCTTTGGCATTCTTATCGCACTCTGGTGGTTGCACCGCAGCTGGAGCGCCGACGTCAAATCAGATGCATCGGTACTCAGCCAGCTCGCCCAGGGTCACAAGGTGGCCGGCTTGCGACTCGGACCGCTGACTCCGGTAGGTCAGGAAATCATGCAGCTGGCCTCCGGCCATGGCCGTAAACTGGGGCCCAGTCCAGAACGCGAGGACGTGCAGGCCCGGCCGGGTAAAAAAGCACCAGCACCTTCAACAGCAGCCCTATCCGACAACGATATTCTCGATATCGATATTGTCGACAACATGGACGATCTCGGTGATGACATGTTCGGAACCGCAGACGCTGCCAGTGGTACCTCTGCGATACCCGAGATTCCAGCTGAAATTTTCCGCGCCTACGACATTCGCGGCGTGGTTGACCGCACGCTGACGGCGGAAACCGTCTATTGGCTGGGCCGTGCAATCGGCAGCGAAAGCATCGCCCGTAACGAAGCCAAGGTTGCCGTGGCCCGTGACGGACGTCTGTCCGGCCCGGTGCTGGTGGAACAGCTGATCCGCGGCCTCATGGAAAGCGGATGCCAGGTAATTGATCTGGGTATGGTCCCGACACCCGTGCTCTACTACGCGACCCACACAACACAGGCCACCTCCGGCGTGATGCTCACAGGCAGCCACAACCCGGCCGACTACAACGGCCTGAAGGTCGTCATAGCCGGCGAGACCCTCGCCGACCAGCGAATCCAGGCCTTGCACCAGCGTCTGCGGGAAAACGATCTCAGCGAAGGCTCAGGCGGCCGACAGCAGTTGGAACTGCTGGACGCCTATCGTCGCCAGATAGCCGAGGACGTGGTGCTGGTGCGATCACTCAAGGTGGTAGTGGATTGCGGCAACGGCGTTGCAGGCGTGGTAGCCCAGGGCCTGCTGGAGGATCTGGGCTGCGAAGTCATTCCGCTCTACTGCGAGGTGGACGGCAACTTCCCCAATCACCATCCAGACCCCGGGCATATCGAGAACCTGCAGGACCTGATTGCCGAGGTCAAGCGCAGCGGAGCTGACATAGGTATTGCCTTTGATGGCGACGGCGATCGCCTGGGAGTGGTTACCCGCAGCGGCGAAATGATCTATCCGGATCGCCTGATGATGCTGTTCGCCGAAGATATCGTGACGCGTCACCCCGGTGCGGATATCGTTTTTGACGTTAAATGTACCCGTCGCTTGCCCGCGCTGATCAGCCGCATGGGCGGACGTCCGGTCATGTGGAAGTCAGGGCACTCCATGATCAAGGCCAAGATGATCGAGACCGGGGCCTTGCTCGGCGGAGAGATGAGCGGGCACCTGTTCTTCAAGGAGCGCTGGTTCGGTTTCGACGATGGCCTTTACAGCGCCTGCCGACTTCTGGAGCTGATTTCGATCCAGCCACCCGAAGAAGATCCCGAGAAAGATATCTTCAGCAAATACCCCGCCGGGTTAGTCACGCCGGAGATCAACCTCAAGGTGGGTGAACAGCGCAAATTCGAGTTGATAGAGACACTGAAAAAACAGGCTGACTGGGGTGCTGGGCGCGTGTCCACGCTGGATGGGATTAGAGTCGACTTCCCCCATGGCTGGGGGTTGATACGTGCCTCCAACACCACACCTATGCTGGTACTGCGGTTTGAAGCTGACAAGCCCGACGAGCTGGAGCGAATCCAGCAGTTATTCCGCGATCAGCTGGCGCAGGTAGCCAGCGATCTGCAACCGACATTCTGATTATACAAGGAGAAGCCCTACACCATGTTGAGTCGCGACGCTGCCACCCAGGTATCCCGGGTATTGACCGAAGCACTGCCTTACATTCAGCGCTTCACTGGCAAGACCATTGTCATCAAGTACGGCGGAAACGCGATGGAAAGCGACGAGCTGAAGAACAGCTTCGCCCGTGACATCGTGCTGATGAAGACGGTTGGCATCAACCCGGTCGTCGTCCACGGGGGCGGCCCGCAGATCGGTGACCTGCTCAAGCGGCTCAATATCGAAAGCCGCTTTGTCGACGGTATGCGCGTGACTGATACCCAGACCATGGATGTGGTAGAAATGGTACTCGGCGGCCAGGTCAACAAGGACATCGTCAACCTGATCAATCAGCATGGTGGCAGCGCCATCGGCCTCACCGGCAAGGACGCAGGGCTGATCAAGGCACGCAAACTCAAGGTGAGCGTGAACACCCAGGGGCTCGACAAGCCGGAAATAATCGATATCGGTCATGTTGGCGAGGTGGTCGAGATCAACACGCGGCTGATCAACCGACTGGTCTCCGATGATTACATCCCGGTTATCGCCCCTATAGGCGTTGGCGCCGACGGCGCCTCGTACAATATCAATGCCGACCTGGTAGCCGGCAAAGTCGCCGAGGCGCTGCAGGCTGAAAAGCTCATGCTGCTGACAAACATAGCCGGGCTGATGGATAAGGCGGGCAACGTATTGACAGGGCTGACTACCGCCCAGGTTGACGCTCTGATTGCTGATGGCACCATTTATGGCGGCATGCTACCAAAGATCCGCTGCGCCCTTGATGCAGTGCAGGGTGGCGTGAGCAGCGCGATTATCGTGGACGGGCGGGTTCCCAATGCCATTCTGCTGGAAATCTTTACCGATACCGGTGTCGGTACGCTGATTACCAACAACAAGGGAGCCATATAACCCATGCAACCGGATGATTTCCGCTTCAGCCACGCGCTACGCGTTCGCTGGGCCGAGGCCGACATGCAAGGCATCGTTTTCAACGGACACTATCTGACCTTTGCCGATGTGGGCATCACTGAGTACTTTCGCGCCATGGGTCAGACCTACAGCGGGGAGACAGGGGCCAATGGCAGTGATTTCTTTGCTGTGAAGACCCTGCTGGAGTATCGCTCGCCAGCCCGCTTCGACGATATGCTCGACGTTCATGTACGCATTGCGCGCCTGGGCAATTCGAGCATGCAGTTTCTGATCGGGATCTATCGCGATGAGGAACTGCTGGTCAACGGGGAAATTGTCTACGTACATGCTGACCAGAGCACTCGCCGGCCTTCACCAATCCCGCAGGTATTCCGCGAGGCGGTCGTCTCTTTTGAACGCTTGATGCCGGAGGGTGTAACCGCCTGAAAGAGGCAGGGGATCAGCGCTTCAGCAGTTGCTCGAGTCTGGCGCGCCTTTGCTCGAAAGTTGCATGAACAGCTTCGATCTCCTGCTGTTTTGCGGCAATCAGACGCTCCAGTCGGTCCATCTCGGCATCCACATGGGTGATTTCCAGCAGTATCGACTCCTCCACCTCACGACCGGCACGCTGCTGGGCGGCTGCGCGACTTTGTAGCTCCTCGCGCTGACCTTGCAGGACCGCTATGTTGGTTCGGGTAGCAGCAATCAAATTCTCGATCTGCTCCAGCTGACGCCCCCTGGCACGCTTCAGGTCCGGCACACTGCTGTACAGTCGCAACAGGGTTTTATCTTCCTGCAGCTGGCGCTCTTGCTCCGCCCGTGCCGCACGCACCTCAGCCAACTCCTTGGGAGTGGGCGCCGCAGCTACTGTATCCACAACCCGACCGTGACTATCGAGCACCTCATAACCGTGTTTGACGTACTCAGCCGGCACACGACTGTCGAGAACAGTCACGCCATTTTCATCCAGATAGCGGTACAACTGAGCCTGTGCCGGTAGCGAAAGCCCGACAGTTGCGACGACAATCAAACAAAACGACCTAAGCATAAACGGTAACTCTTGCTTGGAGCCGATAACTCCGGTTACTTGGCGAAGGTCGAATCCGTCAGGACTACTTCGCCTTGATACCATACTCCGCACGATAGGCTTCTACCGCCGGCAGATGGTGACGCAACTCGGCATCCTCTTCGAGGAAGCTCAAAACCTGTTCCAGGGAAACGATACTGACGACCGGAATGTCGAAATCGCGCTCGACCTCCTGAATGGCAGACAGTTCGCCCTGACCCCGTTCCTGGCGATCCAGCGCGATCATGACCGCTGCCGGAGTGGCACCCGCTGCCTTGATGATCTGCATGACCTCGCGCACAGCTGTGCCCGCCGTTATCACATCATCAATGATCAATACCCGTCCTTTGAGCGGAGCGCCAACCAGACTCCCGCCTTCGCCGTGATCCTTGGCTTCCTTGCGGTTGAAGCAGTATGGCATATTGCGATCAAAACTATCAGCAAGCGCCACCGCTGTCACGGCTGCCAATGGGATGCCCTTGTAGGCAGGTCCGAATATGACGTCCACCTCACCAACCGAGCTGTGCACGAAAGCCTGCGCATAGAATCGCCCGAGCCGGCTGAGCGCCGATCCGGTGTTGAATAGACCGGCATTGAAGAAGTACGGGCTCTTGCGGCCGGACTTCAGGGTAAACTCACCAAAACGCAGAACCTCGCGGTCCAGGGCAAAACGTATGAACTCGCGCTGAAATTCGTGCATCCGGTTCCTCTTCTTTACAAAATAAATGCTGGCTCGGGTATCATACACTTTCGATTTTGGGGGAGCTATGTATGCGAATCATCAGTCTGAACGTCAACGGCATCGAGGCGGCGGCAGCCCGGGGCCTGTTCGACTGGTTACGCACACAGGATGCCGACGTGATCTGCCTGCAGGATATCCGGGTCACCGCGCCCGAACTGGAGCAGGATAAATACTGGCTGGACGACTATTGGCAGTATTGTTTCGAAGCCGAGGTTCCCAGTCAGGGCGGCGTGGCGATCTACACCCGTACAGCCCCGAAGGCGATTATCATGGGCCTGGACTTCGAACTGGCCGACCGCTACGGCCGCTACGTTCAAGCCGACTTCGACAAGGTCAGCATTGGTTGCCTGCTGCTGCCTTCCGGACGGGGCGGCGACGCCGAACTGAACCAGAAATTCAAGTTCATGAACGACTTCACCGGCTATCTGAACAAGCAGCGCCGCAAGCGCCGGGAGTTCATCTACTGTGGCTCGCTGTATACATCACACCTGAAACTGGACGTGAAGAACTGGCGCGACTGCCAGAACGAGCCCGGCTTCATGGCACCTGAGCGGGCGTGGATGGATGAGATCTTCGGCAACCTGGGCTACGTGGATGCCTTACGTGAAGTCACCCGCGAAGCCGAGCTGTACAGCTGGTGGCCTGATAGCGAACAGGCGGAGAGTCTCAACCTCGGTCTGCGCTTCGACTATCAGATACTCACCCCGGGCCTGCGCCGCTTCGTCCGAGACGCACGTATACCCCGGGACGCACGCTTTTCACAGCATGCGCCGGTGATTATCGATTACGACTGGACGCTGAGCATCTAAGCCGCAAGCTTCAAGCTTCAAGCTTCAAGCTTCAAGGGAATAAAGCTTGGCGCCTGGACCTGCATCCCATCAAGCCTGTGCCAGAACGAAGTCGAAAGCTGCGTCCACGTGGGTTGCTTGTAGCTTGCCGCTTGCCGCTTGCCGCTACTTAATGATCCGCCAGCAGAACGGATACCGGTAAGCCTTACCTTCGTTGGCCTTGATCGCCGCAATGATCATCAGAATCACTGCCCCGATGATGACTACCCAGATCAACAAGAACCCGATCACGATGACCATCAGCAATACGCAAAGCAGCGAGGCAAGCGCCACGCTGATCTGGAAGTTCATGGCTTCCTTGCCCTGATCATCAATAAAAACGTCCTGATCCTTTTTCAATTGCCACACCAGCAGTGGGCCGATCAGGCTACCGAACGGGATCAGACAGCCGAGAAAACCTGACAGATGAGCAATCAGAGCCCATTTGCGGGCTTCGGGGCCGGGGATGCCCGGCTCTGCGATAGGCTGGGTTGGTTCAATCATGTTGCGCTACTCCCTGTTCCGTTAAAGGACCTGCCAGCCTGATCGGCCGACCTCAGTCTTCCAGCGCCGCCAATTGCATGGCAAACAACTGATCAACGCCCTGCCTGGCGAGCGCCAGCATGGCATTCAGTTCGTCAGGGCTGAAGGGTGAGCCCTCAGCGGTGCCCTGCACCTCGATAAAACCGCCCTTGTCAGTGACCACGACGTTCAGATCGGTTTCCGCGGCAGAGTCTTCAAGATAGTCCAGATCGAGCACGGGCTCACCCTGGTAAATACCCACGGAGATTGCAGAGATCATCTGCACTTCAGGCATTTTCTTGATGGCGCCGCGCTGCTTCATGATGCGCAGGGCGTCGACCAGAGCCACACAGGCGCCGGTGATCGAGGCTGTGCGGGTGCCACCGTCGGCCTGGATGACATCGCAATCGATATACAGGGTGTTCTCGCCCAGGCTTTTCAGGTCAATCGCGGCGCGCAGGGAGCGACCAATCAGCCGCTGGATCTCGAGGGTACGCCCGCCTTGCTTGCCTCGGCTGGCTTCACGCTGCATGCGCGAGCCGGTTGAACGCGGCAGCATGCCGTATTCGGCGGTTATCCAGCCCTGACCTGAGCCGCGCAGGAAGCGTGGCACGCCAGCCTCGACACTCACGGTACAGATCACCTTGGTATCGCCAAATTCGACCAGAACCGACCCCTCGGCATGTTTGGTGTAATGGCGGGTCAGTGTTACCTGACGCATCTGGTTGGCTTCGCGGCCACTGGGTCGTTTCATCTTGGAATCCTTGTACTGCGGGTATGTGTCCCCGGATTATACGGGTCAAGCCAAGCGGGCGACACCTGCGTCTCCACCGGAGTAGAATGCGGCTTCAATTATTCTAGTGCGCCAGGAGGCCAACCGATGGTTTACAGCATGACGGCATTCTCACGCTGCGAGCTGAGCACAGATCAGGGCAACCTCGCCTGGGAAATTCGCTCGGTCAATCATCGCTTTCTGGAGCCCAGTCTGCGCTTGCCAGAGAGCTTTCGCTCACTTGAAGGGCCCTTGCGCGAACGTCTGCGCAAGGAATTCGCCCGCGGCAAGCTGGAAGTCACCCTGCGCTTCAATCCGTCAGCGGGCAGCGACAGCACATTGCAGGTCAACCAGCCGCTAATTGACCAACTGCTCACCGCAGCCCGACGCATCAGCCAGCAGATGGACGCCCCCTGCCAGGTGAATCCGCTTGAGGTGCTCGCCTGGCCCGGCGTGCTCGCCGGTAGCAAGATGGACGACGGCCAGTTGATTCCTCAGGCCAGCGCCCTGTTCGAGGACGCGGTGACCGCCCTGAAGACGCAGAGAGCACGGGAGGGCAGCGAGCTGAAAAGACTCCTGGAAGAACGGTTGGAGGCAATAAGTGAGAGGGTCGCCAGCCTGCGTGAGATGATGCCCGGCCTGCTCACAGCGTATCGGCAGAAGCTGATCGATCGCTTCAACGAGGCCCGCCTGGAACTGGACACCACCCGCATCGAGCAGGAACTGGTATTACTGGCGCAGAAAATGGATGTTGCCGAGGAGCTCGACCGGCTCGACACCCATGTCGCGGAGGCACGTCATATACTGTCTGGCACCAAGGCCATGGGACGACGCCTGGATTTCCTGATGCAGGAATTCAACCGCGAAGCCAACACCCTCGGTTCCAAGGCGATTGACAGTCGCAGCACCCAGGCAGCCGTTGATCTGAAGGTCTATATCGAGCAGATGCGCGAGCAGGTCCAGAACATAGAATAACGCCAGAGGGGCCCATCAGCCCCCTTGGTAACCCGCCACCAGTTCGCGCAGACGTTGCCGATCTTCCTCCAGAGTCATTCCCGCCTCGGCATGCTTCAATGCCAGCAGAGCCTGGCGATGCGCGCAAATAGCCAGCTCCGGGCCCTGCCCTGCCAGTAGTAGCAAGCCCTTTTGCAGACGTAGCTGTACTTCGATCAGGCTTGCGCCGTCTCTGGCTATAGGTGCGAACATGTCGTCGAACAGATCGTGCAGCTCGAGCCGGGGTACCTTGATCCGAGAATAAATAGGCGCGCACTCTCGCTCACCCATACTCTGTTGCGAATAGTAGGACAGAATTCTCACCGCACGGCCCAGCACATCAATAGCGGTGCCAGGATCGTTGACCGCTGGCGAGAGCGCCCGGGAAGCGATTTCCGCGAGCACGGACAGACCGAACCGCGGATCCTGATCGAAAGACCTGTCGTTGCCCAGGGTAAATACCTTGCGTATCTTTTCGTCTGCCGCATCCCCTTCGGCTCCCGCCACCCAGGCGAGCGGCCGCGGACTGCTGACAAAAGCACCAGGCAATGTCGCCACCCAGACTTCCCAATCGTTCTCCTCTGCCAGTTCAGACAGTTCGACCATGTCCAGGTGCTGCACAAGACCCGTGGATTGCGTATGGATCGGGCGAGCGGAGGCCGGAGGCGAGAAGTCGGCAGCTTTCATTGGGATGCCACCCAGACCCGGGTGGCATACGCGATCTTTCAACGCCTCCAGCGTCACGGCCTCGACCCGCCCGGTGGTATCGCCGACCCGGCCAAAATGGGACAAATGCTGAATCCAGCGCAGGATAGTCACCACCACCAGCAGGATCACCACCAGGGTGACCAGAAACAGGATCGCCCTGCCACGCTCATCGTAGGTTTCGGTACTCAGGGCGGTTATGCCCACGAGACTGAACAAGAAGGTGCCGATGAAGGTACCCAGTACGTTCTGCGTGGTGGTGTCCTGCATCAACAGGCGTGTTGCCCGTGGTGTCACATTATTGGTCGCTGCTCCATAGGCCATGACCATGACACTGAGTGAAAAGGTGGTTACCGCAAGCATACTGGAGGCAAGGATCTCCAGAATGGTTCCCACCGCGTTCTCGCCAAGCTTGAGATCCAGCTGGATCGGCAGGCTACCCTGCAGCGCCGCGGCAATCAGCGCTGCCGCAATACCCAGCAAAGCAAACAGTGCAGCGCGCACCCAGAGTGTGTGGGCAATCCGGGTAACCAACCACTGCCACTTCGAAAACATGCTGTTTCTCCTCGGGGCCGTCAGCAACGCAACATGACGGCAGGACTCAATGTCCCTATAATCGTGGCATCCATTCTAGCCGTTAATCTTCAGGACATCCTGACCAATGACTCATGCCACCGGCACCCTGTATATCGTCTCCGCCCCCTCTGGCGCCGGCAAGACCAGCCTGGTCAAGGCCCTGATCGACCAGCTCGACAATCTGCGGGTATCTGTCTCCCACACCACGCGCGCCATGCGCCAGGGGGAAATAGACGGCGTCAACTACCACTTCACCAGTCGCGATCAGTTTCTTGCCCAGGTGACCCAGGGCGACTTTCTCGAGCACGCCGAGGTATTCGGCAATCTGTACGGCACCTCGCAAAGTACGGTAGAGAAAACCCTGGCGCAGGGGAACGACCTTATTCTGGAAATCGACTGGCAGGGCGCGCAGCAGGTCCGCAGGGCAATGCCCGATTCGCGCTCCATATTCATTCTGCCGCCTTCCCGGGCAACACTGCGTGAGCGCCTGACCAACCGCGGGCAGGATGAAGAAAGCGTGATTGAGGGGCGCATGGCACTGGCCGTGGACGAGATCAGCCATTACGTCGAATATGATTACCTGGTCATCAACGATGACTTCAATACCGCCCTGGACGATCTCAAATCAATTCTGCGCTGCGCTCGCTTGAGCGTGGCCCACCAGGAAGAGCTGCATAAGGGATTGTTGACAGCGCTGCTGTCATAGTTCTTGTCATGGTGCTGACCGATTCAGTACACTACGTGGTCCTGCGTTCATAATATGGGCGCCCGTCGTTTTTGATCGTCAAGCCGTACCGGAGTACACCATGGCCCGCGTTACCGTTGAAGACTGCCTGGAAAATGTAGAAAACCGTTTTGAGCTGGTCATGCTGGCCACCAAGCGTTCGCGCCTCCTAGCCACCGGCGGCAAAGAGCCCAAGGTTGCCTGGGAAAATGACAAACCCACAGTGGTCGCACTGCGGGAGATTGCTGCAGGTCTGATTTCCAACGAGATACTGGCGCAGGAAGCGATTCAGGATCAGCAGGAGCCGCTGTACTCGATGGAATCCGACCTGGAGGAGTAATTCCTTGGGCCGGTCGATGTCAGGCCAGACCCGCACGCCCGCCAAGGGCGTGGAGACCTCCGCTGAGCGTTTTCAGCCGGAGCACCTCGCAGGCGGCATGGGGACCGACATCGAGGCGTTCGCCGAGCGCCTGGAGAACTATCTTGAGCCGGACCAGATCAATCTGGTCCGCCGTGCTTATTATTACGCCGAGCAGGCCCACGATGGGCAAACACGGCGCAGCGGTGAAGCCTACGTCACCCATCCCCTGGCTGTAGCCCACATCCTGGCCGATATGCACATGGACCATCAGAGCCTGATGGCCGCCATGTTGCACGACGTGATTGAAGATACCGGCATACCCAAGGACGCTCTGGTTACCCAGTTTGGCGAAACCGTAGCCGAACTGGTCGACGGTGTCAGCAAACTCACGCAAATGACCTTCGAGACCAAGGCTGAAGCCCAGGCCGAGAACTTCCAGAAGATGGCGCTGGCCATGGCCCGCGACATTCGCGTAATCCTGGTCAAGTTGGCTGACCGCTTGCACAACATGCGCACCCTCGGCGCCCTGGCCCCGGAAAAACGCCGGCGGATCGCCAAGGAAACCCTGGAGATCTATGCGCCGATTGCCAATCGCCTAGGTATGCATAGTCTGAGTACCGAGTTCGAGGATCTGGGCTTCAAGGCCATGCATCCGATGCGTTCGGACCTGATTCACCGCGCTGTGCGTGCCGCCCGAGGCAATCGCAAGGAACTGCTCAACAAGATTCTCGACTCCCTGCAGAACTGCCTGGAGCGCGAGGGCCTGCCCGGCAAGGTCATGGGCCGCGAGAAGCACCTGTTCGGTATCTACCAGAAGATGCGCGGCAAGCGTAAGGCGTTCCACGAGATCATGGACGTATATGCCTTCCGGATCATCGTCGACAAGCCCGACACCTGCTACCGCGTACTCGGTGCGATTCACAGTCTGTACAAGCCCTTCCCGGGACGTTTCAAGGATTATATCGCCATACCCAAGGCGAACGGTTACCAGTCGCTGCACACGACCCTCTTCGGCATGCATGGTGTGCCCATCGAGATCCAGATCCGTACCGAGGAAATGGAAGAGATGGCCAACAATGGTATTGCCGCACACTGGGTCTACAAGTCCAAGGACGAGGTGATCAACGGTCACCATGCCCGCACCCGTCAATGGCTCAAGGGCGTACTCGAACTGCAGCAGAATGCCGGCAATTCGCTGGAGTTCATCGAGAACGTAAAGATCGACCTGTTCCCTGACGAGGTTTACATCTTTACCCCCAAGGGTCGCATCATGGAATTGCCCAAGGGCTCTACACCGGTCGATTTTGCCTACGCGGTGCACACTGATGTCGGCAACAGTTGCATTGCCTGCAGGGTCAATCGACGCCTGGCGCCCCTGTCCGAGCCTCTGGAAAGCGGCCAGACGGTCGAAGTCATCCGCGCCCCCGGAGCCAGACCCAATCCCGCCTGGCTGAGCTTCGTGATTACCGGCAAGGCGCGCAGCAACATCCGCCACTTTCTCAAGCACCAGCGCCATTCCGAGTCGATTGCTCTGGGCGAGCGTCTCCTGGACAAGGTCCTGGCCAGTTTTGATACCAACCTGGGGGCGATTCCCGAAAGCAACATCAAGCAGGTACTCAAGGACTGCAAGATGGAGCTGATGGAAGACTTGCTGGCTGATATCGGACTGGGAAACCGCATGGCCTATGTGGTCGGCCGTCGGTTACTGGCAACCGAGCCCACGGTGGATTCTGCAGACTCAGCTTCCAAAAAGCCGGCTGCCACAGAGCCCGAGTCCACCGCGGAAAAGCCCCTGGCAATCCGGGGCACCGAGGGCCTGGTCGTCAGTTTTGCCCGCTGCTGCAATCCTATCCCCGGCGACCCGATCGTTGGCTACTTGTCATCTGGCAAGGGTATGGTGATCCACCAGGAGAACTGCAGCAACCTGGCCGAGAATCGTCACAGCAACGAAAAAACTCTGCACCTGACGTGGGACAAGGACGTCAGCGGCGAATTCACTGTGGAATTGAAGGTCGAGCTAGTCAACGAGCGCGGCATCATCGCTCAACTGGCCACCGGCATCACCATGGCCGATGCGAGTATCGACAAGATAAGTGTCGACGAGCGCGATGGGCGTGTCAGCGTTGTCCAACTGGTCGTACGGGTCCGCGACCGCCTGCACCTCTCACAATTGATCAAGCGCATACGGGCCCTCAGCGGCGTGATGCGCATCACCCGCCTTAAAAACTGATCCGACTCCGGAGATTCAATGAACAAGCAAGTCATTACCAGTGACCGGGCACCTGCTGCCATTGGTCCATATTCCCAGGCCATCAAGGTAGGCAACACGGTATACCTGTCAGGTCAGATCCCACTGGACCCGGAGACCATGGAAGTGGTCGAGGGAATGGAACAGCAGATCTGTCAGGTGTTCGACAACCTGACCGCCGTAGCCGAAGCGGCTGGCGGTACGCTGCAGGATATCGTCAAACTGAATATCTTCCTCACCGACCTGGGCCACTTCAGCCTGGTCAACGAAGTGATGGCGCGTTACTTCAGCCAGCCCTATCCGGCACGCGCAGCCATTGGCGTAGCTTCACTGCCCAAGGGCGTGCCGGTAGAGATGGATGGCATTATGGTTGTCAGCTGAGTAATACTCAGCTTTCCAGAACCGCATCCAGGGTAATGTCCGCTTTCAGCAGCTTGGAAATCGGACAGCCCGTCTTGGCCTTGTTGGCGATCTCTTCGAACTTCCCCTTGTCGATACCCGGTATACGCGCTCGCATGTCCAGATGGACTGCGGTAACGGCAAATCCGTCATCCTGTTTTTCCAGGGTAACTGTCGCTTTGGTATCGATGCCATCGGGCGTGAAACCCTCTTCACCGAGCAGCATGGAGAAGGCCATCGAGAAGCAGCCAGCATGGGCTGCACCAATCAGCTCTTCGGGATTGGTGCCCTTGCCGCCTTCAAACCGGGTATTGAAACCGTAGGGTTGCGCATCAAGCACACCGCTTTCGGTAGAAATGCTGCCCTTGCCCTGCTTGAGATCGCCTTCCCAGTGTGCCGAAGCTGTCTTGTTGATTTTCATCACGCTTTCTCCTGTATGTCGATGCAGCAGGTGATTTACCTACAGTATTCGGACAACGGATAGGCGGCTTTGATCCCTAGTCGGGCCTGGCGCTTTGCAACATCTCCCCATACCCCTCGCGAAAAGTCGGATAACGGGGCGCCCAGCCGCTCTCGCGAGCCAGCGCGTTGCTGCAGCGCTTGCTACCGACCCGACCCGGCGTCGGCCCACTTTCCTGCAACGTCGTGCCGAGCCGCTCAGCCAGCCAGCTGGTCACCTCATGCATGCTTGCCGGCTCGTCATCCACCCCAAGGTAACAAGGTGCCAACAACTCGTCCTTGTCAGCCTCCAACAACAGATGCTCGAGCAGCGCTACTGCGTCGTCGCGGTGAATCCGGTTGCTGTACTGGGGCGGCTCGAGCGGAACGTGCAGGCCGTTGCGCACCTGGTCGATCAACCTGTTTCGACCAGGGCCATAGATACCTGCCAAGCGCACCACTGACGCGGGAAAGCCACAGCGCAGAGCCACGTCCTCGGCCTGCAGCAGCGCCTGACCGGTAGCGGATTCGGGCAGGGCTCGGCTGTTCTCGGTTACCCACTCGCCGTCTTTCTGGGCATAGACCCCGGTACTGGAGATTTGCAGCAGGTGCCGCGGCAACTTGCGACCCTGCTTCAACCAGCCAAGGACATGCTCCAGACCCTGGACGTAGAGCTGTTGATACAGCTGTGCATCGCGTTTGCCCGCAGCCGGGCAGTAGACCAGATAATCGACCTTGTCTGGCCATTGTTCCGGTTTGTCGACGCAGGTCAGATCGCCGATGATTGGCTCGATCCCCTCTGGCAACGCCGAAGTATCACGGCGCAGGCCGAACACCTTCCAGCCACGCTGCCTGAGGCGCAGGCCCAGAGCCGTACCTAGATCGCCACATCCTGCTATCACTACCTGTTTCATCTGATTGTTTTCCTCTATCGATCAACCCGCTATGCTGGGCAGATTAAACACCGGAACAGTATATACGCCATGACCCTGACCGAACTGCGCTACATCGTTACCCTGGCCCAGGAACAGCATTTTGGCCACGCCGCCGAGCGTTGCCATGTATCCCAGCCGACACTCAGCGTGGGGGTAAAGAAGCTGGAGGACGAGCTAGGCGTGATGATTTTCGAGCGCAGCAAGAGCGCCGTGCGGGTTACCCCGATCGGCGAGCGCATTGTCGCCCAGGCACAAAAGGTGCTCGAAGAGGCGCTGACCATTCGGGAACTGGCAACTGCCGGCAAGAATCAGCTCTCTGCACCCTTGAAGGTAGGGGCAATCTACACTATCGGGCCATACATGTTCCCGCATCTGGTACCACAGCTACATAACGTGGCACCGGAAATGCCGCTGTATATCGAAGAAAACTTTACCCACGTCCTGCGTGACAAGCTGCGCAACGGTGATCTGGATGCCATTATCATCGCACTGCCATTCAATGAACCGGATGTACTGACTCGTCCCTTGTACGACGAACCTTTCAGCCTGCTTATTCCAGCCAATCACCCCTGGGCCCAGCGTGACAGCGTGAGCCTGGAAGAACTGGACGACAACAAGTTACTGCTATTGGGCGAGGGCCATTGTTTCCGTGACCAGGTACTCGAGGCTTGCCCGACCATACGCAAGAGCGATGAACAGACCCGTCATACCACAGTCGAGTCCAGTTCACTGGAGACCATCAGGCATATGGTCGCATCCGGCATTGGCATGACAGTGCTGCCAATGTCCGCGGCGGACGATCGCTATTACAGTTCCGAGCTGCTGGTCACCAAGGCATTCAAGACGCCCGCGCCCTACCGCACCGTGGCCATCGCCTGGCGCGCCAGTTTCCCACGACCCAAGGCGATCGAAATTCTCAGCGATTCCATCCGGCTGTGCTCGGTCGGCCAGCCGAAAACGCGCAAGTAAGCCGTGCCAGGCCCCCTGAACATGCCCGAGAAAACCGCGCTGACGGTGTTCAAGGGCGTTGGCCCGGCTTTGGCCGAGAAACTGCACAAGCTTGGGCTCAGCTCCGTGCAGGATGTGCTCTTTCACCTGCCACTGCGCTACCAGGACCGTACACGCGTCACCCCCATCGGCGCCCTTCGCCCAGGCATGGATGCCGTGGTCGAGGGCACAGTGCAGGGTACCGACGTGGTCATGGGGCGGCGTCGGAGTCTGCTCTGCCGATTGCATGACGGGACCGGTGGATTGAGTCTGCGCTTCTATTACTTTTCCGGTGCGCTGAAAGCCAACCTGGAGCGAGGCAGCCAGTGGCGCTGTTATGGCGAGGTAAGGCCTGGCGCGTCGGGGTTGGAGATTTATCACCCGGAACTGCAGAGCCTCGACTCCATAACGCCGCTACCGGTCGCCGAAACACTGACGCCCATCTATCCGAGCACCGAAGGGCTGTCACAGCAACGTTTGCGCAGCCTGAGCGAGGCCGCACTGGCCTGGCTGGACCAGGGCAACAGCCTCACCGAGTTACTGCCTGCGAACATACTCGAAGAGTATCAGCTGGCCCCCCTGCGCGAGGCCATTCATACCCTGCACCGCCCGCCACCCTCAGTTGACCTTGAAGCACTGGAAGAGGGCCGGCACTGGGCCCAGCATCGTCTTGCGTTTGAAGAGCTGCTGGCCCATCAGTTGGCCATGCTCAACCTGCGCGCTCAGATCCGCAGCCACGAGGCTCCGGCGATGCCCCCCGGCAAGGAGCTGGCTGGGCTGTTTCTGGCGCGACTGGGCTTTAACCTGACCGGCGCCCAGCAACGCGTAGGCAGCGAAATTGCCCGCGACCTGCAACAGCGCCAACCCATGCTGCGCCTGATTCAGGGCGATGTTGGCTCCGGCAAGACCTTGGTAGCGGCGATGGCCGCACTGCAGGCATTGGAAGCAGGCTGGCAGGTAGCGCTGATGGCACCTACCGAAATTCTCGCCGAGCAGCATTTCAACAATTTCAGCGCCTGGCTCGCACCGCTGGGTATATCCGTAGCCTGGCTGGCGGGCAAACTCAAGGGCAAGACGCGTCAGAACCAGCTGCAGATGATCGAGACCGGCGATGCAGCCATGGTGGTTGGTACCCATGCGCTGTTTCAGGGGGAAGTACAATTCCACAACCTGGGGCTGGCAATCATCGACGAACAGCACCGCTTTGGCGTGCAGCAGCGCCTGGCTTTGCGCGACAAGGGTGCTGCCGGACAGTTCTCACCCCATCAGTTGATCATGACCGCCACACCAATACCACGCACGCTGGCAATGAGCGCCTACGCAGACCTGGATACCTCGGTACTGGATGAGTTACCACCCGGCCGCACGCCGGTAAATACCGTTCTGGTGTCCGACAGCCGTCGCGAGGAAGTAATCGAGCGGGTCAAGATGGGCTGCGCCGAGGGACGCCAAGCCTACTGGGTCTGTACGTTGATCGAGGAGTCAGAGCAGTTGCAAGCTCAGGCTGCCGAAGGCACATGGGAGATGCTCTGTGAAAGCCTTCCGCAACTTTCCATCGGTTTGATTCACGGTCGCATGAAACCGATGGAAAAGGCCGAGATCATGGCAGCCTTCAAAGGTGGTGATCTGCACCTGCTGGTGGCCACCACTGTCATTGAGGTCGGGGTGGATGTTCCCAATGCCAGCCTGATGGTAATCGAAAATCCCGAGCGACTCGGGCTGGCGCAACTGCATCAGCTGCGTGGCCGAGTTGGACGGGGCAGCACGGCCAGCCACTGTGTTCTGCTTTACCACGCGCCCCTGTCACATCTTGGTCGCGAGCGGCTGGGTATAATGCGTGAAAGCACCGATGGCTTTGTGATCGCAGAAAAGGATCTGCAACTGCGCGGACCTGGTGAAGTACTGGGCACCCGTCAAACCGGGGTGGTGCAGTTCCGGGTTGCCGACCTGCTACGCGATGCCGATCTACTACCACGGGTGCAGGAAGCAGCCAGTCTGATGCAACAGCAGTACCCGCAACAGTGTCAGCCGCTGATTGATCGATGGCTGGCTGTGGGCCAGCAGTTCGCCCGAGTGTGATCCGATGCACGCCCCTGTAAGAAGCACCTTGTATGCGCCCGTGCTAATATCCCGATAGCCTAAACAGACGATCCAGGTTCACCAAGACGCCAAGGCAGTTCGCGTCGGTGAACGCTGAACAATAAAGGAACCTGCCGATGAACAGTTCTGCTCCTACCCCGGAAACCAGCGCAGGCCTGCCCCACCTGATCGAGAAATTACTTCAGCAACAGGCCATAGATTACAAGTTGCGACCGACACCACACACAGTTCCCGGCAAGCAACAGGTACAGGCCTGCCTTCTCTGCGATTCGATAGGTACCGTACTGGCGCTCTTTCCGACTGACCACCTGCTGGACCTGAAAAAAGCCGGAGCACTTCTCGGCCGGGAGCTTGAGCCGGTGCGCGCGGCCCAACTGCAGCGGATTCTCGCCAAGCATCAGCTCAACCAGCTGCCCGGCTTGCCCATTCTGTTCAGTTCCCCCTGCATCGTGGAGCAGAGTCTACTGGCGCAGCAAAGCCTGTGGCTGGATAGTGGGCTGGCCGGCTGGAGCCTTGAGCTCGACCAGAAATCCGCGCACCTGCTATTGTCAAAAGCCAGCGCAGCCCATTTTGCAGTACCCCTGGATGGGCTGAACAGCCTATCTGCGGATCCTGCCCAGGACGGACAGGATCTGAGCCGTGCGGTCAGCAACTTCACCGCCCTGCGCATGCGTCAGCGGCTGGAAGAAACCATCGAGATCCCCCCGCTGCCTGCCACCGCACAGAAAATCATGAAACTGCGCAGCAAACCCGATGCCGATCTCATGGAGTTGGCGGATCTGGTGGAAACCGACCCCAGCCTTGCTGCTCAGGTCGTCAGCTGGGCCTCATCGCCCTTCTACGCGGCGCCCGGCAAGATACGCTCTGTGGAGGATGCCATCGGACGGGTGCTTGGATTCGACCTCGTCATCAACCTGGCGGTTGGCCTTGCGCTAGGCAAGACTTTCACGCTCCCCAAGGACGCACCTGAGGGCGCTACCGGCTACTGGGAGCAGGCGATCTATAGCGCGGCAGTGATCGAAGGACTGGCCAAGGCCATACCGCGCAACAAGCGGCCCGAGCTAGGCCTGAATTACCTTGCCGGTTTGCTGCACAATTTCGGCTACCTGGTTCTCGCCTATATCTTTCCGCCCTATTTCCATACCATCTGTCGCCACCAGGAAGCCAACCCACATGTGCAGCCACATCTGATCGACCAGCATCTATTGGGTGTGACTCGCGATCAGATCGGTAGCTGGCTGATGCGTTTCTGGGATATGCCTTCGGAAATTTCCACAGCGATGCGCTATCAGCACGATCCCGATTACGCTGGTGAGGATCACGTGTATGCCAACCTCGTGTATCTCGCCCAGGCGCTTCTCCAGGAGCAGAATATTGGCGAAGGCGCGCCAATGCCGATACCTGAAGCGTTACTGGCGCGTCTGGAATTGAGTAGCGAAAAAGCGTCTGAGGTGGTTCACAAGGTTCTGGATGCGCGGGAAGCGCTGCGGCTGCTGGTCACCCAGTACCAGCACGGCTGATGTAGCCGCAATGAGCGTTATGCCCAACGCCCTGACCGGGCAAAGTTTGGCCATGGCGCACTGATTGCGCAGGCGGCCCCCGCAAAAAAGGGGCCACCCACACGTCGGCCATATCTCAGTTGATTGATTCTTTCAGGCTCTTGCCCGGCTTGAAGGAAACAGTATTGCTGGCCTTGATATCGACGGGAGCACCGGTTTGCGGGTTTTTACCCGTGCGGGCACCACGGTGGCGTTGCAGAAAAGTGCCAAAGCCCACCAGAGTAACGGTGTCTTTGCGGCTCAGTGCCTGGGTGATTTCATCAAGAACAGCGTTAAGTACTCGATTTGCCTGGTCTTTGGTCAGGTCAGCCTTGTCAGCGATAGCTGCAGCGAGATCCGGTTTACGCATATGAAGCCTCTTCATGTTGTTTTTGTTTTTCACCGTTGCTTCCTCGCAACGATTGCCACGCCGACCAGAGCTGGCTGGCAGGGCGTCTAGTGCTCGGGCAGCATCGCATGACTTGGCATGTTGTGCCAGTCGTATAGCCTGCGGCCTGTGCGGTGTTTCACCGTTTTCCCGACAAAAGGCAATATGGCCCGCCAGTTTGCCCGATTTGTCAGACTAGCCAGGCCGGCAATTGGCGATTCAGCTGCAATTTCTCACTCACTGCGGTACCCGTCAGCGCGTAGCCGTGGAGCATGCCATCGGCGTCGTGGAAAAGTGCTTTCATATTCTGACCTTCGCCACTGACCGTCCACAGTCCATTAGTCGTAGTGACTGGCGGTGCAACGACAAGCGGGCACGCAGGCGTCTTGACCATCACCGGCATCACCGGATAACTGACCTCGGTGGGGTCCTGCGCCAAGGTCCGCGCCAGCGCCCGGGCGCAACTCATCAGCGGCATCACATACATCAACTGCATGCCCGTGACCTCGGCGCAATCGCCCAGCGCGTAGACATGCGGATCAGACGTGCGCAGATAGCGATCCACCTGAATGCCGCGACCACAGAGCAGGCCCGCCTCGTGTGCCAGTGTGGTATTGGCAATCAGGCCGATAGCCGACAATACCTGATCAGCCTCGATACGACTGCCGTCATCCAGCTCAAGACTCAGCGCTGCGTCGGCTGGATGCACGGCAACAACCGATCGCCCCAGATGGAACTGCACGCCCAGTTCCTGCAGAGCAGCTTGTACCGGAGCGGCGATCTGATCAGGGATCAGGCCAGGCATCAACTGCTCATCCGGGGCAATCACCTGCACTTCCAGTCCGCCCAATGCCAGATCATTGGCAAACTCGCTGCCGATCAATCCAGCACCGATGATAGCTATGCGCTTGCGTCCCTGGAGTGCCTCCCGGAACCGGCCATAGTCGCCAAGATCGTTGATCGAAAGCACCCGCTCATGCATTTCCTCGGCCAGCGGGAAGGGTCTTGCGTGGGCACCACAAGCCAGCACCAGATCGCCGTAATGCAACTCGCCGTTCTGGGTCCGGATGGTGCGCGACTGAGGATCGACCTGGAGCACCCGGGTATACGGCATTATCTGCGCGTTCAGTTGGGCGGCCATGGCGGTGGCATCCTGCATCGCCAGCTCATCCGCCTGTTTGCCCTTGGCAAAACCAGTGGACAGCAGCGGCTTGGAGTAGAATCGGCCGTCATCGGCGGTAAGCAGAATAAGCTCACGCTGGTTATCCAGCTTGCGCACTTCCTTGGCCAGGTTATAACCGGCCAGGCCGGTTCCAACTATGATCAACGGACCGGTATCAGACACGTTCGAACTCCTTCATGGCGGGCTTAGCCCATCTCGATCATTTCGAAATCTTCTTTGCCTACGCCACAGTCGGGGCATTGCCAATCAGCCGGGACATCTTCCCAACGGGTACCGGCGGCTATGCCTTCGTCAGGCCAGCCTTCGGCCTCGTCATAGATGAATCCGCATACAACACATTGCCACTTCTTCATGCAGTTTTCCTGGAAAAGGGTATAGAAAGAGTACATGGACACTACCGGAATTGCCTCGATACGCCAAGCTGCAACCCGCAGCGGGCCAGCTCCCATTCATGCTAACCTTGCGCCTCCGATCAACTGCTCTGCGACGATGCCCTGCCGTGACCCTGCCTGACTGGTACGCTGTTTCACTTCACCCTGCGCCACCTCCGACTCCGCTGCTTGACTGGCTGAGTGATGAAGGCTCGCTGACGGCTCGCCTTGACGCTGCCGGCAACGCTGATTTTGCGGTAGAGGTTCTGCACCAGGGGCGCGAACCAGCTCGGCCAGATGAGGTCCTGGCCCTGGGTTTGCAGTGTGAAGAGCTGGTCTGGGTGCGCGAGGTCCTGCTGCACACCGCGGGCGAAGCCCGAGTATTTGCGCGCAGCATAGCTCCACTCGCCGCCCTGGAGCGTTCGACCCTGGAATTGCAGGAACTGGGAACACGAAGCCTGGGCGAGTTGCTGTTTGGGAAGCCGGAGATCAGCCGGGGCAGCATAGAAATCAGCCTCTATCCGACCTCCTGGTTACCATCCCAGGTGTCGCCAGAAGCCCAGCTCAATAGCTGCTGGGCCAGACGATCATTATTTTGTGACGGCGAATTCCGACTGCTGGTTTGCGAAGTATTTCTACCAGGCTGGCCGCCAGCCTGAGCTCATGTCATCAAGGAGAACCCACCCCGTGCCAGGCCTGACGATGAAAATTGCCGCCCGCATCCACCCCCGCGGTCCCGACTTCGTGCAACTGATGCGCCTGGACCGCCCCATAGGTACCTGGTTGCTGCTATGGCCGACCTTGTGGGCCCTATGGCTGGCAGCTGATGGTCTGCCTGACATGCGCGTACTGGTTGTTTTCGTACTCGGCGTTTTCCTGATGCGGGCCGCTGGCTGTGTCATCAATGACTACGCGGACCGCAATATCGACGGCCACGTCAGCCGGACCCGCACCCGCCCACTGGCGACCGGCAAGGTCAGCCCGCGCGAGGCGCTGATCACCTTCGGCATACTGGTCGCAACAAGTGCGTTTCTGGTACTGCTGACCAACGGACTGACCATTCTCCTGGCTTTCGGCGGGCTGGCGCTCGCCGCGCTGTATCCATTTTGCAAGCGCTTTACCTTTTATCCGCAACTGGTGCTGGGTGCAGCGTTTTCATGGGCCATCCCCATGGCGTTCGCCGCGCAGACCGGCGAGCTGCCCCACATACTCTGGCTCATCTATCTTGCCAACCTGATCTGGACAGTGGCCTACGATACCGAATACGCCATGTGCGACCGGGAGGATGACCTGCAGATAGGGGTCAAATCCACCGCAATACTCTTTGGTGAAGCAGACCGGACAATCATCGGGCTACTTCAAGGCCTCACCCTGCTGTGCCTGCTCATGGTCGGTGCCCGCTTCGACCTGGGTCTGTACTTCCATCTTGGGCTGCTCGGCATGCTGGGTGGGTTCGTCTGGCAGCAACGCCTGATACGCAATCGCGAGGCTGATCAGTGCCTGCGCGCGTTTCTCTCCAACCATTGGCTCGGTATGCTGGTGTTTATCGGTCTGGCTCTGGACACCATGCTGGACTGAAGAATGCACTGATTCACCGAGCTGCCACCGTAAAGTCACACAACTGCAATAAAAGTGTTATCTAATCGTTGCACCTGAGATTCAGCAACGGATGGTGATTCATGGCAGGCAAGACCATACTGATAGTCGATGACGAAGCGCCGATCCGCGAGATGATCGCTGTTGCGTTGGAAATGGCCGGATACGATTGTGTCGAGGCAGAAAACACCCAGCAGGCCCACGCCAGCATTATTGATCGGCAGCCCGACCTCATTCTGCTCGACTGGATGCTCCCCGGCACTACCGGCATAGAGCTGGCCAGACGGCTGAAGCGCAATGAACTGACGGCTGATATCCCCATTATCATGCTTACCGCCAAGGGTGAGGAAGACAACAAGATCCAGGGTCTGGAAGTCGGTGCGGATGATTACATCACCAAGCCTTTTTCACCCCGGGAACTGGTAGCCCGACTCAAGGCCGTTCTGCGTCGCGCCGGGCCTCCGGACAATGATGCCCCACTGGAGGTCGACGGGTTGCACCTGGACCCAGCCAGCCACAGGGTCACCATTGATGATCGCCCCGCAGAGATGGGTCCAACCGAATACCGTCTGTTGCAGTTCTTCATGACTCACCAGGAGCGCGTTTATACTCGCAGTCAATTGCTCGACCAGGTATGGGGTGGCAATGTCTATGTCGAGGAACGCACCGTTGACGTGCATATCCGGCGCCTGCGCAAGGCATTGGGCACACATTATGAGTCTCTGGTGCAAACTGTACGTGGCACCGGGTACCGCTTCTCGACCAAGACCTGAATCCTGTATCGTGATGTGCAACGCCTACCGCTCCGCGCAGTAGTGCAATGGGTTGAAAAAGGGGATGTAAGTCTTGCGCACACACTTGACAGGTAGCGTGTTCAAATTATTGTTCTGGCTGTTACTGGCAGGTGTTCTGGGAGGCATGCTGGTCGGTCAGATTGCCTGGGGCCTGGTAGTCGGACTGAGCCTGTATGTAGCCTGGCATCTGCGACAGATGACGCGCTTCGTGCAATGGTTGAGTGTGCAGCGCAATGATCCCCCACCGGATACCCGGGGTCTGTGGGGAGAGATATTCGATAACATCTACCGAATACAACGCCGCGACAGTCGCATGCGAGCAAAACAGCAGCTGGTGATCGACCGGATTCAGGCATCAACTGCAGCACTGAGTGACGCTGTGGTCATGGTGGATGCCAAGGGCCGGCTGGAATGGTGGAACCATGCGGCCGAACGCCTGTTGGGCTTTCGTGCCCCTGATGACAGTGGCCAACACGTGACCAATCTGTTGCGTGATCCGCGATTCGTCGAATATTTCGAAGCTGATCATTTTCGCGAGCCGCTGGACATTGCATCCCATCTGAACGCGAGCGCCTGGCTGCAGTACACCATTACGCACTATGGTCAGGGCGAACGCCTGATAGTGGTCAGAGACACCACTCGGCTGCATAACCTTGAACAGATGCGCAAGGATTTCGTTGCCAACGTTTCCCATGAACTTCGCACCCCGCTTACCGTTGTGGTGGGTTATCTGGAAACCCTTCAGGATTCCGATGAACCTATCAATCCGCGCTGGAAGCGAGCCTTGCAGCAGATGGAACAGCAGTCAAAGCGCATGCAGAATCTGCTCAACGACCTGTTGATGCTGGCCCGCCTGGAAAACGACGATCGCGCTGTCGAAAAAAAGTCTGTGGATATCAGTCAGATGCTCAAGTCGGTATCCCAGGACGCTCAGGCCCTGTCAGCGGAGCGAGGGCATCAGATTCACCTGGACACAGACCCGGCGATACGCCTGCTTGGCGCCGATGCCGAGCTGCGCAGCGCATTTTCCAACCTGGTTTTCAATGCGGTCAAATATACGTCCGACCAGGGCGAGATCAGTATTCGCTGCTGGCAGGATCAGAACGGCACCCATGTAAGCGTAAGTGATAACGGGACGGGCATCGCCCCCGAGCACATCAGCCGCTTGACCGAGCGCTTCTACCGCGTGGATTCAAGCCGTAGCACCAATACCGGCGGAACAGGTCTGGGGCTGGCTATTGTCAAGCATGTGCTGTTACGCCATGGGGCGCGGCTGGAGATCAAAAGTACCCTGGGCACGGGCAGCGTCTTCACCTGTCATTTCCCCGCAAGCCGGGACGCCTGAGCCGCCCGGCCGCTCATTCAGGCGCTTGGCGAATAGTGCCGTTGAGCACTGCCGGACGCGATCAGGCGTGATAGGTAGTCCAATTTCTGCGGATCCTGATCGACGAACTTCAGGGTAACCTTGATCCATTCGCAATCCATTGTCGGCTCCATCGACGCTACCGCGTGCACGTAGGCGTTGATGCGCGCGACACTCTTGTCCGCGTCCTGCTCCAGATCAAGCACTCCACTCTCGAATACTTGCGGCATATGTTCGCTGCGTCGGACCACTACCAGCGCATCGCGCAGGCTCAAGGTCTTGACCACACAGGCAAACTGACCGCCGGCCAAGCGCAATTGCGCCTGGCCACGCACCTGTTGGGTGGCCGGGCGGTCCTGCACATCGGTAGTATCGGAGTCCGTAGCGCCGGTTTCACTGATTGCGGGCTTGATCTCCGGCGGAGCTGCGGGTGAGGCCGCAACAGAATTCGAACCGCTATCAGGCTTGCGCCCCCCCATCAGGTTGGCGACCGAATCCTGCGCAGTTCCGCCGCTGGCCGGAGCCTGACGGCCCTGCAGCACCTGTAGTTTGCCGCTGCGATGCAACGCCTTTTTAACCTTGGCCGCCAGTTGCTCGTTGGTGAAGGGCTTTCCGATAAAATCGCTCACACCGGCCTGAATGGCCTCGATGACATTTTCCTTGTCGCCGCGGCTGGTCACCATGATAAAGGGCGTCTTCTCGGAACCGGGCTGACCACGGAACCATTGCAGCAGCTCGAGCCCGCTCATCTCCGGCATTTCCCAGTCACACAGAATCAGGTCAAAGGCCGCGCGACTCAGCACCTGCTGAGCCTTGCGGCCATTAACGGCCTCTTCAATCTGCAAGCCGGGGAATTGGCTGCGTAATGCTTTTTTTACCAGGTCGCGGATGAAAGGGGCGTCATCCACTACCAGGGCCGACACTCTAGCCATCTCGTTTCTCTTCGCCTGGTTACTCGGCTAGCTTAGCTCAGACCGAGTGCAAACCATACCCATGAATAAATGACCTTTTGGTCACATTCCGGCGAAGGCAGGAGAGATAAAGCTGAAAAAATGTCTCTGCCATCATTGTGGCCATCATTGACAGCCTCAAAAACTTGGCTGATCTTATGTTCCAAGGTCGCATTTCGCGACCTTTATATCGTCAGGACGCCGTCTGGCGTCGCAGTCGTCGATACCCGTCACACGGAGTGGGGGTATTATGACGAAGTCTCGCAAAATCGATCAGCCAGCCCAGGCTTTCCTCGATCACGTGCGCAGCAATCTGTTGCGTCGTGGCTCCAGGGGCGACATGGTCAGCTATCTGAACCAGCGTCTCCACACCCTGGGCCTGGTAGACAAGCCCGGCGCTATATTCGACCTGGCAACCCAGCGCGCGGTGCGCACCTTTCAAGCCTCACAGCTGGACGAACGCGGCAGACCTCTGGCCGTGGACGGACTGGTTGGCGCCCTGACAGCGTGGCGCCTGGTGCACATCGAAGATCCTGTACCGCAGGCTGAACCACTGGATGCAGTGGCCAGCACCCCGACACTTGCACGTGGAGGCTCGGCTCGGGGCCGCCTAGCACTGCAAATGGCTTTCAAAGAGCGCGAAGCCGGTGCCCGCGAAATCGGCAGCAATAACAACGGCGAGTTCGTGCGCAAGTATCTGCATCCCAACGGTAAATCACCCCTTCCATGGTGTGCCGGCTTCGTCAGTTGGTGCTATAGCCAGCACCCCCAGGGTTGCCCGTACAACTACAGCCTGGGTGCCCGCGACATACTTAATCAGTTTACCCGCCGCGGCTGGCGCATAGACCCACGCAAAGGGCAGCTACCGGAACCTGGCGATATCGTGGTCTGGACCCGAGATGTACCCGGGAACCCCCACGCCGGACATATCGGCATGGTTGTCGAGCTCAGCGAAGGCGGCATTCTTTACGTGATCGAGGGCAATAAAGGCCCGTTCCCGGCGCCGGTAAAAGTGTTCGATTACGTTTATTCACGGATGAACAATCTGCTCGGTTTCGGGCGCGTACCGGACTGAATGGCAGGAGGCCAACATGCAGGAAGCCACCCTTCGCAGCCCAGCTGCCGAACAACGTCTGATCGTTGAGTCCATCGGCTCAGCCAGCCCCGGTCTGGCGGGTGTCCTGGCGAGCCAGCTGGGCATGCCAGCTTCGCAGGTGGCCAGCGCTCTGTACAAGGCCCCAGCAATATTGCTCGACAAGCTGCCCATGCCCCATGCACAGGGTCTCGCCGAGATTCTCAGCCAGGCCGGCCTGGGCATCCGTATAGAGCCCAGTCAAAGTCCCGTACCAACAGCTGCAGATAGCCTGGATATTGCCCTGTATCTGCGTGAACCGGCTTGCCTCGCTACATGCTGTGAGCGGCTGTCGCGTTTTCTCGGCTGCCCCGCCGCCGCCATACAGAACATGTTGTTGGCGCCCCCCAGCGTTATTCTTGGCGACGTCAGCCAGGCCACGGCCGACGCCTTGCAGCAGCTGCTGGATGGTCTACCGGTGGAATTGATCTGTTCAGCACGTAAACAAGCGCGCTACGCACTGTTTATCAGTCGCCAACGCGGTACTGCATTGAGCAGCCTGCTCGGCGACTTGCAACGCATGGGCATCAATGCGGACGCGACGGGGACCCTGGATGGCGCCGAGCTGGATTACCAGCAGGGCCAGTACCTCTGGCGTCGGCATCAGTCGGCCGGTGGTCTGCGGCTGGTCGACAAGGCCTTTATGCGCTTTGACCTGAATCTGGAGCAAATCAGCTCCGATAGCTGCCTTGAACAGCTACCAGCCCTGGCCGGGTTTCCCGCAGATCTGGTGCCCTGTGTTATCGAGAACCTGCCCATAGTGGTCGAAGAAGGCGTGCCAGCCCACTCGCTGCAACACCGGCTGGCTGCCTGGTCCGCAGCAGGCATGACAGTGCGGCCGCAACTTGCAAGCCTGCGCTGCTGCCGCCTGATCGTTGAAAGCTGCCCCCAACCTGAGCGCTGCCGCGAGCTGCTGCAGACCGGCGGGCTGATCGAGCATGCCGGGCAGCTAGCCACCCTGCCCTGGATTTCCGACATGCTCTTCGGCGAACTGCTGCCACGCTGGCTGCAAAGCGGCCTCGACGCCCTGGAAGCCGAGTACCGATTCGAGGAGACCTCTCCATGAGCGCCAACGCAGCCAACGTCGGAATGCATCTGGGAATTGCAGAACAGGGCAAGCTGCTCGCGCTCAAAGGCCAGCACGAGTCCGCTCTCGCGCATTACCGGGAAGCCCTGCGCATGGCCGTCAGCAGCTCCGCTCCGGAAGTTTTCTTCCGCCATTACACCCAATGCGTGATGGAAAGCCTGGAACGCAGTGGCAGCCTGGAAGCCGTGCTGCGTTATTGCGACGAGGCAGAGTCCCACTACCAGCGTATTGCCTCCCCGCTGGCCCTGGTAGCCCGGGACCGCGCCGAAAACCACCAGCGACGCGCAAGCATTCTGCTGCGCATGGGTCGTCAGAACGACGCCGTTGAAGCAATCGAGCAGGCCCTGGCTACCGCCGGGGATCATCCGCTACCCATGGCTCGTGAGGTCCTCGGCTGGATACGTCGCGGACTCAGCGTGGGAGTCAGACAACTGGATGAAGCCCAGCGCCGTCACCACTACTACATCGTTCGCAAGGAGCTGGTTGATCCGGCCCGTGCCATTGCCCTACCCGCCGAACGCCTGCACGCCAGCGGCATGGCCTCGCCTCTCTGAAAGGAGCTATACAAATGAGTCAATACAATGGGTTAAAGCCGGGCGAGGTACTCGCCGATGCCAGTGTCGCCGAGTTCATTTCCAGTCTCGGCCTGGGTATCGCGAAGGCGCAACAGGCACTGGATGCCAATTCCATCGAACAGTTGGACAGCTTTATCTCGCCCATTCCCGGCCTGGGAGGCAAGACGCTGATCGAAATGGGCTTCAGCCCGGCGTTTTACCACTATCAGCATGCCGACATCAGTTGCTCGATGAACCTGCGCTTGAAGGTCGAAGAGAACTCAGGATGGGACCTGGGTGTAAACGCCGCCTACGACGGCACATTCGGCAACGAGGCGTCGTCAGAGAACAGCGAAACGACTAGCGAGAGTGGCACCAGCAACGAAACCCGCACCCGCGAGGCCAAACTGCAGATCACCAGCCAGTCAGCCGGTGAAGTCGTGGTCAACAATGAGCGCATTGGCGTCAACGGCCCCGATCTCGAAGCGCGTCTGAACAATCTGGTGGATGCCCTGGCAGGCAATGCAGATATCGACGCAGTGGCTTTCGACCGCACGGAAACCCCCATCAATCCAACCTCCAACGCCAGTGCCGCGCTGGTCGAATGCACAGCCAACGCGGTGGCCTTCAAGGCCTTCGGCTACGCCTGCGGTTTCATTCGCATAGCAGCCAATTCAGCCACCGACTTTGTGGTCAATCCAGACATCACCGTCCAGGTGCCCGTTTCCAACAGCATCCGCAACTATGCACGGAAGGTCAAAACCCATTTTGAGGACGCTGGGTTCAATGCCAAGCTTTTCCCCCCTGGCTTCCCGATCGAGAACATTCTGTTCGACATCAACCGCGCCAACATTCGTGCTGATCAACTGGACAAGCTCCAGGAAGTAGCCCTTCTGCTGGCGCGCAGCTCACTGCATTTCAAGATCGTCGGGCATGCGGACCCGCCGGCGACGCCTGATTACAACCTGGATCTGTCCCAGCGGCGCGCCAACGAGGTCAAGCGTCAGATGATCCGCATGGGTGTGCAGGAAAGCCAGATCACCACCACCACCGGCGAGGGCGAAATCAGCGCCAACCCCGGGGATCGGGAAGGTCTGCCTTACGACCAGGCCCATCGCAGAGTGGAGATTCTGCTGGATATCGAGATGATCCGGGTCGATGCCGAGAATGGCGAGCCCATCAGCGGCGTCAGCCCGGACCGACGGGATGGCTCCGAGCCCGGTACCAATGGATGGATACATACCTTCGATAGCCAGACCCTGACAGGCGTCAATGGCAAGACCGTCACCGCTGAAGGACAAACCTGGGAGTTGTCCGGGGCTGCGATAGACGGCCTCGAGGCTGACAGCCCCCAGGCCTTCGCCAAGAACCTGAGCAACAGCATCAACGCCGATAGCGCCAGCCAGATCGCCGCATCGGCCAGCGGCGCCATCTGTAACCTGGCCCGCGAAACCGACCCCGTCAGCCTGCGCCTGATCACCCGCTCGAGCCGTGATGTGCGCGTCAGTAGCAGCGAAAGCATCACGGTTACCGAACAGTTCGAACGGACCTCCGCCCAGCGTGAGACGCAACGACGTACCGGCAACCATACCGTGGCGGTAGGCGCGACATTCAGCATGCATGAAAGCAAGAAATTCGAGCTGGACGTGACCGGTAACTCGTCGATTTCAGCACGGCTGGTCTCGATTCCGGCCCCTCCGGAATTTCTCGAGACCATCCGCACCTTCCTGGAGGAATAGACCGTGTCGGAAACCGTCAGTGTTACCCGCTCCCTGGTCAGTGCGCCGCTGCCGCAGATCATCGAGCGGCTCGGTCTGGCCATTGCCCAGGCCCAGTCGGCGCTGGACAGCAACTCGGTCGAGGTCGCCAAACAGATGGCCGAGACACCGGTGGAGCTCAACGGTGAAACCTACAACCTGCTGACTCTGGGCTTTGCGCCCAGCTTCTACGCCTTCACCGAGGCCACAGTGGAGGCAAAGCTGTCATTCAGCATGTCGGAAACCACCGAGACCTCGGTTTCAGCCGGCGTGACGGCACGGGTCAATTACGGCGTGGTCATGGTTGCGGCAAGCGTGGATGTGTCCTATGCGCGCAAATTTTCGGTGTCCGCCGAGGGCACCAGTTCAATCGCCGCCCGGCTGGTATCGCTGCCCGCCCCGGAGGCTTTCAGCGAAGTACTGCGCCGGCTGCACGACAAGGGCCTGCAGAATCAGGATGACTAAGTTCAAAGGAGCTGCACAATGAGTATCGGTCAGGAACTACTTAATGTCCCCATGGGCGACATGATCCGGCAGATGGCATTCGCCATCGCCGAAGCCCAGGTCAAGCTCGACGAAGCCTCGATTGACGTCGCCGAAATGATGGGCGGCCTGCGCACCATTTACGATGACGAAGGCAACATCACCTTCGATGACAGCCGGATCTTCTTTGGTCACGAATACATGACCGAAAACGCGGCCAATTCGCTCGCTGCCATTGATACCGGCTACGCCAAGGTCGTGACCGAAGCGGTCAAGCACAAGGACGCTGACGGCATGGTCCGCGTGCCGACGCGACTGTCGATGCTGGAGCTGGGCTTCACGCCGGTCTTCTACAACTTCGTGGACACCATCATCGAGGTGAAGATCGCCATCAAGATCACCCGCACCCGCGAGTTCACCAGCACCCGCAGCAACAAGAAAACCGAGAACTCGAAGAAGAACAAGACCAGCGGCCTGTTCGGCAAGGTTTTCGGCGGCAAGAATAGTGGTTCATCGACCGTGGCCACCAGCCAGGTAGACGCCACCTATTCGTCCAAGTACTCCTATTCAGCCGAGGGGTCGAGCCTGTTGCGTACCAAGCTGGCGCCGGTCCCGCCGCCGCCGATTCTGGAAGAACGAATCCGCGCGATGATGGAAGAAGCCGCAGCGCGCCGTCAGCCGGCCGAAGCGGAAGAAGACGCCTGAGTGCCCACAGCCTGAACAGGAGGATCGACCATGTCTGTAGGCACGGAATTAATGAACGTCCCGTTTCCGATGATGGTGCGCAATCTGGGCGTGGGTATTGCCGAGGCGCAGCTCGAACTGGACCTGGTGTCCCTGCGTATCGCGCGCATGATGGCCGGCTACGCCAGCGGCACTGATGAGGACGAAGACGGTGGCAGCGAGCAGACCTACAAGGTCGAGTTCAGTAACGGCAAGTCCTACAGCCTGCTCGAACTCGGGTTCATGCCAACGTTTTATCAGTTCGTCGACACCGTCATCGAGCTGAAGATATCGATCAGCGTCAGCAGTGAACGCAGCTCGACCTTCAAACGCAATCAGGTCAAAGCCAGTGCCAAGGGCGGCGCGTTGCCTTTCTTCGCCGCCGGCTCGATGACAGCCAGCTCGGTATCCGCCAGTTTCGCCAGCAAGTATCAGTATTCCGCGGAGGGCAGTTCGGTCATGCGGACCAAGCTGGTAACCGTGCCGCCTCCGGCGATTCTCGAGGAACGCATCCGCAAGATGATTGAGGAGGAAGGCGAAGAATGAGTCGCAAGACCTGGCGCGACCTGGCCCGGCAACAGACTGGAGGGCGACGCACGCGGGAGGCACAGCGCGCCCCACCAGCCGATCTTGCCAGCGTTGCCGAGCAGCTGCCTGCTCTGCAGTCACTGCTGGAAAAGCGCAAGGCGCTGGAGGCCCGCATGCAAGAGCTGGGGTCGAGCCCCACACGCGCAGGGCAAACCCCCGGGGAGGATCCGCGCTTTCCGGTTGCCAGCATGGCTGAACGCCGCGCCGAGCTGGAACGCTGGGCGCGCCAGCACGAACAGTGCAAGACCGAACCTGCCGCAGCTCTGGATCAACGGCCTCGGCAAGCCCCCCGCGATGGCTGGCAAGCGTTGCGCGACAGCCAGGCAGGCCAGGCCGAGGATCGGGCACGCCAGCTGCTCGCCCAGAAGCAAAGCCTGATGCAGCGCCTCGATCAGCGCGTCAACGATGCCCGCAACAAGGCGCAGGAACGTCTGCGAAACAGCCGTAGGGAGACCATCCAGGCACCCCTTTCCCGACCCGTCGAGGCACCCCTGACACAGCGGCTGGATGCGGCCCGGCATCCTACCCGGACCGAACGCGCCACCACGCGGGAGAGTTTCGACCAGCGCTATAAGCAACGCACGGAAAAACTGCTTGGTATCGCCCCGGGCTCCACCGACGACCTGGCGCAGCGCCGTGACCGACAACGCGAGCAACAGCGCGCAGAGCGCCTGGAAGCGCGCCGGGCCGAACGACAGGCTGAACGCCAGGACATGATGAAGCGTGAGCGAGCCCAGGAACGCCGCGCCCAACGACCTCAATTGAGTACCGACTGACCATGAGCAAATCCAGCCAATTCGTTTCCAGCTCCATCGAACAGGTATTACTCGGGCTGGCCCGGGGACTGCGCGATGCCCAGGCCGTACTCGACGAGATGCCGCCCACCGACAACTATGGGCGACCGCGCAGCAGCTACCACCTGCCCTATCTGGACTTCACCATCAAGGCGACCATGGAGACCACCGAGCAGGCCGCTCCGGCTGCGCCAACGCGGGCTATGGGTGCGACCAGTGCCAAGATTCAGAAAATCCCCATGCTGCGTCTGAAAATGCCCAGCCTGAACGCCAACTCCGAACCGAGCAGCAGTTCCACCGAGCTGACCAGTACCTTCAGCGGTCGGCTGGTGTCGGTACCGCCGAGCAACAACCTGCCCACGAACCGGTTGGTTACGCGAGCCATGAGCAACACCGACAAGCCGCGCATCCGCCAAATCCTGGTCAACTTGAGCAATACTGCCGGCGACCTGATCAGCGGGGCGATGATCGAGTTCAATCTGGATATTGAAGCCAGTCAGAAGCTTAGCGAGCTGGCTGGTGCGCCAGCCAGCTTCAGCGAAGACAAGATCAGAACGGCGGTGCAGTTCAGCCAGCGTGTGGTAGAAACGGACGAACAAGGCAATGCCGAGGTTGATGTCGAACTGACCAACAAGGTCCCGGCGAACGCCAATATCGTGCTGCTGATCAGCAGCGGCCCAACCCTGACCCAACTCATTCTCAGCCCGTAGGAACACCTTCATGCAATGGAGTATCACTGGCGTCGTGCTGGAAGCCGACGGCAAACCCGCCACCGGTACAGTACAGGTGCAGATCTATGATCTGACCCGCAAGGCCTGGCGCGCCCAGGCCAAGGCTGCACTGAACGCCCAGGGTCGCTTTTCTCTGAAAACCAAACTGACTTCCGGCGGTGAAATACTGCCGGCCATGCGCCTGTGTGAAGCCAGCGTCTCGGGGCAGCCTGCCCGGGTCCTTGCTGAAGGTGGCCTGGTGCAGGTCGCGTCGGCTACCTCCGCTCACCTATCCTTCGGACAGATACAACGTCTGGCCAATAACGCCATCGCGCGCAGCGACCACACAGCTCCCTTCAGCCAGACAGATGACTACCTGATAGCCGGTGTACCCCGTCCGCCTGCACCCCAAGTTAGCGCTGCGACCGCCCGCATGACCATGGCTGGCGCGCCTATTACAGCCTTCGTAAAGCCGCAGATTGTGGAACAACCGAGCACCGCGCAGTTGCGCATGAATGCCGACCTGACCAAGCGCATAGAGCTACAGGATACCGAGCTGAACCAGAAACAGATGCAGATGGTGCAGCTCGAGCAGAACAACCTCAAGACCACACAGGAGCTGCGTCTGGCGCAGAGCAGGATTGCGACGCTGGAGAGGGAGCTCAAGGCAAAGCCCGCCACCACTGCCTCGAGCAAACCGGTAAACGAGCAATTCACCCTGGCTACCGAAACCATGAAGCTAAACCTGAACGAGCAGATCATCCGTCAGGCAGCAGACTACGACATACGTGCAATGCAACTGCAACAGACCATCAATGCCAAGAACCTGGAACTGACCAGCTATACCGAGCGCCTGAAGGAAATGGCCAAGGTGTCGAGTGCTGCAATGGAGGAAGCCGCCAAGGCCAAGGACGAAGCCGAACAGCTGAAGCAGCAGATGAATACCCAGGTAGGTGCTGGTGAGCTGTATGCCAATATCGGTAAACAGTTGCAGGAGGCGCAGATGGCACTCAACAACGAAGCGGTGCCATACCGACTGGGCAAGGTGTCCCTCAACCTCAAGACCCTGGTCTCGGGTAACCAGTTGACCATGCCGACCCTGGCGGATCTGAACAACAAGGGCGCAGCAGGCATGTTCACCGATGTAAACCTGGAGTTCTTGCCCGACGCCGCCGTGAGCGAAGACGAGGGGCTGATCAGCGTACCCGACTTCACCGAACTCACCGAAACGCTGGCCCGACGTCTGGCCAGAGATATGGGGTTGAACATGGATGCTGCCTATCAGAGCGTTACCAACTCCAGCCTGCCGATTGGTCAGGCCATACGTCAGCTACCCGCCAAGGGCACGCAGGTAAGCCCCGGCGAGAGCATCATGGTGGTTTTCACCCAAGCCTAAGCACACAGGATAAACGCAATGACAACCATCAAGAATCTGGTCAGCGACGTGATGGCAGCACCCATCGGTGAAATAATTGCAGCCGTCGGGCAGGGGGTCGCCCAGGCCCAGGAAGCTCTGGACCAGGGCTCGCTGGCCAAGGTACTGGCGATCTACAGCGAAGGGGGGGATGCTGAACTGCGCTTGCTGCAGGAGATTGGATATCAACCAACTTTCTATGCCCTGCCAGAAACCACAGGTGAGATTCAGGTAGCACTGAGCATCAGCGGCGACACCCGTACCCAGCCACCCGCCCCTATACCAGCGAAGGGAAAGATCGCGCAGTTGAACCTGAGCGACCTGAACAGCTCGAGGCTGGTACATTCCCAGCTGCCGGCAGCACGGCTTTATGCGGCACCAGTCAATGCGGACCTGACCAATCGCTACGGTTTTCAGTCCAGTGCCGCCGCCAAGGTGACTTTCAAGATCGTGCCGGTGCCCGCGCCGGCACGCGCCAGCGAGATTCGTGTGGTACCCGCCCTGATAGACAAAAATTGGGAAGAGGCACTACAGCTTGCCGAGTTGCTGGATCAGGAACTCTCGGCCGTAGACAAACAGGGCAACGCCGTAGACGCACCTGCAGCCAAGAGGAAAATCACCATGCAGGAGCCGGAAGCAGGCAGCATAGTTATGGTCGGTGCCGGCATTGAGGTTACCCTGGCCTGAGGACGAGCCGCGGCAGGAACTGGTCCATGCCGCGGCTTGCATCTTGATAGTGAAGTTTGAGAAATATCCTAGAGCACCCCGCGCAGGGCATTGAGAAACAGCTGCTGATACTGGCCGGCATCAAACTTGAGAGCGTTGGTTCTGGCTGCGACATCCTTGGCTGACATCTTGCCGACCAGTTCTGCCTGGGTGTCGTCCATGCCGATCTCGGCCAGCGTGTGGGGGATTTGCAGTTCCGCGCGCAGTGCCAGAACCCACTCCAGAACGCCCTCAAAACCGGCAGTAGGCAAGTCCAGGTAACGTGCCAACCGCTGCATTTCCGGCTCGATGGCCGCTCGATTGGCTACCAGAACATAGGGCATGACAATAGCGTTCAACAAACCGTGGTGGCTGTCATACAGAGCGCCAAGGCTGTGCGATACCGCGTGAATGGCGCCGAGGCCCCGCTGGAAGGCAACCGCCCCCATGCTCGACGCCACCAACATCTGTTGACGGGCATCCACGTCCTGACCGTTGGCCGTTGCACGGGGCAGAAACTCCTTGACCAGCCGCATACCCTCCAGAGCTACGCCCTCTGCCATTGGATGGTAGACCGGTGTGCAATAGGCTTCGAGGTTGTGCGCCAGGGCGTCCATCCCGGTTGCTGCAGTGAGCTTGGCCGGCAGGCCCAGGGTCAGCTCCGGGTCAAGGATAACGATACCTGGAACCATCTTGAGGTGAAAAATGGGCCGCTTGACGTGGTTCTCATCGTCGGTGATCACTACCGCCTGGCCGACTTCCGACCCGGTACCGGCAGTGGTGGGCACGGCAACTACCGGCAGCATCTTGCTTGCGTCCACTGTAGCCGGACCGGCTTCCCACAGGGTGCAGGTCTGATGTGCGATCAGCGCCACGGCCTTGGCTGCGTCGATGGCGGAGCCACCACCAAAGGCAATCACGCCATCGTGCCCCCCGGCCTTCAGCGCTGCTACCCCGTCGGCCACGTTGCCACCGGTGGGATTGCCCTTGATGCTGCTGAACAGTCCTACCTGCAAACCAGCGTCGCGGCAATTCTGCAATGCCTCTTCAACCATGGTCATCGCCGCCAAGCCTGGATCGGTGACCAGCAATGGTGCCTTCATGCCCAGCTGTTTACAGGATTTGCCGAGTTCACGAATGCGACCTGCACCCACACGCATCGCGGTCGGGTAGTGCCAATTCATACTGTAGGAAGTGATCTCCATGGAAGCTCCAGAGTTGGGAAGAGGAATCGCAAGCGTCACATGACTCTACTGCCCAGCAGAGATACAGTTAGCTTCAGTGTCCCAAAACATACCCAAAACCGGGCGTCGCGTCTATGCCCCAAACGCGAGAAAAGCTTCTCCTAATCCTTCCTGACCGTTTCCTGCATGCGCTCGAGTCCCTGATAACGCACGTCGGTGCCCTTGACCAGAAATATGACCTGCTCTGCTACGTTTCGCGCATGGTCACCCACCCGCTCAAGTGAGCGCAGCACCCAGAGGATACTCAGTACGCGACTTATGGATCGAGGGTCTTCCATCATGTAGGTAACCATCTCGCGCATGGCGCTCTTGTACTCCTTGTCCACGATCTTGTCCTCGCGGGCCACCAATAAAGCCTGGTCGCTGTCGAGCCGCGCAAAAGCGCTCAATGCGTCCTGTACCATTTGCCGCACATGGGCACCGATATGGCGGCATTCGACATAACCCTGTGGCGACTGGCCTTCGTCAACCAGCAGCAGGGCCCGTTTGGCGATCTTCGACGCTTCATCACCAATACGCTCCAGGTCCACAACGATCTTGGTTATGCACATTATCAGGCGCAAATCGCTGGCGGCGGGCTGGCGCCGCGCGAGTATGCGCATGCACTCCTCGTCAATCTTGCGCTCCATCTGGTTAACCAGATCATCAGCGGCGCGCACCTGTTCACCGAGGACCGCGTCTCCCTCAATCAGCGCGGTGATGGCGTCATTGATCTGCTTCTCGACCAGACCGCCCATCTCCAGCGTCTGGGTGCGGATGCCCTCCAGATCCTCGTTGAACTGCGTGGATATGTGCTGGGTAAAGACCTCGTTGTCTTCCTTCATCACTTTTGTCTTCCTGCTGATTGTCGAGAAAACCGTCATCAGGCGGCGAAGGCTCACCTGCCACCACATAACAGACATGCGTCAACCGTACTGCCGGAATAGGACAATTGTGTGACCATCTTGCGAGTCGCCTGCAGAGAACCCTCTGCCCGTGCCGGTCTGTGGCACATTGCCCGGCACACAAGCATTGAGACACGGCCCGCAATCTCTTACCATAGACAGGCTTTGCGAATGTCAATAGACGCAGCACGCAAGCGGATAAAACAATTACAACAGACCCTTATTCGAGTATCCCATGCAAGAGATAGACAAGGATCCGGTGCCAACGGGGGAGTTGGCGCTGAAAATCACCGCATTGCCACGCGACAGCAACAGCTTTGGTGACATTTATGGCGGCTGGCTGGTCTCCCAGATGGACGTGGCCGGCACCAGCACCGCCTCGCGGCTGGCCCGGGGTCGGGTAGCCACAGTGGCAATAGACCGCATGGGCTTCATGGTCCCGGTGCCTGTGGGCGCCCAGCTGGCCTTTCACTCCCATGTGCTCGAAGTCGGCCGCAGTTCGGTGAAGATGCTGGTGGAGGTCTGGAGTGAGGACCTCGCACATGAGGGCAGTCGCAAGGTCACCGAAGCAATCTTTGTGTTCGTTGCTATCGATGATCGGGGCCGGACGCGGGTAATCCCTTCCTGATACGCCGGGTTTTCCGGCGCACCAACCACGGACAAGCCATGCCAGGCCGCCCTGCAACCCGCTGTTTGACGATAGCCAGCGCCATTGATCACCTGACAGGCTGGCTGGGTCGCACCCTGTCGTGGCTGACCCTGCTGATGGTTCTGCTGACCGGTGCGGTAGTGCTGCTGCGGTATGCTTTCGGCGTTGGCGCCACCGCCATGCAGGAGCTGGTTCTATACGCACACGCCCTGGTTTTCATGGGCGCCGCAGCCTGGGCTCTGCAGCGCGATGCCCATGTGCGGGTCGACATTTTCTTCAGGCGCATGTCGCCGCGGCGCCAGGCGCTGGTCGATCTCACCGGCAGTCTGTTCTTTATGCTTCCGGTCTGTCTGTTTCTGGCATGGAATTGCTGGGATTACGTAGCAGTGTCCTGGGCACGCCAGGAACGCTCGGCTGATGCCGGAGGCCTGTCCTGGGTGTATCTGCAAAAAAGCATCATCCTGCTACTGGTGTCCACCTTGCTGCTCCAGGCTCTGGCACAGATCATCAAAACGCTCTGCGTACTTACCGGAGCACTACCCAGCCATTTGCCAGCGAAGCACGGAGAGCACCTGTAATGCCCGAGCTGATGGCCATCGCGCTGTTTGTCTGTCTCTGCCTGGCTTTGATGCTCGGCTACCCTGTCGCCTTTACCCTGGGAGGCATCTCCCTGCTGTTTGCCGGGGCCGGCGTAATGCTCGGCCTGTTTGACCCAAGCTTCTTCGGCGCACTGCCCAGCCGACTGTTCGGCACGATGAACAATCAGACACTGCTGGCAGTGCCATTGTTTGTTTTCATGGGGGTCATGCTGGAGAAATCCCGGGTGGCCGAGAAGCTGCTGGAGTCCATGTCACAACTGTTCGGGGGCCTGCGCGGCGGTCTCGCGTTTTCTGTCTTGCTGGTCGGGGCATTGCTGGCGGCCAGCACCGGTATTGTCGGCGCCACTGTGGTCACGCTCGGCCTGTTGGCATTACCAACAATGCTGCGCCGCGGCTATGATCCTGCCCTGGCCACAGGAACCCTGGCCGCTACTGGTACGTTGGGTCAGATCATTCCGCCCTCGATCATTCTCGTACTGCTCGGCGATGTGCTCTCCAATGCCTACCAACAGGCACAGCTGCGCATGGGGATCTTCTCACCCGAAACAGTCACGGTAGGCGACCTGTTCATTGGCTCCCTGTTGCCCGGGCTGCTGTTGGTTGGACTCTACCTGCTGTACCTGATCGCCGTAGCGCTCTGGCAACCCGAAAAGATGCCGGCACTACCGGTCGAAGAGCGTGGCCAGGTGAGTATCATCGGCCTACTCGGTAGCCTGTTCCCACCCCTACTGCTCATCGCTGCGGTACTCGGCTCGATACTTGCCGGCATAGCCACACCAACAGAAGCCGCGGCGGTAGGAGCCATCGGCGCGATGTTGCTGGCGCTGGCCAACGGCCAGTTGTCCATTGCACGACTTCGCGAGGTCAGCCGCGCGACTACCGAGATCAGTGCCATGGTGTTCATGATCCTTATCGGCGCTTCGATATTCTCCCTGGTGTTTCGCGGCTTTGGTGGCGAAGAGATGATCCACAACCTGTTTCAACAGCTACCGGGCGGCGCCTTTACCGCAACGCTGCTGGTCATGCTGGTCATCTTCCTGCTCGGCTTCATTCTTGATTTTATCGAGATCACATTCGTGGTCGTTCCCATTGTCGGTCCGGTGCTGTTGATGATGGGCATCGATCCTATCTGGTTGGGGGTCATGATCGCCCTCAATCTGCAAACATCCTTTCTGACTCCCCCCTTCGGCTTTGCCCTGTTCTACCTGCGCGGGGTCACACACCCCGACGTGCCGACCTCGGCAATCTATCGCGGGGTGCTGCCGTTCATAGCCATCCAGATCCTGATGCTAGTGATCGTGGCCCTGTGGCCTGGCCTGGTCACCTGGCTGCCGGGCGTTCTCTAGCCATTTTTTACGTCAGAACGGAGCAAAATCCGGTCGATTGAGGCTTAGCTATCCTGCAAGGGGAACGGCAACGTTTTGTGTTTGTCCCAGGCAGCGAGATACCGCTTCAAGGTATGTCTATACGCCCAGCACGTCCCCGGAGTTTCAATGCAACGAACCGCCCTGACCCTGTCATCGCTGATTACCAGTATCATTTTGCTGATCAGCGGTAACGCCTTCCTGATGACTCTGCTCGGCCTGCGCCTGAGCATGGAGGAGTTCAGCGCCAGCCTGATCGGCTGGATTCTGGTGTTCTACTCCCTCGGCTTTGTCGCCGGAACCCTATGGGCTGGACGTATCATCGAAAAGGTCGGACACATCCGTGCCTTTGCCGTGTTTGCCGCCATCCTCTCCGCGTCGATCCTGGTGTATCCGATGGCCGTGCAGGCTGAACTATGGGGGCTGCTACGCGCGCTGGGCGGCTTTGTCATGGCCGGCCTGATGATCGTCATGGAAAGCTGGTTCAGCAGCAAGGCCGACAACCGCAATCGCGCGACTCTGTTCGCGGTATATCAGTTGGTGTTCTTTCTTTCCACAGCTGGCGGGCAGGTGCTTATACGGGTCAGTGATCCGGGCGGCTTCATTCCCTTCTCCCTGGCGGCCATTCTGATCGCCCTTGCGCTGGTACCCCTGTCCCTGACGCGCGAAGCTTCCCCGACCATCGCCCAGAGCGAGCGCATGTCACTGCGCAAACTGTACAAGGCGTCTCCACAGGGCGCCTTGGGAGCACTGGTGGCCGGGCTGCTGATCAGCGCTTTCTACGCCATGGGGCCGGTGTTTGCCAATCGTATCGGTCTGGACATCAAGCAACTCTCGAATTTCATGGCCGCATCCATCATTGCCGCAATGATTCTGGCCTGGCCCGTGGGCCGCCTGTGCGACCGTTACGACCGCCACCAGGTCATGCTGGTGGCCTCTTGCGTGGCCGCCATCTGCAGCTTGGCAGCGGCGTTGGTTGGCGATTTCAACATGACCTTGCTGGTGATCTTTGTCGGCTTGTATATGGGCATTACCGCCACGCTCTACCCTATTGCCGTGGCCATTACCAACGACCTGATGGAAAGCCACCAGATCACCGCTACCAGCACCGCCCTGCTCCTGAGCTACGGCGTCGGCAGCTGCATCGGTGCGCCACTCAGTGCGCTTTTCATGGAGCTGCTCGGCCCCCGCGGTCTGTTTATCAGCAATGCACTGATTCTCGGCGGGCTGATCCTGTTCATGCTGTTCGGCCCCAGTCGCAAGCGCCCGGCTGTCGTCGATCAGCAACAGTTCATTACCCTCTCACCCGAGGCGGCACTGGGTCTGGCGGAGCTGGATCCACGGTATACCGAGTTTGAAGAAAATACTGACCAGGAACCGCACAAACCGGAACCAGATGCGGTGCCTAAGGACACGCGGGAGGAAGATCTCAGCGCAGAACCGCTACCGCGCCAGCTATGATCTGCAGGCCTTGCACCCTGCTTATCCGCGCGGCCGCAGCCAGGCAATCAATAGGGTTGCCGATCGTGCTTGACCAACCAGGCCAGAAAAGGCGCGCCCGGGTCTTCGACCTCCAGCTGGGACAGCCCCAACTCTTGCATACGCACCGGGTGTGTCTGGCCGTAAAGCTGCTCGGCAATATTCCCGTCAGCAAAGCCCGCAAGGTTCGCCGTCTCCTGGGATGCGGCGAAAACAATACGCGGAATACGTGCCCAGTGGGCGGCGGCCAGACACATGGGACAGGGCTCACAACTGGCATACAGCGTAGTGTCCTCCAGGTGCGGACTGGCCAGATCGCTGGCGGCCAGACGTATGGCCAGCACCTCGGCGTGTGCAGTGGGATCGCAGTCCAGGGTCACCCGGTTCGCCGCCTGAGCGAGAACCTCGCCATTGCGAACCACCAACGCGCCAAAGGGTCCACCTCCCTTGCCTACGGACTCAACGGCCAATCGGACAGCCTGCAGAAGAAAGGTCTCGTCGATGGTCTTGTTTAACGGGTAGCTCACGTAAGTGTCCTGCTTATGACCGGTTGTAACTCAAATCCTAGCCTGAATAACCGCAAACCGGTATACCAAAGGCTCCGGCCCACAAAGGGGGCCGGAGCCTGCTATGGCAACCGCGCTTCAGTCAATAAGAGCAGTTGCCGCAGGGGCTCCGTGATTATCTAAAAAGTTTCGCTATGGAGCATCCGGCAGAAAAGAGCAAGTCCGAGCCCGTGGGGCGGCAATTACAGCAAGTGCAAAGCCGTGCCTGACAGACACGGCCTGAGCCATTACTTCACCAATGAAACCTGCTGGGGCTCAATCTTCAGCTGAGCGAGGCGCCGCAGGAAGTTCTCGATGTTCTTTTTTGCCGAACCTTCGTTGGCCAGACGCAACCGTGTAACCGCAACAAAGGCGTCACCCACCGTCGCGGTATGCGGCGCCACCACCAGCTCCTCGAATACCTTCTGATTGGTCTTCGTATCCACCAGCGTGTAGCGAACGCGAGTCGTCACCGTCATATCAAAGCCCACCAGGGGTTTGTCGACGCCGACCATCGCTACCTGCAGATTGTAGCGACCCTTATCGCTATACAGACCCTGATTGCTCAAGCTGTTGCGTAGTGCGCCCAGGAAAGACTGGTTGCTGATCTCGGACGTCCACATTGGATTTGTTTCGCGACCGCCAGATACCGTATCCAAAGCAACATTCTTGTTCAGCTCCTGAGCATATTTCGCTTTCTGCATGGACTGATAGGTGATGTTCTCCTGTTTCGCGCCCGAGGCGCAGCCGAACAGGTAGGTAGTCGCCGCTAATACAATCAGCAATTTGATCAATTTCATGAAGGTCTTCCGTGGTAGTTAGTGGGTTACCGCGGACAGATCGCGCACGCCGGCCCGGGCGCGCGGGCGGCGATAGATCGAAAAAGCATCGTATCGGGCATCCTTGCCGAGGGGGTGCGAAAAATTCTCGCAGCCTGTTGATCTTGCGTGACTTATGGCGTTTTGCCAATAGCGTGAAAACGCAAAAGTAGCGGCTAAAATCGACGTTTCAGGAGGCATAAACGGCGGTGATCGGTTGCCATGGCGATGTTTTAGCCACAATCAGCGTTATGATCAGAGCGTTCAGCAACGCGGGTCACGCAAGCCCTCAGGACCAGAACTCTTACCATTTCCAGGAGAAAAATATGACTGACACCAACATCGAACTTATTTCCACCATCAGCGAAGACAACACACTGGAGCTCGCCCTGCGCGAGATCGACATCCCGCAGCCCGGCGAAAACGAAGTCATCATCCGCATCGAAGCTGCCCCTATCAACCCGTCCGACCTGGGCGTGATGTTCAGCGCGGCGGATATGACGACTGCCAAGCAATCCGGCAGCGCCCAGCGTCCGGTCATCAAGGCCGACGTGCCAGCCAAGTTCATGGGTGCCGTCAAAAAGCGCGTGGGCAAGGCTATACCCGTGGGCAATGAAGGCGCCGGTATCGTTGTCGCCGCTGGCTCATCCGCAGCCGCGCAAAGCCTGATGGGCAAAACCGTTGCGTTCATTGGCGGGGGCAGTTACCGCAAGTATCTTCGCGCCAACGTGCAAAGCTGTCTGGAACTGGAAGCGGGTACCACCCCAATCGAGGCCGCTTCCAGCTTCGTCAATCCACTGACATCACTGGCCATGGTAGAAACCATGCGCGCTGAAGGTCACAAGGCCATCGTTCACGCGGCCGCCGCCTCCAACCTGGGGCAAATGCTCAACCGCATCTGCATCGCCGACGGCATCGACCTGGTCAATATTGTCCGCAAGCCGGAACAGGAAGCCTTGCTGCGCGACCAGGGTGCCAAGTACGTGGTCAACTCCAGCAGCGACAGCTTCATGGCAGACCTGACCCAGGCTCTGATCGAGACCGGCGCGACCATCGCCTTCGACCCTATCGGTGGCGGTCGTCTGGCCAGTGATATTCTCACCTGCATGGAAGCTGCTGTTTCTCGGGACATCACGGAATACAGCGTGTATGGATCGACCATCTTCAAACAGGTGTATATCTATGGCGGCCTGGATCGCGGCCCGATCACGCTGAACCGCACCTTTGGTTTTGCCTGGGGTGTAAACGGCTTTTTGCTGTTCAATGCGCTCGGAAAACTGGGCAAGGACACCGCCGCCGCCATGCGCAAGCGCGTAGCCGCCGAAATCAAGACCACCTTCGCCAGCCACTACACCCACGAGGTCTCCCTGGCCGGCGCGTTACAGCTGGATTCGATGGCGGTTTACGGAAAGCAGGCAACCGGCGAGAAGTTCCTGATCAAGCCACAGAGCTGAGGTTCAACCCCTGGCCGCAAGGCCACTGTCGGGCGCTGGAGTCGGATGGCTCCAGCGCCTGCCCCTCAATCCTGCAGGCTGCCGATAAAGGCTTCCGATTCGGCAATGGATTTTTCCATCTCCCAGATCAACTGAGCGACATCCGTTTCTATATCCCCCAGCTCACCTTGCAGCGAGTCGATGGCACGCGCGTTCAGGTTGTGCTTCAGAAACAGCACCTGATCCTGGAAGGCTCGTAATACCGGCTCCATGCGTGACTCTGCACTGCGCATCGCGCTGATAAGCCCCTGGTATTGCCGTCTGGTCTGGCTTAACTTGGCTGCACTTTCGCGCTTGAGGTTGGCGCTGCTGTACAGCTCGATTTCATCTTCCCACTCATCGAACAATGCCTCGGATACATTTTCGACCGCATCGATGCGCTCTGACACCGCTTCAGCTGCGGCCTTACTGTCTTCGTATTCGTCATTCAGCCTGTCGTAACGTGCTGCCAGGTCCTGATCCTTGATCTGAACAATGGCGCGGAATTCCGCCAGGGCAGATTCAAACTGTTCCTTTGCATCGGTCTGCGCCTCCTGAACCGACTCCACGCGATTGACCATGATATCGCGCTTGTGGACACCCACTTTCTCCATGGCGCCGTAATAAGCCGACTGACAGCCGGCCAGGGACAGGAGCAAAAAAGAGATGAAAAACCAACGCGTTAATGACATGTATCCATACCTTTAGCTGTGTTCCGAAGAGCGTGATGGGACCAGGTCTTTGTCTTTCGCGATGCCCGTGCTGGAGGTCATTCGTCGCAAGAACCGGGCATAAGATTGATGTTCATCTGACATCAATCACGACTGTTGATTCCCGGGACTGAATAGCGGGATTCCAGGATGGCCTAGATTTTTTCGTGATAGGCGCGGAAGCACCAATGACACTGAATTCATTGATTTTGGTCGCCATAACGTTGATCTGACCGCAACTACTGGACCCCAATTACTGCGCCGCCGACCGCCTTGATAGCCAATATATTCAGCGGCTTCGGGACGCCGCTTGACTCTCCCTCAACGAGTGCTTGCCTCAACATGGCAAAACGTTCCTTGGCCTGCTTGTCCTTTAGAACAAGACCAAGGATGCATTCACTATCGTTTCCAAAGTGCCCGTTTTCAACCTGGGTTTCCACCCAGCCGTCTTGTTGTTCAGTCAGCGTATAGGTTTTGCGGTGCATGCTCATGGCGAGTGCTCCTGTATGGCTGTCATATGACAATACCATGCTCCTGCCTCGCGCCGAATCAACGGCCCTCTTCTTACGGTACAACGCAAAGCTTTACGTAGGCTTTCATAGCCGCGAAGCGGCGGAGACGTAGTTACTGTGATGCAGAGGAGTGTCACCCACCGGGCAAGGGGCAGGTCTTACAGTTTCAGTTCATCCGATCCCCATTACTCTTGATCTGACCCTAATTACGCTCCAATTACTAAAGCTTTAGGCCATTCAACATGTCCCTCAGCATTCCGTTCAAGTCCTGGTGGACCTGATGAACGTCCGGCAGGCTATTCAGATTCATGGAGGCATTGACGATCAGGCCATAAATCATATTAACCACCAGCTCTCGCGAATAAGGTTTCATACGTCCGCTGTCCTGCAGGCGCGCCACGACCCGTTCGATATTGCCCATGGCGTAATGGCAGTCGATCGCACGCCAAGCATCCCATCCCAGTACGGTAATCACTTCCTGCAGTGCAATTGTGTGCTTGCCATGGCCAACGACATAATCCAGAAAGGCGCGACACTGGGCAAATGCGTAAGCCCAGTCGTCATCCTGCTGTGGGACAGCGGCAATGACCTCAGACACCTGCTTTGCCTGGCGCTCAAAACACGCGCTGAATACAGCACGCTTGCCCTTGAAATGGTGATACACAGCCCCCTTGGTTACGTTCGCCTCCTTCGCAATCGCCTCAAGGGAAGTACCACTGAATCGCTGACGGCTAAAAAGCCGGTGACCTGCTTCTAGAATAGCTTCGCGGGTTTCTTCTGCGTATGCCTGCCGTCTGGTCTGAGTTTCCATGCTTGAAGCTCCATAAATTGTAGGCATACCCTGCTTTCACATACCAAAGGTATGTGACATCCTAAAAGTATTAAAGCCATGGATTATCGTTCGATAAAGCCGAGGTTCCTATGGGATCAGGCGATAAAAATCCTGTGCATCTTTTGAAATTGGGAAAAGGGGAGCTACTTATGGACAAGGACATCGCTGACAAACGCGGTGCGCAACACCTGCTATGCGAGGATGGCTATCCGATCGAGGCAACCCTCTATCAAGCGAATGCTCCACGTGGAACCATAATCATCGCGCCTGCCCTGGCAGCTACCCGGTCTTTCTATGCCGATTTTGCAGGTTATCTGGCATCTCAGCATTTTGACTGCCTGACATTTGACTATCGCGGAACGGGCGACTCCCTCGCAAAAACAGAGCCCTACGCCGTCGCCATTGAGGACTGGGGAAAACAGGACATCGAGGCCGTTATCCGTTTCGCAACAGAACGTAGAGGAGGCCTGCCAGAACACCATCCCATTCATTTGCTAGGCCACAGTATAGGCGGCCAATTGGTCGGCCTGGCCCCCTCTTCACGCGATCTCACCCGCATTGTTCATGTGGCTGCCTCCGCACCCTACTGGCGCCGCTGGCCTTTTCCGCTGAACGCCAGAATGCTCGCTGTCTCTCGCGTGCTGATACCCTACCTTTCAGCGTTCCGAGATCAATTTCCTTCGCGCCGGCTGGGGCTGGGCGGCGTGGATATACCTGCCTCCGTTAGCAGAAAATGGGCACGGTGGATGCGGAGCCCCGACTACCTATTCGATCCCCGCTTCGGACTCGACCTGAGCGGCTATCAAGCGCTTGAGCAGCCCCTGCTTTCCTGGAGCTTCAGCGACGATGACATGGCACCCGACGCCAACGTCGCCCATCTGTTGACCCATTTTCCGAACGCCCAGGTCACCCGTCGACATCTGGACGTCTCTAATTTTCAAAAGGGCGCAGTAAGGCACGCAGGTTTTTTCAAACCTCGTTTCGAGAAAACACTGTGGCAGGAGACGATTGAATGGCTAATGAATGCGGAGGCAACTATCCCGGCTCAGCCACGGCACACACGGGAGCCGGAAACAGAATGAGATCTATCGTGGAAAGGTTCATCTAACAACGAGAAGGCCAGGTCTTGGCTTTTGCCAAGCTACCTTTAACCGAGAGGCAAAAGGCAAGACCCGACCCCAGCACCGGACCCCAGCACCGTTCATCAGCAACCGATCCGGGCCCGCCGCAGATTAAGCAGCCACACCACTCATCAGGCTCTCGTATGGAATGTGTAGGCCCTCGTGCAGTCGCTTGATCATGCGAACGCTCAGGCTTCGATTGCCGTTAAGGACTTCTGAGACGCGGCCGCTCGGACCAATGAATTGCTCCAGGTCACGCGGCGTAAGGCCGTCCTGATCCATCCTGAACTTGATCGCCGCGATAGGGTCAGCGGACTGGATCGGATAATGCTTGTTCTCGTACGCCTCGATCAGCGTCACCAGCACCTCCATTTCATCCGCTTCAGGCGTGCCCTCCTCAGCCTGGAACACATGCTCAAGACGCTGGAAGGCAGCAGTCAGGTCGTCATCATTGCGAATCGGTTTAACATTCATTGACTGTCTCCACATCTATCTGATCGTAACGGGCATGAGTGCCTATGAATTTCACCCAGACAATCTGCGCCCTGTACTGCACCTCAACAACCAAGCGGTATTTATTACCGCCGATGTTAAAAACCACACGGTTTTTGCCACAGAAACTTGCCGTACCGTAGCGATTCTTTACATCCTGCGGTGAACTCCACACCGCATGCGTGACTTCTTCATACCAGCTTTCAAGCGGACCTTTGGCGTCACCCTGCCCCGGCTGCTGCCAGAACAGCACCAATGACCTCTTGGCTATCACGCGCATCAAAGACTCTCCCGTTTTGGGAGATACTAGCGGGCCATTGGTTAATAATCAACCCGTGCCTTTGTCATCGATAGCCAACTGAGCTAGTAACGCGGGTACATTGCGAAGTGAGACTCTGCCTTTGTGTCCTGGAACCCTCCCCCTCACCAAGCACCGATGGGATCAGCCCTTTCCCCTCGCCAAATGAAACACTTCAACTGAGGGGCAAAAGGCAAGACCCGACCCTAGCATCTTAAATTGAATATTGCCGGAGGGCCTTGGCGGGTAGTGCTTACTTAGAGGGTCAGAGCTCAGAGGCAAGCTCAAAGCAAAAGGCAAAACCTGACCCTAGTATTCGTTTTTTCCCAATGTGAAATTACTGGCGATAGCGAGGCACACCATAAGGTCCACCCAACGCATCACCCTTTGCATCCCGATAGTGGTTCAAGCTCATCACCTTTCCACCTTGCAACGTGACAATCAGAACCCGAGCGTCAAACGCCTCACCATTCATGTCTTCGGTACTCCGCATCATTGGACTGCCCGTCTCCGTCACCATGGGCGCCCACTCGATCGCTTCATACTGTATTTGCCAGTCCCTTGAAGAGGCCTCGCCGGAGAGTTCATGTGTACAATTTTCACAAACGCGGTGTTCCAACATTGCGCTGCCATCAGCCCGAAGCGTATACCGAAAGTCAGCCACAGCCGGATCGCGATGTTCGTTTGCATACACCCCTGCATAATTTTCCAGCTGGGACTTGTCAACGTTGACGGACTTATCTTCACCTTCCGATGAGGTGTATGTGAGCGTGTTGTTATTTGCAGCATTTTCAGCCGAGGGCGCCGAGCTTCCTTCATCCATACTCGCCCCAGACGAATTGTCATCCATGGAATCGGCATAGGCGGCATCCTTTGCTTCATCGGCCTTGACCTGCTCAAGAAGTTGTCGGAGTTGCTCGATTTCCGGGCCGGTCACCCCCTGGCGATCCGCCTCTTCTAATTGAGCTTCAAACTCCTCAATCATGGGGTTTGCGTGAATAATAGTCGTAGTAGCCAAGAGCATGGCGGACAGAATAAATACGAACCGAAACATAGTGAGGATCCCTCCAACTTTTTGAAAACAGTATTGCTGGCCGATGCTCCGGCCACAATTGAAGGTAACCCGAACCGACAAAGGTAGGCAAATTGTCGGCCGATCCTGAAAAGAAAGGGCCCAAAATACTACCCCAAGCAATACGGCAGTCAGGACTTAGGGGCCATCAGCACGGATAAAACTGCAGCGCAGGAAGCATTTTGACCCTGTGCCTGCTCGTGTCGACGGGCGGTCTCGAGCAAAAGGCAAGACCTGGCCCTAGTATTCTTTCATGTACTTTTTATTCTAAAAATCAGTGTGATGAGTACATAATGGATGATAAAGAACAAATAGATGATATGAAAACACTGTGTTTCCAGTCATTTGGTAATGTAGAAGCATCATGTAGGCGGGGAACTCCAAGTTGCTCCTATAGGACTTCTTTGGGTTTAAAGATTTCTTACGCCTACTATTCAGACAATTCTTACTTTAAACAGTCATGTATAGATGGTGGAGGAGAGCTGCGTTAAGACAGCCATACCCAGGCATAATCAATGAAAAATAACTGAGTAATTGGGGTCGGATGAGAATGGCACTAAGTTAAGCAGCTTTTGCGCGATATCGGTTTCGATGAAGGGTATCGGTCATTTCATGCCTGTGCTTCGTCAATAAGCCATATGGTTTTGGCCTTCGTTTCACACATCGAGGCTCTTGTCGTCCGGGTCATTCTATCAGCAGATTCCGTGTAATCGCTTTATAGAGCTCAGCCATCAAGCGACGTTTTTCTCTGCAGCCCACTCCCCGCCGGTTCAGCGCTGGCTCCCATTGCCTCAGGGCTTGCACGCTCGCCTTGAAACTGATTTGACGCCTAGCTAGATTCGCTGACTTGCCCGCATTGTTCATCAGCAGTCTGCTGGCGTTGTAGGCAATGAGATACATCAGAATTTCCCTAACCCCACCATCGTTCGAATTTAAGAATGCCGCGCCAGAGCCTCGGCGACGACTTCGACTGCCTGGCTCCAGTTACAACTAAAGATAGCAAGTGCGTGCAACGTCAGTGCTTTATTTCTAGACTAGGCAAAAGCTTGCTCATCCAATAAGACCTAAAAACCGATGCAGCTAACCGCTACTCGCCTTTTTAATAATGTAATTCTGACGCTTGTAGTGTGGGCGGCACTCTGTCTGCCCGCGCAGGTCGCTAACGCCGCAAGTACCACGGAGATCAACGCGGTAGAATACCTGCTCGCTCCAAGTTCCGCGTCTTTCAGCGCAGTAACTGAGCAGGCTTTTGCGACACGCTGGCAGACCTCTGATCAACCTACCCTCAACATAGGCTATCGGCCCGAAGGCGCCTGGGTGCGTTTTCATATAACCAACCATGCAGCAGATGAGGTCAAAAGACTGCTGCTAGTGGACTGGAGCTTCACCCAGATCGAAGCTCGGATTCTGGACACAACGCACGGTGAATGGTCTGCGGGCGTTCATACCGGTGACGGCGTGGCACCCCACAGGCGCGCCGTCAACAGCCCGCTTCAAGTCTTGCCGCTGAGCCTGCCTCCTGGTGAAGCCGAGGTATACCTGCGGCTTGAAACCAACGCGCCCATGCTCTTGCCATTTCGCCTGCTTGCCCCCTCGGAACTGCCGAAGGCAGAGCGCGACAACAATCTGCTGATGGGCGCCTTCTTTGGCGCCATGTTAGTGATGATGTTGTACAACGCGTCGCTGTTCATTTTTACCCGGGACGCGGCCTATCTTTTTTACTGTGCCTATGTGCTGAGCGGGGCCTTTTACGTCGCCAGCGTGTTCAGCTTTGGGCCTTATTTTCTGTGGTGGGATTCCCCCTGGCTGGTTTCGCGGGCCACGGTATTATCGGTAAGCCTCGGCTTCTTCGGCGCCGCTTTGTTTGAACGCCAGTTTCTAGAACTCCGTCGCCAAGGTGGCTGGCTGCTGCATTTAAGCCATGTAGTGCTGGCCTATTGGTTATGTGCTGCCCTGGTCTCTGCCTTCGCCCCCCAAGCTATCGGGTATGTGCATATTGAGCACGGCGGTTCTCTCACCTGCGTCGCGGCCATCGTTATTGCTGTTGTATGTTGGCGGCGTGGCAGTATTTCCGCCGGCTATTTTCTGGTGGCCTGGACAGGACTGGTGTGCGCTACCCTGGGCATCACCCTGGCAATGGCCGGGATAATACCCATGACCAACTCAATCCGCTCCACACAGCTGGCGGGATTCATCCTGGAGTTTCTGCTGCTGTCTGTTGCACTGGCTGAACGTATCAACCGTGAAAAGGCCTCCCGCTTGCAGGCACAGGACGCCTTGCTGCTCATGCAAGAAGAAAACACCGCGCTACTGGAATCCAGCGTTGCCTCACGCACCCGACAACTTGAGCAGGCCAACCTGGAACTCAAGCGGCTGAGTAACACCGATTCTCTGACGGGGTTAAGCAACAGACGCGGATTTGAAGAGCAAGTCAGTGCCGCCATCGAACAAGGTCGTACCAATGGCGTACCAGTTGCTTTTCTGATGCTGGATGTCGATCACTTCAAGCACATCAACGATAAATTCGGCCACAGTATCGGTGACGAATGCCTCGCAGCGGTAGGTCAGACGCTGAGCGAGTACAGCCGCCGTGAGACCGAGTGTGCCGCCCGCATTGGTGGCGAAGAGTTTGCCACCGTGTTCTACAGCATGCCTGCTGTCAGCGCCGCTGCTGTGGCCGAACAGATTCGCTCGGCTATCGCCAAGCTGGAAATCAGACTTCCCGAAGGCAATCTCAGCTTCACCATCAGCATCGGCGTTGCTGCCTGGATACCCACAGAACAGGACAGCAATCTGACCTACGCCAACGCCGCAGATGAGGCCTTGTATCGAGCAAAGGCGAGTGGTCGCAACCAGGTATGCATATCAGGCAGTTAGTAGGCATGCCAAGCAAATAGCAGCATTTTGCTCGCGGTAACGCCGAGGGGTCAGATACCCTCTTGAAATTCAAGCGATGACCTCAGCAGAGAGGCAGAAGGCAAGACCTGAACCCTGGTTCTTTCTAGCGACGCAGGCAAGGGGTCGGTGCTGTGAGATAAACGCGAAAATTTGAATGCAGCATGATATTAGTGACTCCTCCTTGTTCCCCCAACGCAAAAGCGCTGACTCCATTGCAGAGCACAAATGGGGTTGGCATCCATGCCTGCTGTTCAGGCCATACTGCCCCGCTTTATCGCAGATTGCCACTACCGGAAAGTAACCAGAGCGGCGCTCGTCCAGGGAGGTTGAGCGCCAGAGGCTTCAGCCGCGCAGGCCGTACATCGCCTGTTCGCTGATGGCGTGATAGGCCCATACCTTCTCGCGGAAGGCTTCCATCGAGTCCCAGACCTGACGGTTGAGGGGATCGGCGTTGGCGGTTTCTTCCAGTACCTGGGCAGACAGTTCGCGCAGGCGGTCGAGTACTTCATCCGGCAGGCGGCGCAACTCAACCTTGTGCTCGTTGACGAGCGTGTTGAGTGCATCGGCGTTGCGCCGGGTGTACTCATCCAGCATGTACTGGTTGGTGGCACGTGCGGCTTCGCGGACGATGGTCTGCAGATCATCCGGTAGTTGCTCGAAGGCGGTCTGATTGATGCTCAGTTCCAGCACCGCGCAGGGCTCCTGCCAACCGGGGTAGTAATAGTACTTGGCGGCCTGGTGCAGCCCGAAGGCCAGGTCGTTGTAGGGGCTGACCCAGTCGGTAGCGTCGATCACCCCGTTGCGCAGTGCACTGAAAATTTCACTGCCGGGTAGATTAACTGTGGTCGCACCCGCGCGGGCCAATACCTCACCGCCAAAGCCGGGCATGCGGATCTTCAGGCCGCGCAGGTCTTCCAGGCTGTTGATCTCCTTGTTGAACCAGCCCGCCATCTGCACGCCGGTATTGCCACAGGGCAGCGGCAGTACGCCGCTGCTGGCATAGGCTTCCTGCCAGAGCTGCAACCCGCCGCCTTCATATAGCCAGGCGTTCATTTCCTGGGCGTTCATGCCGAAAGGGACAGCCGTAAAGAACGGGGCTGCCGCGCTCTTGCCCTTCCAGTAATAGGCTGCGCTGTGGCCCAGTTCGGCGGTGCCGCTGGAGACTGCATCGAACACTTCCAGCGCGGGTACCAGTTCGTCTGCGGCGAACACCTGCACGGTGAGACGGCCATTGGACAGGGCGTTGACGGTGCCAGCAAAACGCTCGGCGGTCGTGCCCAGACCCGGGAAGTTCTTCGGCCAGGAGGTGACCATCTTCCACTTGAAGCGTTGTTCGGGCTGGCTGCTCTGCTCGCCGGTGGGGGTGGTCTGGTCTGAACAGCCAGTTAAGGCAACGGCGCCGAGGCCGAGACCGGCGGCGGTAAGGAGTTGGCGTCTTTTCATTATTTGAGCTCCAAGCGGCAAGCTTCAAGCGACAAGCTGGCCGTGCATTCTGCATTTTTGATGGTGGTCTTCTTCAACTTTTTTAATGCTGCAGTGCAGCGGACAAATCTGGAACTTTTCGCCTCGACAATCTGCTTGAAGCTTGCGGCTTGCGGCTTGCGGCTTGCCGCTTGCCGCTTGCCGCTGCGAGCTCACGAGCCTAGAGTGCCTGCAGCTTGGCGTAGGCAACCATCAGCCACTTGCTGCCTTCGTCGTCAAAGTTGACCTGGATGCGGGCCTGGGCGCCCTGGCCTTCGTAATTGAGTACCACGCCTTCGCCAAACAGCGAATGCAGCACCCGCTGGCCGAGGGCAAAGCCGGTGCTTTCCGAGGCTTCTGCGGCAAACATACCGGTTTTGGCTGGTCCGAAGGGGCGGCTTACCTGGCTTCCCAGGCGGACCTCCTGAATCAGTTCGGCCGGAATTTCACGCACAAATCGCGAGACCTTGTTGAAGGTTTCGCTGCCATACAGGCGGCGGGTTTCCGCCCAGGTAATCACCAGTTGCTGCATCGCGCGGGTAATACCCACGTAAGCCAGGCGACGTTCTTCTTCCAGACGGCCCGGCTCTTCCAGACTCATCTTGTGCGGGAACAGGCCCTCTTCTACACCCGCGAGGAACACCAGGGGGAATTCCAGACCCTTGGCACTGTGCAGGGTCATCAGTTGCACGCTGTCCTCGAAACGGTCGGCTTGGGTCTCACCCGCCTCCAGGGAGGCATGGGCGAGGAATGCGAGCAGCGTGTCGCCCTCGGCCTCTTCGTCGGCCTGGTCGTTCTCGAAGGCACGCGCGGCGGAGACCAGTTCTTCAAGGTTCTCGACGCGAGCCTGGGCCTTTTCGCCCTTTTCGTTCTCGTGAAAGCGCAGCAGCCCGCTCTGTTCGATGACCTGCTGGGCCATGCTGTAGAGGGGTACGCCCTCGACCCGCACGGTGATTTCTTCGATCAACTCGCAGAACGTCTGGACGGCGTTGGCAGCGCGACCGGGTAAGCCCTTGTTATCCAGCAGGTCACAGGCAGCCTGCCACATGGACACGTCCTGCTGGCGCGCGTGTTGACGCAAAGCCTCGACGGTCTTGTCGCCAATGCCGCGGGTGGGCAGGTTGATGATTCGCTCCAGGGCGCCGTCATCACCGCGGTTGGCGACCAGCCGCATATAGGCCATGGCGTTCTTGATCTCCGCGCGCTCGAAAAAACGCTGGCCGCCATAAATACGATAGGGAATAGCGGCGCGCAGTAACGCCTCTTCCAACACACGTGACTGGGCGTTGGAGCGGTAAAGAATGGCAATCTCGCTGCGCGACATGCCCTCGGACACGGCCTGATCGATGCGCTCGACGATAAAACGCGCTTCGTCCTGCTCATTGAAACCGGCATAGAGCGCGATCGGCTCGCCTTCACTGTCTTCGGTCCACAGCTCCTTGCCCATGCGACCAGCGTTCTGTTCGATCAAGGCATTGGCTGCCTTGAGAATAGTGGCCGTGGAACGGTAGTTCTGCTCAAGCCGGATCAGCTCGGAGTTGGGATAGTCACGCTGGAACTGATGGATGTTCTCGATCTTGGCGCCGCGCCAGCCGTAAATCGACTGATCATCGTCGCCCACAACCATCAGGCTGGGGGTCTTGCCGGCGATCAGGCGCAGCCAGGCGTACTGCACAGCGTTGGTATCCTGGAACTCATCCACCAGCATATGGCGGAACCGTGCCTGGTACTGCTCACGCAGGGAGTCGTTGTCGCGCCAAAGCTCCAGCGAGCGCAGCAACAGTTCGGCAAAGTCCACCACGCCGGCGCGGGCGCAGGCCTGTTCGTAGCTCTGGTAGATCCGCAGCATGTTGGTCAGAAACAGATCACCTGCAGGCTGTATATGCTGAGGCCGCAAGCCTTCATCCTTCTGGCCGTTGATCCACCACTGGGCCTGACGTGGTGCCCACTGATTCTCGTCCAGCCCCAGCTCGCGGATCACCCGTTTGACGATCCGCGACTGGTCATCGCTGTCGAGTATCTGGAACTGCTCGGCCAGACCGGCTTCGCGCCAGTGGGCGCGCAGCAGCCGGTGGGCCAGACCGTGGAAGGTACCCACCCACATGCCCTGTGGCGAGATGCCGAGCAGCTGCTCGATGCGGTGACGCATCTCGTGGGCGGCCTTGTTGGTAAAGGTGACCGACAGAATGCTCCAGGGCGAGGCCTTTTCGACCTCGACCAGCCAGGCAATGCGGTGCACCAGAACACGGGTTTTGCCGGAGCCGGCGCCAGCCAGAACCAGTTGTTGGCCGGGCGCAGCGGTCACCGCCTGGCGTTGGGCGTCATTCAGGGAATTGAGCAGATGTGAGATATCCATCGCAGCATTCTATCAGCCCCCACAGCGAAGCCGGAAGAAATGGCTGCAATGACCAGCCCAGAGGGGTTGTTTTAAAATTATCAAGGGGTCTGGGGCTGTGCCAGGCCAGGGTGGTGGTGTAAGGTTGCATTCGATTGAAATATAACAAGAGTCATCGAGTCCCGAGGGAATCACGTCACAATGACGTTTGCGCCAATCACACAACCGGCTGTGCCCCGCCAGCATCTGCGTCTGCGCGCGCTGGATATGCTGTTCGCCTTTGCGCGGCTGCCCCAGTGGCTGATCATGTTCAACGCTGTGGCAATGATACCCTTGCTGTGGGCGCATACGGATCACGCTGGACTGCTCGGTTGGGCTGCTGTGTTGGGGGCCCTGACATTACTGCGTGTGATGCTGGTACGCCGCTACCAGAGCGCGTCCGATTCGCAACGCGTGCGTCTGCGCTGGCCGGCCATGTTGATCCTGGGAAATGTGGCCTCGGGCCTGTGTCTGGGCTGGGTGCATATCGCCCTGGTGCCCGCAGACAACTTCATGCTGCAGGCGCCGGCCTATGCTCTGACCGCGGGCATCACGCTGTGCGTCAGCGTTATCTACGCCTTCCGCTATGTTGCCTTCCTGGCCTTCACCGTGCCCGCCTGGTTGATGCCGAGCCTGTACCTATTGCTGCAGAATGATGCGTCCAGCCCCTACTGGGGACTCATGGGTAGCATACTGTTCTGCTGTCTGTTGATGGGTGCGGCGTTTATCAACCGCTCCCTGGGTCTTGCATTACAAGCCAGCCTGCATAACGAGCAATTGGCAGCCCGCCTCGAGGAATCACGTCGCCAGGCAGAAGACCTCAATTTTCAGCTGACGCAGGAAATCCAGCAACGAAGACAAGCCGAACAGGGTCTGCGCGACAGCCACGGCGTGCTCGAGGAGCGTGTCGCGCTGAGAACCGCTGAACTGGAGCAGGCCAGCGCCGCCCTCAAATCCAGCGAAGCTCAACTCACACTGGCGATGAATGCCAGTCAGTTGGGGTTGTGGGACTGGAATCTGGAAACCGACGAGGTAGTGCATTCCCACCTCGAGGAAATTTTCGGGCTGCCGCCAGGCTCCGTTACCTCCATGCGCGCGCATTTATCACCGCGAGTGCACCCCGATGACACCGAGATGGTCCGCGATACCCTGGTAAGCCACATGCAGATGCGTACTGGATCCTACCGTATCGAATACCGTGTCAGACACGCCAACGGCCAATGGATCTGGGTAGAGGACAGTGGTCGGGCTGTGGAGCGGGACGCCAACGGCCGTGTCCGTCGGATGATCGGCACCCGCCGCGATATCAGTGCGCGCAAGCTCCAGGATGAACAGGCGCAGCTGGCAGCAACGGTGTTCGAGGCAACAGCCGAAGGTATCTTTATTCTGGACCCGGATCTGCGCATTCTCACGGTGAATAACGCATTCAGCGTTATCACCGGTTATGCCGCGGAAGAAGTGCTGGGCCTGCCCATCGCGGACACCAACAAGACCACCAAGAACCAGCTGAGCTTCAAGGCACTGCGTGACATTCTGCAGAACAATGATCGCTGGGAAGGTGAGCGTATAAGCCAGCGGCGAAGCGGCGAGCTGTATCCGCAATGGTTGCAGCTGACCGTCGTGCGCAACGTCAACGGCAACGTCACTCATTATGTCGGTTTCTTTGCTGATCTGAGTGTCCGCCGGCAGACCGAAGAGCAATTGCAATACCTCAGCAGCCACGACAGCCTCACCGAGCTGGCGAATCGCAGTATGTTTACCCAAAGCTTGCAGGAGTCCACGGCCAGGGCCCGGCAGCACGGGCAGAAGCTCGCGCTGATGCATGTGGACCTGGACCGCTTCAAGCACATCAACGATACCCTGGGTCACACCGTTGCCGACGAGCTTCTTCGTCAGGTGGCGTTGCGCCTGCGCGAGATCACCCCGGAGCACGACACCCTGGCGAGGCTTTCAGCTGACGAGTTTGTCATTATTGTCGAGCAGGACACCAGCCGTGAGCGCCTGGAATATCGCGCCAGCACAGTGCTGGAATTCCTGCGCCTGCCGCTGAGTATCGGCGAACACGAGCTGGTAGTCACAGCCTCCATCGGGATCAGCGAGTTCCCCAATTCGGCACGTGACAGCCTGGTCATGATCACTCAAGCCAACCAGGCAATGCAGCATGCCAAACATCTGGGCGGTAACAGCTTCCAGTTCTTTACCGAACAACTACCCGGCTACAGCCTCGAACGCCTGCAGCTGGAAAATCAACTGCGCAAGGCTCTGGACGAAGACCAGCTGATTGTCTACTACCAGCCCAAATTGCATCTGGCCAGCGACCGCATACAGGGCGCCGAGGCACTGGTACGCTGGCAGCATCCGGAACAGGGGTTGCTGTTACCAGGCGCCTTTATCGATATTGCCGAGGAAACAGGCATGATTGTCGCCCTGGGCGACGCCGTGCTCACCAAAGCCTGTCTGCAGGCGAGCGAGTGGTATCACCGCGGCCCAGCGCCGATATGCGTGGCCGTCAATCTGTCGGTCCAGCAACTGCGTCAATCCAACTTTGCAGCGCGGGTGCAGCAGATACTCGACCACTCCCAGCTGCCCGCCAGCCTGCTGGAATTCGAGCTGACCGAAAGTATGCTGCTCGAGCACGTGGATGCCGTCGCTGAAAATATAGCCCAGCTACAACAGATGGGTATTCGTCTGGCGATCGATGACTTTGGCACCGGCTATTCTTCCCTCGCCTATCTGAAGCGCTTCCCTATCTCGACCCTGAAAATCGACCGGGCGTTTATTGGCGAACTGGAAGAACAGGTTCCGCAAAGCGAGCGCAGCCAGGACGCGGCGATCATTCGGGCGATCATCGCCATGGCACATAGCCTGGATCTGATCGTGGTGGCCGAAGGCGTCGAGCATGATGGTCAGCTGGAGTTTCTCAAGGAGCACCTGTGCGATGAGGTACAGGGCTACCTGATAAGCCGGCCCGTGTCCGCTGCGGACTTCACTGCACTGCTGACTGAAAGCACAGAGGTATAACGAGCTGACAAGCCGCATTGTGGCTTGCTCTAGCGCTGATCCAGCCAGCGATGCCCAAGCCGATCGAGCAGGCTGTCAGCCGCTACAGGCCCCCAACTGCCGGCGGCATAGCGCTTGGGCGAGCGATAGCAGTCGTCCCAGCCCTGAATAATCGGATCTACCCAACGCCAGGCTGCCTCAATCTCGTCACGGCGCATGAACAGCGTCGCATCGCCACTGATCACATCCAGCAGCAACCGCTCATAGGCATCCCAGCGGCGCTTGTTGAATGCCTCGGCAAAATTCAGATCCAGATCCACATCCTGCAGGCTCATGCCCCGCCCGGGGCTCTTCGCCATCAACGACAGCCGGATGCTCTCGTCGGGCTGCAGGCGGATGACCAGGCGATTATGCTCCGGCGCATCACTACCCTGACCAAATAACCGGTAAGGCACCGGCTTGAACTGAATGACAATCTCGGACTTGCGCTGCGCCAGACTCTTGCCGGTGCGCAGATAGAAAGGCACACCACCCCAGCGCCAGTTATCCACCTCCACCTTGAGTGCGACGAAGGTTTCGGTGTTACTGTCGTGATCCACATTTTTCTCAAAATAATAGGCCGGGAGCTTCTCCCCGGCACGCACGCCGCGGGAATACTGACCGCGTACCGTACGGTCCTGCACGTCCAGACCGGTGATCGGCCGCAGGGCGTCGAGGATCTTCAGCTTCTCGTTACGGACTGCTTCGGGTTCAAAATGCACAGGTGCTTCCATCGCGACCAGACACAACAACTGCAGCAGGTGGTTCTGCACCATATCGCGCATCGCCCCAGCGTTATCGTAGTAGGCTCCGCGGTTCTCTACCCCCACGGTTTCCAGAACACTGATCTGCACATGGTCGATATGCGCGTTGCGCCAAAGGGGCTCGAATAGTGCGTTGCCGAAGCGCAATGCCAGCAGGTTCTGCACGGTTTCCTTGCCCAGATAGTGGTCGATACGAAATACCCTGGACTCGTCAAAGACTGCACCGATGCCATCGTTGATCTGATTGGCAGTTTCCAGACTCTGGCCAAGGGGTTTCTCGAGCACGATGCGGGCCTGTTTGTCGGCCAGGCCAACGGATGCCAGGTGCTGCGCCGTGGCGGCAAACAACTCCGGGAAAGTCGCCAGATAGAAGACCCTGATCCGGTCCGGACGGGTTGCCAGTACCTTGGCCAGACGCGGAAATTCCACACGTTGGCTGGCGTCCAGGGTCATGTAATCCAGGCGTGCAGCAAAAGTGTCCCAGGTAGCCTGTTCGAAATCACCAGGGGGAAGGTATTGCCCCAGGTGCCGCTGCGCAAGACGTCGGTAGCCGTTGTCATCGTGTCGCGCGCGCGCGAGTGCAAGAATTCGGCTGTCTGGGTGCAGATGGCGGTCACGGTGAAGGTAATACAGCGCCGGCAAGAGCTTGCGCAGGGCCAGATCTCCGGTTCCGCCGAACACCACTATGTCGCAAGGTTCGCTGTATTGCACCGACACGCTCATTCTCCCGGATGGAGGCAGGGGGAAAGGATTTGTAGTATAACTACAAGAAATCCCATGTTGTCGAACCCAGACTACCACGAAGCCAAAACCTATGAAGCCCACGTGAACCTGCTCCAGCACATTGCCGCCAGCCGTCAGCAACTGCGCAAATCCGAACTCAAGGTCGCCGACCATGTGCTTGGTCACGCGGCCGACGTCATGCATTCGTCGATGGCCGATCTCGCGCGGGAAGTGGGTATCAGTGAACCCACCATCGTCCGGTTCTGCAGGGCTATAGGCTGTACCGGGTTTCAGGATCTCAAACTGCGTCTGGCCCAGAGCCTGGCTGCCGGGGCCAGTTTCGGTCAGTTCTCCATCAGTGAGGACGACAATGTCGGTCAGCTCGCCCACAAGATATTTGATACTACGCTGGCCACGCTGATGGACGTGCGTGAACGTCTGGACCCGCATAAGGTGGAGCGGGCGATCGAAGCGCTGAGCGATGCCCGGCGGGTGGAGTTTTATGGCTTTGGAGCATCAGGCGCCGTGGCCAGCGATGCGCAGCACAAATTCTTCCGCCTGCAGGTGTCCACTGCCGCCTATTCCGACCCGCATATGCAGGCGATGTCAGCCGTTACATTGGGGCCACAGGATGTGGCCGTGACCATTTCCCAGACCGGCCGCACCAAGGACTTGCTGCATTCAGCCGCGCTGGTCAGAGAAACCGGCGCTACGCTCATCAGTCTGTGCCCCAGCCACACCCCGCTGGCTGAGCTCGCGCAGATACACATCGCAATCGACGTGACCGAAGACACGGATATCTATACCCCCTTGTCGTCGCGCATCGCCCACCTGGTGGTTATCGATGTACTCGCCATGGGCATGGCGATGCGCCGAGGGCCGGCGCTGGTCAATCACCTGAAGAATGTCAAACGCAGTTTACGCGGACTTCGCCTGACCCATAAGGCTGGGCAGCGCAATCTCGACAACAACGATTGATTTGCGCCAAGACTTCCGGGCTGCTTACGCGAGGCATTTATCGGCCTGCCAACGCTCAAGACATGCGTGACTGGAACGACTTGATTGGAACGACTTGTGTTTGTAGCAATCAGACACTGTTAGCCATCGCTTATCGATGAGCGCTGCGGGCCGTTCGCAGCACGTCAAGACAAGGTAAATTCACCCGATGCCCCGAATATTGATTGTAGAAGACGAGCCTGTTATCGCAGAGCTGCTAGAGGAAGTACTGACAGACCATGGATTCAGCATAGTTGCCATTGCTTCGACCATAGAACAGGCTGGATCCCTGGCCGAAACCCTCGATCTGGATGGAGCACTACTGGATGTCAATCTGGGTGGGCGGGAAGTATATCCGGTGGCGCGGTTGCTCGAAGAAAAGGGCGTACCCTTTGCGTTCACTACCGGCTTCGGGTCCCTGGGGCTGCCAGCTGAGTGGGTGAACCGACCCGTTTTCTGCAAGCCCTACGATATTGAGTTATTGGCCGAGACCCTTGCGCAGTTGACTCACGGGGCTGCATAAAGCAAAAAAAACTTCCCATTTTGCAGCTTATGATCACAATTGACTGAACATGGCGAGACGGTAGTACCCCATGGAAACCGGCCCCAACGGGCAAACCGGACTCAGCACGACTAATGCATTTCGCCAAGACCCTACATCATCAGGACCTAGCATGACGACGTCGAGTACTCCCGAAACCAACCCACCTCAGGATTTACCAGCCGCCGGGAACCCGCCCGATACTCGACCCTCTCTGCTTCTCGCCGTTCAAGGCTCTGAAGAGTTACTAAACTGTCTGAGTAACCCTCAATTGAATCTTGCGGGCACCGTTGTCTGCGACTCAGCGGCTATCGTCGTTAACCAGGAGGTAGCCAGCCTGAGGGGCGGCTGCGAGCAACGGGCACTTGCAACCCTTGCCTCCCTGCATGCAGCCGGCGTATGTGGCACCTATAACAGCGATATGCAGAACCTGGATAGCGGCGCTGGAAATCCCGTGCTGGCTATCTGCTTTTGTCCTCCGGAAGACGGCTGGATCATGTGGTTCCGCGATGAGCAACCGGATCAGGCCGAGGGCTGGAGCGAAGTCGACATTGGGGCAGCCAATGCGCTGCGTGGCGATTTACTCGAAGCCTGCCTGCAACGGGCCGTGACGGCCAACCGCGTGCAACAGGGCCTTATCGCCAGGCTCGGGCACGACCTGTCCAATCCGCTGCAGTCCATAACCATGTCCGCTGCCCTGCTTCGCCCGCAAAACGAACGTGACATCGAGCTGAACCGGCACATTATTGCTGCGGGCAGGAAAATGAATCGCATGCTGGCTCAGGTACGCGACCTCAACCAGTTGCAGTCAGGCAACAAGATCAGTATCAACCCGGTAGCGACCAATCTGTCGGCTCTGCTCAAATCGGTTCTGGAAGACGAGCAGAAGCTATATGCGGATCTGATCATTGAAGCCCGGATCGAACCCGGCATACATGCGATGGTTGACGCCGAACGCTACACCGAGGTTGTTGCGCACCTTCTGAATAACGCAAGCCAGCAGAGTAAACCCCATACACCCACTGTTATTAATCTGCAAAGGCAGAATGACACCAGCAAGCTGACCGTCAGCAGTCAGATTGACCCGCTCAGCGCAGAACAGATGGCAGGACTTTTTCAGCCCGTGACCAGTGATAGCGCCATGCCGGAGCAAAGCGGCCTGAGCATGGGACTGTACATCTGTGCGGCAATCGTCCAGGCGCACGAGGGTTCCGTATGCGCCGATCAGGCGGATGGCTCGATTGATTTCTGTCTGACACTGCCGCTGCTGGAGCCGTGAGGCAGACGCCTTTCTCCTGATTGCGCGGTGCTGGCGGGTGTGCCCTACGCTCGTCGGACGCCCCTGTCAATAAACAAGCATTGCCCGTAGAATACGCGGTCCGGTTTTCTGGCCCGGTACAGCGCCCGATGACCACCCATTCTTTTCCCGCAGGACATTCTTTTGATCTCCACCGCCAATATCACCATGCAGTTCGGGGCCAAGCCTCTTTTCGAGAACGTGTCAGTCAAGTTTGGCGGTGGTAACCGTTACGGCCTGATCGGCGCCAACGGCTCGGGTAAATCCACCTTCATGAAAATCCTTGGCGGTGATCTGGAGCCCTCGGGCGGTCAGGTGATGCTCGAGCCCAATGTGCGCCTGGGTAAATTGCGTCAAGACCAGTTCGCTTACGAAAAATACAGCGTGCTGGACACCGTCATCATGGGTCATGAAGAACTGTGGAAGGTGCATGCCGAACGGGACCGCATCTATTCGATGGCGGAAATGAGCGAAGAAGACGGCATGAAAGTCGCCGAGTTGGAGACCGAGTTCGCTGAAATGGACGGCTATACCGCTGAATCCCGTGCTGGCGAGCTGCTGCTTGGCCTGGGCATTCCGTTAGCCCAGCACAGCGGCCCGATGAGCGAGATCGCCCCCGGCTGGAAGCTGCGTGTGCTGCTGGCCCAGGCGCTGTTTTCCGATCCGGAAGTGCTCTTGCTGGACGAGCCGACCAACCACCTGGATATCAATACCATTCGTTGGCTGGAAAGTCAGTTGACCATGCGCAACAGCACCATGATCATCATTTCCCACGATCGCCACTTCCTCAATAGCGTATGTACGCACATGGCGGACCTGGATTTCTGCGAGTTGCGCCTGTTCCCAGGCAACTACGATGAATACATGATGGCCGCAACTCAGGCCCGCGAGCGTCTGCTCTCCGACAACGCCAAGAAGAAGGCGCAGATCGCCGAGCTGCAGACCTTCGTCAGCCGCTTCTCCGCCAACGCCTCCAAGGCCAAGCAGGCGACCAGCCGCGCCAAGCAGATCGACAAGATCCAGCTCGATGAGGTCAAGCCTTCCAGCCGCATTAGCCCCTTCATCCGCTTCGATCAGAACAAGAAGCTGCACCGCCAGGCGGTGATCCTTGATCAGGTCAGCCAGGGTTTCGACGGAGAGGCACTGTTCAAGAACCTGAGCCTGCAAATCGAAGCCGGCGAACGGGTAGCGATCATCGGGCCCAACGGCATCGGCAAAACCACTTTGCTGCGCACACTGGTGGACGAGTTACCGCCAATGTCCGGCACCGTCAAATGGGCCGAAAGTGCCGACCTGGGCTATTTCGCTCAGGAACATGCCGACGATTTCAAAAACGACTGGACCCTGTTCGACTGGATGTCGCAGTGGACCACCGGTGGCGAGCAGCTGGTGCGCGGCACCCTGGGCCGTATGCTGTTTTCCAACGATGACATTCTGAAATCGGTGAAAGTGATTTCCGGCGGTGAGCAGGGCCGCATGCTGTTTGGCAAGCTGATCCTGCAGAAAGCCAACGTGATGATCATGGACGAACCGACCAACCACCTGGATATGGAATCCATCGAGGCGCTCAACCTGGCACTGGAAAACTACCCCGGCACGCTGATCTTCGTCAGCCATGACCGGGAGTTCGTATCCAGCCTGGCAACCCGCATCATCGAGCTGAACGAAAACGGCGTGACCGACTTCAACGGCACCTATGATGATTACCTGCGTGAACTGGGTGTGGCGGTATAAGCCTCAGTTGCCCAGTACACGCGCCAGGTATTTTCCATCCAGCAGCAGCCTGTCAGCCCAGAACAGCTGATGGGTTGCCACTATCAGCCAGAAGATAGTCTGGTACGAGGTCTTCCGGGTCTTGTGCCGGAAACGCTGCTGGGCAATCAAGGCCCCGGGCCACCCCCCTAACAGCTCGGACAGGTGCAGCAGATTCTCAGGGGTACGCTGACCTGACTCGCGGGCACTGCGCTTGTCGGATCGGTACATCAGAAAACTGATCACGCTGATTGCCAAGTACGCTGCCAGCGGCGCTATCCAGCCCTGTTGCAGGTACAGCATCAACGAGCCGGACCCTGGAAGGGCGCAGAGCCCGACCCAGATCATCAACTTGAGTGGCAGATTCTGAATACCGGCAGTGCGCGGAATACTTTTGCTCTGCGGTTTCCTCGCAGCGACCGGAGCCGGTCTTTCACGCTTGTCAGCTCCCGCTTCCCGAGGCTTGCGACGGATCGATGCCATATCAATACTCAGCCCCTCACCACGCATGTGCGTCGCTCGCAGACGGCCTTGCTCATCCTTGCCTGCCAGATAAAGAACAGTGTCGCCCTGACTTGGCCGCGCGTCGCCACGCATCACGGAGATATGCACGAAAAGCTTTGCGCCGCCGCCCTCCGGCTGGATAAAGCCAAAGCCCTTGTTGTCATCCCAACTCGATAACGTGCCCCGTTGTTCCATCAACTCATTTCCATCTGGCTGCCAGTTGCGGTCAGGATATTGTGCGTCAGCTTCACCCATTGCGAAAGCAGCGCACGCTCAACTCACATTTGCTCTCGGAAAGTCGTTACTGGCTCCCAGGCCCACGATACGGAACTTTTACCCGCTGAAAGCGCTCTGAATTAGGCCACAGGACAACACAGGCCATTCACCATGGGAACATCTCTATTGACCAAGGAAGAACTTCTCGCGCAACCAGCCGATGAGTACATGAGCGAATCCCAGCTGGCATTCTTCAAGCACCTGCTGACCACAGAGCGTGAAGAGCTGCGCGAAAGAATAGATCGCGACTTTCAGGGGCTGCGTGAATACGAAATGCCTTCCGATCCTGGAGACGTGGGCAGTGCCGAGGAACAGCGTCAATCGCAGCTGCATATGCTGGAGCGCGAAAAACGGCTGCTCGACAAGATCGATCAGGCGCTTGATCGTGTTGCCAGCGGGGAATACGGCTGGTGTGCGGAAACAGGTGACCCTATCGGGCTGCGTCGGCTTCTACTGCGCCCGACTGCCACACTCAGCATCGAAGCCAAGCAACGCCAGGAGCAACTCGAGCGCCATGTTCGCGAAGTATGACCTTTTACAGGACCGGCACAGCCGGCAGGAGTATTCCATAGTGAACCCCGACCATCAGATAACGTCGAAGCGCCTGCTTGCGGCGTTACACCGGTCGCTTGAGCTCGCCAAGCCGGAAGTGCCTGGTCTGGCATGGCTTATACCGCTAGCCGAGGGTTACCTCGATCCGACGGGGATTCATGTTGTATGGGTTTTCAATACGCGCGCCAGCCTCACGAACGCTCTGGAAGCAGGTAGCGGCAGGCTGTTGTATCAGCTGACCGCAACCGCACTGCGTGAGGCGCATATGCAAGTGGATGACATAGCCGTGAACGTGCACTTCGATACTGAAGAAGACTGTCAGCATGAGAACCAGGGCAACTGGCAGTCACGTCTTTCAATCCGCTACTATCCGGCCCGGGAAATGGACGAAGTGCAAGCAGGTCAGGGAGGAGACATATCCTCGAAACTCCCCTCTGCTTCTTGATCCTGCACCCCTCCATACCCGATGTGTTTCTGTGAGCAAGTCGACTGCTCCTCCTCTGGAATCGGCCCCTTCCTTTACTCAGCCTCAAATTCAAGGTTGTTTCACCGTTCTGTAACCATCCCGTCATCCTCGGCGCGCAAGTTGATCAGGTACTCACACAGCGGAGAACCACAATGTCTTTTGATTCCGATTTCGAAGATGGCAGCAGCTCGGTACGTAAACAGCGCCGGCAGAATGAAGATCGCAAGCGCATGGCCTATCGCAGGGCGATCGAGGAGTATCGGGAAAGTCAGGCGCTGCACGCCCAAGTATGCGACTTCCCGGACATCATCGAAGCGAGGCGTCCGGGTATCTGGATGCATTGATTATCCGGTTTACCGCTATCAGGCATTGAACTGCTCTGCCAGGCCCCGTATCTGAGCCCGTTCGGAGCGGAGAAATGCCAGAAAAGCCTGGGCCACAGGGCTGAGTCGCTTGCCACGCGCATGCACAGCGCACCAGCTGCGATACAGCGGCAGCTCGGTGAAATCCAGGCGCACCAGAGCGCCACTGCGGATAAATGCCGAAGCCGCGTGGCCAGACACAAGAGCGATACCCAGGCCAGCTATTGCTCCCTGGATCAGGCTTTCGCTTGAGCCCAGTTGCATTGATTGCTGTAGATGCACCCGTTTTTCCTGAAGAAAATCATCACTGGCCTTGCGTGTTCCCGAGCCCGGCTCACGCTGCAGCACCATCACTCCCTCGATCTCGGCAAGCGATAGGTCGCTGCGCCGTGCCAGCGGATGATCCGTATTGGCCACGGCGATAATCGGGTTGTTAAGGAATGGAAAGAACTCCAGAGCCCGGTCCTCCGGCACCAGCCCCATCAGCACTACATCATCCAGATTGTCGCGCAGGCGTTGAATGACCTGGCCCCGGGTGGCGATTTCGAGCCGGAATGACACTCCCGGATAGTGCTCACGAAAGGCAGCGAGCAGGTGAGGTGTCAGGTACTGAATGCTGCTGACCACGGCCAGACGCAGCTCGCCCTGCAAATTGCCCTGCAAAGTCGAAAGACTCATATCCAGACTTTCCAGACGCGCAAATATATCTTCGCTGGCCGCCAGCAGACTGTTAGCCGCTTCGGTGAGGTACAGCTTGCGGCCTACATATTCGAACAGCGGCTGCTCGACCTGCTCTTCCAGTTGCCTGATCTGCTGGCTGACTGCCGACTGGGTAAGGGCCATGTCCTCCGCTGCGCGGCTGAAGGAGTGGCAACTACATACTGCGCGGAATACCTGAAGCTGCCGTAGCGTCATCCTCAAAAGTGTCTTACGCACTCTGGTCTACCCTTGTATTGCGACTGTTCCACCTATGTATAAGCAATTACTAATGGATAATCCAATTATTATTCATTTCTCTTGCTTTTCTCTCTGGCGTACTTTGCCTGTATCCGGTCACCATCAGGAGGAACCAGGACGTGATCAAGAAAATCCTCATAGCCAACCGTGGCGAAATTGCCGTTCGTATCGTGCGCGCCTGCGCCGAAATGGGCATTCGCTCTGTGGCTATCTATTCCGAAGCAGACCGCTTCGCGCTCCACGTCAAACGCGCCGACGAGGCCTACAGTCTTGGCAGCGATCCCCTTTCCGGCTATCTCAATGCCCGGCAACTGGTCAACCTGGCAGTGGAGACCGGCTGTGATGCACTGCATCCCGGCTATGGCTTTCTGTCGGAGAACGCCGAACTGGCGGAGATCTGTAGTGAGCGCGGGATCAAGTTCATCGGACCTGCCGCCTCGGTCATCCGCGGCATGGGCGACAAGACCGAAGCTCGGCGCAGCATGATCAAGGCCGGCGTGCCGGTAACACCGGGTACCGAAGGCAATCTGGCCGACCTGCAGGAGGCTCTGAAGGAAGCCGAGCGCGTGGGCTACCCGATCATGCTCAAGGCCACCTCCGGTGGTGGCGGCCGCGGTATACGCCGCTGCAACACCCAGGCAGAGCTCGAGCAGGCCTGGCCGCGGGTCATTTCCGAAGCCACCAAGGCCTTTGGCTCGGCGGACGTGTTCCTGGAAAAGTGCATCGTCAATCCCAAGCATATCGAAGCGCAGATTCTGGCCGACAGTCACGGCAACACCGTGCATCTGTTCGAGCGTGACTGCTCGATCCAGCGGCGCAACCAGAAGCTGATCGAGATTGCACCCAGCCCGCAGCTGACTCCCGAGCAGCGCGCCTACATCGGTGATCTGGCGGTAAAAGCTGCGCAAGCGGTGGGTTACGAAAATGCCGGTACCGTGGAGTTTCTGCTCGCCGACGGCGAGGTGTATTTCATGGAAATGAACACTCGGGTGCAGGTGGAACACACCATCACCGAACAGATCACCGGTATCGACATAGTCCGTGAGCAGATCCGCATTGCCTCCGGTCTGCCGCTCTCGGTCAAGCAGGAAGACATCCAGCACCGGGGTTTCGCCATTCAATTCCGGATCAATGCGGAAGATCCGAAGAACGACTTCCTACCCTCTTTCGGCAAGATCACCCGTTACTACGCCCCGGGCGGTCCCGGTGTGCGCGTGGATACGGCGATCTATACCGGTTACAGCATTCCGCCCTATTACGATTCCATGTGCCTGAAGCTGATCGTCTGGGCCCTGACCTGGGAAGAAGCCCTGGACCGCGGGCTGCGCGCGCTGGACGACATGCGCCTGCAGGGTGTGAAAACCACCGCGGCCTATTACGCAGAGATTCTGGGTAACGACGAGTTTCGCAGCGGCGTATTCGACACCAGCTTCGTCGAAAGCCACCCGGAGCTGACCCGCTACTCGGTCAAACGCAAACCCGAAGAACTGGCGCTGGCCATTGCCACCGCAATTGCCGCGCACGCCGGACTATAAATTCAGCTATAAGCCGCAAGCTTCAAGCTGCAAGCAGTCCGCGCGCGAGCCGACTACCAGCTTCAGGCTTCCAGCTCATCAGGAGATAAAGAAATGAGCACCACACGCAAGATTACCGTTACCGACACCATCCTGCGCGATGCGCACCAGTCGTTGCTGGCCACCCGCATGCGCACCGAAGACATGCTGCCGATCTGCGACAAGCTCGATCAGGTCGGTTACTGGTCGCTGGAAGTCTGGGGCGGCGCGACGTTCGATGCCTGCGTGCGCTTTCTCAAGGAAGACCCCTGGGAGCGTCTACGCCAGTTGCGTGAAGCGCTTCCCAATACCCGTTTGCAGATGCTCCTGCGCGGCCAGAACCTGCTCGGCTACCGCCACTACAGCGATGACGTAGTAAAGGCCTTCGTCGCCAAAACGGCAGAGAACGGCATCGATGTGTACCGCATCTTCGACGCGATGAACGATGTGCGCAACCTCGAGACCTCGATCAAAGCGGTCAAGGATGCCGGTAAGCATGCCCAGGGCACCCTCGCCTATACCACCAGTCCGGTGCATAACGTGCAAGGCTACGTGGCGCAGGCCAAAGCCATGGCGGCCATGGGTATCGATTCCATTGCGATCAAGGACATGGCCGGTCTGCTGACCCCGTTCGCGACCGCCGAATTGGTCACCGCACTCAAGGCCGAACTCAGCCTCCCGGTATTCATCCATTCCCACGATACCGCCGGCATGGCTGCCATGTGCCAGATCAAGGCAATCGAAGCCGGTGCGGACCATATCGACACAGCGATTTCCAGCATGGCCTGGGGCACCAGCCATCCGGGCACCGAATCCATGGTCGCGGCGCTCAAGGGCACCCCCTACGACACCGGACTGGATCTGGCCTTATTGCAGGAAATCGGCATGTATTTCCATGCCGTGCGCAAGAAGTATCACCAGTTTGAAAGCGAGTTTACCGGCGTGGATACGCGGGTGCAGGTCAACCAGGTGCCTGGCGGGATGATGTCCAACCTGGCGAATCAGCTCAAGGAACAGAACGCGCTGAACCGGATTCAGGAAGTCTTCGAGGAAATTCCGCGCGTACGCGCCGATCTCGGTTTCCCGCCCCTGGTGACCCCGACGTCGCAGATTGTCGGCACCCAGGCGGTGTTCAACGTCTTGGCTGGCGAGCGCTACAAGACCATCACCAACGAGGTCAAGCTCTACCTGCAGGGCCGCTACGGTCAGGCCCCCGGCCAGGTCGACGCTGACCTGCAGCGCCGCGCCATCGGCAACGAACAGGTCATAGACGTGCGCCCGGCCGATCTCATCAAGCCGGAAATGGACAAGCTGCGCGCGGAAGTCGGCAGCCTGGCGCAAAGCGAAGAGGACGTGCTGACCTATGCCATGTTCCCCGACATGGGCCGCAAATTCCTGGAAGAGCGCGCCGCCGGCACACTCAAGCCCGAAGAACTGCTCCCCGTACCCAGCGTATCAGGTGCGCCAGGCAAGCCGATGGTGGAAGACGGCGCACCGACCGAGTTCATCATTGACGTTCACGGCGAAAGCTACCGTGTTGATATCACCGGTGTGAGCGTCAAGGGCGACGGCAAACGCCACTTCTACCTGAGCCTGGACGGCATGCCCGAGGAAGCCGTGTTCGAACCGCTTAACTCCTTTGCCGGTAGCGGCGGGGGCAGCCAGCGCAAGCAGGCGAGTCAACCCGGCCACGTCACCACCAACATGCCCGGTAACGTCGTCGATGTACTGGTCCAGGTCGGCGACACGGTCAAGGCCGGCCAGGCTGTACTGGTCAGCGAGGCCATGAAAATGGAAAGCGAAATCCAGGCCGCCATCGGCGGTACCGTCAAAGCCGTAAACGTGGCCAAGGGCGACCGGGTCAATCCGGGCGAGATATTGATCGAGATAGAATAAGGGCAGCGGCAAGCCCCAAGCTACAAGCCGCAAGATTGATCGGAGTCGTTGACGGGCACTAAGGCCCCACACCACTCCGGATCGCTTGCAGCTTGAAGCTTGCAGCTTGAAGCTGCTTTCCTGGAGGAAAGCATGGGTTTTGATCCGGTAGTACTGTTCTTTGTATTCGGTCTGATCGCCGGTCTGGTGAAGAGCGAACTGAAACTTCCACCGGGGCTGTATGACACCCTGTCGATCATCCTGTTGCTGGCGATCGGTCTGCATGGGGGTGTGGAGCTTGCCGAACAGGCCAGCCCGGCCTTGCTCGGGCAGACGCTGGCGGTCCTGGCGCTGGGTATCGCCCTGCCCCTGATAGCCTTTCCGCTGCTCCGCATGTTGCGCTTCCCACGGGTCGATGCCGCGAGCATCGCGGCCCACTACGGCTCGGTCAGCGCCGGTACCTTTGCAGTGGTAATCGCCTATCTGCTGGCGCGCGACATCATGTTCGAAAGCTATATGCCGCTTTTCGTGGCGGTGCTTGAAGTGCCTGCGATCATTGTTGGTATTCTGCTGGCCAAGGGCATTCGCCGGGATACTGACTGGAAAGCGCTCAGCCACGAAGTCTTCTTGGGCAAGAGCATCATGTTGCTGCTCGGCGGCCTGATCATCGGGGTACTCGCCGGCAAGGAAGCGATTGCTCCGCTCGAACCGCTATATACCAGCATGTTCAAACCGGTACTGGCGTTCTTCCTGCTGGAAATGGGCTTGATTGCGTCGCGCCACCTGGGCAGCCTGCGCACTACTGGTCCGCGGCTGGTGGCGTTCGCATTGGCGTTTCCGCTAGTTGGCGCACTAGCCGGAGCGCTTTTGGGCACCGCCCTGGGACTGACGGTGGGGGGCGTTACTGTTCTCGCCACCCTGGCAGCCAGCGGCTCCTACATCGCGGTGCCTGCCGCAATGCGTCTGGCGCTGCCCGAAGCCAATCCGGCGCTGTCCCTGACGGCATCATTGGGCATTACATTCCCTTTCAATATACTGGTGGGCATTCCCCTTTATCTTTCACTGGCCGAGTGGCTGGCCGCCTGAGGAGCAACCATGAGCATGTCAACCCGCACCCTGCTCACGCTGATCTGCGAAGCAGCCCTGGAACCCAGGCTCATCAAGGACCTGCAGCGCCTTGGAGCGCCCGGCTGGACTCTCTCTGATGCCCGGGGCAGTGGCACCCGAGGCGTGCGCAGCGCTGGCTGGGACAATGACGGCAACATCCGCCTGGAGGTGGTCTGCGGTAGGGAGCGTGCCGAACAGATCGTCCATCACCTGCAGGAACGTTACTACGACGACTACGCCATGATCTGCTATTTGTCAGACGTTGAGGTGCTCAGGCCGCAGAAGTTCTGATATTCCTCAATTCGGGTTATACTACGCGGCTTCATACAGTCAGCAGGCCGCACCCGGACACCGGGACCCGATCTGCTCCGCCAAGCCACGTCAGTAACCCTGCCGTGGCTTGTTGGTTTTTGCCGTAACCGCACGGCACAACAGAAAGCGAGGCACCGATAGATGACCGCATTGGTTGGCGTAATCATGGGCTCCAAATCAGACTGGTCCACCCTGAGTCATACGGTGGATATGCTCGAGCAGTTGGGCATACCCCATGAGGTCAAGGTCGTCTCCGCGCACCGTACGCCGGACCTGCTTTTCCAGTATGCCGAAGAAGCTGCCGGCAAGGGTATTGAAGTCATTATCGCGGGTGCCGGCGGTGCTGCGCACCTGCCAGGCATGTGCGCCGCCAAAACCCATTTGCCGGTACTTGGCGTACCAGTGCAGTCGTCAATGCTCTCGGGTGTGGATTCACTGTTGTCCATCGTGCAGATGCCTGCTGGTGTGCCGGTTGCCACCCTGGCGATAGGCAAAGCCGGAGCAATCAACGCCGCGCTATTGTCGGCAAGCATTCTTGGTGCCAAACACCCGCAATTTCATCAGGCGCTTCAGGAGTTCCGCACACGCCAGACTGACAAGGTGCTGGATAACCCGGACCCCCGACAGGACTGAGGACATATATATGAAGATCGGCGTAATCGGTGGTGGCCAACTGGGCCGTATGCTCGCACTGGCAGGGACTCCCCTCGGGCAACAATTCGTGTTTCTTGACCCTGCGGCGGACGCCTGCGCCCAGGCATTGGGCGAGCACATCCACGCCGACTACAGCGACCGCGATCATCTGCGCCAAATGGCTGATGAATGTGATGTAGTCACCTTCGAGTTTGAAAGTGTGCCTGCCGACACGGTCGCTTTTCTGTCCCAGTTCGTACCCGTCTTCCCCAACGCAGAGTCTCTGCGCATTGCCCGGGACAGGTGGTTCGAGAAATCAATGTTCCAGGACCTCGGCATTCCCACACCCGAGTTCGCCGATATTCAGTCGCAGGCAGATCTGGAAGCGGCAGTTACTCGCATCGGTTTACCTGCGGTGATGAAAACACGCACCCTGGGCTACGACGGCAAGGGTCAGAAGGTGCTCCGGCATCCCGAGGATGTGACAGGGGCCTTCGCTGAACTCGGCAGTGTGCCCTGTATTCTTGAGGGCTTTGTGCCGTTCCAGGGAGAAGTATCTTTGATCGCGGTGCGCGGTCGTAACGGTGAGACAGCCTTCTACCCGTTGGTACTCAACGTTCATGACAAGGGTATTCTGCGCCTGTCGGTGGCCAGCGCTGCACACCCGCTGCAGGCTCTGGCCGAAGACTACGCCCACCGGGTGCTCAAGCAACTTGATTATGTCGGCGTACTGGCGTTCGAGTTCTTCGAAATTGATGGCGGTCTTAAAGCCAACGAGATCGCCCCTCGTGTGCACAATTCAGGGCATTGGACAATTGAAGGCGCCCGCTGCAGCCAGTTCGAGAATCACCTGCGTGCCATAACCGGTTTGCCGCTGGGCTCCACTGCCAAGGTCGGCGAAAGCGCGATGTTGAATTTTATTGGCGAAGTGCCTCCTATCGAGCAGATCACCGCGATCGACGATTGCCATCTGCACCACTACGGCAAGGCATTCAAGGCAGGACGCAAGGTGGGACACGCTACGCTGCGTTGCACTGACAACCAGGCTCTGGACGCCCGAATCGCCGAATTGCAGGCACTGATCGGCGTCTGATCCGGGAGGCAACTCGCGCGGCTATAGGCTGCGTGGTCGCTAGCCCGGGCAAGTGACAGCTGCGATTACCCCTGGCGAGCAACATGCTCTATGCTCGAGGTAATCAGTTGCCAGATGCAGGCAGCCTGCCTCATCGAAAAAAACGGGCCCCTTATGGATTTCAAGGATTACTACGCCACGCTGGGTGTGCAACCCGATGCGGACGATAAGACAATCAAAACGGCTTATCGCAAGCTGGCACGCCAGTATCATCCGGATGTCAGCAGTCTTGCCGGCGCGGAAGAGAAATTCAAGGAAGTGGCCGAGGCCTACGAGGTATTGCACAGCGTCGAGAAGCGCGCCGAGTACGATGAGTTGCGCCAGGCTCGGCAGCAGCGACAGCATTACAGCGGCGCACCACCGGGTGCCTCCGGTTCCCGCGAGACAAATCAGGATTTTGCGGACTTTTTCGAGTCCATGTTTGGCTCTGCAGGTGCACGCCAAACGCCCTTTGACGACAACCGATTTGCTCAGAAAGGGCGTGATGTGGAAATTGAAATGCCGGTGTTTCTGGAAGAAACACTCGAAAACACCAGCAAGCCAGTCGAGTTCATGCTGCCATACCGTGACGAGCAGGGCCGCATGCAGGAGCTCAAGAAGTCCCTGAAGGTAAAGATTCCTGCGGGAGTGCGCGATGGCGAGCGTATTCGCCTCAAGGGCCAGGGCGCGCCTGGCAGCGGCAATGCAGCTAATGGTGACCTGTACCTGCACATAAGGCTGGTACCGCACCCGCTGTTCGATGTGGAGGGGCATAATCTGGTGATTACCGTGCCACTGGCTCCCTGGGAGGCGGCCCTTGGAACCAAGGTCACAATCCCGACACTGGTTGGCAAAATCCAGTTGACCATCCGGCCGGACAGTCAATCTGGACAGCGCCTGCGTATAAAGGGCAAAGGGCTGGTAGGCAAGAGTGGCCCTGGCGACCTCTTCGCAGTGCTGAAGGTGGTCATGCCTCGCCAGACAGACGAAGCCACGCGCAAACTGTGGGCACAGCTAGCTGATAAAGCCGGTTTCGACCCGCGAGCAGAATGGAGCCAGGCATGATGAGCACCGTGACCCATGTACATATCAACTTTGCAGAGCTGCGTCAGTGTGTGAGCATCAGCGAAGACCAGTTGCTTCAGCTCGTTACTGAAGGGATTCTCAACCCCAGGACCGGTCAAGGTCCCGAAGAGTGGGAATTTGACAGCACCAGCGTCAGCCTTGTTCACAAGGCAGAACGCATATGTCACGACCTTGCTGTTGATTGGAGCGACATGCCTCTGGTGCTTGGTCTGCTTGAGGAGGTACAGCAACTCAGGGCAGAAAATACCTATCTGCGGCAGCGCCTTGGCCGTTTCCTGCAGGACGAACAGTCCTGACGCCAGCTAGCTTTGCCCAGCGGGACCTGTAAAAATCCGGTCTTTGTAAAGCGCGTGCACTGCGGGATATTCCTTTTGCGGGAAGCATTCCCGGCCCGCCAATACCCTCTCGCTCCTGAGTATCATTATGCGCCTGCCTCTATTCATCGCTCTATGCCTCAGCCTGTCAGCCACGGTCCATGCGACCCCTCAAACCGTTGACTGGCTCGATCTCCTGCCGGAGGAAGACTATCAAGCGATGCTGGATATGCCCGAGATCGGGCATGACGTCAGTGAGGAGGCCCCCGGCGATTTCAGTACCGGGCTGCGCCAGCGCGACCGAAGCCTGCCCGACGTCATGTACTCTACAAACGTGGTTACAGAACTGAATAACCAGCAACTGCGTATTGCCGGTTATCCTGTGCCACTGGAAAGCAATGAGCGCGGACTCTACACCAGCTTCTTCCTGGTGCCATACGCCGGTGCGTGCATCCATGTTCCACCCCCGCCGCCCAACCAGATAATTCTGGTGGAATACCCCCAGGGCATCGCGATCGAGGATATCTACGAGCCCTTCTGGATCAGCGGCAACCTGCTGATAGACCAGACCAGTAACGAGCTCGCAGATGCCAGTTACCGTTTTACTGCCGACAGGGTATGGACCTACGACGGCGAGTGAAATAGCCTTTGGCCATCGCCCTTACGGGTGGGTCACGATTACCGGCATTCCGTTATGCTAGAGGTCGTGACCACATGGTCACAGGGAATTCTGATGGAGTTGTTCAGATGGAATCGCTAATCGGTTTGGTTGGCCTGGCAATATTGGTTGTTGTGTACTTGCGGCGCTGGCTGCTGAGACGCGAGATCCCCCAGCAGCAGGCAACCTCCTTCAAGGGAGAGGTATTTACGGTAGGACAGGCCAGCATAACGCGCAGAACGAGCGGGCAGCCACCCAGCGCAAGTGTCGTTGTGATGCCGGGTTTCATGGAGAATTTTCTGTACTTCACCGCGTATTACGAAGACCCGGCCATCGAGTTGATTCTGATTACCAGCGCGGACTATCACGTCCCCGTACTCGATTGCCGTCCCGGTGTGCCAGCCTGGAGCAGAGTTCCAGATACGGCCCCAGGTACCATCGCCTATGATGCCGAAGTTATGAATTTGGCACTGCGCAATCTGGTTACTACCGACAATGTCCGGGTCCATGGCCACTCTAGAGGAGGAGCCGTTACCCTGGAAGCGGCACGGCAACAGCCTGCATTGTTCGAGAACATTGAAGTTATTCTGGAGGCCCCCGTACTGCCCCAGGGCAAGCCATATGCCCCGATGCCCCCCCTGGCGCGCTGGTTTGTGCCTTTTTACCTGCCGATGTGGCAGCAGCAACCGATTTCTGCACGCAATCGCGCCATCTGGGGCCCACTGGACGACTCCCGTAAACGGGAGCTGATCATGGGTCTGCCATTTAATCCACGGCACTGCTCCACCATGGTCACCAATCTTAAGGACATGGCAGGCTGGATGGACGCAACCGGAAGTGAGATCTACCGACATGTAAAGCGTGGAGCCATTCTGGTTCCAGGTAAGGATCGGGTGTTGCAAACCGATGCCATGCGCGCAAGCGCCCAACAGGCGGAGAGTCTTCAGGTGATCGAGATCGAGGGCGGGAGCCATTTCGTTGTTCCCGACCATCCCGATTCGATACCTCCATTGTCGCTGGGTTAAAGCATGGCCTATAGCTTCGAGCCCGTAGGCGTGGTGCATTCGTGTTTCCACGAAAAGTTTGCCATACCCCGGCAGCCCAGCCTGGCCGCTGCCGCGCGCGGTGTGATCGAGCTGTTGGCCCCCTATGACAAACCCGAAGCGCTGGCAGGACTGGAACATGTCAGCCATCTGTGGCTGCTATTTGTGTTTCACGCAGCCCCTTCGGGTCCCGATTACCTGCGGGTGCGACCTCCTCGTCTGGGCGGTAATCAGCGTGTAGGGGTTTTTGCCAGCCGGTCGACCCACCGGCCTAATCCCTTGGGCCAATCAGTGGTTCGCCTGGACGCCGTAGAGCCGGGAAAGCTGTTGATTTCGGGCATAGACTTGCTCGATGGCACACCGATACTGGATATCAAGCCCTATGTACCCTACGCCGACCATGTAGCAGATGCCCGCAACGATATGGCGAGTAGTGCACCCGCCCTGGTGCCGGTCGCCTGGAAACCGGCTGCCTGGCAATCTGCGAGAGAACACGCACTGCGCCTGCAGCAACCGGTTATCGAGCTGATCGAGCAATGCCTGGCTCAGGACCCCAAACCAGCCTATCAACAGCCGGGGCCAGAACGGGAATACGGTGTCCGTTTCTGGGATCTGAACGTGCGTTGGCACTATCCACAAGCGGGTTGCATCCAGGTTCTGGTGGTCGAGAAACAGCCCACAGCCAAGGCCTGATCGCACATACAACACCCCCCATCACCGGCTATACTCGAACCTTGATCAATAGCAGGACGACGCCTTTTGTTGTACTACTCCCCCATGCTCCTGGGATTATGTCTACTGGTTGCCGTAGCGATTGCAGCAACTGCCCTGTGGCACATGTCTCGGCCTTACTCCGGCCCCGGATTCTGGATGGCCGGCAGTTGGTCCCTGATCGGTGGGATCATCCTGTTTATCGGGTTCATTCTCACCGGTAGCCCGACGTTGAATGTGCTTGGCAACGCCGGTCAGCTGGCGGGTGAGGCGCTCTTCCTCCTGGGTATTTTCCGTTTCATGGGCCGCCCGTTGCCCTGGTGGATAGTGCCACTTAGCGTCAGCCTGATGGTCCTGTTCAACATCCACTACTGGATGTATGAAGGCAATTCGGATTTTCTGATGGGTATCTATTCGACGATTGCCGGGCTGCTGCCTGTCCAGGCGATAGTGCTTTTATTGCGCGAAAAGTCCGATCCTGCCACCCGGCCCGCCCGCCTGCTGGTAGGCTTCAGTTTGTTGATATATTCGATCGTTACGCTACTGCGCGGATACCTGGGTTACCACGACTGGTGGCACGGCGCGCCCTACGTCAACCCCTATGAGTCGTTCAGCTATTTGTTGCCATACAACTTCGCCATTCCCGCGCTGGTCATGGGGTTTATCGGCGTCACGCTGATGACCATGCAACGCATTCTTGCCAACAGCCAGCAACACGCCGAGCAGGCGCGTAACAGTGCAATGCGCTTCGAACGCTTACTGGGCGCCTCTACCTCGGCAGTCATGATTGTAAAAGCCGGTCTGATCCAGGACGCCAATCTACGCCTGGAACAGCTTAGTGGTCTGTCGAGGGATCGTCTGGTTCACCAATCGGTTTTGGCCCTGTTTCCCGAAAGCAGCCACGACCTGATCCAGAAGCACTTGTCTCGTACCCATGCCAGCCAACTGGATGTGGACGCTGTGCATGCCAACGGTCAACACTTTCCCGCGGAAATCAGCATCGCGCCCCTGGGCGAGAAAAGCGATGATCTGGTCGTTGAAATCCGCGATGTGAGCCATCGCAAGGCACTGGAAGAGCAGCTGCTTCTGCTGGCTACCCAGGATTCCCTGACTGGCGCTCTCAATCGCCGCGCTTTCAACGCCGAGGCCCAATTGGCAATCAAACGGGCGACCCGCTATAAGCGCCCGTTGAGTTTTGCCATACTGGATCTGGACCACTTCAAGCTTATCAACGACAACCATGGACATCTTGCCGGCGATCAGGCGCTCCAGCGTTTCGCCGATCTGTGCCGCGCGGTCTTGCGTGAAGGAGATATCTTCGCGCGTTTCGGAGGCGAAGAGTTTGTTCTGCTACTGGCCGAGACCGACACGACTGCTTCCATGCAGTTGCTTGAGCGGTTGCGAGAAGCAGTGAATGGGCTGATCCTGGAACATGCTGGCGAGCCCTTCAGCTTACAGGTCAGTGCCGGTCTGGCGGGCTGGGAGCCTGGAGACACCATGGAGAGCTTGTTCAAGCGGGCAGACCAGGCACTGTACGCGGCAAAAACGAGCGGACGCAACCGTGTTGTACTCTGGACAGCCAACACCCCCGAGGGTGCTACCGGTATCTGACCGGGGCCCTATCGGCCCGCCCAGACACGACAGGCAAAACCGACAACTGTGCTAGGCTTGACGCTCTGTATTTCCCGAGGAAGTGGCTCGATGTTCGATCTTCGTCATGCTGGCCTTTTGATTCTGGCCGTCGCTATCGGTTTCTGGTTATGGCGCACTCTGGGGTTGCGCGATCGGGCACTGGCGCTGGTCAGGCAGCATTGCCGCCAGGCTGACGTACAGTTGCTGGATGAAAGTATCTATCTGAACAAGGTACGGATAGGTCGCAGCAAAGGTTTGCGCTTTGCCCTGGTACGCCGCTACGGATTCGAATTTACCGTCACCGGCGAGCGTCGTTACCATGGGTATGTCGAGTTGTACGGGCCCCGGCTCCGACATATCGAGCTGGCTCCCCATCCTTTCCCAGGCGGTAGCCCGGACAACGTTCAGGAATCCTTCGGACAACGTCTGAACTGATCGGTCATCTTCGGTTCCACGTGGAACTGCCCGCGACCTGGCGGTATGCTTGCCTGATGACTATTTCTTCCAAAATTGAGCACGTGGCCACCCACCTGATCGCTGGTCCTCTGGGTGCTGGCAAGACATCATTAATTCGGAGTCTACTGGCACAACGTCCGGCGCATGAGCGCTGGGCTGTCCTGATCAACGAATTCGGTCAGATCGGCATAGACGCGGCTTTGTTGCATACCGACGCTGCTGGGGTGCAGCTCGCAGAAATCCCTGGCGGCTGCCTGTGCTGCGTTAATGGTGTACCTTTTCAGGTCGGGCTGAACAGGCTTTTACGTCGTGCCCGACCGCACCGGCTATTTATCGAGGCGTCCGGGCTGGGGCATCCGCAGGCTCTGATGCGTCAATTGGCTGCCGACCCATGGCAGAGCGTATTGGCGTTGCAACCGTTGATCATGGTGATCGATGCGCCCCGGCTCCTGGCAGACGGGAAGCTGAGTGAGCCCCAGCAACTGGCCCTGGAAAGTGCCGGGCTTGCGGTTCTGAATAAAACCGAAGAGCTGACATCCGAGCAATGCACGGCACTGATACTGAAAGTACGCCCGGTACCCACAGTCTGTGCCGTCCAGGGCGTACTGGACCTCTCGCAACTGCCCGTCTCTGTGACATTTACCGGGCACGGTTTCAGTCCTCAGTTGCCCGACGCAACGCTGCCCCCGGGCAAACTCTGGCGTAACGTTGATGACTGGCACTGTCATAGACATCAACAGACAGATCAGCACAGCATTGGCTGGGTAATTCACCCCCATCAGATATTTCATCTTGATGAAGTGCGTTCCTGGTTGGATCGATTCTCCTGCCATCGTGCCAAGGGCGTACTGCATACCACTGACGGCTGGATGTCCTTCAATGCAGTGGCCGGAGATAAGCCGGTTTGGCACCCCAGTGCATGGCGTCGTGACAATCGTCTCGAGCTGATTTCAAGCAGCCCATTCGATGGCCATGAGCTGGAGTCTGCCCTGCGTGCCACCGTTGCAACACCGTCTACCCATAGCCAGAGGGAGCTGCCATGAAACTGCGTAAGGCCTTTATATCAATGATGCTCTGCGCCATCGGCACACAGGCTTTAGCCCAGCAGGCCTGCTTGATTACCTCGAGCGATGCTGAATTGCCGATTCGAATGTGTCAGCAGAACATCAGTATTCCAGATACCCTATTTTCCAGCAGCTTTTGTCAGCCACAGATTTCCGACCGGACCTTCAATATCGATTTTATGGACCAGTGCCCAACTGGGGCTTACGGAATATGCGAAGGAGCGAAAGCCCAGGGTGTCGCCTATGAGCAATCGATTCACTATTACAGTGATGCCACAGATGCGCCGGTACTGAAGGCCTATTGTGAAAGAATCAGTGAAGGAACCTGGCAAGAGCCCCCTCGAGAGTCGAGCGAATTGGTATCACCGGGCGTTAACCCCTGAGAAACTGGATTTACCATCTTGGCGCAGGTTCTTCGAGCAAATCGCCCAGATCCAGTATCTGACCTTCTTCAAGCCCCAGATTCCGCGCGGTGCCAGCTGGCACCTCAAGTACAAAGCGCAACGGCTGGTCGGCATGGTATATCTGGCACGGCATCGAAGAGCAAGGCGGCACATTGGGGAAGATCTGCGCTATTTCGCCCGTTTCATCAACATATAACAGGTCCAGACTGATCACCATGTTGCGCATCCAGATCGCCGGCTGAGTGCCTTGCGGGAAGTCAAACAACATACCGGTACCGGAGGCCAGGTTCTTGCGCCCCATCAATCCCTGCCGACGGCTGTCAGGGTCTGCGACGTACTCGACTACAAAGCGTTGGTCGGCCAGCATCAACTCAATGCGCTCGACAGATGCGGCAGCACTGGCTACAAAAACACTCAAGAGCAGAGCAAGACCGCAGATCCAGACTCCCACACCTCTCCAGCGGTATACCCTCTGAGAACAACTCATCAAAGATTATCTTTCAGCAAATTCTGATAAACCATGTTGGTCAGGTAGAGCCGATCCTGTTCGTTAAGATCAACGAATTCGACCCCGGTCGCCACCAGACCCTTGTTGCCTTCGTCCTTGCTCACCGCACGCACCTTGGCTTTGATACTCAGATAGACGTCCAGACCCGATGGGTTAATCCGGAAGGAGAGTGTCACATCGTCGTCCTTGTCGGCCACTGACTGCGGCGACAACATTCGCGCGCCACCCCAGCTCAGATCAACTATCTTAGCTGCGCCCTTACCCTGCGGGGCGACAACAGACGTAACCAGTTCCACCGGTACCCTCGCCGAGCCACGAATACGCATTGATTGAACGGATTCGGGATAGGCAAGATGCAGGTAGGGAAATGGCGAGAGGTTGGATTTGAGAACCCGTGTCTTGTAGGCGACAGCGTCTTTGCCAACAAAACCGCGAACCAGAAACTGTTGCCCTTCCTTGATAAATACCAGTTTTCCCTGAGCCGTGGGGCTGGTTACCATGATGCTGACTGGCGCATGAAAACCGAGCATTTTTACCTGATAGCGCTCGGTATGCGTGGCATGCAGCGTCTGCAATTGCACCATATCGCCTGGAGCCAACTGTATCTGGGCGAGCGTAGATATCTGCATTTCGTTGGCCAGAGGCGCATCACCTTCGGCGTTTTTGTCTTCTGCGGCATTGCGCTCCGGCGCAGCCCGATAAATACCCAGTTTGAACAACTGATCAAGCAGGGGCTGACTGTCGACGATCCGCGACTGCTCCATCAATACCTTCCCTTCAGAATCCATCAGATCCCAAGGCAAGGGGCTGCCAATATGAATGTCTTTTTCCGTCAGAGGTATCAAGGTCACCCGGTACTCCGTCACCTGCAAGCAGTAGGCAGTCAATGTAGCACAGTGCCGCCAATGCGCTAGGTCACCAGGCATGCATTTCAGGAATAGATATCAGCCCGGGTCAACGGGAGCTCATGGCTGCCATCGGCGTGCGGCCTGACTGCCAGAATCTGATGAATATTGATCCAGTTCTTGCGAAAGCCATAGGCGCATCCAGCCAGGTAGATGCGCCAGATGCGCAGGGCTTTATCAGAAACCAGTGTGCTGGCTTGTGCCAGCGAGGATTCAAGGTTGCTGCTCCAATGCTCCAGCGTCAGGGCGTAGTGCTGTCTCAGGCTCTCGACGTCCACCACCTCCAGTCCCTGCTCCGACATCTCGGCGACGGCGGTGGCCAGGTGCGGCAATTCCCCGTGGGGGAAAACATACCGGCCAATGAAGGTGCCTGCTCCCCGACCCACCGGTCGCCCATCCGTGTGTTTTGCGGTAATGCCATGATTCATGACAAGCCCCCCAGGCTTGACCTGCTGCTGCAGAATACGGAAATACTCGCCCAGATTCGCATGCCCCACATGTTCAAACATCCCGACGCTGACTACCTTGTCGAATTGTTCCTCACCTGGCAGATCACGGTAATCCTGAAGCTGTAGATCAATTATCTCGGAAAGCCCTGCCTGAGCATTCATCTGTCGCGCCAGATCCAACTGAGCCTGGCTTAGGGTGATGCCACAGACAGTAACGCCGTAATGCCTTGCCGCATGACGAGCGAGACCGCCCCAACCACAGCCCACATCCAGCAAGCGCTCGCCCGGCTTGAGACGTAATTTGCGACACAGGTGGTCGAACTTGTTCAGTTGCGCCTGGGCCAGGCTGTCTTGGGAACTATGAAAGTAGCCACATGAGTAGGCCATCTCCGGGTCCAGCCAGAGTCGATAGAAATCATTGGAAAGGTCATAGTGATAAGAGATGGCTTCGGCGTCTAATGCCTTGTCGTGGGCGGTACGCTCCAGAGGTGATGCGGAGAGGTCGCTGGGCGCGGCCATGCTGAGTTTGTCAGCTATCTCCATCACCTGCATGATCGGCCCCTGTATTTCCAGGCGCCGATCGATATAGGCTTCGCCCAGGACATCCAGCGTCGGGTGGGTCAGTTCCGCCAGTAGCCCGCTATCAAGAATCTTCAAAGTCACTGCTGGATCAGGACCCAGATCCAGACTGGGACCATTCTGGAGCGCGAGCCGTAATGGCAGCTGCATCTTGCTCAGGCTGTTGGAAAGTTGCGTCAGCATGACAAGTCTCCCCCGCATGTCCTATTTCTTGACTATAGGACAGCATGGGGAAATGTGTAGTCATATTTCCGACCAGAGAGTACTGACCAGAATCAGTCGGCTTTTTTTACCGGACGTTGCCAATTCTCGATGGCACGCTGGCGGGTACGGGCAACCGCCAGTGCGCCTGCAGGTACGTCCTGCGTAATTGTCGACCCTGCCCCGGTCGTGGCACCGGCTCCCACTTTGACAGGTGCCACCAATGCGGTATTGGAACCTATGAAGACCCGGTCGCCTATTTCGGTCACAAACTTGTTCACGCCATCATAGTTGCAGGTGATAGTGCCCGCGCCAATATTCACCTGCTCGCCAATCAAGGCATCACCGACATAGGACAAGTGATTGATCTTCGAGCCAGTGCCTATAGTGGTCTTCTTGGTTTCAACGAAATTGCCGACCTTGGCCCCCCGCTCCATGACGGTACCCGGCCGCAAGCGCGCATAAGGTCCGATGTCACATTCATCGCCAACCTCTGCGCCATCCAGATGGCTGAACGCCTTGATCACTGTGCCCCTGCGTACCACACTGTTGCGGATCACACAGTTCGGCCCGATTTCAACGTTATCCTCGATGGTCACCTGGCCTTCCAGCACCACATTGATATCCAGAAAAATATCGCGACCTACAGTCACCGTTCCGCGCACATCCAGACGGCCGGGGTCCGCCAGGGTGACACCTTCTGTCATCAGTCGCAGCGCTTCGCGGCTCTGGATGGCGCGCTCAAGCACAGACAGCTGTTGACGATTGTTGGCGCCCATGACTTCGACTTCGTCCTCTGGCTGCGCGACCTCGATCCCTGTCTTGCTTCCAACGGCGAGCGCCACCACATCGGTCAGATAGTATTCGCCCTGGGCGTTGTCGTTGGAGAGACTGTTAAGCCAGTCTGCCGCGTGGGCGCCCGGCAATGCCATGATCCCGGTGTTGGCCTCGGTAATCAGCAGGTGCTCAGCGCTGGCATCCTTCTGCTCGACGATCGACTGAACCTCCCCAGCGGGATTGCGCACGATACGACCGTAACCGGTAGGGTCATCCATGGTCACTGTAAGCAGACCCAGGGTGTTCTGACCGGCTTGCTCACTGAGGCGACGCAGAGTGCTGCTTCTGAGCAGGGGTACATCTCCGTAGAGCACCAGTATCTGATCTGCCCCTTTCGTATGGGGTATCGCCTGTGCTACCGCGTGGCCGGTACCCAACTGCTCACCCTGCAATACCCAGTTCAGATCGTCAGCGCCCAGAGTCTCGCGTACCTTCTCCGCGCCATGACCAATGACCACGTGAATATGGCGTGGCGATAACGCCCTGGCGCAGTCAATGACGTGCCCCAGCATGGGCTTGCCTGCCACGGGGTGAAGAACCTTGGGAAGCGCAGAGCGCATACGGGTGCCTTGTCCGGCAGCGAGAATGACGATGTCCAATATCATAGGGGAACCATAGCTGGATAAAAGTAAGGAGATGATAGCAAAGCTGCAAGCTGCAAGCTGCAAGCTGCAAGCTGCAAGCTGCAAGCTGCAAGCTGCAAGCTGCAAGCTGCAAGCTGCAAGCTGCAAGCGTTAACAGTTTGGGGTTGCGCTTGTCCCCGTCAAGCTCTTTCTGGCAGACAACGCGAAAGAACCCGATTCGCCGGGACTGCTTGAAGCTTGAAGCTTGGGGCTTGGGGCTTGCGGCTTGCGGCTAAAAAAAAAGGCAGCCGAAGCTGCCTTTTTTATTACCGACTGACTCAGCGATTGTTGATCGCTGGTCCGCCGTATTTCTTGCGCAGTTCCTGCACGGTACGCAGCTGGGCTGCGGCCTCGGCAAGACGTGCGGAGGCTGAGCCATAATCAAACTCGGCACCCTTGTCACTGAGAGCTGCTTCAGCGGCTTTTTTCGCCTCTACTGCTGCGGCCTCGTCGATGTCACCAGCACGGATAGCCGTGTCGGCAAGCACCTTGACCATGCTCGGCTGAATCTCGATGAACCCGCCAGAGATGTAGAACACCTCTTCGCTGCGATCCTGCTTGATCACCCGAACCGGGCCCGGCTTGAGGTCGGTGAGCAACGGCGTGTGACCTGGCAGAATGCCCAGATCACCCATATTGCCGTGTGCGACGACCATTTCAACCAGGCCTGAAAACAGCTCTTCTTCCGCGCTAACGATATCGCAGTGCACTGTCATAGCCATTTCATTGCCTCGATTCTGCGCCCGCTTGCGCGGGCGCTAGCATTACATTTTCTTCGCTTTCTCGATGGCTTCATCGATGGTGCCGACCATGTAGAACGCCTGCTCGGGCAGGTGGTCGAACTCGCCATCCAAGATGCCCTTGAAGGCACGGATGGTGTCCTTGAGCGAAACGTACTTGCCCGGTGCACCAGTAAAGACTTCGGCAACGAAGAAGGGCTGTGACAGGTAACGCTGGATCTTACGAGCGCGGGCTACCAGTTGCTTGTCTTCTTCGGACAATTCGTCCATACCCAGAATCGCGATGATGTCCTTCAGCTCTTTGTAGCGCTGCAGAACATACTGTACGCCGCGAGCGGTATCGTAGTGCTCCTGACCAATCACCTGGGGATCCAGCTGACGGGAAGTGGAGTCCAGAGGATCAACCGCAGGGTAGATACCCAGGGAGGCGATATCACGGGACAGTACCACGGTCGCGTCAAGGTGGGCGAAGGTGGTGGCTGGGGAGGGGTCGGTCAAGTCGTCGGCTGGTACGTATACCGCCTGGATCGAGGTAATGGAGCCCTGCTTGGTGGAGGTAATACGCTCCTGCAGAACACCCATCTCCTCGGCCAGAGTCGGCTGGTAACCTACCGCTGAAGGCATACGACCCAGCAGTGCAGATACCTCGGTACCGGCCAGGGTGTAACGGTAGATGTTGTCAATGAACAACAGTACGTCACGACCCTCGTCACGGAACTTCTCGGCCATGGTCAGACCAGTCAGGGCTACGCGCAGACGGTTACCCGGCGGCTCGTTCATCTGACCGTAAACCAGAGCTACCTTGTCCAGTACGTTGGAGTCCTTCATCTCGTGATAGAAGTCGTTACCCTCACGAGTACGCTCACCAACACCGGCGAATACGGAATAACCGCTGTGCTCGATCGCGATGTTACGGATCAACTCCATCATGTTTACGGTTTTACCTACACCGGCACCACCGAACAGACCTACTTTACCGCCTTTGGCGAACGGGCAGATCAGGTCGATAACCTTGATGCCGGTTTCCAGCAGTTCGTTAGAGCTGGCCTGTTCCGCGTAGGAAGGTGCAGGGCGGTGAATACCCCAGCGCTCTTCTTCGCCAATCGGGCCGGCTTCATCAATCGGGTTACCCAGCACGTCCATGATCCGGCCCAGGGTCTTGACCCCAACTGGTACGGAAATGGCTGCGCCGGTGCTGCTTACGGTCAGGCCGCGCTTGACACCTTCGGTGGTACCCATGGCGATGGTACGTACAATGCCATCACCGAGCTGCTGCTGAACTTCCAGGGTCAGACCCTTGTCGTCAACCAGCAACGCGTCATACACCTTCGGCACGCCTTCGCGTGGGAATTCCACGTCGATGACGGCACCGATGATTTGAACGATACGTCCGCTACTCATGTTTGGTTCCTCTAAAGTGGTATGAAACCGCTATCGTCTGGCCGGGTCTCAAGAGACCGCGGCGGCGCCGCCGACGATTTCCGAAATTTCCTGGGTGATCGCTGACTGACGAGCCTTGTTGTAGATAAGCTGCAGGCTGTCGATGATATCGCCCGCATTGTCAGTCGCATTCTTCATCGCGATCATACGTGCCGCCTGCTCGCTGGCGTTGTTCTCGATCACTGCCTGATACACCTGCGACTCGATATAACGGGTCAACAACCCATCGAGCAGCTCGTTGGCGTCAGGCTCGTAAACGTAGTCCCAATGCCCTTTGAGTTCCTCTTTGTCAGCAGGAACCAACGGAATCATCTGCTCCACCTTGGGCTGTTGCACCATGGTGTTGACGAATGCGTTGGAGACCAGATACAGACGATCGATACGACCCTCGTTGTAGCCGTCAAGCATTACCTTGACGCTGCCGATGAGATCGTTCAGCGAGGGCTGTTCACCCAGGTTGCTGATCGCCGCGACCACATTGCCGCCGTAGCTACGGAAGAACGTCGCGCCCTTGCTGCCAATCACGCACAACTCGGTTTCGACGTTACGGTCACGCCACTCTTTCATGTTCGTGATAAGAGCCTTGAACAGGTTGGTGTTCAGGCCCCCGCACAGACCACGATCCGTACTTACCACGATGTAACCCACCCTTTTCACTTCACGCTCTTGCATGAAGGGGTGACGATACTCGGGATTGGCATTGGCCAGATGGCCAATAACCTGACGGATACGCTCAGCGTAGGGACGGCTGGAAGCCATGCGCTGTTGTGCCTTGCGCATCTTGCTTACCGCCACTTTCTCCATGGCGCTGGTGATCTTCTGAGTACTCTTGATACTCGAAATTTTACCGCGTATCTCTTTTGCGCCTGCCATGTCTCACCTTTCAGGTTAGCCTGCGGCCAGATCGCACGAAGCGGAGCCTGACGATGTCAGACCCCGCAATCGGCTTACCAGCTCTGGGTCGCCTTGAAGTTCTCGATGCCAGACTTGATACCGGCTTCGATCTCGTCGTTGTAGTCGCCCTTCTCATTGATCTTGGCAACCAGATCAGCCTTGTCGCGCTTGAAGTAGGCCAGCAGACCCTTCTCGAACGAGCCGATCTTGTTCATCTCGACGTCGGTCAGGAAACCCTTCTCAGCTGCGTACAACACGATAGCCATTTCGGCAACCGACATGGGCGCGTACTGGCCCTGCTTCATCAGTTCGGTAACGCGCTGACCGTGCTCCAACTGCTTGCGGGTAGCCTCATCGAGGTCCGAAGCAAACTGGGCGAAAGCTGCCAGTTCACGATACTGTGCCAGAGCGGTACGAATACCACCGGACAGCTTCTTGATGATCTTGGTCTGCGCTGCACCACCTACACGAGATACCGATACACCAGCGTTTACGGCCGGACGGATACCCGCGTTGAACAGGTTGGATTCCAGGAAGATCTGACCGTCAGTGATCGAAATCACGTTGGTCGGAACGAAAGCAGATACGTCACCAGCCAGCGTTTCAATGATCGGCAGAGCCGTCAGGGAACCGGTCTTGCCTTTGACTTCACCGTTGGTGAGCTTCTCTACATAGTCTTCGGAAATGCGCGATGCACGCTCCAGCAAACGACTGTGGAGATAGAACACGTCACCGGGATAGGCTTCACGACCTGGCGGACGGCGCAGGAGCAGGGAGATCTGACGATAAGCCACAGCTTGCTTGGACAGGTCATCATAGATGATCAGTGCATCTTCGCCGCGGTCACGGAAGTACTCACCCATGGTGCAGCCGGCGTAGGGAGCCAGGAACTGCAGGGCTGCCGGCTCGGAAGCCGATGCCGCGACTACGATGGTGTTGCTCATCGCGCCGTTCTCTTCCAGCTTACGCACCACGTTGGCGATGGTCGACTGCTTCTGACCGATAGCCACGTACACACACTTGATACCGGAATCTTTCTGGTTGATGATCGCGTCGATCGCAATCGCCGTCTTACCAGTCTGACGGTCACCAATGATCAGCTCACGCTGGCCACGGCCGATCGGGATCATGGCGTCGATTGACTTGTAGCCGGTCTGAACCGGCTGGTCTACCGACTTACGCCAGATCACGCCCGGCGCCACTTTCTCGACTGCGTCAGTCAACTTGGCGTCGATTACGCCCTTACCGTCGATCGGGTTGCCCAGAGCGTCAACAACGCGCCCGAGCAATTCCGGACCTACAGGGACTTCAAGAATACGACCGGTACATTTGGCGGTCATGCCCTCGGCGAGACCCAGGTAGTCACCCAGTACCACCGAACCCACGGAGTCCTGCTCCAGGTTCAGTGCCATACCGTATACACCACCGGGAAACTCGATCATTTCACCGTACATCACATCAGCAAGGCCGTGAATGCGCACGATACCGTCAGAAACGCTGACGATGGTGCCCACGTTCCGGGCCTGCGAAGACACATCGAGTTTCTCGATGCGCTGCTTGATAATTTCGCTAATTTCGGAAGGATTCAATTGCTGCATGCCATGTCCCTCAAATCAGGATTTCAACGCCTCGGCCAGCTTATCCAGCTTGCCGCGGACCGAACCGTCGATGACCAGGTCACCCGCACGAATCAACACACCGCCGATCAAGGCCGGGTTGATGGTCACATGAGGAGTTACTGTCCGGTCTAACCGCTTGGTTAATGCGGTTGCCAGCGTTTTCTGTTGATCGTCGCTCAGCTCGAAGGCGGATTCCACCTCGACCACTATGCTCCGATCGTGTTCTGCCTTGTGTTGCTCATAAAGCTCGGCAATTACCGGGATCAAGGGCAAACGGTCATGCTCGGCCAGGGTTTTGACAAAATTGCCAAACCCTTCGTCGATATGACCCTCGCACACCATGAGCAGGTCTTCCGCCTTGCGCTCATCGGTCAAACCGGGATTGCGCATCCTCTGAGCAAAAGCCTCATCCTCGACCGCCGCAGCCGCCAACGCCAGCATGCCCGACCAGGCATCCAGCGCGTTGGCGGAAGAAGCGAACTCGAACGCTGCTTTCGCATAAGGTCGAGCTAGCGTGTTGATAGTAGCCATCGCTCGCCTCGCTTAGAGTTGTGCGGCCAGTTTGTTAACCAGCTCACTGTGTGCCTTGGAATCCACTTCGGACTCCAGAATCTGCTCGGCACCCTTGACAGCCAGCACGGCTACCTGGGCACGGAGTTCATCCTTGGCGCGATTTACTTCCTGTTCGATCTCAGCCTTGGCGGCTGTGATCAGGCGTTCACCTTCGGAACGTGCCGTGTCTTTCGCTTCCTCGACAATGAGGTTGGCACTCTTGTTGGCTTGCTCGATGATCTGAGTAGCCTGTTCCTTGGTCTCACGCAGGGTCTGGGAAGCTTTCTCCTGGGCTAGATCCAGGTCACGCTGGGCGCGGCCAGCCGCATCCAGGCCTTCGGCGATTTTTTTCTGGCGTTCCTGCATGGCCTGCGTAATCGGTGGCCATACATACTTCATGGTGAACCAGACAAAAATAGCGAAGGCAATCGTTTGACCAAACAGCGTCAGATTAATATTCACAGCGATTTACCTCGTGCTATTCGTTGAGTCCCGGATGTGTCGATCCAGATGATTTTTCGGCGAGGCACTTACCAGAAGCAGCCTCGCCGAAGATCAAACTGGATTAAGCGGCAACGCCAGGGGCAACAACGAAGATCAGGTACATCGCGATACCAACACCGATCATCGGCACGGCGTCGAGCAGACCGGCCATCAGGAAGGTCTTGGTTTGCAGCTGCGGGCCAAGCTCAGGCTGACGTGCAGTAGATTCCAGCAGCTTGCCACCCAACAGGGCGAAGCCAATACCAGTACCCAGTGCGCCCAGACCGATCATGATAGCGGCAGACATGATTACGAGTTCCATAATTACTCCTAAAGTTCAAGGTTGCAGTTCAAGGTTAGTTATTGATTGAACACGGTTCGAGTGCGTCAGTGAGCATCCTCATGAGCAGCACTCAGATACACCACAGTCAGCACCATGAAGATGAAGGCCTGCAGCGGAATTACAAGAATATGGAAGATGGCCCATGGCACGTTCAGCCCCCACTGGAGGTAGAAGGGTAACAGAGCGATCAGAATAAACACCACTTCACCGGCATACATGTTACCGAAGAGTCGTAGCGCCAGGCTCAACGGCTTGGTCAGCAGGCCGAGAATTTCAAGGAACAGGTTGAAGGGAATCAGAGCCCAATGCTTGAACGGCGTGAATGATAGTTCCTTGATGAAGCCACCGAAGCCCTTCACCTTGAAGCTATAGAAGATAATCAGGATGAACACACCCAGGGAGATACCAAAAGTACCGTTAGGATCTGCTGTTGGAACGATCTTGAAGTATTCCAGACCCAGGGCCTTGGCCAGACCCGGTATGTAGTCAACCGGAATCCACTTCAACGAGTTCATCAAAAATACCCAGACAAAAATCGTCAGGGCCAGAGGCGCGACCAGAGCATTGCGGCCGTGGAAAGTATCCTTCACCACACCCTGGACGAATTCAACCACCATTTCGACCACGTTCTGGGTCTTGCCGGGAATACCCGCGGTAGCCTTTTTGGCAACGCTACGGAAGATGAACAGAAAGACCAGACCCATGAATACCGACCAACCCAGGGTATCAATGTGAAAAGCCATGAAGCCCATATCGGTCGCTTCCGCGCCGCTCTTGGCCAGCGTCCACGTCGCTTCCTGCACAACACTGCCGTCGTATCGCTCATACCCGGCCGGCAGCTTGCCGTAAGTCAGGTTCTGCAAATGGTGCTGGATATAATCCGCTGAAGAAGTTGCCATATTTGCCTCTAACTCAATGCTTTTGAAAACGTCGGACGATGAGTAGAGCGCTGGCCCCTACTGCCAGTACCGCGAGATAACCGGCAAAAACCGCGGTCGGCTCAAGGGGCTCAACACCTACCCACACCAGCACAAAAAGTGCGGCTGTCAAAATAAGCTTGCCGGCCTCGCCGGAGTAAAACTCCTTGACGATGACCCGCGCCGACCGGGCTCCGCTGTAGCGGTACACCCGGTAGGCAAAATAGGCATTGGGGAGCAGAGCAACAAGCCCCCCGAGCAAACCGGAATATCCGGCCACATAACCCTGGAAAATCCACAGGGTCAGAGCTGCCATCAAGGCAACCGCGCATTGCATACTCAGCACCGGAAAGGCGGGTAACTGGCGAAACGGCGTTTTGTTGGGCGTTCTTGCGTCCATCCACCCGCCTCGCAATGATTACCTCTCGCTTCTTTTCGAGTCGCTGTGTGCAACACACTGGTGCATTTACACCAGCTAAAATAGCGCGAGGAGTATAGGTTGAAAAAAGATCAGGTTCAACAGCAACCGGCCAAATGCCGCGGTATCCGCCAAGGTTGGCCGGTTAGGCCTCACTTGATGTGCATAAGAACGCCGTCGAGCTCGTCCAGGGAACCGTAACTGATTACCAGCTTGCCCTTGCCCTTGGCCCCGTGTTGGATGCTGACAGAGGCGCCAATACGTTCCGCCAGGTCCTGTTCCAGACGCTCTATGTCGGGGTTTACTCGAGTGTCACCGGGCTCACGGCGGGGGTTGAGCCATTGCCGCACCAGTGCTTCGGTCTGTCTTACAGTCAGTCCCTTGGCTACAACCTGGCGTGCGGCTTGGGTCTGCTGCTCGGCAGGAAGGCCTAGCAGTGCGCGAGCATGCCCCATTTCCAGGTCACCACGCTCGAGAAGTAATTTGACCTCATCGGGAAGAGACATCAGCCGCAACAAATTGGTGATGGTGACGCGAGACTTACCCACCGCGTCGGCGACCTGCTGCTGGGTCAATTCGAACTCCTGCTGCAAGCGCTGGAGGGCGATACCCTCTTCGATCGGATTGAGGTCCTCACGCTGGATGTTCTCGATCAGAGCCATGGCTATGGCAGCTTCGTCGGGCACATCGCGGATTACCGCTGGAATGGTATCAAGTCCAGCCTGCTGCGTAGCGCGCCAACGGCGCTCACCAGCAATGATCTCATAACGGCCATCGGCAATCGGGCGCACCACAATAGGCTGCATGACGCCCTGGACGCGGATCGAGTTGGCCAACTCTTCAAGTGCCTGTGGATCCATGTCCCGTCGCGGCTGGTATTTACCGCGCTGGATCAGATCAACCGGCAGATCCTTGAGTTGCTGTTCCTTGCTTTCTGCTTCCTGCCCGGTATTTCCAGGCTGGCCCAGCAATGCATCGAGTCCCCGCCCCAAGCCGCGTTTCTTGACCGCCATGCGTCTATTGTCCTTTTTCGATTAGTCGTTCGCGTTGGCCAGGGCTGCTGCCCGGGCTGCCTGCTTGTTGCGCCGCACCACCTCACCTGCCAGGGCAAGATAGGCGACGGCGCCCCGGGACTGCTTGTCATAGCTCAATGCAGGCATGCCGAAACTGGGTGCCTCGGCCAGACGCACATTACGCGGAATAACCGTTTGGTAGAGTTTGTCACCAAAGTGATTGGTCAATTGAGCCGATACGTCGAGTGTCAGACTGTTGCGCGGATCGTACATGGTCCGTAGTAGTCCCTCGATCTGCAAACTGGGGTTGAGCACTGACGCGATACGCTCAATGGTATTGACCAGAGCTGACAGACCTTCCAGGGCGTAGTACTCACATTGCATCGGAATGATCACCGCATCGGCAGCGACCAGTCCATTGACAGTCAGCATGTTAAGCGAAGGCGGACAATCGATGAGTACAAAGTCATAGTCGTTGCGGGCGGAAGCGAGCGCGTAGCGCAATCGGCTTTCCTTCATTTTCATTGCCAGCAATTCGACTTCAGCGGCTGTCAGGTCACCGTTGGCCGGTAAGAGATCATAACCACCATTATCCGAGCGCTGTACCGCCTGCTTGAAATCGCAACGATCGGTAAGCAGTTCGTATACCGAATTTTCCAGCCCAGCCTTGTCGATGCCGCTACCCATGGTAGCGTTACCCTGTGGATCGAGATCCACCAACAGAACCTTGCGTTTGGTTGCTGCCAATGAAGCAGCCAGGTTGATGCAGGTGGTGGTCTTGCCGACACCGCCCTTCTGGTTGGCTATTGCCAATACCTTGCCCACAACGACCTCCTATCCGTTCACCGCCTGAACCAGGCGCCGCAGTATCAGCAGGTGACGGTGCCCCTGGCAACCAGGTACCGTCAAGCGGCTACTGCGATCCACTTCGAAATCGACCGGCAGGGCTGCTAGCTCCTCTTCCGGGTATTGTCCTTTCATCGCCAGCCAGCGGGTTTCAGCGTGACTCAAGTGCCGAGTCATCTGGGTAAAATCCGCCAGCGAACTGAAAGCTCGGGAAACAATACCATCAAAGGCGGTATCGGTCTGAAAGGCTTCAACCCTGCCTTGGGTCACCTTCAGATTTTCCAGCCCCAGCTCAAGCTTGACCTGGGTAAGAAAACGGGTTTTCTTGCCGTTGCTATCGAGCAGCATGAAACGAATATCAGGTCTCATGATGGTCAATATGATCCCGGGCATGCCGCCCCCGCTCCCTACGTCGAGCCAATGCTGACCGTCAACGAAGGGAAGAATACTCAAGCTATCAAGCAGATGCCGACTGACCATTTCATCCGGGTCACGTACCGCAGTGAGATTATAGGCCTTGTTCCATTTGTGCAGCAGCGCAAGATATTCAAGCAGCTGGCGACTCTGGGTATCACTCAGGGCTATGCCCAGCTCGGCGGCACCATTGGCCAGCTCTGTAGCGTGATCAGTCATCGCAATCAGGCCTCGCGCATGAGGCTGCTGCCAGCCGCACTGCGCTTTTTCAGATGAATCAGCAACAGGCTGACGGCAGCGGGTGTGACACCAGGGATACGCGAAGCCTGCCCCAGTGTCTGGGGCCGTATGTCTGCGAGCTTGTGTTTTATCTCGTTGGACAACCCATTCAGTGCAAGGTAATCCAGGCTGTCGGGAATAGTGGTCTGTTCATGTTGACGCAGACGGTTGATCTCGTCCTGCTGACGCTCGATATAACCGGCGTACTTGGTATGAATCTCGACTTGTTCCGCAGCGTCAGCAGGAATATCAACCTTGCCTGTCAGTTCGCACAGGGCGTGGTAGTCAACTTCAGGGCGACGCAATAAATCAAGCAGACTGTATTCGTGGGTAAGGGGTGTCGCGAATTTTTCGGCGAAGGCCTTGCCAACGTCGCTGGTAGGCTGAACCCAGGTGCTGCGCAGGCGCTGATGCTCGAGATCAATCGCTTCGCGCTTGGCGCTGAATACAGCCCAGCGATGATCATCAACCAGGCCCAGCTCACGGCCCTTTTCGGTCAGGCGCAGGTCCGCGTTATCCTCGCGCAGCACCAGACGGTATTCGGCCCGTGAAGTAAACATTCGATAGGGCTCGCGGGTACCCATGGTGATCAGATCATCCACCAGCACACCGATGTAGGCTTCGTCCCGGCGCGGGCACCAGGCCTCCTGGTCAGTTGCCCGCCGTGCCGCGTTCATACCGGCCAACAAGCCCTGGGCGGCCGCTTCTTCGTAGCCGGTTGTGCCATTGATCTGCCCGGCGAAAAACAACCCCCCGATGACCTTGGTTTCCAGCGAGTACTTCAGATCCTGTGGGTTGAAGTAGTCGTACTCGATCGCGTAGCCGGGCCGCAGGATATGTGCGTTCTCCATACCCTCGATCGATTGTACGACCTGAAGTTGAACATCGAAGGGCAATGACGTGGAAATACCGTTCGGGTACAGCTCGTGGGTAGTCAGACCTTCTGGCTCGATGAACACCTGATGCTGGTTCTTGTCAGCGAAACGGTGAATCTTGTCTTCGATCGAGGGGCAATAGCGTGGGCCCACACCTTCGATCACGCCGGTATACATCGGCGATCGGTCGAGGTTATTGCGAATGATCTCGTGGGTCCGCTCGTTGGTGTAGGTGATCCAGCAGTTGACCTGCTCCGGATGCTCCTCGACCTTGCCCAGGAACGACATCACCGGCAAGGGGGAATCACCCGGTTGCGCGGTCATTTTGCTGAAATCGACCGAGCGACCATCGATGCGAGGAGGTGTGCCAGTCTTGAGTCGGTCGACGCGTAACGGTAGTTCACGCAGCCGATTGGCCAAAGTGGTGGCTGGCGGATCGCCGGCGCGACCGCCGGAATAGTTGTCCAGACCAATATGAATTAGTCCACCCAGAAAGGTGCCCGTGGTCAGCACTACGTTGCTGGCGTGAAAACGCATACCCATCTGGGTCACAACGCCGCACACCTGATCGTTCTCGACAATCAGGTCATCACAGGCCTGCTGGAATATCCACAGATTGGGCTGGTTCTCGAGTATTTCGCGAATGGCTGCCTTGTACAGGATTCGATCTGCCTGAGCCCGCGTGGCTCTGACCGCAGGGCCTTTGCGGCTGTTCAATACTCTGAACTGGATACCGGCAAGGTCTGTTGCTCTGGCCATGGCTCCGCCAAGAGCATCGATTTCCTTGACCAGGTGACTCTTGCCGATTCCACCGATCGCCGGGTTGCAGCTCATCTGTCCGAGGGTTTCGACGTTATGGGTCAGCAGTAGGGTTTTCACGCCCATCCGGGCAGCCGCCAGCGCAGCCTCCGTACCGGCATGACCACCACCTACTACGATCACATCAAAACTATCTGGAAATTGCACAGCTGACCTCGTTCCGGGCAAATCGCCGGCGTCGGGAAAAGGGCGGTGATTATAGGGCCTGAAGCAGAAAAATGCAGCCTTGCATTGGCTATTTTTTGAGCAGCTGGTTTGTAGTTCCGCTCAACTGATCCATTAATAGAATATAGAAAGAAAAGATTTTAAAAGCTTTATGTTGTTAATGCTAATGGTGAAGCCAATATCTGTGGATAAGTGCGTAAAACCCTTCTATTACAGTAATTTCAGGAAGAAGAAACTCTGTGTGCATCCTGCGTCTGGATGGGTCCTTGGGCGGTGATCAACCTGTGTACAAGTAGGTGACTTATACACAGGGTATTTTAAAGACCGTTTGTGCACAGTTTTCGACCCCCCTCTCAAGGGCAGTTATACACAGGCCTCATAGGCATTTTATGGAGGAATATAAGTGTGAGAAAACGGTTCTTTTCAGCCCTATGGACTATTTCCCGATGCAGAAACTGGAAAATATCCGTCCCAATAAATCATCTGCGCTGAATTCACCCGTTATGGATCCAAGCGTTTGCTGAGCCATGCGCAGATCCTCCGCAAGCAGTTCGCCTGCTCCAAGCAGGGTCAACTGAGCATGACCGTGCTCTAGCAACTCACTGGCATCCTCCAGGGCTTCGAGGTGTCGTCGGCGGGCACTGAACAGACTCTCGTTGGTCTGTGTGAAGCCCATGCAGCCTTTAAGGTGCTCGCGAAGCAGATCCACACCTTCACCACTGCGGGCGCTCATACGCAGGGTGACACTGCCGTCAGGGGATGTCTCTTCACCAACGGGTTGTCCTGTGAGATCTATCTTGTTCAATACGAGTGTGACTTTCGCAGGGTCCGGTGGAGTGGTCAGAAATTCAGGCCAGAGTTGATCCGGGTGTCGTGCTTCGGGTTGGGATGCGTCTACCATCAGCAGAATGCGGTCGGCATCACCGATGGCCTGCATCGCGCGCTCCACACCGATGCGCTCTACCTGGTCCTGGGTATCTCTCAATCCGGCGGTATCGATGATATGCACCGGCATTCCGTCAATGTGGATATGTTCACGAAGCACGTCCCGCGTGGTACCTGCGATATCCGTGACAATCGCACTTTCCTTTCCCGCCAGTGCATTGAGCAAGCTGGATTTGCCAGCGTTGGGGCGCCCCGCAATAACCACTGTCATCCCGTCTCGTAGTAAGGCGCCCTGGCCCGCCTCACGCTGTACTTCCCGGAGCCTCTGACGAATCTCCTGTAATTGGTCGAGCACGTGGCCATCAGCCAGAAAATCGATCTCTTCCTCAGGAAAGTCGATAGCTGCTTCTACGTAGATACGCAGCCCGATCAACGCTTCGGTCAATCCGTGAACCCGGGTTGAAAATGCGCCCTGAAGTGAATGCAGGGCATTACGTGCTGCCTGTTCTGAACTGGCTTCGATAAGGTCTGCAATGGCTTCTGCCTGAGCCAGGTCGAGTTTGTCGTTGAGAAATGCTCTTTCACTGAACTCGCCCGGCCGGGCTGGTCTGGCACCAGCGTCAAAGCAAGCCTTGAGTAACAGGTCCAGCACCACGGGACCGCCGTGACCCTGTAGCTCGAGAACGTCTTCGCCAGTGAAGGAGTTTGGACCTGGAAAAAACAGGGTCAGTCCCTGGTCCAGAGCTGTGTCACCTTGCCAGAAAGTGCCGTAATGGGCATGTCGGGGTTTTGGCTGCAGACGACTGATCTGTTGTGCGATCTGTAACGCTGCAGGCCCGGATACACGGACTATGCCAACACCACCCTGCCCAGGAGGGGTTGCGATCGCAGCGATAGTATCTACGTGATAACTGGGGCCCATGTGCGATCTCCAATATGTTGTCTTTTGGGCTTACAGCAAAACGCCCCGATTACGGGGCGTTTGCTTGGACCATTGCGAGGTCAGTTCTTTGCGGCAGCGCCTTTCTCTATCTGCCTGGTAATGTACCACTGCTGTGCAATGGACAGGATGTTGTTGACCACCCAGTACAGCACCAGACCAGCCGGGAACCACAGGAAGAAAAAGGTAAACACTATGGGTAGCATCTTGAGTACCTTGGCCTGCATCGGATCAGGCGGCGTTGGGTTCAACTGCTGTTGAATGAACATCGTCGCGCCCATCAGGATCGGCAGAATGAAATAGGGATCCTTGAGTGACAGGTCGGTGATCCAGCCAAGCCAGGGGGCCTGACGCATCTCTACGCTTTCCATCAACGTCCAGTACAAGGCAATGAAGACCGGCATCTGAACCAGGATAGGCAGGCAGCCACCCAGCGGGTTGATCTTCTCCTTCTTATAGAGCTCCATCATGCCCTGGGACATTTTCTGCCGATCATCGCCGTGTTGTTCCTTCAACGCGGCCAGTTTTGGGGCTACACGGCGCATATTGGCCATGGAGCGATAGCTGGTGGCCGATAGCGGGAAGAATACGAGTTTGATCAAAAGGGTGAGCAGGATGATGCTCCAGCCCCAGTTGCCAACGAAACCGTGAATGAAACTCAGAACCCAGAATAGCGGCTGTGCGATCCACCAGAGGAAGCCGTAGTCAACGGTCAGCTCCAGACCGGGCGAAATTGCCTCCAATCGATCCTGAATTTTCGGACCGGCGTAAAAATCGGCTGAAATGCTTGCCTGTTGGCCGGCTGGTACCACTGTTGCAGGACTGGTGAAGCCGACGATGTAATTGCCAGCACTATCCTTGCGGGTCTGATACACATGCTGTTGGCCAGCTGGCGGAACCCAGGCACTGACGAAATAATGCTGTAGCCAGGCAACCCAACCGCCTTCAACGGTTTCTTTCAGAGCACGCTTGTCCATGTCGGAAAAATCGACTTTGGTGTAGGACTCATCAGCTGCCCAGTAAGCTGCACCCAGGTAAGTCGCCATCCCTGTGGCGCTGGAGCTTGAGGGATCAGGACTGTCATCGCGTTTGATCTGGCCGTAGAGATTTCCGCTCCAGCTCTCACCGCTCTGGTTATCAATCAGATAGTCGACATCAACCAGGTACTGACCGCGAGTAAAGGTGAAACGTTTGATATAACTGACGCCAGCATCTTCATAGCTCAGGTCAACTACTACCTGATCGTCATCACCGAGGCTGTAGTTCTGACTCTCGGATGTATACAGAGGGCGACCTGTAGGTCGCGCATCAACGCCATTCTTGCCGGTCAGACCACTTTGCGCTACGTAAGTCATGCCGCCGGAGCGTTCCAGAATCGGAAATGGCAGGTCTGGACGATCCTTGCGCACCGGGTATTGGGGCAAGGACAGATCGACCAGATCACCGCCACGTGGGTCAATGGCCACCAGCAAGGTATCTGTCGCTACCTTGATAAGGTTTCCGTTTGCCTGTGAGGAGGCAGGCGCATCGGGTATTTCGGCAGTGCCGGGTTCGACTGCCGTGGGCACATCATCTGCCGAAGCCGCCGCAGTCTGGTTGGATATCGCTGCGGGTACGTCCGAGCCTGGATTCTGATCAGCAGGTTGCTGATTGGTAACCGCCTCAGGCAGCTCAGGTTGGCCGTAGTCTGAATTCCACTGCAGAACCATGAGATAGGTAATCACGAGCAAAGCAGCTATCAGGATATTTCGTTGCATGTTCATGGCTTGTTCATCTGGGAAGAATGGTTGGCAGTGGCGGGTGGTACGGGATCATAACCCCCGTCGCCCCAGGGATTACAGCGGCCAAGTCGTTTCGCGCTCAACAGGCTGCCGCGTAGCAGACCATGTGATTCGATGGCCTCCTGGGCATAGCAGGAACAGGAAGGATAGAAACGACAATGACTAGCCATCAGGGGACTGATAGCGTAACGGTAAACCTTGATCAGTCCGACTGCGAGATTACGCATTGGATGATGGGGGTCCGGAATGGCGTGAACGGGGTGGCTTGTCAGCAGACTTTGCCAGCTTGCGCCACATGCCTCTATACATATCGTGTAGCGCGGCATTATCAAGTTCGCCCAGGCCCTTGCGGGCCAGGACAACAATGTCGAGATTGCCGAGTTCTGACTTGTTCAGCCTGAATGACTCTCTGGCAATGCGTTTGACCCGATTGCGATCAACAGCGCGTTTGACACTTTTCTTGGCAATGACCAGACCCAGGCGCGGGTGGCCCAGGTCGTTAGACCTGGCCAACAGCAGCACGTAGGGCCCGGAGGCTTTGCGAGTGGCACCATCAAATACAAGCTTGAATTGCCCAGGCGTAAGTAGCCTGTATTCAGGTTTGAATCCGCGGTCCACCAGTACAACCGGTCTTAAGCTGACAGGCGCTTGCGACCTTTGGCACGACGACGGGCCAGTACGTTGCGACCGTTGGAAGTAGCCATGCGAGCACGGAAACCGTGGTTACGCTTGCGCTTCAAAACGCTGGGTTGAAATGTTCTTTTCATCTTGGGATACCTGATTGATTCGCGTCAGAGCAGTGAGCCCCTTCAAGGGACCGGCAATTCTAGAGAATAACCCTTGGCAGGTCAATTCGATTTGGCGTTCCATGTCATTAAAAACAATATATAAAAGATCTTTTCTTAAAGACTGATGATGTTAATGCTAATGGTCAGCAGGTTTTCTGTGGGTAACCCAGTTTTCTCCTTGTTTTTCATTGTCTTGGCGAGGTTAAAAGATTGTAGATAAACAGTGTTCGGATGGGTGCTAGTCGTGTGTGGAGGGTGTGGATAACCTGCCTTTATATCCACAGGCTGTTTTACCCACAGATTTTTGGGCATCTTTTCAACAGGTCTCACCATGACTTGTACACACGGCTTATGCCGCCAGTCATTGACTATTCGGGGACTTTGGCGGTCCAACCATAACCTCAGGTTGCTGGGTTCACGTGCCTCACGCCAGCGGTAAGAGTGTGGATAAGTAGGGCCTTTAGAGGCTAGAATGAACCCTTAATTTAGCCGGTAGGTCAGCCCTTGGCGCTGTCCTGTCAGACCAATAATAATGTCGTTCCAGACGGAAGGACCGGGGGAATACGTGTCGGTTGTACTCTGGCAGCAATGCATCGATTTTTTGCGTGATGAGCTACCATCCCAAGAGTTCAATACCTGGATCCGACCGTTGCAGGTTGATGGTGACCAGGCTGAGCTGAGACTTTACGCGCCTAACAGGTTCGTTCTCGACTGGGTTAACGATAAGTACCTGAACAGGGTCCAAGAGCTGCTTGATGATCTGTCTCAGGGGCAAGCGCCACTGGTATCTCTTCTTATAGGCAGCCGCAGGGCAGCCTCTGCGGCGCCTACACCGCGTGCTCAGCCGGCGCAGTCTGTGGCTGCTTCCGAAGATACCCTTCGCTCGGCAAGCGCCCCTGTGATGCCTCGCACGCAGGTTATTGCCCAGGGGTTTCAACCTGAGCAGGGTCAACGGTCAAGGATCGAGGAAGATGATCCGCGCCCGCCACAACGCGCGGATCAGGGTGGCCCTAGCTCCCCCGTTATCAAACACACCAGCTATCTGAACCGCAGCTTCACCTTTGAGAATTTTGTTGAGGGCAAGTCCAACCAGTTGGCCCGAGCTGCAGCTTGGCAGGTAGCTGATAATCCCAAACACGGCTACAACCCGTTGTTTCTTTATGGCGGAGTTGGCCTGGGCAAGACCCACCTGATGCATGCGGTCGGCAATCACCTACTCAAACGCAATCCTGCTGCCAAGATCGTTTATCTCCATTCCGAGCGTTTTGTCGCCGATATGGTTAAAGCGTTGCAGATGAATGCGATCAATGACTTCAAGCGATATTACCGCTCGGTCGATGCGTTGCTTATTGACGATATCCAGTTCTTTGCCAAGAAAGAACGTTCCCAGGAAGAGTTTTTTCACACCTTCAATGCGTTGCTTGAGGGTGGGCAACAGGTAATCCTCACCAGTGACCGTTACCCGAAAGAAATCGATGGCCTTGAAGAGCGTCTCAAATCCCGATTTGGTTGGGGGCTGACGGTTGCTGTAGAGCCACCTGAGCTGGAAACACGGGTCGCTATTCTTATGAAGAAGGCCGAGCAGTCCCGAGTGGATTTACCCCATGATGCCGCTTTTTTTATAGCCCAGCGCATTCGGTCAAACGTTCGTGAGCTGGAGGGGGCATTGAAGCGTGTTATCGCCAGCGCTCACTTCATGGGCAGGGACATCACGATCGAGTTGATTCGTGAATCGCTCAAGGACCTTCTGGCGTTACAGGACAAATTGGTCAGTATCGACAATATTCAACGCACCGTGGCCGAGTACTACAAGATCAAGGTGTCGGATGTGCTGTCCAAGCGCCGGTCCAGGTCGGTTGCCAGGCCACGCCAGGTAGCCATGGCGCTGTCCAAGGAGCTGACTAATCATAGTCTTCCTGAAATCGGCGATGCCTTTGGCGGCCGTGATCACACCACGGTACTGCACGCCACAAGAAAGATTGCCGAGCTGCGCGAGATGGATGCAGACATAAGGGAAGACTACAAAAATCTGCTGAGGACGTTGACCACTTGAGGTTGACTACCCGGTAACCGTTTTCATACTGCACGAGGTCGAAGGAAGACAATGCAATTTACCATTCAGCGTGAAGCCCTGTTGAAACCCTTGCAACTGGTAGCCGGGGTCGTGGAGCGTCGTCAGACCCTACCGGTCCTTTCGAACGTTCTGCTGGTAGTGGATGGAAACACGCTGTCGCTGACCGGCACTGACCTTGAGGTTGAGCTGGTCGGAAGGATCCAGCTGGATGAGCCTGCGGAGGCTGGTGAGATAACTGTACCCGCGCGCAAACTCATGGACATCTGCAAGTCATTACCTGACGACGTTGCCATAACGCTCAAGGTTGAAGACAACAAGGCAGTAATCAAGGCCGGCCGCAGCCGTTTTACGTTGGCTACCCTGCCCGCTTCGGATTTCCCTAATGTGGAAGAAGGTCCGGGTTCCATGACCTTCCAGGTCAACCAGAATAAATTGCGCCGTCTTATTGAGCGAACCAGTTTTGCGATGGCGCAACAGGACGTGCGGTATTACCTCAACGGCATGTTACTGGAAATCAACAAAGGACAACTGCGCGCCGTTGCCACAGATGGGCATCGTATGGCCATGTGTACTCTGGACGCAGACATTGACTATCAGGAACGCTATCAGTTGATTGTCCCGCGTAAGGGCATACTCGAACTGGCTCGGCTTCTCGGAGAAGCTGACGACATGGTCTCTATCGTATTGGGTACCCATCATATACGCGCGACTACTGGCGACTTCACTTTTACGTCCAAACTGGTTGACGGAAAATTTCCCGACTACGAACGGGTTCTGCCCCGTGGTGGTGACAAGATTGTTCTTGCTGACCGTCAGGTGTTACGCAATGCATTCAGCCGTACCGCGATTCTCTCCAACGAGAAGTACCGCGGTATTCGTTTGATGCTGAGTGATTCACTGTTGAAGATTCAGGCGAACAATCCTGAACAGGAAGAGGCCGAAGAAGATATTGCTGTTGATTATAACGGCAGTGCTCTCGAAATTGGCTTCAACGTCAGTTATCTGCTGGACGTGATGAACGTCTTGAGTAACGAGCAAGTGAAGATGATTCTTTCTGACGCCAACAGTAGTGCCTTGGTACAGGAATCCGAAACTGATGACAGTGTTTATGTTGTCATGCCGATGCGTCTGTAGGTAACTCGATACTTCATGCCCCTCAAGCGATTGTCAGTCACCGCGGTGCGTAATCTGCACCCGGTGACGATCTACCCCTCCCCACATATCAACCTCATCTACGGCGATAACGGCAGCGGCAAAACCAGCCTGCTTGAAGCTATTCATATTCTTGGCCTGGCCCGCTCATTTCGTAGCACGCGTCTGCAGCCCGTTATCCAGCATGAACATGACGCCTGCACAGTCTTTGGTGAGTTATTGCTCAATAATGGCGTGCAAACCACTATGGGGATTACACGCAGCAAGGCGGCGGATTATCAGATCCGTATTGATGGCCAAACTGTACGTAGCACGGCCCAGCTGGCAGACACCTTACCCTTGCAGTTGATTAATCCTGATAGTTTCAGGCTGCTCGAAGGTGCTCCAAAACAGCGACGTCAGTACCTCGACTGGGGTGTGTTCCACGTGGAACATCAATTTCTGAGCACCTGGCAGCGGCTGCAAAAAAGCCTCAAGCAACGGAATTCGCTGCTCCGACGTGGTAGAATTGAGCGTTCACAATTGGCTCCTTGGGAAGCGGAGCTGGTCAGTTCAAGTGAAAGAATTGATCTGTATAGGCGCGCGTACATTGCCAAGCTGAAGCCGGTATTTGAGGACGTCCTCGCCCAGCTCGTCAGCCTGGAAGATTTAACACTTAGCTATTACCGTGGCTGGGATAAAGAGCGTGATTTGCAATTGGTGCTCGACTCTCAGTTTGAGCGCGATTGTCAGTTAGGGCATACCCAGGCAGGCCCTCAGCGAGCCGATCTGAGACTACGCATCAAAGGTATGAACGCTGCCGAGGTTCTTTCCCGAGGCCAGCAAAAGCTTGTGGTATGCGCGCTGAAGATCGCCCAGGGTTACCTGCTCAAGGAGCGGGGGCGTCAACAGGATTGCATTTTTCTGGTGGATGATCTGCCCTCGGAGCTTGATGAGCATCACCGAAAAGCCCTTTGTGCATTACTTGAGGGCTTGAATTGCCAGGTATTTATTACCGGTGTAGAGGCTGAACAGCTCGCCCGGTCCTGGCAAAAAGAAACATTACTGACCATGTTCCACGTGGAACATGGACACATTGTGCAGACCGAAAGTTGTCTGGAGTGACGAGATTATGACCGAAGAAAGAGCCTACGATTCATCAAGCATCAAGGTCCTCAAGGGCCTGGATGCAGTGCGAAAACGCCCTGGCATGTACATCGGCGACACGGATGACGGTACTGGTCTGCACCATATGGTATTTGAGGTAGTAGATAACTCAATCGACGAGGCCCTTGCAGGTCACTGTACCGATATCACCATTGTGATCCATACCGACGAGTCGATCACGGTTCGGGACAATGGCCGTGGAATACCGGTGGATATGCACGAAGAGGGTGTGTCTGCAGCGGAGGTCATCATGACCGTTCTGCATGCGGGTGGTAAGTTTGACGATAACAGCTACAAGGTCTCTGGTGGTTTGCACGGCGTTGGCGTCTCGGTTGTAAACGCTCTGTCCGAGGAGCTTATTCTGACTGTTCGCCGTGCCGGTAAGGTATGGGAGCAGGTATATGTCCATGGCGTCCCTCAACACCCGCTAAAGGCTGTCGGTGATACCGAAACAACGGGCACCCAGATTCACTTCAAGCCATCAGCCGAGACCTTTACCAGCATTGGTTTCAGCTGGGATATTCTGGCCAAGCGCCTGCGTGAACTTTCTTTCCTGAACTCTGGCGTAGGTATTCACCTTTCGGATGAGCGCACGGGGAAAAAGGAACTGTTCAAGTATGAGGGTGGGTTACGTGCGTTTGTTGATTACCTCAACGTCAACAAGACCACAATCAACTCCGTTTTTCACTTCAACTTTCAACGTGAAGACGGCATCGCGGTAGAAGTAGCGATGCAGTGGAATGACAGCTTCAACGAAAGCATTCTGTGCTTCACCAACAATATTCCCCAACGTGATGGTGGAGCGCACCTTGCTGGCTTCCGTAGTGCTCTAACTCGTACGCTTAACAGCTACATCGAGCAGGAGAACCTGCTAAAAAAACTCAAGGTAAGTACGTCAGGTGATGACGCCCGTGAAGGCCTGACCGCAATTATCTCGGTCAAGGTTCCCGATCCCAAGTTTTCCTCCCAGACCAAAGACAAATTGGTCTCCTCCGAGGTCAAGACTGCTGTAGAGCAGGAAATGAATAAATCATTTTCTGATTATCTTCTCGAGCGTCCAAACGAAGCCAAGGCCGTAGTGGGTAAGATGATCGACGCCGCTCGTGCGCGTGAAGCCGCTCGTAAGGCACGTGAGATGACACGCCGTAAAGGCGCTCTGGACATTGCAGGCCTGCCCGGTAAGTTGGCTGATTGCCAGGAGAAAGATCCAGCACTCTCAGAACTGTACATAGTGGAGGGTGATTCTGCGGGCGGCTCTGCCAAACAGGGCCGCAACCGCAAGACTCAGGCAATCCTGCCACTCAAGGGCAAGATTCTCAACGTGGAAAAGGCGCGGTTCGACAAGATGCTCTCCTCCGCCGAGGTGGGCACTCTGATCACAGCCCTGGGCTGCGGTATCGGTCGTGATGAGTTCAACGTAGACAAGCTCCGGTATCACAACATCATCATCATGACCGACGCCGACGTTGACGGCTCGCACATTCGCACACTGCTACTGACCTTCTTCTTCCGGCAAATGCCATTGCTGATCGAGCGTGGTTATATCTATATAGCGCAGCCACCGCTCTACAAAATCAAGAAAGGCAAGCAGGAGCAGTACCTTAAGGACGATGAGGCTCTGGAAGAATACCTGACCCAGTCGGCCCTTGAAGACTCCTACCTGTTCGTCAACGAAGATGCCCCAGGCATCACAGGAGAAGGCCTGGAGCGTATCGTCCAGGAGTTCCGCGCGGTAATGAAGACCCTCAAGCGTCTTGCTCGCCTCTATCCACTGGAGCTGATGGAGCACTTTATCTACCTGCCTCGTCTTTCCCAGGAAAATCTGGCCGATAAGGCCTTTATGGATAACTGGGTTGCTCAATTCGAGACCATGGTCAAGACAGGCGAGAAATCCGGCCAGCAATATAACGTAAGCCTGCGTGAAGACCGCGAGCGCCACCTTTGGCTGCCCGAGGTCGAGTCTATCTCCCACGGTCTTTCCAGCTATGTGACGTTCAACCGCGACCTGTTCGCCAGTAATGATTACCGCACCATGGCCGAACTCGGCGAGAAGCTGCAGAGCCTCCTTGAAGAGGGTGCCTACATGCAGCGCGGCGAGAAGAAGAAACCGATCACCCATTTCAAGGAAGGCCTGGAATGGATGATGAGTGAGACGGCTCGTCGGCACACTATTCAGCGCTATAAGGGCTTGGGTGAGATGAACCCGGATCAGCTCTGGGAAACCACCATGGATCCCGATAGCCGTCGCATGTTGCGTGTGAACATCGAAGACGCCATCGCAGCGGATCAGATATTCAACACGCTCATGGGCGACCATGTGGAGCCCCGGCGGGAGTTCATTGAGACGAATGCCTTGGCCGTTTCGAATCTCGATGTGTAAAAATCTGTAGCTTGTTCTTGTCAAAAAAGAAACCCCCGGTAGCATCGTGCTACCGGGGGTTTCTTTTTTACTATCAGTAAGTTACGAGTGATTTCCGGCTCTGATGCAGTTTTGCCGCTTACCGTTGGCTGGTTTTCAGCGGAAATCATCCGTCAAATCAGAGTCAAACGAGGTGGACTGAGCGGGTTGAGCCGGCTTTTCTTTGAGCTCCGCCGAGTTTGGGGCGGATACAGGCTTGGCGACCGGGGTGGGCGTACTACTTGATGCCTCCATTCGGGTGCGCAGAATAAGATCGTTCCGTGAGTCTGCCAGCCGCACAGCTTCCTTGAGGGTAATGGCTTTTTCGGTAATCAATTGGAAAAGGTGCTGGTCGTACGTCTGCAGTGCCTTGTCGTCGGTCGCTCTGGACATCGCATCGCGAATATCCTGAATTTCTCCACGGGCGATCAGGTTCACGATGTAGGGTGTTCTGACCATGACCTCAACAACGGGGATCCTCGGTTTGTTAATACCTTTGGCCAAGCGTTGGCCAATGATTGCTGCCAGGTTCATCGAGATATCTCCGAGGATCTGCGGCCGCGCATCCTCGGGGAACATATTGGCCATGCGGTCCACCGCTTGTACGGTGTTGGTAGCATGCATGGTTGCCAGCACAAGGTGACCCGTTTCGCTATAGTGAAGGGCGTGCTGCATGGTTTCGCGATCACGTATTTCACCGATCATGATCACATTGGGAGCTTCGCGGAGCACGTTGTGCAAGGCATCCTTGAAGCTGTGGGTGTCGAGGCCGACTTCCCGTTGATCAATGATCGATTCCTTATGATGATGCAGGAATTCGATGGGATCTTCGATGCATACAATGTGACCGGCGCGGTTGGTGTTCCGGTAATCCAGCATGGCAGCCAGTGTCGTGGATTTGCCCGAGCCGGTTGAGCCGGTTACCAGAATCAGGCCCCGATCCAGCATGACCAGGCGTTCCAGTACGGGCGGTAAGCCCAGTTCGGCAAAACTGGGTATCTGATCGTTGATATAACGCACCACCATGGCTACTTCACCACGTTGCAAATACACGTTCGCGCGAAAACGCCCTGCACCGGCAATGCCGACAGCCAGGTTCATCTCCAGATCCCGTTCAAACTCCTGGGCCTGGCGCTCACTCATCAGCTCGTAGGCCATAGCCTTGACTGAGCCTTTGGGTAGCGGTTCTGAGCCCAGACGTACATAGGAGCCTTCACACTTGGCGGTAGGTGGCGCACCAACGCTCAGGAACAGGTCCGATCCCTTGAGTTCTGCCAGACGACGCAGATAATCATTAATACCCATAGTGAACGGTCTCCTGACAATAACTGGCAGATCTGGATTCAGTCTCGAACGACTGAAGCGAGAGCCTGATTGATCCACGCTTCGGTTTGCTTGTTGAGTTCCACAATAGCACGTGGATCCCTGCCCTTAGGATACAGCGCCGGGCCAATCATCACGCGGATAGTACCCGGTTTCTTGCCCCACCCCACCTTTGGCCAGAACTCACCGGCATTGTGTGCCACAGGTACCACCGGCGCATCGTTCATGCAGGCCAGGGCGGCGCCGCCGCGGGAAAATTTCACAGGCTCTCCGGGTAACTTGCGAGTGCCTTCGGGGAAAACCAGAATCCAGATGCCTTCAGCCAGACGTTTGCCGCCCAGTTGGCTGAGTTGCTTGAGTGAGTCCCGCCCGTTGGCCCGGTCGATAGCAATGGGTTTGGCGAGGGCAAAAGCCCAGCCAAAAAAAGGAACATAAAGAAGTTCTTTCTTGATCAACTGAGTCTGCGGACGGAATACCTGCTGCAGGAAAAACGTCTCCCAGGTGCTCTGATGGTTGGCCAGAATCACGCCAGCCCGATCGGGAATATTTTCCTGCCCCGTCACTTCGTAGCGGATGCCGACAATATGCACTGTCAGCCAGATGGCCACTCGGCTCCACCAGCCGACGATGAGGGTAAACCGCCAGCGGTAGGGCAGCCAGGGGGCTATTATCAGCATCAGCAAACCCCAGATGCCTGCGCTGATGGCCAACAGTAGATAGAACAGAACGACGCGCAGGGGCATCAGTGACATGGTTCAATTATCCAGAAGATGATCGGCCACAGCGGCCAGGTTATCGAATATACGAGTGCCATCCGGTAGCGCCTTGAGCTCGGTCTGGCTTCCCTTTCCGGTTCTTACCAGAAAGGGTTCACAACCGACGGCAACGCCGGCCTCCAGGTCACGCAGGCTGTCGCCAACAACGGGCACGCCCTCAAGTGGCAGGCAGAAATGCTCGGCAATCTGTCTGAACAATCCGCTACGGGGCTTGCGACAGTCACATAGATCGTCCGGGCCATGGGGACAGAAACGTATCAGGTCAACGCGACCACCCTGCCCAGCCACCCTTTGCTGCAAGGCGTCATGCATGAGTTGCAGGTCGTCATGGTCGAAAAACCCCCGCGCCAGACCCGATTGGTTGGTGGCTACGGCAACCAGCCAACCGGCCTTGCTCAATCTGGCGATGGCCTCGATGGAGCCCGGTATGGGTATCCATTCGTCGAGGCTCTTCACGTAAGCATCGGAGTCCTCGTTGATCACGCCATCACGGTCGAGAATGATCAGCTTATCCATGCCCTTGCCCGCTCCAGCCATCAGCTCAACAACGAGATATCAGCGACACCAAGAAACAGCCCACGGAGCTTGGCCAGCAAGGCGTAGCGATTGGCTTTTAGCTGCTCGTCATCCGCGTTCACCAGCACCTGTTCAAAGAAGCCGTCGACTGGGCCTCGCAATGATGCCAGACGCTCCAGGGCGTCGCTGTAACGTCTTTCCGTGGCCAGGGGTGCAACACGCTCTTCGGCTTCGACTATCGCCTTGGCGAGTGTCTGCTCGGCTGGCTCGGTGAGCAATGTCTGATTGATGTCAGTGCTGACCTCCGTTCCTGCCTTGCTGAGCAGGTTGGAAACCCGCTTGTTGGCAGCGGCTAGAGCCTCGGCTTCCGGCAGGCGGCGGAAATGCTGCACAGCCTGAACACGTTGATCAAAATCCAGCGGCGAGGCGGGGGCTACTGCCCTTACGGATTGATACACCGCAACATCAATCCCCTCATCCTCATAGCGGGCACGCAGACGATCAAACACAAATTCCTGCACCTGTGCGCCAAGGTCCGGTGTGGTCTTGATCTGCGAAGCATATTGCTCAACAGCTACGGTGATGGTGGCAATCAGGTCCAGCTCCAGGCGTTTCTCGATCAGAATCCGCAACACACCCAGCGCGGCCCTGCGCAGGGCGTAAGGGTCCTTGCTGCCGGTGGGCAGCATACCGATACCAAAAATGCCGACCAGGGTATCCAGCTTGTCTGCCAGTGCAACGGCAGCGCCGGTAAGGGTAGTTGGCAACTCGGCGCCTGCGCCACGGGGCATGTATTGTTCATTTAGCGCCAGCGCTACGTCTTCGGGCTCGCCGTCATGCAATGCGTAGTAATACCCGGCAATGCCCTGAAGCTCTGGAAACTCACCGACCATTTCTGTTGCCAGATCACACTTGCTCAGCAGGCCCGCGCGCCCTGCACGGCCAGCGTCGCCGCCAATCTGTGCTGCGATGTACTCTGCCAGTGCCGAGACCCGCTGGGCCTTGTCGAATACGCTGCCGAGCTGGGCCTGGAAAACGACATTGGCAAGCTGCGTATTGCGCTCAGCCAGTGGGTTCTTCTTGTCCTGGCGAAAAAAGAACTCGGCATCGGTCAGGCGTGGACGCACGACCTTTTCATTACCGGAAATGATTTGCGCCGGGTCCTTACTCTCGATGTTCGCCACGGTAATAAAACGTGGCAGCAGCTTGCCAGCGTTATCCAGCAGGCAGAAATACTTCTGGTTGTCCTGCATGGTCGAGATCAGCGCTTCCTGGGGAACGTCAAGGAAGCGCTCCTCGAAACTGCATACCAGAGGCACGGGCCATTCCACCAGTGCGGTGACCTCATCGAGCAGATCGTCAGGCATGATTGCCGTGCCCTGCTCTGCAGCCGCCAGCTCATTAACACGTGCCCGAATCATTTCCCGGCGTTCGGCAAAATCGGCAATCACGTGGGCGTCACGCATCTGTTCAACATAGCTTGCCGGCGTGCTGATGCGTACTTGATCGGGATGATGGAAGCGATGCCCCCGCGAGCTGCGATCAGCGGTCTGGGAAAGAATCTCGCCGGGGACGATCGAGTCCCCCTGGAGCATGACCAGCCACTGGGTAGGACGGACAAATTCGGTCTTGCGAGCGCCCCAGCGCATACGCTTGGGAATCGGCAGCGCAGCCAGGGCACTGTCGACGATGCCCGGCAGTAGCTGGGCGGCAGCCTGGCCTGGAATGCTCTGAACGTAACGCAGTTTGGGACCGCTGCTATCAAGGTCGGATACCGCAACTCCGCACTTGCGGGCAAAGCCTTCCGCGGCCTTGGTTGGTTTACCTTCCGCGTCAAAGGCGGCCTGTAGCGGTGGGCCATCCATCTGATTGTTGCGATCAGGCTGTTGGGTCTCGAGTGCGTCCACCAGTATTGCCAGGCGCCGGGGCGCAGCGTAATAGCGTGCTGCACTATAGCCAAGCCCAGCGTCCTGCAGACCCTTTTCGACACCACTCAGAAACGCTTCGGCCAGTCGCTTGAGGGATTTTGGGGGCAGCTCTTCGGTGCCCAGTTCAACCAGAAAATCCTGCTGCATTATTCGGCCTCCTTCAATTTGGCCAGTACTTCATCGCGCAGTTCCGCCGTCGCCATTGGAAAGCCCAGACGCGCCCTGGCCATCAGATAGCTCTGGGCAATGGCGCGTGACAACGTACGCACGCGCAGGATGTAACGCTGACGCTCGGTCACCGAAATGGCGCGGCGGGCGTCGAGCAGATTGAAGGTGTGTGAAGCCTTGATCACCATTTCATAGGCTGGCAGCGGCAGTTCGGCGGCCATCAGGCGATTGGCCTCGCTCTCGTAGAAGTCGAACAGTTCGAGCAACTTTTCGACGTTGGCGTGCTCGAAGTTGTAGGTCGATTGCTCCACTTCGTTCTGGTGGAACACGTCGCCGTAGGTCACCTTGCCGAAGGGACCATCGGAATACACCAGGTCGTACACCGAGTCTACGCCCTGCAGGTACATTGCCAGACGTTCCAGACCGTAGGTGATCTCGCCGGTAACCGGATAGCACTCGACACCACCCACTTGCTGGAAATAAGTGAACTGGGTCACTTCCATGCCGTTCAGCCATACCTCCCAGCCCAGGCCCCAGGCGCCCAGCGTTGGCGACTCCCAGTTGTCCTCGACAAAGCGCACGTCATGTACGCTGGTGTCGATGCCGATATGATTCAGCGAGTCCAGATACAGCTCCTGCATATCAGCCGGATTGGGCTTGAGCACGACCTGGAACTGGTAATAATGCTGCAGGCGATTGGGGTTTTCGCCATAGCGCCCGTCACCTGGACGACGGCTTGGCTGGACGTAGGCGGCGTGCCAGGCTTCGGGGCCGATCGCACGCAGGAAGGTGGCCGTGTGGAAGGTGCCGGCACCCATTTCCATATCGTAGGGCTGGAGCAGTACACAGCCCTTTTCGGCCCAGTAACTTTGCAGGGCAAGGATCAATCCTTGGAAGCTTTGGGTGGCTGGGTTGGTCTGAGTCACGTTGTCTGTCCGATTTGGCATTTTAAGAAAGGGCGCAGTATACAATCAGACGGGCCTGTACATACAGGAGTGCAGCCGCCGCGTGGCGTAACTTCACTGTCTGACCACGTGTTGCAAGCCCAGGGAGTGAGTATGAATTCAGAAAAAGCGCCCACCAGAGCGGTGCAACACCGATGCGCATGGTGCTCGGATGACCCGATATACCAGCGTTACCATGACGCGGAATGGGGCGTGCCGGAGTACGACGCCCAGCGGCTGTTCGAAAAACTGCTGCTTGATGGTTTTCAGGCCGGTCTGTCATGGATCACCGTGCTGAAAAAGCGCGACCGCTACCGTCAGGTGTACCAGGGGTTCGACCCCCAGTTCATGGCGCAACAGAGTGAAGATGACCTGCTTGAGCTACTTGAAGATCCGGGGATCATCCGCAACCGCCTGAAAGTTCGGGGTGCACGGCAGAATGCCCAGGCCTGGTTGCGGCTTGCCGAACAGACCGACCCGGGTGAATGGCTTTGGGCTTTTGTTGGCGGCGCACCTCGAATCAACGCGTTTGCCAATATCAGTGAGGTGCCGGTAACGACCGATCAGGCTCAGGCGATGAGCAAGGCATTGAAGCGGGCCGGCTTCACCTTTGTCGGGCCAACTATCTGTTATGCCTTTATGCAGGCCACCGGCATGGTGATGGACCACACCAGGGATTGCTTCCGTTATTGCGAGCTGGCCGGGGCCTGAAACCCACCGGGCGCTGGCCCTGTTCGCCTGCAAAGCGGACTCAGGTGCTTATTGCCTTCAGGTTTATGCGGCTACAATACAATTTTCTCTCAAGCGAGGTATCTGTGGAGCGGTTCAAGGGCGCAATCATCGTTGGTTTTCTCAGGTTGTTTTCCCTGCTGCCATTCAAGCTGGCTCAGGGCCTGGGCGCCGCAGCCGGATGGCTGCTGTGGAAGCTCCCCAATCGCTCGAAAGAGGTGGTGCGCATCAATTTGACCCACTGCATGCCGGAAATGGCTGAAACCGACCGCCAACAGTTGATACGCCAAACTCTGCTGGATACAGGCCGCAGCTTCGCTGAAAGCGCCTGCGCCTGGATGTGGAAGCCCGAGCGCACTGTCAGGCTGGTGACCGAAGTGGAAGGCGCTCAATTGCTGCATGGAGCGCTCGAGGCGGGCAAAGCGGTAGTGGCTATCACCAGCCACCTGGGCAACTGGGAAGTGCTCAATCACTGGTTTTGTTCGCAATGCTCACCGGTCATCTTCTTTCGACCCCCCAAACAGCCCGCTGTGGACGAGCTGTTGCGCAGTCAGCGCGCGCAACTGGGTAATCGGGTAGCGCCCTCGACACGGGAAGGCATCGCGATGATCATGCGGGAGGTGCGCCGTGGCGGTGTGGTGGGCATTCCAGCCGATCCTGAACCTGCGGTTAAGAGCGGCGAGTTTGTGCCCTTTTTTGCGGTGTCTGCGCTAACCAGCAAATTCGTTCCCAATCTCCTGCGGGGTGGCGATGCACAGGCTCTGTTCATGCACTGTGTGCGCCTGCCCGGTGGCCGCGGGTTCAAAGTGATTGTGGAAGCCGCGCCCGATGCCCTTTACAGTAGCGATGTCACCGAGGCGACTGCCTGCATGAGCGCAATGATTGAGAGCTATGTGCGGCGCTGGCCCAGCCAGTACATGTGGAGCATGAAGCGTTTCAAGAAACGCCCGCCGGGTGAGAAAAAATGGTACTGACCTTGCAGTCATAAGACAGGATTAGAACATGTCAAATCAGCGGCAGCACCCGCGTACCCCGATGAAATGCAGAATCCGGATAAGCCATCCGGACATCGGTGATGTGTACGGACAGACCCGGGATCTTTCAGATGGTGGTGTGTTCGTTGAAAATCCGGACCTTGCCGCTCTGGCCGCAGGCACCATCGTTGAGGGTCAGGTGCAGGATATGCCCATCGAGGCCCCGATCCTGAAGATGATCATCCAGCGCCGTATTGCCGGCGAAGGTGCCGGTCTGGCATTTGTGGATGATGAAGAGGACCTGTGATGGTCCTCCTGTTTCAACGGGCCCAGAACATCGGAGTAAACAGGACCAGCAGGGTAAACACTTCAAGACGCCCGAGTAGCATGGCAAAGCTGAGAATCCATTTCACCGTAGCGCTCAACTCACCGTAGTGGGTTGAAACCTCGCCAAGACCCGGGCCCAGGTTATTCATGCAGGCTGCCAGGGCCGAAAAGGCGGTAACAAAATCCAGCCCGGTGCTCAGTAGAATCAGAAACAGCACCGCAAACGCGAACACATAAACGGCACAGAACCCCCAGACCGCTTCCACGACCCGGTCGGGTACGGGCTTGTTGCCGAGTTTGACCGGAAAGACCCCGTGGGGGTGGATCAGCTTCTTGGTCTCTCGGGTGCCCTGTTTGTAGAGCAGTAGCACGCGAATCACCTTCATCCCGCCACCAGTCGAGCCGGCACTGGCACCGATAAAGCTTGCATAGAGCAGCAGGAAAGGCAGAACCGTTGGCCAGGCGGAAAAGTCAGTCACCCCGAAGCCTGTGGTGGTCGCTATCGATACCGTCTGGAAGGCGGCAAAGCGGATCGACGTCCAGATGTCGTAGGTCTGAAAGTGGATCAGCACCACGCAGCAGGCAATAAAGAGCGCGCCAAGAATCAGCACATAGGCCCGGCATTCCGGATCGAGCCAATAGTTGGCAATCGAGCGGAACCGCCAAGCAAGGAAATGCAGTGCAAAGTTGATCCCGGAGATGAACATGAAGACGATACAGATGAATTCGATCAGGGCACTGTCGAAGTAACCAATGCTCGCGTCATGAGTCGAGAAGCCGCCGATGGCTACTGTCGAAAAAGCGTGGCTCACCGCATCAAACAACGTCATACCTGCGGCCCAGTAGGCCAGAGCGCAGGCTAGTGTCAGGCCGGCGTAGATGTACCAGAGTACTTTCGCTGTCTCGGCAATCCGCGGCGTGAGCTTGTTCTCCTTTAGCGGTCCGGGCATTTCAGCGCGATACAGTTGCATGCCGCCAACCCCGAGCATCGGCAGTATGGCCACGGCCAGCACGATGATCCCCATGCCTCCGAACCACTGAAGTTGCTGACGGTAGAACAAGAGCGAGCGCGGTAGCGTATCCAGGCCAGTGATAACGGTGGCCCCGGTGGTGGTTAGCCCCGAGAAGGATTCAAACACCGAGTCGGCAATGGTCAGTTCCGGCATTTCGAGCAAATACAGCGGCACTGCCCCGAACAACCCCAGAACCAGCCAGAACATCACCACAATCAAGTAGCCATCCCGGATGCGCAGTTCATTGCGCTGATGACGTGCGGGTATCCATATCAGCAGACCAGCTAACGCAGTGATCGCAAATGCCACGACGAAGGCCTCTAGCGCCTGTTCGCCGTAATACAGGCCGACCGCCGCCGCCGGCAGCATGCTGGTGGAAAACAGCATGAGCAGTATGCCGAGAATGCGCTGGATCTGGGTGTACTGCATGCGGCGTTTACCTGCGAGTCGGAGTCAGGGGAGTCATCAGAAAAAGGTCAGGCCGACCTGGAACAGGCGCTCGACGTCGCGGATATGTCTCTTGTCGATCACAAACAGAATCACATGATCCTCGGACTCGATCAGGGTGTTGTCGTGGGCAATGAGAACTTCCTCGCCGCGCACTACCGCGCCGATGGTCGTACCCGGCGGCAGGTCGATCTCACCGATCATCTTGCCGACGACTTTTGAGGAGCGGGAGTCGCCGTGTGCCACAGCTTCGATTGCCTCGGCGGCACCGCGGCGCAGCGAGTAGACGTTGACAATATCCCCACGCCGCACATGGGTCAGCAGCGTGCCGATCGTTGCCTGGGACGGCGAGATGGCGATATCGATCTCGCCGCCCTGGACCAGATCTACATAGGCGGGATTATTGATCAGAGCCATCACCTTGCGTGCGCCCAGTCGCTTGGCCAACATGGAAGACATGATATTGGCTTCGTCATCGTTGGTCAGGGCGCAGAATATATCCACGTCCTTGATATTTTCTTCGAGCAGCAATTCCTTGTCCGAAGCACTGCCGTGCAGGACGACGGTCTTGTCCAGATTCTGCGACAGATAGTCGGCCCGCGACTTGTTCTTTTCAATAATACGCACCTGGTAGCGATTCTCGATCGCTTCAGCCAGGCGTTCGCCGATGTTGCCGCCGCCGGCGATAAGCACCCGCTTGTAGTTCTTCTCCAGGCGTCGCAGTTCGCTCATCACCGCGCGTATGTCGTGGGTCGCGGCGAGAAAGAACACCTCGTCGTCAGCTTCGATAATGGTGTCGCCACGGGGGATGATTGGCCGATCCTTGCGGAATATTGCCGCGACCCGGGTATCCACACCGGGCATGTGCTGGCGCAAAAAGCGCAGTTCCTGACCAACCAGGGGGCCGCCATAGTAGGCACGCACCGCCACCAACTGAACCTTGCCCTCGGCGAAATCCAGTACCTGCAGGGCGCCTGGATGTTCGATAAGGCGTTTCACATAGGTGGTGACGGCCTGTTCCGGGCTGATCAGTACATCAATAGGTATCGATTCGTTATGAAAGAGGCCACCGCGAGTCAGATAAGCGGACTCGCGTATGCGGGCAATTTTTGTCGGGGTGCGAAACAGGGTGTAGGCGACCTGGCAAGCAATCATGTTGGTTTCATCACTGCTGGTGACCGCGATGAGCATGTCGGCATCATCCGCGCCGGCCTGGCGCAGAACGGTCGGGAACGACCCGCGGCCCACCACGGTACGGATATCCAGGCGGTCACCCAATTCGCGCAGGCGGGTGCTGTCGGTGTCGATCACAGTGATGTCGTTGGCTTCGCTGGCCAGCTCGGCAGCCAGACTGCCACCCACCTGGCCGGCGCCGAGAATGATGATCTTCATATTGCGGACGTCCCCTTGTCTTGCGCAGTGTAGCCGGTGACTGCAGAGTCGGCGCCCATTTTTACCAGCTTGGCCAGGTAGAAGCCATCATGGCAGGTGTTATCAGGTAGCAATTGGCGACCGTGGGGTTGCGCCAATCCGTAGGGGCCTGCAACAGGCAGTTCCCTGGCAGTGGGTTGTCGATCCAGGAAAGCGCCGATCACCTGACTGTTTTCCTCGGGTAACACCGAGCAGGTGGCATAAACCAGGATGCCGCCCACATCCAGCGTCTGCCAGAGCGCGTCGAGCAATTCGCCCTGCAACGCCGCCAACGCCGGTATGTCTTCGGCCTGACGAGTCAGTTTGATATCCGGATGGCGACGAATCACGCCCGTGGCAGAACAGGGGGCATCCAGCAGAATACGCTGGAACGGCTTGCTGTCCCACCAGGCTGCAAGCTCCCGGGCATCAGCCGCCTTGAGTTGCGCGCGCAATCCGAGACGCCGCAGGTTGTCGCTTACCCGTTCCAGTCTTTTGGGCTCCAGATCCAGAGCAACCAGCTCCATCAGGTCCGGCTCCTGTTCCAGAATATGGCAGGTCTTGCCCCCGGGGGCGCAGCAGGCATCCAGTACGCGCTGCCCGGCAGCCAGATCCAACAGGGGTGTAGCCAATTGCGCTGCTTCGTCCTGCACGCTCACCTCCCCCTCTGCAAAACCGGGCAGGCGGTGTACGTCGCAGGATTGCTCCAGGGTAATACCCTGGTCGCTGAATGGGGTCTCATGGGCCGGCAGGCCTGTCTCTGCCAGTTTGGTCATATAGGCCTGACGAGCAATGACACTCTGGTTCACCCGCAGGGTCATCGGTGGGTGCGCGTTGTTGGCGTTACAGATGGCCTCCCAGTGCTCCGGCCAGGCTTGCTTGAGACGTTTTTGTAACCAGCGGGGGTGGGACAGTCGAATGGTAGGGTCACGCTCCAGTGCGATGAACAGCTCTGAATGTTCTCGCTGCGCCCGGCGTAGAACGGCATTCAGCATGCCCCTGGCCCAGGGTTTCTTCAAAGCTTTGGCGGCGGTGACAGTTTCGTCGATCGCCGCGTGGGCTGGTATGCGGGTGAACAACAACTGGTACAGACCTACCAGAAGCAATGCGTGCAGATCGCGGTCTGCAGCCTTGAGCGGCTTTTCCAGCAGAGCATTTGCCAGACCATCCAGACGCTGGAACCAACGTGCGGTACCAAAGGCCAATTCCTGGGCCAAGGCCTGGTCACGGTCATTTACGTGCTGCAACTGAGCGGGAAGACTGGTACCCAGCGAGGCCTTGCCGGCCATTACTGTGGCCAGTGCATTGGCCGCAGCCAGACGCGGGCTCATTGGCCGTTGCCCAGTTGCAGGCCGGGGGCGAACTGTTCGCGGCGGGCGTTATACAGGTCGCTGAACGACAGCGGCTTACCGCCGGGGATCTGTAACCGGGTAAGGCGCAGCGCACCGCTACCGCAACCAACCAGAAGCCCGGCCTTGCTGCACTCGAGAATCCGACCCGGCGCGCCATGATCCTCGGTGGGGCTGGCTGCCAGCACCTTCAGCGTCTGGCCTTCCCACAGGGCATGGGCCAGTGGCCAGGGGTTGAAGGCCCGGATCATTCGGTCCAGCTCAATGGCGGGCCGTTGCCAGTCGATCCGGGCATCGGATTTATTCAGCTTGTGGGCATAGGTTGCCAGGCTGTCATCCTGTGATTCGGGCTTGGCAGTGCCTTTGGCCAGCAGGTCAATTGCCTGGATAACGGCCTTCGGACCCAGCTCGGCCAGACGGTCATGCAGACTGCCGCCGGTGTCAGTATCCGAAATCGGTGTCATCACCTTGAGCAGCATGGGACCGGTGTCGAGTCCCGCCTCCATTTGCATGACGGTCACGCCGCTTTCGCTGTCCCCAGCCTCTATTGCCCGCTGAATGGGCGCGGCGCCGCGCCAGCGGGGTAGCAGGGATGCATGACTGTTGATGCAGCCCAGGCGTGGCGTGTCCAGAACTGCCTGCGGAAGAATCAGGCCGTAGGCCACCACTACCAGCAGATCCGGTGCCAGGGTGCTCAGCTCCTGTTGTGCAAGAGGGTCGCGCAGACTCGCCGGCTGATACACCGGTAGGCCGTGTTGCAACGCCAGTTCCTTGACCGCGCTGACCTGAAGTTTCTGGCCGCGTCCTGCCGGCCGGTCTGGCTGGCTATACACCGCGATAATGTCGAGATCCGCATCAAGCATGGCTTGCAGGTGGGCGGCGGCGAATTCCGGTGTACCGGCGAAAACGATGCGAAGATCTGAAGAGTTCATGCGGCTCCCGCTGCGGGCAAACAAAAAGGCTTGCCGAAGCAAGCCCTTGGATCTACGAACAAAACCTTAGGCACTGGCCTGCTGCTTGTGCAATTTTTCCAGCTTCTTGCGAATCCGGTCGCGCTTGAGGTTGGACAGATAGTCGACGAACAACTTGCCGTTGAGGTGGTCACATTCATGTTGAATGCACACCGCAAGCAAGCCCTCGCAAATCTCATCAAAGGGTTCACCATCACGCCCCAGGGCGCGAACTCGCACTCGCTCCGGCCTGGTGACGGTTTCATAGAAGCCGGGGACCGACAGACAGCCTTCCTGCATCTCTTCCAGGTCCTCGGTCAGAGGTTCCAGATCGGGGTTGATGAAAACCCGCGGCTCACTCCTGTCTTCGGACAAGTCGATCACCACTACACGTTCGTGCACATTGACCTGACTGGCAGCCAGACCGATGCCGGGAGCCTCGTACATGGTCTCGAACATGTCATCCACCAGTTGGCGGATTCGGTCATCAACCTTGTCGACGGGCTTGGCTACGGTACGCAAGCGTGGGTCGGGAAATTCCAGAATGTTTAATATGGCCATGTCAGTTTGTGATGCAGTTGTGGAATAAAGCTAAATTGTGCTGCTAAGATGATGAGCAGCTAGGAAATAACACAGGTCTGGCATGTCTAATGCGCCTTCAGACCGAATGCTGGCCTCTATAATAAAGGGATTCATGTCATGAGGAAAACATTAGTCGGCCTTCTGTTGCTCTCGATGAGCTTTTGGGTGCAGGCACAGGAGCCGGTATTCAGGGATGGCCATCCGCAAACCTATGAGGTCGTCAAGGGCGATACCCTGTGGGACATCGCCGGGCGCTTCCTGAATCTGCCCTGGAAGTGGCCGGAAGTCTGGCACGCCAACCCACAGATCAGCAACCCGCATCTGATTTATCCCGGCGATCTGATTTCGCTGGTTTACATTGATGGCCAGCCACGTCTCACCGTTGGCCGGGGCCAGGGAGGCACCATCAAGTTGTCCCCTACCGTGCGATTCCAGCCTATCGCCGAAGCCATACCCACTATTCCACTCGAAGCGATCAACGCCTTTCTCAAGGCCGGCCGCATTATTGACGATCCCAGTGTGCTGGAAAATGCCCCCTATATTCTTGGCGGTGAAGCACAAAGCGTGGTGGTTGGTGCCGGTAGCCGTGCCTACGCCCGCGGTCAAGTCGATCCGGATATTCGCGCAATGGGTATCTTCCGGCGTGGAACGGCTTATACCGACCCGATTACCGGAGAATTCCTGGGGATTCACGCACAGGAAATCGGCAACGGCGATGTGGTGGGTACCGAGGACGATATTGTCAGCCTCAACGTGACGCGCAGTAATCAGGAAGTACGCGTCAACGATCGTCTGCTGCAGACTGAAGAGCGCCCCATCAACTCGACGTTTTTCCCCCGCGAGCCGGCCAGCGAAATCAATGGCCTGATCATCGATGTGCCCAATGGCGTTACCCAGGTGGGTCAGTACGATGTAGTGGTGATCAACAAGGGCCTGCGTGATGGCCTTGAGCAGGGTAGCGTTCTGACCATCTACAAGACGGGTGAAATGGTGCGTGATCGCATTCAGAACGAGCGCGTGCAGCTGCCCGATGAGCGTGCCGGCATGTTGATGGTTTTCCGGCCGTACGAAAAAACCAGCTATGGCATTGTGCTCGAGTCGAGCCGTCAGATGGAAATCATGGACAAGGTTCGTAACCCCTGAACCTTTGCGGCACCGCCCTCTGGCGGTGCCTACCCCTGATCAAGGATGATCAATGTCAGTTGCTACCCCGTCCTCCCTGCAGGCGTGGCTTACTCTCTCCCTGTTGGAAGGAGTCGGGCCGCACGCCCTGACACGTCTGCTCCAGCATTTCCCTGATCCGGCCGATGCACTTGCTGCCGATCTGCTCACCCTGCAATCACTTGGGCTGCGACCTGCAGCGCTGGACATCATCCAGCGCTATCAGCAGGGGGAAGCCAAGCTGGGCACCAGGCTTGATGCTGTCTACCGCTGGCTCGAAGGTCCAGGCTGTCAGGTGGTATGTCTGAGTTCACCAGAGTATCCCGCGTTGTTGCGCGACATTCCCGACCCTCCCGCGCTGCTTTATCTGCAGGGTAATGCGCAGCTGTTGCATGACCCTCAATTGGCGATGGTCGGCACCCGTCATCCCGGCCCGCACGGTGCGGCCACCGCGCGTCAGTTTGCCCGCAGCTTTGCGGAGAGTGGTCTGGTAGTGACCAGCGGCATGGCGCTGGGTATCGACGGCGCCTGCCACCAGGGCGCGCTGGATGCAGGCGGGCAGACCATAGCGGTCTGGGGAACAGGCCTGGACAACTGTTATCCGAAACGTCACAGAACGCTTGCCAGCGCTATTGTCGAGCGTGGCGGCTTGCTGGTTTCCGAGCAACCCCCCGACGCGCCACCCCACGCCGGTCAGTTTCCCAGGCGCAACCGAATCATCAGTGGGCTAAGTCTGGGCACGCTGGTGGTGGAAGCCAGCCTGAACAGCGGGTCGCTCATTACCGCGCGCCTGGCTTTGGAGCAGAATCGCGAGGTATTTGCGATGCCTGGTTCGATCCACAGCACCCAGGCACGGGGTTGTCACCAGTTGTTGCGTGATGGCGCGCATCTGGTCGAGACCGTTCGAGACGTGCTTGAGGTACTGCGCCTGCCACTGCGTGCAGCTATCGAGGCGTATACCGATTCATCGCAGAGCGTCGATACTGCGCCGCCTGGCCTGCTTTGGCCATTGCTGGACCATAATCCCGTGAGCGTTGACTGGCTGGGTGAGCGCAGCGGTCTGCCGGTGGAGCGGGTAATGCAGGAGTTGCTGGAGCTGGAACTTGATGGTCTTGTGCAGCATACCCCGCACGGGTATTCCCGGCTGACGTGATCTGTAGCCCTTGAGCCTGAAGCGCCGCTCGGCTACTGTCTTCTTTCGTATGCTTGTTCAATGCATCTCCAAAGCCGGCAACGCCTGTGGGGTTGCGGTGGTTATCGGGGGGAGGTGGCATGTTGGCACGTTGGCGATTGATACAACTCAACCGGATTTTGCATGCCGGGGGAGTGGTTGCGTATCCCACCGAGGCGGTGTGGGGATTGGGCTGCAATCCCTGGAAAGCCGATGCAGTAGAACGCCTCCTGGACTTGAAAGATCGCCCGGTGGAAAAGGGTCTGATTCTGGTTGCCGGCGACATCGAGCAATTTGATTTTCTGCTCTGGGACTTGCCCGACGGGCTGCTCGCCAAATTAAGGCTTTCCTGGCCGGGTCCCAATACCTGGCTGGTACCCCATCGCGATCGTCTGCCGCACTGGATCACCGGCGTCCATCAGACCGTGGCGCTGCGCGTCAGCGATCATCCCCTTATTCAACAAATGTGCGAGGTGACCGGCCCGCTGGTATCCACTTCGGCCAATCCCGGAGGTCGCCCTCCCGCGCGCTCGCGACTGCGTATCGAGCAGTATTTCCATGAGTGTCTGGATGCCGTAGTTCCCGGCCCCTTGGGCAGGCAGCACAATCCCAGTATCATCCGCGACTTGCAGACTGACCAGATTATCCGTCCCGCCTGAGGTTTACCCGTGAAAGATATGCCCGATGCCAGCGACGTCGCAGCCGTCAAGCATTACCTGATGGATCTGCAGGACCGCATCTGCGCTGCCCTGGAAAATGCCGATGGTGCAGGTCGCTTTGCCGAAGAACAATGGGACCGCCCGGCTGGTGGCGGTGGTCGCTCGCGGATAATGGAAAAGGGTGCGCTGCTGGAAAAAGGCGGCGTGGGCTTTTCCCACGTGTTTGGCGATGGTATGCCGCCGTCGGCCACGGCCCACCGACCGGAGCTGGCCGGCCGGCATTTTCAGGCCATGGGCGTCTCCCTGGTAATGCATCCGGAAAACCCCCATGTGCCGACCTCTCACGCCAATGTGCGTTTCTTCATTGCCGAAAAGGAAGGCGCGGATCCGGTCTGGTGGTTTGGTGGCGGTTTTGATCTGACACCCTACTATGCCAACGAGGAAGACTGCAGACACTGGCATCAGGTCGCTCGCGACGCCTGTGCGCCTTTTGGTGATGACGTGTATCCACGCTACAAAGCCTGGTGTGACGAGTACTTTCATCTCAAGCATCGCCAGGAACAACGTGGTGTGGGTGGGTTGTTTTTCGATGACCTCAACGAATGGGGATTCGAACGCAGCTTCGAGTTTCTCCGTGCGGTGGGAGACGCCTACATCGAAGCGTACCTGCCAGTGGTCGAGCGCCGGCGCGGCGCGCAATACACCGCCGAGCAGAAGGCTTTTCAGGAGTACCGGCGCGGTCGTTACGTGGAGTTCAATCTGGTGTATGACCGTGGCACCCTGTTTGGTTTGCAAACCGGTGGTCGCACCGAGTCTATTCTGATGTCGTTGCCGCCAGTGGTGCGCTGGGACTACAACTGGCATCCCGCACCGGGCACACCGGAAGCGCGCCTGACCGATGAGTTTCTGGTGGCACGGGACTGGCTCGGAGAGGTGCACTGATGGACCGTTACGCGGTAATTGGCAATCCGATCGGGCATAGCAAGTCGCCGCAAATCCATCGCATGTTCGGCGAACAGACCGGTCAGCCCATTGCCTATGAAGCATTATTGGCGCCGCTGGATGACTTTGCCGGAACGCTGCGCGAATTTCTGGCCGAGGGGCTGGGCGTCAACGTCACAGTGCCGTTCAAGGAGCAGGCCTGGGCGCTGGTTGATCAGCATACCCCTGCCGCGGAACGCGCCGGAGCGGTGAATACGATTCAGCGTCTGGATGACGGTAGACTGTTGGGCGATAACACCGATGGTAAAGGCCTGGTGAGGGATATCCAGCACAACGCTGGATTGGCTTTGGCAGGGCTCAAGGTACTGCTGGTTGGCGCTGGTGGTGCGGCACGGGGAGTGATTCAGCCGCTGCTTGCCGCCGGGCCTTCACAGCTGTGCATCGTTAACCGCACCGTGAGCAAGGCCGAGGAACTAGCTGCGCTGTTCGCCGATCAGGGCCCGATCAGCGCAGCTGGTTTTCAGTGGATTGAGGAGCCGGTCGATCTGATCATCAACGCAACCTCAGCCAGTCTCGCCGGTGACCTGCCGGATATCTCCCCCAACCTGATTCGCCCGGGACATACCTGGTGTTACGACATGATGTACGCCAGTGAAGCGACCGCATTCAATCGCTGGGCTGCCGAGCAAGGTGCAGCGCGGTGCCTGGATGGTTTGGGGATGTTGGTCGAACAGGCCGCTGAAGCTTTCCTGCTCTGGCGCGGCGTGCGGCCCGATACCGCGCCGGTGCTCAAAGCCCTACGCTAAAGTCCGGGCCGGTGGGCTGGTGGGCTGGGAATGTCGAGTTCCACCTCGACAAAGTGCCAGTCAGAAACACCCACAGCCGAGATGGAACTCGGCAACTCCCAGGCGGCGACGTGCACTCCGGGAGCGTCGAGTTCCATCTCGACCAGCGGCGTTGCTGCTACCACCCTGCCGAGGCAGAGCCCGGCCACTCCCAGGGGCCTCCCGGGAATGTCGAGTTCCACCTCGACAGAGAGTCAGCCGCAAACACCATTGGCCGAGATGGAACTCAGCCTTTCTGTTGAGCTAGTTTCTTGCGTGGCGTACCGCGTTAGCCAGGTCTGAGACCAGGTTCAGCACGTCATTGACTCCCTGCTCAGGGGTTTCTGCCTTGGCTATGCAATCCACCAGCGCCGAACCAACTACCACTCCCTCGGCATCCAGGGCAAAACGCGCCGCCTGCTCCGGCGTGCGCACACCAAAGCCTACGCACACTGGAATCTCGGTCTGCTGGCGAATCGCGCCGATCGCATCCCGCACGGTGGCATTATCCGCCTGGCCAACGCCGGTCACGCCGTTGAGCGACACGTAGTAGAGGAAGCCGCTGGCATGGTCGAGCACTGCCGGCAGGCGTTTCGCATCGGTGGTCGGCGTGGCCATGCGAATCATGTCCAGACCGGCCTCACGGGCCAGGGGCCCCAGCTCGCTGTCGTGTTCAGCGGGCAGATCGACCACCAGCAGACCATCGACGCCGGCTTCGCGCGCATCGCGCATGAAGTTATCCGGACCATAGCGGTAGATCGGGTTGTAGTAGCCCATCAGCACGATCGGTGTGGTCTGGTCTTCGACGCGGAACTGCCGGACCATTTCCAGGGTTTTCAGTTGCGTCTGCCCGGCCTTGAGGGCGCGCACGGCGGCGGCCTGGATGGTCGGGCCGTCAGCCATTGGGTCGCTGAAGGGCATGCCCAGCTCGATAATGTCTGCGCCGGCGCCGGGCAACTGCTTGAGCAGTGCCAGGCTGGCATCATGGCCGGGGTCGCCGGCGCAGATGTAGGTCACCAGTGCGGCGCGGTTGGCACTTTTCAGTTCGGCGAAGCGACCAGCTAAACGGGATGTCATGCCTTCTCCTCCATCAGACGCAATACGGTTGGCATATCCTTGTCGCCACGCCCGGACAGGCAGACGACCATGATGTGATCCTTGGGCAGGTGCGGCGCACGCTTGGCTACTTCGGCCAGCGCGTGGGCGGTTTCCAGTGCAGGAATGATGCCTTCCTGACGGCAACAGACGTGGAATGCCTCCAGGGCTTCGGTATCGGTCACTGCGGCGTAATCGACGCGGCCCTGCTCATGCAACCAGGCATGCTCAGGGCCGATTCCCGGATAATCCAGACCGGCAGACACGGAGTGCGCATCGGTGATCTGACCATCGGTGTCCTGCAACAGGTAGGTGCGGTTACCATGCAGCACACCAGCGATACCTCCCTTGAGGCTGGCCGCGTGCTTGCCACTGTCCAGACCTTCGCCGGCCGCTTCGACCCCGATCAATTGCACGCTCGGGTCATCGAGGAACGCGTGGAACAGTCCCATCGCATTGGACCCGCCGCCAATGCAGGCAATCAGGCTGTCCGGCAAACGACCCTCGCGGGCCTGCATCTGCACGCGAGCCTCGCGACCTATCACGGCCTGAAACTCACGGACCATGGTGGGGTAGGGATGTGGCCCGGCTACGGTGCCGATCATGTAGAAGGTGTTGTCGACGTTAGTGACCCAGTCGCGCAGGGCCTCGTTCATCGCATCTTTCAGGGTGCCGGTACCGGATGTGACGGGAATGATTTCGGCGCCCATCAAACGCATGCGCGAGACGTTGTCACGCTGGCGGTCAATATCGGTTGCGCCCATGTAGACCACGCAGGGCAAGCCAAAGCGTGCGGCGACAGTGGCCGTGGCAACGCCGTGCATGCCGGCGCCGGTTTCGGCAATGATGCGGGTCTTGCCCATGCGCTTGGCCAGCAGCACCTGACCAATACAGTTGTTGATCTTGTGCGCACCGGTGTGGTTAAGCTCTTCGCGCTTGAAATAGATTTTCGCACCGCCGTACAGCTCGGTCAGCCGCTCCGCATAATACAGCGGGCTGGGACGGCCAACGAATTCGGCCTGGAAACGGTCCAGCTCGGCGAGAAAATTCGGCTCCGCGAGTGCGGTGTTGAAGGCCTCTTCAAGATCAAGAATCAGCGGCATCAGGGACTCGGCAACGAAGCGCCCGCCGAAGGAGCCAAACTGGCCCTGGGCATCTGCCCCACGGGTAAAGGTGCTGGTGTTCTGCATGATCGGTACCTTCATCTGGAATACGTTTTGGAATGCACCCACCTTAGGGCAGGCGGCATAGGAAAAAAACCGATAAGATAGCTGAAACCTGTGAGAAAAAGTGACGTATCGCCATGAGCCGAGATCTACCCTCACTCAACGCATTGCGCGTATTCGAAACGGCTGCGCGGCTGGAAAGCGTGAGCCAGGCGGCGCAAGTGCTGCATGTGACCCACGGCGCAGTCAGTCGCCAGATCCGCACCCTGGAAGCGGAGCTGGGAGTAGCCCTGTTCGAGAAGGCGGGTCGTGGCGTGCAATTGACCAACGCCGGCCGGCGGCTGCGCGATGCCAGTCGCGAAGCGCTGGATAGTCTGCGCACGGTGTGTGCAGAGATCAGTCAGAGTCAGGTGAGTGCACCTTTCCTTCTTGCCTGTCCGGGCAGCTTGCTGGCGCGTTGGTTTATTCCGCGTCTGGACCGGTTGAACGCTGAGCTTCCAGCGCTGAATCTGCACCTCTCCGCCAGCGAAGGTGAGCTGGATCCGCGCAAGCCGGGTGTCAGCGCAACGTTGCTGTTTGCCGAGCCGCCCTGGCCTGCAGACATGCAGGTGTATCCGCTGATCGCTGAACGTATCGGACCGGTATTCAGTCCGCGCTATGGGCGAGCGGCGTCGATTGCCGAGCAGCCCCCCAGTGCACTGGTGAACGAACCCCTGTTACATACCCTCTCGCGCCCCGGCGCCTGGGCTGACTGGGCGCGGGCGCTGGGGCTCGAACCACAAACCCTGCGCCAGGGCCAGGGCTTCGAGCATTTGTATTACCTTCTTGAGGCGGCCCTTTCTGGGCTGGGAGTGGCGATCGCCCCTGAGTTGCTGGTAGCTGATGACATTGCCAATGGCCGCTTGCTCGCTCCCTGGGGGTTCACCGAAACATCCAATCAGCTGGCGCTATGGAGCCCTTCACGACAACCGCAGGCACAGGTCCGCGAGCTGGCGAACTGGCTGAAGGTCAATCTGTGAAGAGCCTCTATCTGACGATACTCACCGTTGCGCTGCTCGGTGGGTGTAGCAGTATCGCCTTCGTCCAGCAATCTTGGCAGGGCCAGCGCAACGTGATGGCGCTGAGTGTGCCCATTGTCGACTTGTTGGAAAGTCCCGGCACCGATCCCGCTCTCAAGATGCGCCTGGCCCAGGCGCTCGACGCACGCCGGTTTGCCAGCAATGTGCTCGGGTTGCCGGACAATGCCAGTTACACCCGGTACAGCGCCCTGCCCCGGGATTACGTGCTGTGGAATCTGTTCGTCACGCCGGAACTCTCGCTAGAGCCTGTTCAGCACTGCTATCTGTTTACCGGATGCCTGGCCTACAAGGGCTATTTTACTCCCGAGGCGGCGCAAGGCGCGGCGCAGCATTGGCGGCAAGAGGGTATGGACGTTTTTATTGGTGACATTCCAGCCTACTCGACCCTGGGCTGGTATGACGACCCGCTGCTCAGTTCCATGCTCAACTGGGATGATGATTATGTTGCCCTGACGCTGTTTCACGAATTGGCGCATCAGCGTTTTTATGTGAAGGACGAGACTGCTTTCAACGAATCATTTGCCAATTTCGTTGGCAGTGAAGGTCTGCGCCAGTGGCGAGCCAGTCGGGGGCTGGCGCCACCGGATCCCGAGCTCGAGCAGCAGCAGGCTGAGTTTACCCGGCTGGTCATGGCTACACGGGAAAGCCTGCGGGAGATCTACGCCAGCGAACAACCTGATGTGGCCAAACGGATAGCAAAGGAAAAGGCGTTTTTCCGTCTGCAAACGGACTACAGGCAGTGGAAGACAGAATGCTGGGAAAGCAGCCCACGATTTGACGGCTGGTTCGCGCAAGAGCTGAACAATGCCAGCCTGTTACCCTTTGGACTTTATGATCAGTGGGTGCCGGCTTTTGCTATGCTCTTTGAACAGACTGGAAAAGATTGGCAGGCTTTTTATCAGGCAGTAGAAGAAATGGGGAGTTCGACCTCGGCGGGCCGTGAGCAAGCGCTGCTCGCACTGCTGCAGGCGGCGCAAAAAAAGGGTGAGGCCAGCTTGGATTCAAGAATGGATCATCGGCCTGTTTCATCTGCAGAATCAATAAAAACAAGAGAGCCAGGATGCACCCAAGAGCACCGATAACCGTATCTGGACCAGGGAAGGGTATCCATGACGGATCATGAACAACCGAGTGAAGCTGAATTGCTCAAGCCGCCCCGGGCCTACTGGTTGGTTGCACTATTGACTGGTCTGATCACCGGCGTTCTGGCTTTTATCATCGGCTACAGCCTCCATCACCACAGTCGTTTGCTGCAGGAGGAGCAGTTTGCCCAACGAGTGGAGGGATACGGACAGGGTATTTCCGATTTTGTGCTGCGTAGTCTGGGAGCTGTTTATACCCTGGGCACCCTGGTTCAAGTGTCCGATGGACAGCTAGATGATTTTCAACTGCTCGGAGACGAGCTGAGTACCTACTTCCCCGGCGCCTCCGCTCTCGCCATGGCAGAGGGTGGTGTGATCAGTCAGGTGTGGCCGCTTGCGGGGAATGAAGGGGAGCTGCAACGCGATTTGCTGCTGGATCCCGAGCGCGGTGCCGACGCCATGATGGCCCTGCAGAACAAGAGTCTTACCTTGTCCAGGCCCTTTTACCAGACTCGGGGCGGTCGCGTGATGGCCGGTCGTTTGCCCGTATTCGTCAGCGATGCCAGTGGTTCCGAGCGATTCTGGGGCTTTGTAGTCGCAATTCTCGACCTGACAACTATCCAGTCATTGCCGGAGATCCAGGCTCTGCGAGAACAGCAGTTGCGCTTTCGTCTATGGCGCCTCGATCCTAATACGGCCCAGCGGGATCTGCTGCTGCCGGTTGCTGACGAGGGAGACTTCCAACGCTCCCATGAAGTGTCATTGGAGCTGGCCAACGCCCATTGGATCCTGAGCGTTGAGCAACCTCCTAGCGTCGAGCTCTGGTTGCGGGCCTTGATCATGTTGTTGATCGGGGTCATCACCAGCTTGGCGCTGGGTTATTCGGTTCTTCAGGTGCTCACTATGCGCTGGCAGCGGCAGAATCTCACCAGCCTGGTTGCCCAGCGCACGCGCTCTGAAGTGGCGGCGCGCAATGATATGGCCGCGGTAATCCACGCCATACCCGATCTCTTGTTCGAACTGGATGCCGAAGGACGCTATTACCGTTTTTATTCCCAGCGTATTGACCTGCTGAAAATGCCGTTCCATTCGATGCAAGGCAGAACGGTACACGAAGCATTGCCGAGAGCAGCTGCGGGCCAGGTCATGACTGCTATTTCAGAGGCAGCACAAAAGGGTTGGGCAGGTGGTTACAGCTTTCCATTGGGCGATCCAGGGAGTGCCGAGGGTGAGCGCTGGTTCGAGTTGTCGGTGGCACGCAAGGCAGCGAGGCCCAATGAAACCGACCGTTTTATCGTGTTGTCCCGTGACATCACCGAGCGTAAACGGGCTGGAGAACTGAATCGGCAACTGTTAGCGCGTTACCAGTCCTTTGTCAGCGCCTCCAACACCGGGGCATGGGAATATCATGTCAGCTCAGGTCGCCTGGAGTTGAGTGACGAATATTTTCTGATGCTGGGTTTCGATCCGGTGGCGCAGGAGCGTGATCCTCAGTTCGGTTCGCTGCAGGTCTGGATCGACCTGCTCCACCCAGACGACAGAGAGTCGGCGGCCCGGCGCTTCACGAACTATTTCAGCAATCCCTCTGACAGACTGTACGAAAACCGTTTTCGTGTACGGACCGCCAAGGGTGAATGGATCTGGATTCTGGCACGGGGCCGTTTTCTGCGCGATGGGGACGGACACTTTACCGACCTCATCGTAGGCACCCATATCGACATTGACGAAACAGTGCGAGCGAGTGAGGAGCTGAAACTGGTCGGTCGGGTGTTTGAGCAAAGCAGCGAAGGATTCCTGATAACAGATGCCCGGCAGCGCATCGTCAAGGTCAACCGGGCCTTTACCGACATCACCGGCTACAGTCCCTCTGATGCGATGGGTCACACGCCGACCCTGCTGTCTTCGGGTCAGCATGACAAGGCGTTCTACCAGAGCATGTGGGCTGCCATCGAAAGTCAGGGCCACTGGCAGGGCGAGGTCTGGAACCGGCGCAAGGACGGTACCCTTTACCCGGAGTGGCTGCGCGTCAGTCGTATGCTCGATGACAATGGGGAGGCTACCCATTACGTGGCGGTCCTCAGTGACATCACCCAACGCAAGGCGGATGAACAGCATATTCACAAGCTGGCATATTTTGATGTGTTGACCGGCTTGCCTAACCGCAGCATGTTCGAGCAACGTGCCGAGCTCGCCCTGAGTCTGGCCGAGCGACATGGCAAGCACCTGGCGCTGATGTTTATCGACTTGGACAACTTCAAGAATGTCAACGATTCACTGGGTCACCAGGTCGGTGACGCGTTGCTGGTGGCCTTTGCACAGCGCTTATCGGGGTTGTTGCGTGAGGAGGACACCTTATCCCGGACCGGGGGCGATGAGTTCACGCTGATCTTGCCCGAGACGGACGCCAATGGTGCGGCACATACCGCGCAGCGCATTGCCAATGCGATGACTGAATCCATGTTCGTTGCGGGTCACGAGCTGACTGTGACGGCTTCGATTGGTATTGCCCTGTATCCGGATGATGCGCAGGACCTGGTCAATTTGCTGAGTAATGCCGACATTGCGATGTATCGGGCAAAGCAGCACGGACGCAATGGCTACAGCTTCTTCAAGCCGGAGCTGCAGACCCATTACGTGCGTACTCTGCAGATCGAGAACGCGCTACGCCATGCCATGGCCCGGGGTCAGTTGAGTGTGCATTTTCAGCCGCAACATCGCCTGACGGACGACCATCTGGTGGGAGCCGAGGCGTTGTTGCGCTGGAATCATCCCGAGTTGGGTAATATTTCGCCAGCCGAATTCATTCCGGTGGCGGAAAACAGCGGGCTGATCATTCCGATTGGTGAATGGGTGCTGGCCGAGTCGCTCAAGCACTTGCTGGTATGGCATGGCATGGGCTTTACCGATATGCGTGTAGCCGTCAATCTGTCAGCCGTGCAGTTCCGCGACAGACAGCTATTGGGCAAGATCGAAGCCCTGCTGGAAAGCACCGGCGTACCGCCGCAGGCCCTGGAGCTGGAACTGACCGAAAGCATGACCATGCAGGACCCTGAGTCCGCCATACAGATCATTGCCCGGCTCAACCGGTTGGGGCTTAATCTGGCTCTGGATGATTTCGGAACCGGCTACTCGTCCATGAGTTATCTGAAGCGCTTTCACCTGCAAAAAATCAAGATAGACCAATCTTTCATCCGTGATCTGAGTGTCGATGGTGATGACGCCGCCATTGTGAATGCGACCATCACGTTGTCCCGGAACCTGGGCATGCAGACCCTCGCCGAGGGAGTCGAGACCCAAGAGCAGCGCGACTTCCTGCGCCAGTCCGGTTGCGATTTTGTGCAGGGTTACCTGTACAGCCGGCCGCTACCGGCCGATGCCTTTATCGAATACATGACGCATTGCCGTCGGAGTGTGCCATGACGAATTTGCCCGCAGTTCTCCACACACCCACCGCCCGGACAATGAAAAGCAGTCGCATGGCCTGCTATAGAGACTGGTTACAGAACGCTAGTGAAATGCCAGGTGCCGATTACGCGGACCTCCACGCCTGGTCCATCGCTGACATCGAACGATTCTGGCGCAGCATCTGGGATTACACCGATGTGGTCAGCGCCAGCGATCCGAGTGTCGTGCTGGAGAGTCACGCGCTGCCTGGCGCGCGCTGGTTCCCACAGGCGCGCCTCAACTTTGCCGAGAACCTGCTGCGCCACGCCCTGACTAGTGACGCTACGCGGCCAGCGTTACATGCCCGTTCCGAAACCCGTGGCGATTTCACCCTCAGTCGCAGTGAGCTCCTTGCCCAGGTTGCAGCACTGGCAGCCTGGATGCGTGAGACTGGGATACAGCCAGGTGACCGTATTGCCGCGGTTGTTGCGAATGTCCCCGAAGCGATCATTGGTATGCTCGCGGCTGCCAGTATCGGCGCGGTGTGGTCTTCGGCCTCGCCAGATTTCGGCACCGCCGGCATCCTTGACCGCTTTGGCCAGATCGAGCCCAGACTGCTGATCTGCGTTAACGGCTATGGTTATGGGGGCAAGGTCTTCGATCGCACAGCCCAGGCGTTGGAGCTACGAGCCAGTATGCCCTCGGTGGAACAACTGTTGATGATCCGCAATGTACCGGATATCGCACTGCCGGATGGCGTGATCGATTGGCAAGCCGTGCAGAGCGAATATGCCGGTGCACCTCTGGAGTTTACAGCCCTGCCCTTTGATCACCCGCTATACATCCTGTACTCCTCGGGCACCACCGGCGTACCCAAATGCATCATCCATGGTGCCGGCGGCACGTTGCTGCAACATAGCAAGGAGCTGATGTTGCACGGTGATCTGGGCCCTGAGGATGTGTTGTTCTACTTCACGACCTGCGGCTGGATGATGTGGAACTGGCTGGCTTCGGGCCTGGTTACCGGCGCAGAGCTGGTGCTCTTTGATGGCAATCCGGGTTACCCCGATATGCACCGGCTATGGCAGCTGGCCGAGGATTATCGCGTCACCCATTTTGGTACCAGCGCCAAGTTTCTGGGTGGGTGTCGTAATGCTGGTCTGCAGCCAGGGCGCAGTTTTGATCTGAGCCCACTGCGCGTGCTGCTGTCGACTGGCTCGCCTCTGCTGCCCGAGGATTACGACTGGGTCTACGAGGCAGTCAAGAAAGACATGCTCTTGGGCTCGATATCCGGCGGTACCGATATCGTCTCCTGTTTTGTTGGCTGCTCGCCGCTGTTGCCGGTGCGCCGGGGCGTGATCCAGTGCCGCATGCTGGGCATGGATGTGCAGGCATTCAACGATGCAGGTCGGGCGGTGGTTGGCGAACGGGGTGAGCTGGTTTGCCTGCAGCCGGCGCCGTGCATGCCGATCGGATTCTGGAATGACCCGGACGGTAGCCGCTACCGCGCCGCATATTTCGAGCGCTTCGATGGCGTCTGGGCCCATGGCGACTATATCGAGTTCGATGACGAGGGCGGCTGTATTATCCATGGCCGCAGTGACGCCACCCTGAATCCGGGCGGGGTGCGTATCGGTACCGCCGAGATCTATCGTCAGGTGGAGACCCTGGAGGAAATCGCCGACAGTCTGGTGGTCGGGCAGGACTGGGAAGGCGACGTGCGCGTGGTGCTGCTGGTGGTCATGAACCCCGATCATCAGATGGATGAAGCCCTGCGCCAGCGCATTCGTCAACGTATCCGCGATAATGCCAGCCCACGGCATGTACCGGCGTGCATCGAGGTGGTCGAGCAGATCCCCTATACCCGCAGTGGCAAGAAAGTCGAATTGGCGGTGGCCAAGCTGTTGCGCAGAGAAGTGGTGAGTAATCGCGAAGCCATCGCCAATCCCGAGGCTCTGGACCAGATAGCCGCGAATCCCGCGCTCTGGCGCTAGCTTAAGATCATTTGGCGGGCGAATCCTGCAACAGCCTGCGACCTATATCGGCTTTCGCGCCGGCTTCACAGGGGTCAGAATGCTCCACGTTGATTCAATCGAGGAGCCAGAATATGAAAGCTGTGGGATATCAGGAAGCCGGTGCCGTGAGCCGGTCAGATGCACTGGTGGATATCGAACTGCCGCGCCCCGAGCCCGGCCCGCGTGATCTGTTGGTCAAGGTCGCAGCGATTTCGGTCAACCCGGTAGACGCGAAGATCCGCAGTAGCCGAGCGCCACTGACGGGCAAATTTGATGTCTTGGGTTGGGATGCGGTGGGCACGGTCGAATCGGCAGGCGCTGAGGTGTCCGGCTTCAAGGTGGGTGACCGGGTGTTCTACGCTGGCGCTATCGACCGCCCCGGCACCAACGCAGAGTACCACCTGGTCGATGAGCGCATCGTCGGCCGTGCGCCTGCGAGCCTCAGCGATGCCGAGGCGGCGGCCCTGCCCCTGACAGCCATTACCGCCTGGGAGTTGCTGTTTGACCGGTTTGGTGTGAGCGAGGGCGGCGGGGCGGGCCAAACCTTGCTGGTGATCGGCGGCGCCGGTGGTGTGGGTTCCATTCTGGTGCAGCTGGCCCGGCAACTGACTGAACTGACCGTGGTGGCCACCGCTTCCCGGCCCGAAAGCGCGCGCTGGATCAGCGACCTGGGCGCCCAGCATGTGATCAACCACCACGAGCCGATGCTGGCTCAGCTGCAGGGCAAGGGCATCGAACAGGTGGAGCTGGTTGCTTCGTTGACCCACACGGTCGAGCATTACGAAGAAATCGTGGAATGCCTGGCGCCGCAGGGCAAGCTGGGGCTGATCGACGACTTCGAGAGTCTCGATGTACTCAAACTCAAGCCCAAGAGCCTGTCGCTGCATTGGGAGTTCATGTTCGCCCGCAGCCTGCACCAGACCCCGGACATGAACGAACAGAGTCGCTTGCTCAACCGCGTGGCCGACCTGATTGACCAGGGCACCCTGAAGACCACCCTGGGCGAACACTTCGGCCGCATCAACGCAGCCAACCTGCTCAAGGCCCACCGCCTGCTGGAAAGCCATCAGTCACGCGGCAAGATCGTGCTGGAAGGCTTCTGAGTTGCCTTAGTCCCACTGTGGCGCAAAGTCGGGGTCAGCAATCCGTTCATTGCGCTCCAGTGCCGCAATAGCCGCCATATCGTCCTGGCTGAGCTGCAGATCGGCCGCCCGCAGGTTGTCCTGCTGGTGTCCGCGTTTGGTGGAAGAGGGAATAACCACATAGCCCAGTTGCATCAGCCAGGCGAGCGTCACCTGCGCGGGCGTGACTCCATGCGCCTGCCCAATGGCCTGTAATACCGGATCCTTCATCACTGCGCCTACTGCCAGCGGCATGTATGCGGTGAGCTGAATGCCATGCTCGCGGGCGAATTCGGCTATTTTCCGATTGTGCAGAAAGGGGTGAATCTCCACCTGATTGGTGGCGATATTCTCGGCCCCCACCAGGTCAATGGCCTTGCCCAGATGCTCGATGGTGAAATTGGACACGCCGATCTTTTTGGTGAGCCCCTGCTCTCGTGCTTCCAGCAGCATCGGCAGATATTCTTCCATTGGCACCTTGTCATCTGGCGAGGGCCAGTGGATCAGCGTCATATCCACCTGCTTGAGACCGAGCTTGTTCAAGCTTTCTTCCAGGCTGGGAATCAGCTTGCGTGGTGCCAGATTGGATATCCAGATCTTGGTGGTAATAAACAGCTCATCCCGGGGTATGCCGTTATCAGCGATTGCCTTACCTACCTGCGCTTCGTTCTCATAGATCTGCGCCGTATCTATATGCCGGTATCCAAGTTGCAACGCCTGGCTGACAGAGTCGATGACCTCCTGCCCTTTCAGACGGTAGGTACCCAATCCGATCGTGGGAATGCCCATGCACTTTGCTCCTGATTGTTGGTGAGTTCGCTGCCTACACCTTAGACCACGACGAGGTCGCCGTGGTAGTGAGCTCGGTGAGGCGTTAATCTGTGAAGCCGCTCACCATCACTATATGAGGACTCACCAATGACCCTTCAGGCTCTACTTGGAACTCGCTTGCCGATCATCCAGGCACCCATGGCCGGAGTGCAGAACAGCAATCTGGCGCTGGCTGTATGCCGCGCCGGCGGGTTGGGGTCAGTGCCTGCGGCGATGCTCGGGCCGGATGCCCTGCGGGCCGAATTGCAGACGATGGTCGAGCACAGCGTGGGTCCCTGGAATGTGAATTTCTTCTGCCATACCCCGCCGAGGCCCGAGGAGGATCGCGAGCTGGAGTGGCGCGCTGCGCTGGCGCCTTATTATCAGGAGTGGGGATTAGACATTACTGATGTCCCGGCTGGTGGCGGACGTAGACCCTTTGATACCGGTACGCTGGAGATCCTTCGCGAGTTCAAGCCCCCGGTTGTCAGTTTCCACTTCGGCCTGCCGGCCCCCGAGCTGATGGCGGAGCTCAAGAGCTGGGGTACGGTCATTCTCTCGTCCGCTACGACTGTGGAAGAAGCCCGCTGGCTCGAGGCTCGCGGAGTCGATGCAGTGATTGCCCAGGGCCTGGAAGCTGGCGGCCACCGGGGTATGTTTCTGAGCGATGACATCACTACACAGTTGGGGATCTTCGCCCTGCTACCCCAGGTTATCGCAGCGATTGATGTGCCGGTTATCGCCGCTGGTGGCATTGCCGATGCCGCAGGTATCCGCGCCGTCATGGCGCTGGGCGCGGCTGGCGTGCAGATCGGTACGGCCTTTCTGTTATGCCCCGAGGCTACGACCAGTGAAGTTCATCGTGACGCGCTGATCAGCAAAGCAGTCGAGCACACAGCCTTGACCAATGTATTTTCCGGCCGGCCGGCAAGGGGCATCGTCAACCGGGTGATACGCGAATTGGGGCCGATTAGTCCTTCGGCGCCAGCCTTTCCCCTGGCTGGCGCCGCGATAATGCCGTTGCGCAAGGCCGCTGAGGCATGTGGCAATGGTGACTTTTCGCCGCTGTGGTCAGGCCAGAACGCCAGCGGCTGCCAGGCCATATCCGCCGAAGAGCTGACCCGTAAACTGGGCGGGGCCGACTGATATCAAGTGAGCAGTTTCGCAAGAGTCGGCTCCAGCTAACGAGTCAGAGAAGGTGGACGCGTTTACCCTTTGGATAGGCCTACCCATTTCCGCAACCGTGCCAATTCAATCGGGTCATCGTCCAGCTCGGTTTCCAATGCAGCAATACGCATTATGACGAGGTCTTTGCGCAGACTGTTTTGGGGCAACTTGAACACGGCACCGATCAATTCCCGGGTGATGAAAGGTAGCTTCAGACCCACCTTGATGCGATTGCCGAACTCAGGCGCGAACTTCAGCATCAAGCGATCGACATCCAGGGGATCGAACTGTTGTCCGTAGTCGACAAAATTCTGTATTGCACAGAGCGTCGCCATTTCCCCCAGAAGGCATAAACTGACTGCCGACCTCACTGGCTCGGACGCGATGGATTGATGATGTGCCAGTCGTGTCAGAGCTTTTGCCAGAGCGGCCTGCTGTTTCATCAACTGAAGAGCTTTTTCAAGCAGTAAGGGATCACGCAGTACCGGCCCCGTGCGTGCAAGCTGAATCGCCAACTCGATGCTACTGACTAACCCCAACTGGTCAATGGCCTGCTCGACGCTGATGCAGTTGAAGGTACCTTCTCCCCCCTGATCAAGGTTTGCCTGATGCATCAACCCTGCCAGCAGTATCGGTTGCTGGCGCGCAAGGCGAACCATCTCATGCCGGCTGCAGGTGCGTTCCAGGTTGAGCACCCGGGACTGAGCGACCTGCGCGCTCCAGGGAATAAACAGTTTTTGTTGCAGCTGTTGGGTCAGGAAGTCCTGCAAGTCACTCACGCCGTCCACGCCGGCAGCGCATTCAATCGCCCCCTGGTTGACCAGTTCGCGCAATCGTTCAAACAGACTTTCCACCTTGAAAGGCTTGGCTATAAAACTGGTGATACCAGCCCGGCGAGCGGCAATGACGGTTGCCCGGTCAATCTGTGAGGTAATAAGCACCCTGTGGCTATTCGGGTTTCTCCGTCGGCAGGCTTCTATCACTTCCAGCCCGCTGCCATCGGGTAGATTCAGATCACAAATCAACAGATCCTGGGGGTTGGCTTTTATCTCGTTGAGCGCATTGCCAACTGTACCCACCAGGCTCAGTTCGGCCCCGCTGGTGAGGCTTTCCAGCACCTGTCTGAGCAATTCAGCTATCCATTGATCATCCTCGACGATCAGTATCTTCATCTATTCGACTCGCTGTACATGTTCGACCTATAACCGAATTTCGTCTCTGCTCTGCGCTACAGCCCTCCCCTGGCATTCCTTGGTTTCAGCCTACCTGATCTGATGCGGACTTGGCATCCAGCAATATCCAGAAGCTCGAGCCCTTCCCCGGAGATGACTCAAAGCCGACCTCGGCGGCCATGTGTGACGCCAGTTCACGGCAGATGGCGAGACCCAGACCGGTGCCGCCCCGCTGACGGGTGTCCGTGGCATCTGCCTGGGAGAACTTGGTAAACAGTTGCTCATGGAAGGCTTCAGGGATGCCGATTCCCTTATCAGTCACCCGTATACGCACCTTGCTCTGTGCATAGTGGGCTTCAAGCAAAACGGATTGGCCCGGGTAGGAGAACTTGATCGCGTTGGACAGGTAATTGTTCAGTATTTGCCCCATGCGCTGGCCATCGACTGTCACCTCTACGGCATCAACATGTCCTAGCTCCAGTTGTACCTGGAATTGCGCCGCATAGCCGGCGTTGCCCTGGATGGCTGTCAACAAAAGCGGCGCAAGCGCCTGGGGCTGAAGATCAAAATGCATTTTTCCAGCTTCGAGCTTTTCCATATTCAGCAGATCGTTGATCAGATTGTTCAGCGACTGGCTGTTTTTCTGCGCAATCTGCAGCATCTCGCGCATCCCGGTGGGCACTGGCCCCAGCACATTGTTGGTAATCAGCGTAAGCGCACCTGAAATAGCGGTTAATGGTGTGCGCAGTTCATGGCTCACAGTGGATACGAATTGATTCTTCAGCTGATCTATCCGGCGCTGCTCGGTAGCGTCCCAGATAAAACCACTCAGCCACAACAGTTCGTTCTGTGCATTGTATTCGCCACGGCCCTTCTCCCTGACCCAGACCTCGTGGCCCAGGGCATGAACAACCCGGTAGGTCGCTTCAAAAGCTTCCTGGCGCTGAATACGCTCAGCGGTAGCATAGGTTAGATGCAGATCCTCGGGATGCACAATACTGGCAAAGCTACGTACCCGGTTATCAACAAAATCTGAAGCCGGATAGCCGGTAATGGTCTGAATCTCGTCACTCATATACGACATCGTCCAGTCCAGGTCATTGTTGCAGCGGTACACTGCGCCGGGCAGGTTGCTGACCATGCTGCGGAAGCGTGATTCGCTTTTTTGCAGCGCGCGGGTGGCCTGAATCAGGTCGGTGATATCGGTAGCGATCCCGAGGAAGCCGGTCAGCTCGTTGTTTTCCTCGCGAATGCCGGTAACCGTCAGATTGACCAGACGATGGCCGCCGTCCTTGTGCACGTAAGTCCAGTGCAGGGTTTCGCCACCACCGTCACGAACATTGCTGGTGAATACCTCGAAGCCAGTGACATCAATGCCCTTTTCCTGACTGAGCTTCTGACTACGCCGTTCTATTTCGCTGGCCAGGTGGAATACCGCCGGAGTGGTTTTGTCGACGATGTCCTCTGCCTTGTAACCGAGTAGCTTTTCGGCCCCGCTGTTGAACAGGGTGATGGTGCCCTGCAGGTCGGTGGTGATGACCGCAACCTCGGTAGAGGCATCAATGACTGCCCGCAGGAAAGCCCTGGCCTGGCTGATTTTCTGATCCCGATCCATCTCTGCGCTGATGTCCGCATGGGTACCGCTCATCCACAGGGGCTGACCCTCAGGGGTACGGCTGATCAGTTGGCCGCGATCGTGTACCCATACCCAGTGACCGTCCTTGTGGCGCATGCGGCATTTGCAGTCGTAGTAGTCCGCCTCACCGGAAAAGTGCTGCTTCAACTTGCGCTCGGATTCTGCCAGGTCATCCGGATGGGTCAGACGGCCCCAGGTATCAATGTTGATGGGGGCCAGTTCATCGAGCGTGTAGCCGATAATATTGGCCCAGCGTTCATTAAACAGAGTTTCTCCCGTGCTCACGTTCCATTCCCAGGTACCAATGTTGGTGCCCCGAATAATGCTTTCCAGGCGCGTTCTTTCGTGCTCCAGGGTCAGTTCAATCTGCTTGCGGGCAGTAATATCGCCGATGTAGCCGTGCCAGATGGTATCGCCGTTTTCCAGTCGTTCCGGCACGGCGCTGCCAGCTGCCCAAATTTCCCCCAATACAGGATGGTTGACCCGGTATTCACTGCGCCAGATCGACAGGTGCTTGGCAGAGTCGGCAATACTCTCAAGTATCTGCGGCTGGTCCTCCGGGTGGATAGCCTGCACGGCTGCATCGGCATCCATTCGGACCTGCTCGGGGGTGACCCCATAAAGATCGATGATGCCCTGGCTACTGTACGGGAACCAGGTCTCTCCCTCACTGTTGAGTTGATATTGGTAGACTACGCCGGGTAACTGCTCGGTGAGGCGGTTGAAACGTTCAAGCAGCTGTTCGCGCTCACGATTGGCGGCGTCCTGACTCAGAGCGGAATTCACCCAACGGCTCATCAGCCGGATAAACTCCAGGTCGGTATCGGCGAACGGCTGTTGCCGTGGCTCCTCGGAGGTGAAGTTGAGCGTCCCGTAACGCTCACCGTCGACTATCAAAGGCACACCCAGATAGCTCTCAAGACCAAACAGGTTGTAGCAGGGATGGCCGCTGAATCGTGACTGACCCATGAACTCGATGGCCAGCACATCGGCCTGTTGTAGTGTCAGGGCGCAATAGGTAGTTCCAAGCGTGAAATACTGACCGATGGCAATATTATTATCGGGGCTATACTGGGCCACTACCCGGTAATCATCATCAGTGATGGAACTGATAATACCCACATTCATTCGCAGGTACTGGCAGCCCAGCTCCAGGGCCTTGTTCAGGCGGGTCTCCAGGCGCAGGTTGGACAGAGCTGCAATCTCGTTCAAGGCGCGTAGCGCCTGGCGCTGCAGCTCGATGCGCAGGGTGGAAGCCCGTTCTTCTTCATCCCTGCGCAGAGCGTGTATCAGTTGGCCGAGTGAATTGAGCAGAGGCGTTAGATAGGCCAGTTGCTCAAGGTTGTATCCACCCTCCCGGTTAGCCAGCCCGATCATGCCCACCATCCGATCGCCGAATAAGATAGGCAGTCCGGCAAAACTCTCCAGGGCCGGGTGGCCCGGTGGCAAGCCACCGCGATTAGGGTCATTCACAGGATCATTACTTATGTATGCAGCGCCACTTTGCAGTACCTGGCCAAACAGGGTGTCCAGGCGCGTAAAGCGCAAGCCGGTGGCCTGATGCTCCTCATAAAATGCACGGCTTTGATCGTCCCAGGCGATATTGCTGATGGCATAGGTCTGCAGAAAGGGCTTGCCGTCCCCGTTGCGCAATAGCTGGCCTACGAAACCAAAGCGGCTTCCGGTCAGATCAAGTATCTGGGCGAGTAATTGATCAAAGCTATCATTCAGGTTGCTGGCCTTGATATAGGCAGACTGGGTTTGCGAAACAATGTTCAGTAGATGCGCGGTCTGCTCGCGCTCCTTTATCTCTTGCTTGAGACGACCCTGGTGGTCATGCTCGCGCCGCCGGACACTTTCACGGGTGGCCAGCAAGAGACTGCCGAGTAACAGCATGGCGGCGATAAAGGCAGTCAGCCAGGTGAGTAAAGCCCGACTTTTTTCTGTCAGGTGTTGCTGCCAGAGTGGATTTATATCGCGCCAGACCAGAACCAGCGCCGAGGGATTACCCTGGCCATCCAGACGCGACTGAAAGTCTTCCAGGGGGATGCTCGTGAGTAGATGGTAGCGGCCATTGAGCGCCAACTCGGCACTGCCGTCCTGCTCCAGGGCCTTTGCAACCGAGTCGCTGGAGAGCCAATCCATTGCTTCAGTACGTGACGACTGATTCAGCCACCAGGGGCTGCCCTTCAGTTCGACCAGGCCAGCCTCGTCATGGTCGAGCACGACATCTTCCAGCAAGTGCCGGTTGAGTAGGAGCGCCAGGCTGGCCTGCAACTCTTCATCCAGCAATTGCAATTCCGGCAGCATGCCAAAGCCAACCTCCAGGCTGGCGATGACTTCTGCGTCGGGACCGGCTCTGTTTTTAATGGGCACAATGCCGCGCATGCCTGAGCCGTGGCGGCCGGTTTCCATGCCGCTCAGTGCCTGCCCCTGGGCTTGCACCAGCTCTATCATGGGGCGTATGCCCTCCAGGCTATCACCCCAATGGTCGGGTTGGTGCATACGCAGCAAGCTGACCGCACCTGGTGCTAGATGCACGTGCAGTTGATTGGCACCTGCCTCCTCGAGTATCCGCCAGAAGCCGGAGAGGTCGTTACGCAGTTGGGCACGCAGAAGATGCAACACAGGGTCGTCGAGACCGTTGCGCTCTTTGAGCAAGGCAATGCGACGTATCAGCCGCAAGGTATCGGGGTCTTCCGTCAGACTGTTGGCCGCCATAAGGGCCTGGCGTCGCACAGCCTGTTGCGACTGTTCAACGGCCATGCGCTGTATCTCGGACTGGGCATGTAATTGTTGCTGCCACAGTGAGTCACGTTGATTGCGGTCTGACCAGGCCAGAAAGGAAAAAAACAGAGCGAGCAGAATGACCCCGGTCACCAGCAAGGGACGCTCGTTGCGGCGTAAATCAATCCGGAGCATTGGCCTGTGAGTCCTCTTGGAGCCCTGTTGGTTATCTATTCACAGACTATTGCACAGATGGCCGCCATCCACATTGATAACGGTACCGGTCATGAACGAGCCCGCCTCACTGGCCAACAATAACAAGGGCCCGCTTAGCTCCTCGAGCAGGCCCAGGCGACGCATGGGTACTTTCTGCTTGATATATTCCTGACCTTTTTCCGACTCGAAATAATCGTTGTTCATCTCGGTACGGAAATAGCCGGGGGCGATCGCGTTGACCCGAATATTGTCGCGAGCCAGCTCAATGGCCATGGCCTTGGTCAGTTGCACCACACCGGCCTTGGCGACCGCGTAGTGGCTCAGGCCCTGACCTACGCGCAGGCCAAGAATCGAAGCGATATTGACGATGTTACCGCCCCGGCCGGACTCTGCCATGGCTACTGCAGCCCGGTGGGCGACACGCCAGGCGCCGTCGAGATTGGTGTCGAGCATGCTGCGCCAGTTGCCTTCGGTCATTTTCAGAAAGGGCACACCTTCACCAATGCCGGCATTGTTGATCAGTACATCCACACCGCCAAACTGCTGCTCGGCCTGGCGGAAGCCGGCATCGATGCTGTCGGAATCGGTTACATCCATGGTCACTGCCAGGGCTGCAAAACCCTGGGCCTGCAGATCCTGCACCAACTTGTCCAGGCGTTCAGCGCGGCGGGCGGCTACCACAACACGCGCACCTGCGGCGGCCAGCACACGGGCGAAGTGTTCCCCAAGCCCGCTGGAAGCGCCTGTAATCAGTGCGGTTTTACCGGTCATGTCAAAGCGTTGTTCGGTCATATTCTGAGTCCCCTGCGAGTCGTGTTTGGCGCAGTATCGACCATGCGAGGCTCAGGCTCCAGCAGGTTATGCAGGGGTGATAATCCGCCATCAACAGGCGCATTAAAGAGGCAGACGAATATTTACGCGCAGGCCTCCCAGGCTGCTGTCATCGAGCTCTATTGTGCCGTGGTGACGCTCCACTACCCGTTGCACAATGGACAGGCCCAATCCGGCGCCTGGATGATTGCTGCCAGTATAGAAGCGCTCGAGCAATCGACTCCGCTCGACTATTGGCACAGGCTCACCGCTGTTCTCGATGCTCAGCAATAGACGATGCGTCGACACCTGCTCCCGTTGCAGATGCAGCCGGATAGTACCGTGATCCGGGCAATGCTGAATGGCATTGCCGAGCAGATTCTGCAACAACATGCCCAGGCTGCCAGGCTCCATTTTCAGGGTCTCGGGAAGCTTCGGGTCGATGTCGAATTGCAGATCCTGATGCCGTTTTAACGTCAGGGGTAGAAGCTGTGCCAGCTCGGCGCGGCATGCCTGCTTCAAGTTGACTGGCTGGCGTTGCAGTTGCTGCTCGTCCGTTAGGCGAGCGAGTGTCAGCATCTGACTGACCAGGCGCGTGGCGCGCTCGGTTGCATTGAGCAGATGGCCAAGAGCGGCGTCGCGCTCGGCCGGGTCGCTGGCCGCCCGTGCATTTTCAGCATGGATCTGCAGTATCGCCAGGGGCGTTCGAAGCTCATGGGCCGCATCGGCGATAAAACGCTGTTCTCGGGCCAGGAGCTGCCCCAACTGATCAAGCATGCGGTTGAGCGCTGCCTGCATGGGCTCAAGCTCGGTGGGTAGATCGCTGATCAGCATCGGTTGCAGGCTGTCGGGATCACGTTGACGTATCTGCCTGGCCATACGCTCCAGTGGCTTGAGGCCGGAGCCTATTGCCAACCAGACCAGCAGTAGCATCAGGGGAATGCCGATCAGGTCGGGAATCAGGGTGGAACGCACAATCTTGCCCACCAGCTCGCCGCGCACATCGGCGCGCTCCCCGACCCAGATGGCCAACTGCTGCTCGGGATCCACCAGTACATAGCGTCGCCACTGGTCTTCCCCTTCGCCAAGACTGGCAAAGCCGGGTTGCCAGGTATCCTTGCCGATGGTTGGCACATTGAAGGAGCGGGCAATAATCTGGCCATCAGCATCGCGCACCTGATAGGCCAGTTTGCTTTCGTAGCGATGCCCCAGGGTAGGCTGCTGCCCCGCGGATTCGTTTAGCGCCGCAGCCAACTGCTGGTGATCTATCTGCGCCTGGGGCAGGCGTAGCAGACCCTGCAGCACCCTAGCACTTTGACCGAGCTGGGCGTCGAACAGCTCCTCGATTTCATGGGTCGCATCCCCGTAGCTGATTGCACTGAGGATCAACGAGCCAATCAACAGCAAACCGAGTACCCGCAGCAAGATGCGCTGGCGTATGGATTTCATACCTGGCGCTCAATCATGTAACCGACCCCGCGCAGCGTACGGATCAGCTCCGGGAAGAGTTTGCGACGCAAATGATGGATATGGACTTCCAGCGTGTTGCTGTCCACGTCCTCGTTCCAGCCGTTGAGTACCTGCTCCAGTCGGTCGCGGGTCAGCACCCGGTCAGGTTGGGCGATCAATTCGTGCAAGAGTACAAATTCCTTGCGTGACAGACTCACTATTTTCCCGTCCAGTGTTACCTGCTGGTTCTGCGGGTCAAGGATAACGCCGCGCAGGCTGATCAGCGGCTCCGCACGGCCATTGCTGCGCCTGAGCAGAGCGCGCAGGCGCGCCTTGAGCTCCGCGCTGTCGAATGGTTTTGTCAGGTAATCATCGGCTCCTGCATCCAGTCCAGCTATGCGGTCACTGACGCCGTCGCGTGCGGTAAGGATCAGTACCGGCACCGCATGATGGCGGTCGCGCAATGCCTTGAGCACCTGCAGGCCGTCCATGCGCGGTAGACCCAGGTCGAGGATGGCCAGGTCAAAGGGTTCGCTGCTCAGGGCGTGCAGCGCGCTGGCACCATCCTGTAACCAGTCAAGCGTGTAGCCCTCGGCTTTGAGCGCAGTGATTATGCCTTCGCCGAGGGATTTGTCGTCTTCAACCAGCAACAGTCGCATGGGCGTTACTCGAGTGTATTGAGGAGTGCGCGAATCTCCTGTTGCCGACCCTGGTCTGCAAGCTCGCGCCCGGGTCTGGGCGGTGCCGCCTGGGCTTTGAGAAGGGCTATTCGAGCCTCAGCATAGCGCTTTTGGTCTATCAGGTAATCCGCCCAGAAATAGTTGCTGTCGATACCCTCGGGATTGAGCGCCAGGGCTTTCTGCAGCAGCTCGCCGGCCTTGTCGTCGTCGCCAAATCCGATCGGCCAGCCGGGCACTTGATAGTAGAGCACGCCCAGGCTGGTGTAGGCAGACCCCTGTAAGGCCTCAGGCTCCAGACTCAAGGCCTGCTCCAGCTCCGCCTTTGCCTCCTTGGCCTTGCCCAGTGCGCCCAGCCCACCCTCGGCTCCGGCCCAGCTGCTGAGAATAATGCCCTGCCAGATATGTGCCTGAGCGCTCTCGGGGTTGGCGCGGGTCAATTGCCGTGCCTGCTCGGCCAGTAGCGAATAGGCCTTGGGCTGCTCCTTGGCAGGCGTCTGGTAATGGATCTGTGCCCAACGCTCCTGTAGCGGTGTGATGTCCGCCGCCTGGGCGGCCAAGGCCAGACCCCAGAAAGACGCCGTCAGGGCCAGCTGTCTGATGATGTTCATGGTCTTTGCTCCAATGCTGTGGATGGGGCGATGTCGGGTTCGGTACCGGCGTAATGTTGAATGGTCGGCAACTGGCGGCGTAAAGCCTTGTCCAGCAGCGAAGGCAGCAGGCTGTTGAGACGCACAAACAGGCGCTCCGGCCAGCCGAGATGCACTTCGCGCAGGTCCTGCTGCAGTGCTCGAATCAGTTGGGCTGCGACCTGCTCGGGGCTGTCCATGGTGACCTGCAAAGCGTTGTTCATTGCATTCACCCGGGTACTGTTCATTTCTGTACGGGTTGCCCGGGGAGCCAGATACAGCACCCCTACTCGCGTGTCCGCGAGCTCGCGGCGCAGGGCCTGAGAAAAACCGCGCAGGGCAAACTTGCTGGCACAGTAGGTGCTGAAGCCGGCATAGCCGATCGAGCCAAAGGTCGACCCGATATTGACCACACAGGCCTGCGGCGCAGATTTCATCAGAGGCAGCAGCGCGCGGGTCAACTGCAGGTTGGCGGTCAGGTTGGTGTCGATCAGATCGGCTATCGCCGCATCGTCCATGGATTCAAACAGCCCGAAGTGATTCACCCCTGCCGCGTTTACAAGCAGGTTGAAACCGGACAGTTTGCGCGCGGCTGCAACCACTCTTGCGCGGTCATCGGCTTGCCGCAAGTCGGCCTGCACGCAGGAAACACGAGAGCCGAATTCGCGCTCCATGGCCTGGAGTGCCTGCGTCTGGCGCCCGACCAGCAACACCTGCGCCCCGGCCTGGCATAATGCGGCGACCATGGCCTGACCCATGCCACCGGTGGCGCCGGTCAGTACCACAACGCTATCGCGCAAGCGCATGGGGCACCTCCAGCGAGCCGGGCAGGCTACGGAACATATCGGCGTATAGCCGGTAAATGACCCGGGCAGTATGCATAACGGCTTGCTGGTCTTCCGGATCATCCAGCTGGTTGACCAGCTGTTCAAAGAACTTCATGTGCTCCTGATCCAGTGCGCCATGGGACGTCAGGTAGCTGAATGCCTTGTCTGGCAGCCCCAGCCCCTTTTTCAGGCTGCCCGCGGCCTGCGTGGCGAGGGCGATGCTCGTGCCCTCGAGCACAAAGACCATGCCGAGCATCGATACCGGGTTGAGCCGGTTGATTCGGTCATACATGGTGCTGACCATCAATTCGGTTGCCAGGGCCGGTTGGCCATGACGCACCGCTTCGGAATCGGCGCCACAGGCGCGCAGGTCGTTGAGAATCCATTCCTGATGCCCCAGCTCTTCCTCGATATATTCGGCCATGGCGTTGCGAATCCATTCCTGCCTGGCGCTCAGCCTTGCCCCACACGCCATGAGCAGCGGCACGGTATGACTGACGTGATGAAAGGCTTCCGTCAGAAAGGCAATGTAGCTATGACGCTGCACCTGCCCTGCCAGTGCCGCCTCAATCAGCGGCGAGGCAAACAGGTATTCACGCTCGGCTTGCGTGCACTGGTGTAAACGATCAAAAAAACGCATGGGCTAACTCCTGGGGTAGCAGGCCCTGAAGAGCCTGACGGTAATGCTGGAAAATGGCAGCACGGCGGAGCCGACCATTGCTGGTCAGGAGGCCGTCGGTGCTGGTGAATGGCTGGGCGATGACCAGCCAGTGATGGACCCGTGCGTAGCCGGGCAGCCCGGCATTGGCCAGGGCCACGGCTTCTGCGATCTGGACGCTGGTGACCTGTTCATGGCGCGGTACGATCAGGGCGAGATTGCAAGGCAAGGCTTCGCCATGCACAAAGGCCTGGGCGATGGCCGGTTCAGCAGTCAACTCGGCCTCGACCCATTCCGGATTGACGTTGCGACCGAAGGCAGTGATGAACTGGTTCTTCTTGCGCCCGAGGATGGTCAGGTACCCTTCGTCCATGTGCCCGATGTCTCCGGTAGGCCATGGCCCGGGAGCGCGTATGGCGCTACCCAGATACCCAAGCGGACAGTTGCCATGCACCAGAATTTCGCCATCTTCGGCAATGCTGATCTGCACATGGGGCAGAGCCTGCCCCACGGTCCCCGCGCGGTGCCGAGTCGGTCGGTTAAGACAGACCACCGAAGCGCACTCGGACAGGCCGTAGCCCTCGTAGACTGGCCACTGCAACTGCGCGGCCCGTTCGAGCAGGGCAGGCGCTACGCGGCCACCGCCAACGGCGATAAATCGTAAGCTGTCCGGCGCTAGCAAGCCGGCATCGGCCGCCTGCAGGAGCCCCTGCAGCAGTTGCGGAACCAGTATCAGCGTATGGGGCCGGGCCTGATGTAACGCCTGCATGAGGAGCTGAATATCCAGCATGTTATTGCTCACGCCAGTGTGTTCGGGCAGATGAATACAGGCGCCCGCCAACAGCGCAGCGTAGACACCGATGTTGTCCAGGAGCACACCCAGAGGCAGAAGCACCAGGTGGCGTTCGGGCCTGACCTCGGAGCAGGCTGTCTGCAGGCTTGACGCGACTGTCATCAGGGCCTCCGCCGCCAGGCACACGCCTTTTGGCTGGCCGGTGGTGCCGGAGGTAAAAGTGATCTTGCAGGTATTTTCGGGAAGCGCGACTGCTGCGGCTTCCTGCTTCTCGGGCATCAGGCGTTGCCAGCCCAGACTCGTCCGGCTGAAGCCCCGCGGCGTTATATTTACGTCACCCGGCAACTCGCCGATAACGGCATCCACGGTGGCGCTGTCGAGTAGATGGCAAACCTGCTCGGCACTGAAAAACGGCGGCACGGGTATGCAGACAAGATTGCTGCGCAGCAAAGCCAGATCCCATAGCAGCCAGTCGCTACCGTTCGCCATGGACAGGGCAACCCTGCGGCAACCGCTGGCTTCGAGCGCCCTGCTTCTGGCGTTTATGGCTGCGGGCAGTTGACCGTAGGTGCATTGGTCCTGGTCACCGGCAAGGGCAACCTGGTCCTGCCTGTTCTCGGCATGCTTGGCCAGCGTCAGCCAGAAATTCTCAAGCGCTGACATGGGAGGCCTCCCGCTGGTGTGCGTACAACGGGCGGTAACCCAGTCGCCGGAAAACGCCGCGCTGCTCAAGCTGAACCAGACCCTCGGGAATGTACCCTGCCATCACCCGCGGCCGGGTTGCGTAATAACTTCCCCACTCCGCTTGCCGGTCGCCGAGGCGTTCCGGCTTGGCCTCACCCAGGTCAATGGGGCTGAGGGCAAGGCGCTGAAAACTGTTTAACAGCATGGCAGTGCCGGTGAAAACCACCCAGGTGTAACCCTGGGCGGCCAGGTAATGGGTCAGGGCGATAATCAGCACCCGCGCTGCGCCCGGTGCCAGGGCAGCCAGGTTGCCCACTTCCACCATGTGCTCGCGTTGTGTGGGCATGCCACTGCGAATGCGGATCTGGGTGCAGGCAGGCATGTCGAGATACTGCTCCAGAAAAAGCGCGCTGGTAGTGGCCGGTCGCAAGCCGACGACGGCCTGCAATGTCCCCCTGTGTCGGATACCCAGCAGTTGCGGCATGTACTGCCTCACACAGGCCCCGTAAGTGTCGGCAAAGCGTTGGTATACAAAGGCTTCCAGCTCAGTGCGCTGCAGGCCGGTGGCGGGCTGATCGGTGTTCAGTTCCAGAACGTATTGACTGTCGAATGTAGCCAGCGGTGACGGTGTGTTGGTAAGCGGGTTTGACATGGGCTTCTCTCCAGTGATGGAGAGAAGCTTGCCCGGTGAAACTTAAGATTCGCTTAAGCGGTGAAAGACTGTTGATGGGCCTGCAGCATTTTTTCCCAGTCCCCGGCATCAAGCAGGGACTGATGGCGCTGCAACTGATTCAGATCGTGCTGGGCGCTCTTTTTTGCTGCGGGTCTCCAGCGCATCTTTTCCAGGTCGATCAGTGCGATCTGCCAGGCTTCTGCGCTCTGTCGTACGAAAATATGCTTGGCGTACAGACAGCCATGCTGCAGATGGTGTCTGTGCATATGGCCCAGACACCGGCCCAGGTTCAGGGCCAGCTGCTCCCGTTGCGGCCCGGCTTCGAGATGTAATTGGTCGAGGGCGACAAAGCCGTCGAGCGCCTCCACTACCAGTACGGCTGCAGCACCTTCTCTGGCAAAGTAGACCGGCGCAGGACAATGAATGCCGAGTTTTTGCAGGGTAAGCAAATTCCGGTATTCACGGCACAGGGTCGGCCATCCGAGGGGGTGTAGCCATTCCCGGCAGAAGTGCTGATGCTGGCGCTTAAGATAGACCGCCCGATTCTGCCACCGGCAGCGCAACACCCCGCTCCAGCCGCCGCGTCGGATATTGGGCGGCTCTACCCACTGACCGGGCGCCTCCCACCAAAAGGCGAAGGACTGCGTCTGGGTTATCGGCCACTTGTTCAGGGAGGAGGAGCTCATGGCAAGGGCTTGCTGCGATCAGCGCTGCGCAGTACGTAGACTCGCCACATCGCGTAGCCTGGAATGAAGTCCTTATGGCTCTGGATGGTGAAGCCCGCCTCGAGAAACAGTTTTTCTATCTCGTCGCGCCGGGCCACAAATCGGTTGGTGTTATTGCCGGGGCCTCTTGCTGCTCGCCTGGCTTCAGTGCGCCTACGGCGTTCTGCCTTGACATTGCCGTCTACCCAGAGCGAAATGATCAGGCTGTCGCGCGTCACCCTCCGGCATTCCTTCAACATCGCCAAGCGGTGATCATTCTGTTCGATATGATGCAGCAATCGCATGCAGAAGATGCTGTCTACGCTGTTATCAGGCAGGTCGATGGCGAACGCGGAGGTCTGCAACAGCTGGATGCGTGCCAGAGTAGCTGGCGAGTGCACCTGTTGGGCTACGTCCAGCATTGCCGCTGCATTGTCCGCGGCTATCAGGGAGCGGGTTTCGTTGGCCAGCAGCGTCGGCCAGAAACGACCGGCACCGCAGGGGAGATCCAGTACCTGTTGCGGTTGGCAGGCTTGCTCCAATGCCCAGCGTGCAATTTGCTGGTCACGCCAGTTGGACAGTTTACGGGCCAGGCCGCGGCGATGTTTCTGCCAGTAGTCCTGGGCATGTTGCTTGTCGTATTTGTCAGCGAAAGGTAACGAAATAGGGGTTTGCATGTCAGACTTCCCACGGAATAGAAGGCCTGATGCTCGCAGGTGTACCTTAAGAGAAACTTAAGGCGTCATCTAACGCGCCAACACCAGAATTACCAGGCTGGCAAACTTGAAACATTATATTTTTATATATATTGTGATCAGCTCAGCGCAAGACGGACGACCCAATGCAACACACCACCGAAACACCTGATCTGCAACGCATGCACGGTGCTGCTGACAAGGCCCAGGCCCTGCTCAAGGCACTAAGCAACCGTGACCGCTTGATGCTGCTCTGCCAATTGGTCGAGGGCGAGCGCAATGTAGGCCAATTGGAAGCAATTCTGGGTATCGTCCAGCCGACCCTGTCCCAGCAGCTTGGCGTCCTGCGCCGGGAAAACATGGTGGCAACGCGACGTGACGGCAAGCAGGTCTACTATCGTATTGCCAGTCCCGAAGCATTGGCGGTGATCACCACCTTGTATCAACTGTATTGCAGTGAGGAGGCCGAATGAGCATTGACTGGGTAAACTTCACCCCCTGGAGCGCTTTGCTCGGTGGTGTTCTGATTGGCTTGTCTGCCAGTATGCTGATTTTGCTCAATGGCAGAATCGCCGGTATCAGCGGATTGGTAGGTGGCCTGTTGGGGCCGCTGATGCCCGGCAGTGGCGAGCGGGCAGCCTTTGTGGCCGGGTTGCTGATCGCCCCTGTGCTGTACTGGGTTTTTGTGCACCGCCCGCAGATTCAGATTGAGGCGGGGCCGGTGGCCTTGGTGATTGCCGGGCTGCTGGTGGGATTCGGTTCGCGGCTGGGTTCGGGGTGTACCAGTGGACATGGCGTATGTGGCCTGGCCCGGTTATCCCCGCGTTCTCTGGTGGCAACGCTGTGCTTCATGGGTAGCGGGTTTGTTACCGTCTTCGTGCTTCGGCACCTGTGGGGGATCTGAACATGCGCATTCTGACCGCGTTACTGGCTGGCCTGGTATTCGGCCTGGGGCTGGTTATTTCGGGCATGGCCAATCCAGCGAAGGTGCTCGGATTTCTCGACCTGTTCGGTCAATGGGATCCCTCTCTGGCACTGGTCATGATCGGCGCGATTGGTGCGGCTTTTCTGCCTATGCAGTGGGTGCAGCGCTCGGGTCGCAGTCTGAGGGGCGAGCCAGTGACACTCCCCGGCAAGCAGAAAATTGACCCACGCCTGATCCTTGGCAGTCTGCTGTTCGGCGCAGGGTGGGGCGTTGCGGGTTTCTGTCCTGGGCCGGCCATTGTTGCAGTCGGCGCCGGGATGCCCCAGGCGTTGCTGTTCGTGCTGGCCATGTTGGCGGGCATGCTCGCGTTCCAGGTGTATGACCGCCGCGTGAGTGCATGAGCGATAATCCGCGGCTTCAGCCACCGGGTGATTCCGGCCTGCTGGGCTGGTTACGCCACTACCGTCTGGCCTGGCTCAGTGGCGATCTGACCGCTGGCCTGGTGGTCAGCGTGATGATCATTCCCCAGAGCATGGCCTACGCGATGCTCGCTGGTCTGCCCGTCCAGATTGGCCTCTATGCCAGCCTGCTGCCGCTTCTGGCCTATGCGCTGTTTGGCAGCAGCATGAGTCTCTCGGTGGGCCCTGTGGCGGTAACCGGGCTGATGACCGCGACCCTGCTGGCGCCCCTGGCGTCCATAGGCAGCGGTGCCTATCTGCAAATGGCGATATGGCTGGCGCTGCTGTCGGGTGTCATGTTGTTTGCAGTGGGTTTGTTACGTCTGGGCTTTCTGGCCAACTTTCTCAGCCATCCGGTGATCAGCGGGTTTATCAGTGGCGCGGCTATTCTTATTGCCATCAGCCAGTTGCCGCACCTGCTGGGTGTGCCCGCCCTGCCGTCCGGTCCGCAGCAACTGCTCGATAGCTGGACCCTGGCGAACTCCCTGGTGCTCGGGATTGGCCTCGTTTCCCTGGCGTGGCTGATGTATGCCCGCAGCATGCTGGCCAGGCACCTGCGCGGTCTGGGCCTGCCACCGGTAGCCGCGACCCTGCTTGCTCGTCTGGCCCCCATCGTCCTGGTGATTGCCGCGCTGCTGGTTACCGTGAGCGGTGATCTGGCCGCGCGGGGCGTGCCGGTAGTGGGCTTTCTGCCTGCGGGGCTGCCTGCCTTTTTCTGGGCTACGCCGGAGTTTTCAGATATACGAGCACTGCTGTTGCCCGCAGCGCTGATCAGCCTGGTCACCTTTGTCGAGAGTGTGGCAATCGCCCAGTCCCTGGCCCGGCGCAAGCGCCAGAGCATTGATGCTGATCGGGAGTTGCTGGCACTGGGCGCCGCCAACCTGGGTGCGGGCCTGACCGGCGGCTTTGCTGTCGCGGGTGGCTTTTCCCGTTCTGTGGTGAATATCGAGGCAGGGGCCAACACGCCGTTGGCAGGCGTCATTGCCATGACGATAATTGGCCTTATTCTGCTGACGATTGCCCCTTTGTTTGCGCATCTGCCCCTGGTGATACTGGCGGTTGTCATTCTTGTGGCCGTCACCCCGTTGATTGATGTGGCCAGTCTGCGACGGGCCTGGCGCTACGACCGTGCCGAGGGCCTGACCCTGTTCAGTACGGCCGCCGGGGTGCTGTTGCTGGGAATCGAGGGCGGCATCGCACTGGGAATCTGTCTGTCGATTGCCGCGCAGCTGTGGCGGGGTAGCCGGCCGCACATTGCGGTCGTCGGGCGTGTACCGGGCACCCAGGACTTTCGTAATACCAAGCGCCACCTGGTGGAAATAGAGCCCCATCTGCTGGCCCTGCGGATTGATGAAAACATCTTCTTTGCCAACACCAAGGCGATCGAGCACGCTCTTTATCGGGCCCTGCGTGATTATCCCGATACCCGCGAAGTGCTGCTTATTCTGTCCGCGGTGAACCACATCGACAGTACCGGGTTGGACATGCTCAGCGAACTCACCGAGGGTCTGGCCGAGAGAGACATTCATCTCCATCTGGCCGAGGTCAAAGGCCCGGTAATGGACCACCTGGGCGAGACGGACTGGATCAATGAACAGGTGGGTGAAGTGTTTCCCAGTACGCATATCGCGTTCAATACGCTGGGTAACCAGAAGCGTGCTGTCGCCGAGCCAGAGCAGGCCTGAGCTGCGCGGTAAATCAGCAGCGCCTGCGCGAGATTGCCGCCTATCGGTATCCTGCAGCCTGGCTGGTATAGTCTCCAGTCAACCGTCAGGCACCACAATCCAGGATCATTGTCTGGTGAAGAGGCTGGCAATCAGGCTGGAGAGACAATGCCGTTGTTCGATCGTTTTTACGCCCCACCCCTCCGGCTACTCGGCGCCCTACTGTTTTTGCTGTTGATTCCGTCAGTACAGGCCAGTGAAGTTGTGCGCATCGCTGCCGCCTCCGATCTGCGTTACGCGCTGGACGACATTATCGAGCTGTACCACCAGGCCCATGCCGATGCCCGTATCGAGGTGATCTATGGCTCATCAGGCAAGATGACCACGCAGATCATCAACGGCGCACCCTACGATATGTTTTTTTCTGCCGACATTGCCTTTGCGCATAAGCTTGAGGAAAAGGGGATGGCGGCGACGGAACCGGCTGTTTATGCAATCGGCCGTATCGTGCTCTGGAGCAATACGCTGGATGCCGCCGGTCTGACCCTGGCAGACCTTACCTCTGATGCCATCAAGCGGATTGCCATCGCACAGCCGGCCCACGCTCCCTACGGTTTGCGCGCCCGGGAAGCGATGCAATCAGCAGGTATTTGGGAGGCGGTGCAGGGCAAGCTGGTATTTGCCGAGAATATTGCCCATGCCGCGCAGATGACCCAGTCCGGCGCCGCCGAAGTCGGCATCATTGCATTGTCGCTGGCCAGGTTTCCAGAGCTGGAAAAGTACGGCTATTACCTTATCGACGACACCCTGCACCAGCCGCTGACCCAGGGCTATGTAGTCACCCGGCGTGGTGCTAAAAAGCCGGAAGTGTGGGCGTTTGCCGACTTCATGGCCACTGATCAGGCCCATGCCAGCATGCTCCATTACGGTTTTGTGATACCCGAGTGAGTTAGCAATTAAAGCGAGGAAGACGCATGTTCTCATTGGGGCCAGCGGAGTGGCAGGCCATCGAGGTTACAGCCAGGCTGTGCCTGTATACCACGATCATTCTGCTGATATTGGCTACGCCACTGGCCTGGTGGTTGGCACAGAAGCGTTCAACCGGCCGGGTGGTGGTGCAGGCCATTGTTGCGCTGCCGCTGGTGCTGCCGCCCACCGTTCTGGGGTTTTATCTGCTTATCGTGCTGGGCCCGCGTGGTGTAGTCGGGCAGACGCTGGAAAACCTGGGTTTACACCACCTGGCTTTTACCTTTGAGGGTATTCTGATCGCCTCGGTAATCTATTCCATGCCCTTCGCGGTGCAGCCCTTGACCGAAGCCTTCAGTCATCTGGGCCGCCGACCGGTTGAAGTGGCCAGCAGCCTGGGCGCGGGCATGGTGGATCGCTTTCTCACGGTTATCCTGCCCATGACCCGTGGCGGCTTCGTGGTGGCAGCGACCCTGACCTTCGCCCACACCCTCGGTGAGTTCGGCGTGATACTCATGCTCGGAGGCAGCATTCCCGGCGAAACCAAGGTGCTGTCGGTGCTGATCTATGACCACGCCGAAGCCATGAACTACCCCGCCGCCCACGGTCTGTCGCTGATGCTGCTGGTATTCGCTTTCGTCACCCTGTTTGTGGTCTACAGCATCAACCGGCGCTTTGCGGTGGCCAAGGTATGACTCTGCAGATTCAGGCCCGCCTGCGCCACGCCAGTGGTTTTGAGCTCAAGGTGGATTGCGAGTTGCCCTTGCAGGGCGTTACGGCATTGTTCGGCCGCTCCGGATGTGGCAAGACGACCCTGCTGAGGATCATTGCCGGACTTGAGCGTGTGCCCGATGCGCAGGTGTGCTTTGGCGATCAGGCCTGGCAGCAGAGCCGGCAGTTCGTGCCGCTGCACCAGCGCCGCATTGGCCTGGTATTCCAGGAACCCAGCCTGCTGCCGCATCTGTCGGTACGCGATAACCTGCTCTATGGCTACAAACGAACGCCAGCCGCCCTGCGCCGCCTGCATCTGCCTGAAGTAACGGCCATGCTGGATATAGAGGAGCTTCTTGATCGTCGTATCAATCAGCTATCCGGGGGGCAGCGCCAGCGTATCTCTTTGGGCCGCGCCCTGCTGATCAGCCCGCAACTGTTACTGCTCGATGAGCCGATGGCGGCGCTCGATACCCGCACCAAAAGCGAGATCATGCCCTTTCTTTCGCGCATGGCCGCACAGGCGGAGGTACCGATCATCATGGTCAGTCACGCCCCGGAAGAAGTAGAACGCCTGGCGGATCGAATCATATTCATGCACGACGGGCAGATTGAACGTATCGAGACCCTGCAGGAGGCGCTCAGTCGCCCCGATTCGCCCTTGTTTGCCGATGCCGGGGCGGCGTCCATCCTGGTCGGTAGCCTGGGGGATGCCGAGGAAGATGGCATGCGACCTTTCGGCCCAGTCGGCGCCAGACTCTGGGTGCCGGGGTCGGGCCTGAACACCGATGCGCATGACGTAAGGCTGCGCGTACTGGCAAAAGATGTCAGCTTGTCCCTGGTCGAGCCCCGGCAGATCAGTATTCAGAATCACCTGCAGGTGAGCATCGAGTGTATTTATCCGCCGCACAACTTTCGGACCCTGGTCGCCTGTCGCACCACCGAAGGTCAACTGCTGTTGGCGGAAGTGACCCCAAGGGCGGTCAGGCAGCTGGATCTGGCAGCAGGCCAGAAGGTCTACGCACTTATCAAGTCGGTAGGGTTGCTGACCTGAAGCGAGAATAAGTCTGTTGTAATGGCAGTGTCACATCATGGGAATAGCCTCCGGATGCCGACCCTGCTGTGAGGTAGTCATGCTGTCCACCGTCCGTACCCGCATCCTGTTCTTCTCCTTTCTGTCCATAAGCGCCCTTGCAGCGCTGGCGATCATGTCCCTGCTGATCATCAAAGAGACGGAAACCGCTTCCAAACGGTTGATCACCGCTGGCTTGCAGGAGTCCTGGATGCTCGAGGACCTGGAGCAGGATCACCGACAGTTGCAGGACCTGACCTACAAGATTAAGGCGCAACTGCTGCTCTGGGATGAGATTGTGCCCACTTTCGAAGCATTGGTGGTGTCCCTGCCGCAGCGCTGGCAGGTAATCGAAGAGAGCGCGCAATTGAGTGACTGGGCCATGGCTCACCGCGAAGAGTTTCAGAGCGTGCTGGACCTGCTTGGCAAGCTTGAACCCGGTATCGGCGAAAAAAGTTATTACCGGGTTGGCCAGGTCGTGGACTTTGACCTGTTTCCAGCGCTGGACCCGATGCTCGCGGCGATCGAGGAGCGAAAGCGCAACAGCCGTAGCATGATTCAGCAGGATTCCTCGCAGTTGCTCGCCTACCTGGACAATCAACAGACGTTTCTGATTATTGGTTCTGCGGTATTTCTGGTGGCAATCATCCTCATGACCCTCTGGCTCAGGCGCACGGTTATCGTGCGCCTGCAGAATATCGAAAGCGATATCAAACAGATGGATGCAACATCCGACCTGAGCCTGACACCGGCCGTAACCGGCCAGGATGAGGTCGCCGGTGTGGCGCGCGCGCTGAATGGTCTGGTCGGTCGCTTTGACCAGTTCGTCGGTGACATCCGCCAATCAGCCGCAGGCCTTAATCAGCGTTCTGCCAGCCTGGACGAGGAAGCGGAAGCCCTGCAGGCCGCCTCGGAAATGACCCGCGAACAGATCGAAAAAGTCAGCCTTTCCATGGGCGCGATTGCCGGTCAGGCCTCGGAGATAGAGTCCGCAACCGAAGGATCAGCGGCGACCATCCGCGAAGCGGTGCAGGCTAACGAGCAGGTACAACAGGGCCTGCAAAGCAGCGAGGCGGCGGCGAACAATGCGAACGATGTGATTGGACGTGTGTCCGGCTCGATCCACGCACTGAGTGAATCGACCAACAAGATCGAGCAGGTGATTGGCGTTATTGCTGCCATCGCCAACCAGACCAACCTGCTGGCGCTGAATGCAGCGATTGAAGCCGCGCGCGCTGGCGAGCATGGCCGCGGCTTTGCAGTGGTAGCCGATGAGGTGCGGACTCTATCCCAGCGCACCGCTGATTCCACCCGGGAAATTCGCGAATGGGTCCTCGATCTGGTGGAAGGTGTCAGCAGCGTAGACTCGCTACTGGACGAAATGCGCGCAGCCGGTGCCAGCAACCGCAGCAATCTGGACCAACTGAAAACCCATCTGACGCGCCTGGGGGACCAGTTCGTTGAAATGGAATCCAGCAGCCAGCAGGTATCGCATTCAGTCTCCCTTCAGCGTGATGCCCTGGATCTTATCGAGCAGCGCTCCGCCATGCTGCGCGAAAGCTCCCAGGTGCTGATGGGCAGCGTGAAAAACTCCCGGGAAGTCAGCGAATCCCTGCGCCAGGAGTCGTTGTCGATGCGGCAGCTGACAGAGCGTTTTCGGTCGGCAGGGGTGTAGCTACTGGAACCGGTGAGCCGAATAGCTGCCGCCACACCTCAGCGTTTCTAGAAACGTGACGCAGGTATCAGCCCCGATATCGCCAATTCGCTATGATCCTCGCCTGATACCGGACGGACTGAAACGTACAGGGAGCGTTGGCACACATGCATAGCATAGGGATAGGCTCGAAAACCTCAACCGGCGGCGCCGTTATCGAAGGCAACGGCGGAGTGATGTTTGATGGGCTGGTCGCCACATCGGTCGGCCACAAAGCCACCTGCCCGGCCTGCAAGAAAGGCATTGGCCCCATTGTCGCAGTCGGCCCCCGCACCGCCTTTCTACCAGCAGGTCCAGCCGCCAGAGCGGGTGATTATGTGGCTTGTGGTTGTCCGCCGGGGGCCAACACCCTCCTGCCACAGGGCACCATCAAGGTCGGTGGCTAAGGGGCTGCATTCGGCTCAACTCAGCCGAAATAATCTTCCATCCACCCAACCAGAGTCTCGCTGCTCATATCCGCCAGCGGGATCTGCTTGAAGTCACCGCCGACTTCCTCTGCCCGCGTCACGAACTGGTAAAGCACCACGCCCGGCTGTTGGTCATGCAGGATCAGGGTAATGCGGCGTTGGGTGCGCAGGCAGTCGAGGGTGAGCACGTCGGCGGGGATACCGGCATTGCGCATGCCCTGGCGCACTTCCACCACCGGGTTGATGTGCTCATGCGCCGCTTGAATCTGCGCATGGGCTTCGCTGACCAGATCGGAGAGGGTTTTCAGCGGATCGGTAGGCATGGGTTGCTCGACTTTAGTTGGTGGGAAGGGGTGCCAGGCACGTGCCCGACGCGAAAGTGTTCAGAGTTGGGTACCGCCAACGCTGAGCAGGTAATCAATCACAGGCTGATTCTTACCGTAGTGGGCCCACTTCAGTGGCGTTTCCTTACCCCGACAGGTCTGATTGACCGCCGCACCCTGGTCGACAAGATAACGTACATCCTCGACCAAACCGTCCTGCGCCAGGTAATGCAAGGCAGTGCAGCCATCGCTGTCGGGGTGATCCACCGGAACACCCCACTCCACCAGATATCGGACCACTGCGGCTTGCTCGGTCAGCGCCCCGAAGCGAAGTGCCTGGTAGACCTGCTCGTCAGGGGCCTTACCGCTATCAACAAACGCCTTGAGTGTTTGCAGATTGCCCAAGCGCGCCGCCATCCTCACAGCTTCATTGTTGGGCTCGCCGGTAAAGTCAGTGTCGTGCTGCAGTAGCATCTCCGCCTGCTGGTAATCATCAGCATAGGCTGCCTGAAACAGGGTCTCAGGGCCTGGCCGGGCGCCATGTCTGAGTAGTGCCGCAGTTAGCTCACCAGAGCCACGCCGGACAGCTATATCAAGACTCTCCTGCAATTCACTTGCGTCGAACTGAACGCGGCTGTCGAGGCGTTCCAGAACACGGGCGAGCCCAAAGTTGTCAGACTTGGCAGCATGGAGCAAGGTCTCCTTCAGATCCGCATCACTGATATCGTCGAAAAAACCGATCTCATCAAACAGAAAGGCACCATCGTAGCTGCGGGTTCTCGTCGACGCTTTCAAGCCGTCCATATCGATGCTGATCCCGCGCTGAGCCAGCTCCGCCAGGGCCGAATCACGATTATCGGATGGCGCCTCACAGCCGTTGGTCAGCAGCGCAAGCAATGCCATAAGCAGCACGTATGGCAGGCGAGCTATTGTTCGGTTAGGTGGGTACATCGGTGGTCATCCTTTTCCTGTGCCGCCCGGGGCGGTCGGGTAAATGCCTGGGCATCTTACGGGGCGGTTCTGGTTATCAGCAAGGCTGTGTCACCGCCAACAGGAAACCCGCGTTAAAGCGGGTCGACCCATCAAGGATCAGCGCGATACCATCGATCTGCACCCATTGCCCAGGAGAAATACCATGTCTGATACCGACACCCTGCAAGCCCTGAAAACAGCGTTCACATTCATGCCCAAGCCAGTAGAAGTAACCCGGTTCGAATATGGCGACGATGCCAGCAGGATTCTTGAGCAGATCAATTTCGTACGCGAGGTATTGATAACCCATGGGATAGACCCCGATGAGGTCGCCGGAGACATCAATCCGATGAGCACCCCCAACTCCTGCTATTGAGAGCATCCAGCGAGGGGGTCAATCACCGCAAGGCCACGACTCTACCAAGCGATCCAGCCGCTGGACTAGGTCGGCATGCCACACGACGTTGCCATAGGCGGCAAAGACGATCAGTGATGACAGGTTGGTCGCGAAATTCAGGGGCCTGGCCACAGCGGTGGCAGCCACCAGCTTCGCTCTTCGGCATAGAACACTGGCCAGGGTGAAGAACGAACCGGTGCCGGGCCCGAACATACCGTCGGCGAATCCAATACCCGGAATCACCGCATACTTGAATTTTTTGCCGCTGATCTTTTTGCCCAGATGGATGGCACGGCTGGGTTTATACAGAAGGCGACCCAGGGAATTGCGGAATTTCTCGGTTGAGGCAAACCCAAGGCTGTGAGCGTGAAGTCCAAATATCCAGCTCGGGCTTGAACCAGGAGGCGTCATCCAGAGTTGAGAAACGGATGGACATGAACTCTGACACCGCTTCCCCCCGGGTGAATAGTGGAGTCCCGCACTCAGCGCAAAAGCTACGAGTCGTTTCTCCACCGGTATTGCCGCGTACGGTATGCGTCTTGGGCACACCTGTAATGTCGGTAGCCGAAACGGCGACAACGATGCCTGATGCGAAAGGAGCCCCGCTTGAGCGCTGACAGTCCTGGCAGTGACAGTTCAGCATTGCGATAGGCTGCTCCTTGCACGTATAGCGAATCACTCCGCATGCGCAACCGCCAGTTATTGGTACCGTCATACCTGAGTCCTTGTGGTGAGGCCTAGCGCCTTGTTTGCCGTTAAGTCAGTAGGGCAGCAAATTGTTAACGTTATACAAGATGGTAAGTAGACCGGATCAAGCGAAAATATATGACGGTTGATCTGCCTCCACTTAGTTTCCTACGGTTTCTCTGTCAAGATGGGCAGGCTGGCGTTCGGGACGCAATCACCTCACGCAGTCCAACGCTATCATTCTCGCCTACAAGCAGGGTCAGCGGCTCGTCCTGCCATCGTGGCCGAGCCTCGGCCCTGCCGGTTTTTCATGTTCATCAAAGGATACACTGCCATGGTGCGGCTGAAATTTTCCATCGAACTCACCTATGGCGTGCTGGATGCGACCTGTGACTTCCTGTTCAACATTCATCCGGCTCTCACGTCCAGCCAACAGGTGCTCAGCGAATCCCTGAGCATCAACCAGCCAGTGCAACAGCAACTGTTCATGCAGAACGACGACGGCACGCGGTGGTTGAAGTTACGCGCCAACAGCGGCGAGCTAGTGGTGCGCTACGAGGGACTGGTAGAGATCTACCACACGGTGGCGGACCCCTGGAGCCTGGAAGAGATGGCGGTTGCTGACTTGCCGATGGATCTCTTCAACTACATCTATCCCAGTCGCTATTGTGAATCAGACCGCTTTCAGGCTCTGGCCAACCATGAATTTGGTCAAATGCCGCCCGGTTACAACCGCGTGCTGGCCATCCGTGACTGGGTATACCAGAGAACCCGATATACCTCGGGCAGCTCGGGTAGCAGTACCTCTGCCGTGGATACACTGACCGACCATGTGGGTGTATGCCGCGACTTCGCCCATCTGATGATTGCCACCTGCCGCGCCCTGAACATGCCGGCACGCTTTGTTTCCGGCATCGAGTTCGGCGCAAACCCTGCTTTCCGGCCGGCGGATTTTCATGCCTACGTCGAGGTGTTTCTCAGTGGTCGCTGGTATCTGTTTGACCCCAGCGGCGTGTCTCCCGTCATGGGGCTTCTGCGCCTCGGCACCGGCAGGGACGCGGCCGATGTGTCCTTCGCCACGGTATTCGGTGCAACAAACCCCGCGCTACCGGTGATTACTATAGAAGCGATCGAAGATTCGCAGCAGGGGCTCGATCTGCCTGTGCATCAGGACAATGCGTTATCAACTGCAGGCTCGCCGCAGTCAGAATTTCAGCGAATCTGGTGATTAGACTTGGGGCAAATTCAGGGTCAGATGAAAGGTTCTGATTAATTTTCATTTGAACTAACCCCAATTACACGCAGTAAGGGCCGGATTCCTCTATAGACCATATGCTCTCTCGCTTGCTTCTAGCTTTAGGCAAAAGGCGAGACCTGACCCTGAGTGTGTGCTCGGCTGCGACATCAACCGGTTTGCATCGGGCGAGTAAAAATGGGGTCAGACGAATTTTTCGTTCAATTTTTATTTGACCCCGATTGACGATTCGTTGTAAGAACCGCCGTTTTTCTCGATGAGAGCTCGCTTCTGAATGAGTTGTACACAATGCCTGCTTGGATTCTGATATTCGCAGATTCTATAAACTTCATGACCCCCAAAATCTATGAGGACGGGCGCTGTAGCTTGAAGCCAAACCTCTCTTGGTCGTTTCCATTTGAAGAAGTGATGCCCTTGGTAATGCTCTTGAATTTGGCTCCCGATCTCCTCTGCTTTGTGCATGAGGACCATTGCGGGGTTCGCTTCATTTTCAGAACGCCGCCAGAACACCGTGCCTAGCCCCTCGAAAAATACAACATCGTCAAGAAGCTGTGAGTCCGGATGAGGCAGAGGCTCTGGGCGCAGTTCGAACTGTGTCCTGAAAGGGCGACCATCGACAATCCATATCATGTGCTTATAGAAGGCCTCTCGTGCTTTCAGCTCCTCTACTGGCATAGCGGAATGCTGAATTTCTATGACCATCCCTCTGTCTGTCTTTAGGTCTGCGATATGCTTTTCCCCGGTTGCTTCATCGAAGAGAACGACTTCATGCATGCGATCAGGAAAATGTGCTTTCCAAGCCCTGTGCCATTCTGTTTCGTTTTCCCACCAGGGGTCACAGTGTCGTCTACCTTTGTGTGACCAATGCCATATTAGTTGCGAGCCACACTTTGCTACGGCAGCTTGGCCGCAACGTGGGCATGATCCCTTTAATCCTGGAGCCGGGCGTGTTCTAGTTCCCTCCACAAGTGCGATTTCCATATCTGCCCTCTTTCATTAACAGGTCTTGGGGTCGGATGAAGGCTTCAGATTAATGTTCATCTGGTCCCAAATAACTCAACTGCCAAAAAACAGTACCGCTACTAAACCTGTTAGCGCCCCAACAAGTCCGGTAGTCGCCCCTATCCAAGACAGTGCGGCTTCCCGCCTTGCCGTTCGCTCACCCCGGATAGCCTTGCGTAGTTCATGTATTCCGCGCGTGGTCAAAAATCTATATCCAGTTACCCCACAGCGCTCCCATTGATCTTCTTCGGGAGTAGGGATCATCATTCGAGAGGCGCAAGCCATAAGATTTCTTGTCACAAGATACATTCTTTCTGAGTCTAGCTGTGTCAGATCAAAGTAGTGGTCCTGATATATCCCCTGTATATCATTCTCACTTATAGTGTTCTTCCGCGCTCTCTCGATCTGCTCCCTTTGCTTTAGCAAGAGAGCACTTTTTTCGCGCTCCAGAGCAGCGAGCCTTTGATTGAACTGTAGCCACTTCAACATTTTGTCCCGCCTGGAAATGAGAAGTCGAGGTCATATGAAGTTTTTCGCTTAATGTTCATATGGTTTCATTTGTCCCTGATTCTACTAACGTTTTCGCCAAGCTCGTAAACCGCTGCCTTCAACACTTGAAGGCATAATTTCGCTGTGTGCTCCGTCGGGCGAAATCCTGTACTCATTTGCTGAAAAGGATGAATGTAGTTTCTGAAATCTCGGAGAGTGTGACTAAACTTTTGGGTGTCATGTTGGACAAGCCTGAGTTCGTAGGCGGCGTCGATAAAAGCGCTGAGGGTCCAGTCCTGGAATTGCTTAGCTTTTCCGGCGCGGTCTTTTGGTGATGCGGCAGCTAAATTGAACGATCTGGGGTGTTGGTTCGCCACGCCGAGCAATGTTCCCTCTAGTGTGCTCCCGGCCATTAGGATCACAGCCAGGTAGGCTTTGCCAAAGAAGCACTTCTCAATTTCTCTAATTCTTTGCTCAAGGACGTCACTAACCGCGCCTTCTAGCCCGAGCCTTGCAATGGACACGTTAGTAAATTCTTTTTTCAGAAACTCACTTTCGGTATCACCGTCGTCGTTCGGCTGGGGTTCGTCAATCTCGACCTTCTCGAGCCTTCGAAAATTAATCTCTGCGCCCTCCCGAATAATCTTCCATTTATCGAAAGTAAGAAATTGATTGAATGAGATGATGTGGGCATCCAGATCGGGAAATCGTCCGATGAAATTGGCCGGATTCAAGACCGCCCGAATGCATTTATCCAGCTCTGGCGTTCCGTTGATTGCCTCCAAGCGCTGATCGGTATAAACCCATCGGGAAGGGAAGCCTTGGCCATAGGAATCGTGGAAGCCGAGACGATTGAAGAACTGCACAAGCTTCGGGCCCGAACGGTATTCGGTCTCCTCGTTAATGAGTTCCCGCAGTTTTTCCAAAGATGTTGGGCTAAGATTCATACGGCTACTGTGCGTCTATGACGTATAACAGTAATTCGCCCGTACGCGCTGTGAAGACGTGACCTAGCTTTTTGCTGTTGCAGCGAGGCTTCATGAACATATTCATATGCTTGCTTTTCTCCCATCCAAGCGAACGCACGTTAAACCGCACCCTACTCCAGCCAACAACAGCGGGTGGATCAGGATGTCTAAAAGAGTAGTTCAGGCATCCATGCCACCGAGGAGGGGGACTGCAATTTGGCAGTTACTGGCATAGTGATACTTTTTGCCTGGGGTGCCAACCTTCTTTTTCCAGCCAGGCCAAACGGTTCAGCGCATATCTCCGCTACCAGGCCTTCACCCAACAGCCTTAAAAATCAACAGCGCCCCCGTCACCGCCAATAACCCATACACCACCTGCCGGAACCGCTGCTCATTCAACCGATGATGCAGGTACTCCCCCAGCAACACCCCAATCACCAGCAGCGGCAAATACACCACCAATCTGGGCAAACTCGGAATCAAACTGCCGTCGAACAGAAACAGCGTGGTCAGGCAGCTGTTCAGGGTGAACCACACGACCAGCAACGTGGCGCGCATGCGGCTTTTGTCGAGCTGGATGCCGCCTATGGCGTAAACCAGCAGTGGGCCGCCGGAGGCGAAAAGGCCGTGGGTGATGCCGGCGCCGAAGGTGAGTGCGCGGCTGAGCATCGGTGGGTGCGGGGTGATGACGATGCCGCGGGCCATGCGCCAGAGTTCGCGGGTGGCGAACCAGAGGACCAGGATGCCGAAAAGGAGTTTGAGCAGGTCGGCGCCTAGCCAGGGGCGCAGTACGTAGCCGGCCAGAGTCCCGAGCAGCATCAGTGGCAGGATCAGTTTGAATAGGACCGGCCAGTAGATGTGGCGGCGGTTGCGCCAGACCAGGTAGCCGGTCATCAGGACGTTGAGGGGTACGACCACGGGGAGCATGGCGGGGATGGGGAGAAACAGGGCGCCGAGGGACAGGGCGATGACCAGGCTGCCGAAGCCGGTGATGGCTTCTACGGTGTAGGCCAGGAGGATGAAGATGCCGAGCCAGATCCAGGGGTCAATCAGCATTGGTGGGCCTTAGCACGTAGGTGGTGGCGGCTGGGAGCGTCGAGTTCCATCTCGATGAGGGGTGGGTTCTGAAGCGCTGTTGGCCGAGGTGGAACTCGACCTTCCCAGGGGAGTGTTGTTCTGGCATGCGTTAGCGTAACTCGCCGGCGAAGCGTTTGCGTACTTGGCGTAGGTATAGCGATGGAGCAATGCGCCAGAGGAGGCTGCCGAATCTTGAGACGGGTTCGGGGAGTATCCAGCGTTTGCCATCCTTAAGGCCTTTGTCGATGAGTTCGACCATCCATTCGGCGCTGCGCATGCCGCCGACCATCGATCTTGGATGCTTGGCGGTGGTGCCGTCGCGGCCCAGGGCGTGGTTCTCTATTGGGGTGTCGAGAAAGCTGGGGTAGGCCATAAGTATGTGGATGCCGTCGGCTTCCAGTTCCAGGCGCAGCACTTCGAAGAACTGGGTCAACGCGCCTTTGGCGGCGCAGTAGGCGGCGCGGCCGGGGACGGGCATCCAACCGGCCATGGAGCCGATGCAGACTATGTTGCCGGCGGACCCGCGCAGCAGGGGTAGCGCTGCCATGGTCAACTCCACCGGGCCTTGCCAGTCCACGGCCATGACCTTGCGGAATACCGCCGGGTTGGTCTGGTGCGCGGGCGAGCGGTGAGTGATGCCGGCATTGTTGACCAGCAGATCCAGGCGGCCAAAGCGGTGCTGCACTTCATCGATCAGGTAGCTGATGTCAGAAGCCTGAGTAATATCCATGGTGACGGTCAGCACCCGCTCGGCCTCGCCCAGCTCTTCGGCGCGGGCGGCCAGGCCTGCCGCATCGATGTCGGCCAGTACCAGGCTGTGGCCGGCAGCGAACCAGTGGCGCGCCATGGCCCAGCCAAGGCCGGAGGCGGCGCCGGTGATCAGTGTGACGTGCATGAGGGCTCCCGTTGGTCGCCAGCGGCAAGCTTCAAGCTTCAAGCTGTAAGCGGCAAGTTGATTTGGGTGAGTCATATATCGGTGTCTGGCTGTTGTTGTTTTGGCTGCCGGGTGCATGCTGATTTGCTTGAAGCTTGAAGCTTGAAGCTTGAAGCTTGAAGCTTGAAGCTTGAAGCTGCGCGTCAGCGCCTCAACCCGTTGGCTTCGACAAAATACTCGAACGTCTCCGCCGAGGTCTTGGCCAGCGGATAGCCGAATTCTTCCTTCAGCCGCCGATTGCTTAGTACCGGGCGATAGCGCAGAAAATTAACCTGCTCGGGGCCGGTGGGTTTGCCGCGCCATTTTGCTACCTGCAATCCTGCTTTGACCAGCCATACAGGTAAGGTCAGCAGCGGTTTGTTCAGCCGTCTGGCGATTTCACTCATGGTCAGCGCGCCGTCGCCGGCCATATTGAAGATGCCGGTCTTGTCTTCGCGGATGCCCATTTCCATTGCGCCAATCACGTCCTGATCCCAGATAAATACAAAGGGTGAATCGCTGCCCTTGAGCGCAAGAATGCGTGGGGCCATGAACAGGTTGGTGATCTGGTTGCGGGTTTCGGTGCCCAGCACGGTGCCGGGGCGGAAGATCAGTTGCTGCAGCTGCGGATGCTGCTGACGGTAGTCGGCCAGCATCTCCTCGATCAGCCGTTTGTGGTCTGAGTAGGCGAACTCGGTATTACCGCGCAGTGCGTCCTGCTCGTCGATCCAGGCGGGATTGTCGGCATGGTAACCGTAGGCCGCGCCTGAGCTGGTGACGGTGAAATGCTGAACGCCGGCCTTGATGCAGCACTCAAGCACGTTGCGCGTGCCGTTGACGTCTATGTCATAGTCCCGCGCCCGATCCGGCGACGCCTGAAGTATCGAGGCCAGATGCACGACGTGGGTGATCTGCTCGCGTTGCAGCAGGTCGGCCAGGGCCGGATCGCGTACATCGGCGATCTCCAGGGGGAAGCGTAGGTCGTCGCGCCCGCGCAGATCGGTGCCGATGACTGGAAAGTGGTCAGCCAGCCGGTTGCCCAACTGGTGGCCGATATAGCCGGCGGCGCCGGTGATCAATATGCGTTTAGTCATGTGCGGTGCGCGCCCAGATCTGTGAAAGAGTGATGCCCGACACCAGGTGCCAGACGCCCCAGAACGCGGTGATCAGCATCATGCCGCCCGCTTCGGGAAAGAAGGTGAAGAGAATGACCAGGCCCAGCCCGGAGTTCTGGATGCCGACTTCCATGGTCACGGCTCGGCGGTCTGCCACCGGCAGCTTGAGCAGCACGCCCATGCCATACCCCAGGGATAGCGCCATCAGGTTGTGGGCGACCACCAGCCAGAAAAAGCTGTGGAAACGCTCGAGGAACAGGTCAAAGTTGTTCGAGAAGGCGATAGCCACAAAGCCCAGAAACACCAGCAGCGAGATGATCCGCAGGGGTTTTTCACTGCGGGTAACCAGCCCCGGTAGCTTGCGGCCGGTGACCATGCCCAGCACCAGTGGCAGCGCGAGCACCAGCAGCACCAGCAGCAGAATGCCGCCCGGTTCCAGGGTGATCTGGGTCAGGTATTCGCGGGTGTGCGGGTTGAGCCAGCCATAGAAGGCAAAATTCAGCGGTGTCAGCACCGTGGCGGCCAGGCTGGAGACGGCCGTCATGCTGACGGAGACCGCCACATTGCCGCGGGCCAGCCAGGTCATGATGTTGGAGAAACTGCCGCCCGGGCAGGAGGCGACCAGGATCATCCCCAGCGCCAGTTCGGGATCAATCTCCAGTGCCCAGGTGAACAGACAGGTCGCCAGGGGCAGCAGCAGGAACTGGGCGAACAGGCCGGCCAGGGGTGCGATCGGCGCCATTGCAATACGCTTGAAGTCCTCCAGGCGCAGGCTAAGTGATACGCCGAACATCATGCAGGCCATGATGACGTTGAGCAGGATCAGGCTGGCCGGGTCGAATTCCATCGGCAAGGCGCCGCTCACGCTGCAGGTACCGGCGTGGGTTCCTCGACTTCGAGCCCGCTTTGCAGCTCGGTAATATGCTCGGCCAGCGTTCGCAGGTATTCGTCCTTGTTGACGTAGTAGGCCATACGCGCCAGCTTGATGTAGTCATAGCCGCCATCCAGCGTCACGCCGGCACGCTCGCGCTTGATGGTGTCGAAAGCCTTGGCCGCCTCCGCTTTCTGCTGCTGCCGGCGGATATACAACGCCACCAGCCGAGCCTGCTGATTGCGCCCTTCCCAACCCAGCCCCGCTGCTTCGATCATGCCCATCATGAACAGGTTGTTGTGCGCGGGATGGAACACGTTCATGTATAGCTGCGGTGCATCCTGATTGGCCGGCCAGTTCAGGTGTTGACGATCAATGAAGGGATAGTCCAGCAGGTAGCCGGTGGACATCAGGATCAGATCGTATTCCTTGCGCTGACCATCGGTGAAGGTGACCTGCTTGCCCTCGATTTTCTTGATATCGCGGCGCGCCTGAATGTCGCCATGCCCGAGGTGATGCAGAATCAGCGAGTTGACCACCGGATGGGATTCATACAGCCGGTAGTCCGGATCGGGTAGGCCGTAATCGGAGGGCTTGCCGATGATCATGCGGATCATCGCGCCGTCGATGCGTTGCTTGAGCGGGCGTGGCAGCTTGACCTTGCCGCCCAGGGTATCGATAGGCCGGCCCTTGACGAATTTGGGCAGGAAGTAATAGCCGCGACGCAGACTGATATCCACCGACTTTGCATGGTGCACCGCATCCACGGCGATATCCGCGCCGGAGTTGCCGCAACCGACAATCAGCACCCGCTTGCCCTTGAACACATCGGGCGTGCGGTACTCGCAGGAGTGCATTAGCTCGCCGTCGAACTCGCCGGGTAGTGTCGGCATGTTCGGCTTGTGCAAAGTGCCGTTGGCAATCAGCACGCCATCAAATGTGCGCGTCTGCTGCTGGCCATCGCGTTCGGTGGTGATCTTCCATTGTTCACCCGCGGGCTCGACGCTGAGTACCCGGGTGCTGAATTCGTAATGACGACGCAGATCGAACTGGCTGGCGAAATCCTGGAAGTAGGTTTTCAGCGAGCTGTGATGCGGGTAGGCCGCGACGTCATCCGCCATGGGGAATTCCTTGAATTCCGTCATGCGCTTGGACGAGATTAGGTGCGCAGTCTCGTACATGGTGCTGTGCGGATTGTCGATATCCCACAACCCGCCCACATCACTGTGCAGGTCGAAGCCGGTAAAGGGGATGTCGAGCTTCTGAAGATTGCGGGCTGCGGCGAGACCCATCGGGCCCGCTCCTATCACGGCGTACATGGCTGCTACCTCGGGTGTCTTTGTTGTTATGCTTGCCAGTCTAGTGGATGCGCTTGCAAGCGTATCGCACCAAACAGGACAAAGGACCGGCAATTCAGGCCATGGGCGAGACTTCCGAACACAGCGTTACGCCGCTTTACAGTCAGGCCATAGTGCAGGCCGCGCAGCGCCTCGGCCTGGCTCTGCCCGCTGAGTTGTTGGCTGAACTGCGGCCTGGGCAACGTGTGCCCCTGGCCACGCAGGATGCGCTTTGGGAAGCTTTTTGCTCTGCCAGCGATGATCCCCTGGCCGGCTTGCGCCTGGGTCTGGAAATGCAGATCGGGCATCTGGACAGTGCCGGTATGCTGCTGGTCACTTCCGATACTCTAGGCGAGGCCCTTGAGGGGCTGATCGAGTACGCGCCGGTGATCGGCGACGGCGGTGAGTTCAGCGTGCGACATGCCGACGATCTGGTATTTATCGATTATCTGCCAGACTATTCCGTGCGCCGCGCCGAGCGGGTCGAGGCGGTGCTGGCCAGTCAGCTCAATCTGACCCGCTGGTCCACCGGCGGGCGCTTTCAGGCGGCCGGGCTCTGGTTGACCCATGCGCCGCTCATTCAGCCGGAAGACTACGCCCGGCTGATCAGTTGCCCGCTGCATTTCAATGCTGGGCACAACGCCTTGGGGTTTGTTGCCGATCAGTTGCACCTGCCGCTGATTCAGGCCAACAGTGCCCTGCGCGAGCATCTGCGGCAACTGGCTGACCAGACGCTGGCCAATCTGGGCCAGCACAGTCTGAATGCGGCGGTGCAGCGGCTGGTGCGTCAGCATCCCCGCTGGGGCAAGGAGCGGGTCGCCGCCGAACTGGAGCTGAGTGGCCGTCATCTCAATCGCCGTCTGGCTGAGGAAGGCCTGTCTTTCAAGAGTCTGCGCGAGAGCGTGTTGCAGCAGATGGCCTGCCGGGCGCTAGATGGAGATCAGCGGGTGGTCGCCATCGCCGAAGAGCTGGGATTTTCCGACGAGGGCGCCTTTGTACGCGCCTTCCGCCGCTGGCAGGGCACGACCCCGGCGCGTTACAGAGCCGGGCGCTCAGCCAGTGAATGACGATGCTATTGAGTGTTCACCTTGATGCGGGACTGATCAGCAGTCGCCCCAGCTGCGTTGGTTAACAAGCTGTTGGTTGCGACCTGGATAAAGGCCTGCAACTGGGTTAAGAGCTCCTGATCTACCGTTTCCAGCCGCTGCGCCAGCGGCGCAGCGCCCAGTTGGTAGCGATGCTGGCTGGGCGCTTGCCCCTTGGGCAGTATCAGAATCTGATCACCCTCAATGATCGCTACCGTCTGATTACCCCCCGAAGGCTTGATCACCGCCCGCCCCTTTTCGTCAGCAGGCAGGCTCAGCAGATCACGCCCCCAGCACTGGTGCCGGGTTTTCCCGCCGAGCAGCCCCATGATGGTCGGAACTACATCCACCTGGCTGCCGGTCATATCGGTGCTTGTGCCGAAGGCGTCCTGGATGCCCGGTGCGATCATCAGCATCGGCACATTGAAGCGGTGCAGGTCCATCTCTGTGAGTTGATCCGGAGCGCCAAACCCGTGATCCCCCACGATGACGAACAAAGTCTCATTAAAATACGGCTTGTTGCGTACCTGTGCAAAAAATTGACCCAGCGCCCAGTCCGAGTAACGCATCGCGGTAAGATGTTCGTCCTGTGATCCCTGGCCGGTGACCGCTTCTGTGGGCAGGGAGGCGGGCAGTGGGTAAGGTACGTGGTTGGATAGCGATTGCAGCAATGCATAAAAGGGACCTTCGCTGGCGAGCGCGTCCAGTTCCGGCACGGCACGGTTAAACATGTCCTGATCGCTTACGCCCCAGGTGGGATCTGAGTACACCGGGTCGATAAAGTCGTCGCGCCCGACAAAGCGGGTCATGCCCTGATTGCTGAAAAAGCCCTGCTGGTTGTCCCAGGCGAAGTCGCCGTTGTACACGTAGACATCATCCATATTGCGGCTGCTGAGTAGCTGGGGCAGCCCGGAAAAATCATTGCCGCCCTCTGCGCTTTGCATCAGGTATTCGAACCCCGGCAGATTGGGAAAGCAGGCCATGGTCGCGAACATGCCCTGGTGAGTGTGTGTGCCATTGGCAAAGAATCGGGTAAAGAGCAGACCCTCTTCGGCTAGCTGGTCAAAATAGGGTGTGATGCCCAGGGGGCTGCCCATGGCACCGATATAGTGGCCGGCAAAGCTTTCCATCAGAATGACGACCACGTTTCTGATCGCCAGTTGACCTTCGGCGGCTGGAGTGAAATCCCGACGCACTGCAGCGGTGTTGGGATCAACCAGCCGATCACGCTCGGTCAGCAGCATCTTGCGGGTGACATTCTGGGCCTTGTCCATGGACATGACGGGTTGCCACACATTGTCGCGAGCTGCGGAAAAATGGCTTTTCGCTGCATCGAACAGCGTAATCACAGGGTTCAGTCCCAGATGGTTGGCGAACACTGTTTCTGTGGTGTAGGCATCACCCCAGCGTAGCGGTGGCCCCTGACGCAGCGTGCCACGCATGGCCACTACGGTCACCAATAAGCAGAGTACAAATACGCCCGCGCGCATGCCCCAGGTATTCAACCATTCCCTTTTGTGGAGCGTTGGACATTCACGTGTCGATCGGTCAATGACAGAAAAAAACCACCACCAGAGAAGGGTCAGCCCTGCCCAGGCCAGTAGCAGTTTGGCTACCGGGAATCCGTGCCAGAGCATACTGATGACAGTTGCGGGGTCCTCGCGTAGATACTGGAAGACCAGATTGTTCAGCCGTTGGTGAAACTCGCGGTAGAAGTCCAGTTCCAGGATACCCAGCAGTGCAATCAGTGACGCTGCGAACGTCAGCCAGATACGCTGCCATGTGCGCTGAGCCATCAGCCAGGGACTGAGGATGCTCAACAGCAGGGGTATCGCCACGTAGCCGGCAACGCGCAGATCAAAGCGCAAACCGTTCACAAACGCCTCTTGCCAGTCCGCCAAAGGCGTATCGCCGATCAGCTCGTGGTTGTAGGCAAGCAGGCTGATCCGGGACAGCAGCATCAGGAGCAGAATGAAAAAAATGCTGCCCGTCAGAAATGCCAGATGTTCCATCAGCCTGGGCTGGCTTGCGCTGCGGGCTGCAGAGATTGGATTGATGCTCATGAATGGGATACGTCTCGGAAAGATTAGGCGGAAAGCTTTGTTGGTTGGTGAACCGCTAGATGAGAATACGGGCGAGCCCTTTGCCGCCCTTGAGGGGGCTGGCGCTATTGCACTTATGGATGTGTGAATTCATGGGGTACCTGAAGTGGCTGATTGCGATTCGGTAGGCTTTGCAAAGGAATAAAACAGGTTGGGTTCACTCACCATGAACATATTTCCCTGGGCATCCAGGGTGATCCCCTCCGGGTGCGGTGCTGACTGATCAAGGTCGCTGGTCCAGCTGGAAAAACTGCGATAGCTGACAAGCTCTCCGGCGCTATCAAGCTCAATTGCTAACCTGGATTCCTCGCTGAGTAGCAGCAGATGTCCGGTTTGCTGGTCGAAATGCACCGAGGACAGATCGGTACCGAAAAAACCGTCAATCCAGGTACTCAGGTCAGTGATGTCAATTGCCAGCCCAGTGCCCAGGCTGGCAACCAGGCCGGTGATCACCAGGAGCTGCATCGGATCCCGCTCCTTCACAATGAATAGCCGATCGCTCGCCGGGTCAAAGGCGATACCCTCGTAGCCCTTGTTGCCGTTCAGGTTGATGCCAATGCTGAAGTGTTGCGCCTGGTCGGCGTTGATGGGGCCAGGGTTGTCAGGCAGCCGGACGATGTTCAGCCGGTGGGCTCGCTCCTCCACCAGAACCAGTAGCCCGGCACCGAGGTAGGTAATGGCCTCGATGTCGCCAAAACCCTGAAGGGGATAAGTCGCCAGGGTATTACCTGATTTATCCAGCGATATCAGGGATGCCGGGCCATTGGATACGGCCAGCAGGCTGTCCGCGTCCCAGTCATGCACGATCGACGACAGGTTCCGGCCTATACCTGCTACGGTTTTACCCTGCGTCACTACCTGATAGTAAGAGAGCCACACTCCCGGCGCCCTGGTTTCTGCCGCACTGATGGCAGCCTTGAAATGGAAATACAGCCTGCGGTCCCATTGTTTGTAATCGGCCAACACGATCAGCGCTAACAGCAGCAATAAACCTAGCACCGTACTTGCCCGCGGGCCGGGAAATCGCAGTCGCACAAATTTGAGGTTGCGAGGCCTGTGGCGGTATGAAATCTGATGCAACTGAATACCCTCGGACGTTCCCGGTCGCTTTTCAGGCGGGGAATCAAGCGGCTGAGGCCAGGAACATATCGGAGAAAACTTAACGGAAGCTTAAATGCTCAACACGATATGGCATTAGCGGTGCGCCGAATTGGTTGAGGAGCTCAAGATGTTGACGCTGGGCCTGCTCCACGCCAATGGCTCTAAACGTCAAGTACGCGCCCACCGGACATTGCGCGAGACGCGCTACGGACTCAGGTGTCAGGGTGCCAATGCACGGATAGCCGCCGATGGTCTGGCGGTCGTTGAGCAATATGATGGGCTGGCCATCAGGTGGCACTTGAATCGCGCCAAGGGGTATACCTTCGGACACTAAGCTTGCCCCCTGGTAGCGCAGTACCGGGCCCCTAAGGCGAACCCCCATGCGGTCGGCGCGGGGGTCGACCTGCCAGGGGCGGTTGAAAGCATCAAACAGGCTGCGGCCGGAAAAGCCGGCAAGCCGTGAACCGGGCAATAGCTCGAGAACAGCCGGCCGGGAATAATCCGGTAGCAGCGCTTCCGGCACCCTGACCAGCGGGCGAACATCCCCAGCGAACTCCAGACGATCGCCCGGCCTCAGCGGCTGACCTTCTCCGCCAAATCCGCCGAGCTTCTCACGGCCAACGGTGGATCGCGAGCCAAGCACTTGCGGTGCAGCAAAGCCACCCGGTGCCGCCAGATAGCCACGCACTCCGCTAAGCGGTGGATTGAATGTCAGCTGCTGGCCGCGCTGTACCGCAAAACTCTGCCAGGCATAAACGGGTATGCCATCGAGGGTCGCCGCCAGGTCCGCCCCGGTAATGGCCAGGGTGCTGTCCTGCTCGCAGCGCAGGGTCAGACCACCCAGGGGTATTTCCATTACCGCACAATCGGGGCTGTTCCCTAACAGGTGGTTGGCCCAGTGCGCTGCCACCCAGTCCAGCGCCCCGCCCTGGGTAACGCCAATATGCCGTACGCCGAAGCGGCCGCGGTCCTGCAGTTGTGCTAGCCCGAGCGTGTGTTCGACGAGTAGCCCGCTCATGCGTCAGCCTTCACGGGTGTGTCATCACCGCCTTGGCGAATAAACTCGCCGCGGTCTATCGGTACAAAGCGGACGGAGTCGCCCGGTTGCAGGAGGCTGTAGCCATCACGGTCCGGATCAAACAATCGGGTTGCGGTTCGCCCCAACAGATTCCAGCCACCCGGTGATACCAACGGGTAGATGGCTGTCTGCTGTTCGGCAATGCCGACGCTGCCCGCCGGCACGCGCTTGCGAGGGGTATTCAGACGTGGTGCCGCCAGTTCGGCATCAAGCAATCCCAGATAACCGAAGCCCGGAGCAAATCCGAGGGCGAATACCCGATAGTCGCGGCTGCAGTGGGCCTGGATCACAGCGGTTTCACTGATACCTTTGAGTGTGGCGATGCGAGGCAGATCCGGGCCGACGCTGGGGTCGTACCATACGGGCAGCTCATGCCGGGAGCCCTCGCCCTGCGCTTCCTGCGGCTGCAGGTCTTGCATCGCGCGGTGCACCCTTTGTCGTGCGGCGCGCTCGTCCAGTTGCTCCATGTTGTAGTGCAGCATCAGGGTGGTATAGGACGGCACCAGGTCGATCAGACAGGTACCGAACTCCCTGCGCAGATGGGTCGCAGCGCCAAGCAGCCAGGGTATGTTGGCTTCCTCAATTTTCTCGAAAAGGCGCAACAGCAGCACATCCAGCCCGACGGTCTCGAGACGATAATTCATCTGCCAGGGGCAGTCTGCATGGCGGCGCGGATCTGTTGTATCGCGGCGAGTGCGGCCGGGTTGTCGCCATGCACACAGAGCGTGTCGGCCTGCAGCACAAGCGGGCTGCCGTCGGCTGCAATTATGGGCCGCTCGGCAGCAATACTCAGTGCCTGGGCAACCACGGTTTCGTGTGTGAGATGGACTGAACCGGGCAGTTGGCGCGAAACAAGGTGACCCTGGGCGTCGTAGGCACGATCCGCAAAGGCTTCAAACAGCAGGCTCAGGCCGTATTCGTCGGCCATGGCCTGCGCTTCGCTATTGTCACGGCGGGCCAGCAACACCAGTTGCAGATCCCCTTCGTGTGCAGACACGACACGCATGATTGTTTGCAGCAGCTCGGCGTCACGCATCATGTCGTTGTAAAGCGCGCCGTGGGGTTTGACGTAGGTCACCCGCGCGCCCTGGGCGCGGCAGATGCCATCCAGCGCACCGATCTGGTAATGCAGCAGATCCGCTATTTCCTGCGGCGAGCAACTCATCGAGCGTCGGCCGAAGCCGGCCAGGTCGGGGTATGCCGGATGGGCGCCAATGCGCACGCCATGCTGGACCGCAAGCCTGACGGTGCGGCGCATTACGCCCGGGTCGCCGGCATGGAATCCGCAGGCGATGCTGGCGCAATCGATATGCGGCATGACCTCTTCGTCCATACCCATTTGCCATGCGCCAAAGCTCTCGCCCATGTCACAGTTGAGCAGTAACGTCTTCATACATGTGTCCTTGGTAGAGCTGAACAAACTACCCCAGAATGGGTCGAACAGCTACAGTCAACAAACCCGCGGAGGGAATGACATGAAGATACTTATGGTACTGACATCGCACGATCAACTGGGTGATACCGGTAACAAGACCGGCTTCTGGCTGGAAGAGTTTGTGGCGCCCTATTACGTGTTGCGCGATGCGGGTGCCGAGGTGGTGTTGGCTTCCCCGGCTGGTGGTCAGCCGCCGCTGGATCCCAAGAGCGACGAGCCCGATGCGCAAACCGATGCAACCCGTCGTTTTGCCCAGGATCAGGAGGCGCAGGCGCAACTGGCCAGCACTCACCGGCTGACCGAAATAGAGGCAGCGGATTACGATGCGGTTTTCTACCCCGGTGGCCACGGCCCCATGTGGGATCTGTATCGTGATATCCACTCGGTTGCGCTGCTGGAGTCTTTCCTCCAGGCGAACAAGCCGATTGGTGCGGTATGCCACGCCCCAGCGGCATTGCTGCAGGCCCGCACGGCCAGCGGCGAACCCTTGGTCAAGGGTCGTCAGGTAACTGGCTTTTCCAATTCGGAAGAAGAAGCTGTGGGTCTGACCAAGGTAGTGCCTTACCTCCTTGAAGACGTATTGCGCGAGCGCGGCGGGTCCTACAGCAAGGGTGACGATTGGGCTCCCTACGTTAAGGTCGATGGCAAGCTGGTTACCGGGCAGAATCCCGCTTCCTCGGAAGAGGCCGCCAAAGCGCTACTCAAGCTGCTTTAACTGAACGGCCCGTTCCAAGGCTGCAGCCGGTTCCATAAGCGGTAAACCGGCTCAGCCAGGAACATCACCATAAACAGCCGCAGGACCTGCAGGGCGGTCACCAGCGCCACCGATAGTTGCAGGGCTTCGGCGGTCAGGCACAGTTCGGTAATCCCTCCGGGCATCATGCCCAGCATCAGACTTGTGTCATCGACCTCGGCAAACCAGCTGAGTATTTCCGCGCCCAGTGCCGCAGCGATCATCGCCAGCAGGGTGAACAGCCCTACTCTGAGCATGAAGGCAGGCGCACTGCGGAAGAACTTGCGATCGAAATGACAGCCCAGCGCGCAGCCAATCAGCCATTGGCCCAGCTCGCCCCCGCCGGCTGGCAGTGCTATATCCAGATCAAACCACAGGCTGGCAGCAGCGCAAACGATCAATGGGCCGAGCATCCATGGATTGGGTTGACCGAGCCGGCGCCATAGCATGGCCAGGGCCGCGCCCAGGGGCATCAGCAGCGCCAACCAGCCCCAGCTTGTCGTCCCCGGCTCGGGGGCCTGGGTCTCCGGCAAGCTGAAGGTGAACAGCGCGGGGATGATCAGCACCACCATCAACAGACGCAGGCTGTGCGCAGCGGCAACTTTGGCCGGCTCTGCCTGGTGCCGCAGGGCGAGCACCACCATCTCGCTGGCGCCGCCCGGCATGCTGGCGAAATAGGCGGTAGCGCGATCCACACCACTGCGCCTGAGTACGCCAATGCCGATCAGGCAGAGCATCACGGTCAGACAAGAGCCGAGAATGATGACCCACCAGTAGCCGAGGATTTGCTCCAATACCGGGGCGGTAAAGTGCAGGCCAATGGAGCTGGCGACTATCCATTGCCCGGCCTGACGACCGCCCGGCATTTCTACCAGCATCCAGCCGGTGCAACGCACCAGAATGACCGCGAGTAGGGAGCCGACCATCCAGGGTAAGGGCCAGTCAGCCAGACTGGCCAACCAGCCTCCCACCAGACCTACCAGCGGCGTGGACCAGAGCTTTGCCCGGTCCAATAGCGTTGCCGTGTCAGGCATCGGGCAAGGGAACCGCGCGGCGTCCGCGGTAAGCGCGCCAGAAGGGTAGCGCCACCATGAAAACCACCAGAACCCACAGCCCCAGAGTGATCGGGCTATTCCAGAGAATGCCCAGATTGCCGTCGGATATGGACAGCGCGCGGCGCAGGTTGCTCTCCATCATGCCGCCCAGAATGAAGCCCAGCAGCAGTGCCGACAGCGGAAAGTCCAGTTTGCGCAGCACATATCCGAATACACCGATTGCGGTCATCAGAAACAGATCGAAGGTGGTGGCATGCACCGCGTAAACACCGATCGAGGTGATGATGGCAATCGCCGGTACCAGCGTCCAGTTGGGTACCGAGAGAATGCGGGTGAACACGTTGATCATCGGAATGTTCATGATGATCAGAATCACGTTGGCAACGAACAGCGACGCGATAAGGCCCCAGACGATCTCCGGCTGGTTCTGGAATAGCAACGGGCCCGGTGTGATGTTGTATAGCGTCAGCGCGCCAAGCATCACCGCCGTGGTGCCCGAGCCGGGAATACCCAGGGTCAGCATGGGAACCATGGAGCCACAGGCCGATGCGCTGTTGGCGGTTTCCGGCGCAGCCAGACCGCGCAGATCGCCATCGCCAAAACGCCCGTCGCTACCGGCAATGCGTTTTTCCGACATATAGGCGACCGCGCTGGCCAGGGTGGCGCCGGCGCCGGGCAGGATGCCGAAAATGAAGCCGAGCAGACCGCTGCGCAGGTTTGTAGCGAAGACCGAGGCACCTTCCTTGAAGTTGAACAGCATCCGCCCGCTGGCCTTCACCGCCGTCTGACCGTGGTGGGTGCGCTCCAGCAGCATCAGTATCTCACTGATGCTGAACAGACCCAGTACCAGCACGACAAACTGAATGCCGTCGGACAACCCGAGACTGCCGAAGGTAAAACGATAGACGCCGCTGTTGGCGTCGATACCTACACAGGACAGCAGCAGACCGATCAGCACAGCGATTGCGGTCTTGACCGGTTTGTCGCCGGCCATCCCGGCCAGACAGACAATCGCAAAGACCATCAACATGAAATATTCAGCCGGGCCAAACGACACCGCCCAACTGGCCAGCAAGGGTGCGAAGGCGACCACCCCGATGGTGGCTATCATGCCGCCGATAAACGAGCTCCAGGCGGAGATGGATAGCGCAATGCCGCCCTTGCCCTGGCGTGCCAACGGGTAGCCGTCCAGGGTGGTCATCACTGCCGAGGCCTCGCCGGGAATGTTGAGCAGAATCGAGGAAATACGACCGCCGTATTCGCAGCCCAGATAAACCGAGGCAAGCAGAATCAGTGCGGTTTCCGGTGGCAAGCCCAGCGCGAATGCCACTGGAATCAGCAAGGCGACCCCGTTGATCGGGCCCAGGCCGGGTAACAAGCCGACGATGGTGCCGAGTGTGGTCCCGGCCAGCGCGGTAATCAGATTGTTCGGGCTCAGGGCTACGCCAAAACCCTGTCCGAGATATTGCAGCGTTTCCATGATCAGTTCTCCAGTGCGGCCAGCACGCCCATGGGCAGCGGGACGTCAAGAATGCGGTCAAACAGGAAATACAGGCCGAGGGCCAATACGAGGGCGAGCACTGCACTGGGCAGCCAGCGGCCACCAAAGAGCCGCGCCATGCCGAAACCGAACAGAGCGGCAGTGACGATAAAGCCGACCCGTTCGAACAGCGCAGCCAGTGCCAGCAGCAGCGCCAGGCAAATCAGGATCTTGCGCAGCATTTCGGGGACTATCTTCGGCTCGGTTTCACCGCCAGTTTCCAGGTCGGGTTTGAACACCAGTAGCAACGCTCCGGCACCGAGCAGCATCAGCAGCATCAGCGGGTAGGCGCGGGGCCCGACCGGTTCGTAGGAGTAGGGCGCGTGATAGCCCCAGGCGGTGATGCCAAGGCCGATGCAGGCCAATAGCATGCACCCCGCAAACAGGCGGTGATACAACATGGTGGAGTCCTCGCAGGCGCAGGCCGGGGCATTGCGCCGCCGGCCATCGGGGTCAGATTGCTGTCAGGGTTGGTTGGTTTACTGCGTCAGGCCGAATTCGCTGGCCAGTTGCTTGTACTCGGCTACGCGTTGTTTCACGTAGGTATCGAGTTCATCACCGGTCATCGAGAAGGGAAAGAGTTCACGCTGTTCACGCAGGGTGGCGTATTGCTCGGAGGCGAGGATCTCTTCGAAGGTGCCTTTCCACCAGGCGTAATCTTCGTCGCTGACATCCGGCCCCATGTAGAAACCGCGAATCACCGGCCAGCTCACGTCGTAGCCTTGTTCTTTGGCTGTGGGAATGTGGGCCACCGCATCGCCTGGCAGGCGCTCGTCGGACAACACAGCCAGAATCCGGATGCCGCCGCTTTCAATATGCGGTACCGAGTCGGAAATGTCGGTGCTGGCTACATGAATATGACCACCGAGCAGTGAAGTGGCCAGCTCCCCACCCCCTTCCATGGCGACGTAACGCAGATCCCGCGGATCGATACCCGCGGTGCGGGCCACCAGGGCGGTTTGCATCCAGTCCTGGCTGCCGACAGTACCGGCGGAACCGATGACTACCTTGGACGGATCTTTCTTCATGGCCGCGATCAGATCATCCAGGGTCTTGAACTCTGAGTCGGCGCGCACCGCAATAGCGCCATAGCTGGAGCCTACCGCAGCCAGCCATTTCACCGCGCTCTCATCGAAGCGGCCGAACTTGCCCTGGGCCAGGTTGAGCAGCGAGCCGCTGGAAAAAGCAGTAATGGTCCCACCCTCCGATGCGCGCTGGGCAACAACGGAGTTGTAGGCGACGGCGCCAATGCCGCCGGGCATGTAGGTCACGCGCATCGGTCGACTGATCTTGTTGCTGTCGAGCAGCGCGCTCTGCGCCAGCTTGCAGGTCAGGTCGAAACCGCCACCAGGGGCAGCCGGGGCGATACATTCGGGCCGGCTGGGTTCGTCGGCCAGGGTGTAGGTGGCCAGGCCCAGACAGGCGATGACCAGCAGGGTAGAACGAAGTGCTGATTTCATGGGTAGATCCTCGTGTTCTTATTCTAGGCGATATCTTTATCGTGGCTGGCGCAAGCCCAATTACAGCAGGGGCAGGCTGTAGCTGACGATCAGACGGTTTTCATCTACATCACGGGCGTAACTGGAGCGGTAGGACGCATTGCGCCAGCGCAGACCGAGGTTTTTCATCGGGCCAGCCTGAACCACATACATCAGTTCCGTGTTGCGTTCCCAGTCAGAGCCTTCACCACCGGCTACCAGTTCGGCCTGATCGCCCTTGGTGTACCGGCTCATGAAGCTCAGGCCGGGTAGTCCCTGTTCGGCAAAGTTGTAGTCGTAACGCACCTGCGCAGAGCGCTGGCCGGCTTCGGCGAAATCGTTGATCTGTACAAAGTTGGCCAGGGTCGGGTTGCTGCCATTGATATACGGGAAGGCATTGTCGCCGCGCATTTTCTGCAGGTTGAAGCCGAAACGATGACCGCCGATGGCGTAGCTGAGCAGAGCCTGCCAGGCCTGGTTGTCGATGTCGCCAGCCTTGGCGGTGCCTTGCTCGCTTGAATCAGCGACACGTAGCTCGCTTTTCAGGCTGCCTTCGCCCAGTGCTAACTGATGGCTCAGGCCGATAAAGTGTTGGCGGTAGATATCATCCAGTTGTGCCAGATGGTAACTGCCCGCCAGGCTGGGCATGAACCTGTAGTCCAGCCCGACCCAATCGAAATGATCTGATGTGAACGAGCCGCCGAAGCGTCTGTTCTTGTTGTTCGAGGTCAGGTCCTCGGCGTCGGTGGAGTTGCGGTACTTGGTTTTGGTCAGACGGCCCATGCTGATGCTCAGGTCGTCAATTTCATTGATCGTGGCCATGCCGCCCTCAAACGTCTGCGGCAGAATGCGGCTGGTGTTCGGGTTCAGCGTGGGCAGCTTTGGCAGCAGGCTGCCGACCAGCAGTGTGGACTCAGAGACTCGTGCCTTGGCGGTCAGATTCAACTTGCTGTATTCGCTGGGTGCGCGGCCATCATCGTTTACTGGCAACAGGCCGGTACCGGTACGATCGGGGCTGGAATCCAGCTTGAGACCCAGCATGGCCATCGCGTCGATGCCGAAGCCAACAGTACCTGGGGTATAGCCGGATTTTACATTCAGGATGAAGCCGTGTGCCCATTCCTCGCGTTTGGATTGGCCTGCGCCGTCGCGGAAATCACGGTTGAAATAGATGTTGCTGGTGCTCAAGGTGGCAGTAGTATTATCGACGAATCCCGCCGCCGAGACACCTGGCGCTACGAAAACAGGTGATGAAGCCAGCAATAGTGCTGCCGGAATACGGCGCGTGAAGTGCAATCTTGTCTGCATCAGAGTAACTCCATTGTTGTTGTTCTACGGGCGATCTTTGCGCCCTGAGTCCTACTGCACCCGGGTGTTGGGTGAGCATGGACAGATCCTAGAACGTGAACCTTTCGCCAACCTTTCATGCTCATCGCAGCGTTTCGGCGGTGTACACTCTTCTAAAAAGCGGTCATTGAAGAGGCCCGGCATTGCGCATTCTGCTGGTAGAAGACGATCCTGAATTGGCTGATAGCCTGACTCGCACGCTCAAGTCGGGGGGTTGGACCGTGGACACCCTGCATGACGGGGTAGCCGCCGATCAGGCATTGCGTAACGAGGACTACGCGCTGGCGATACTGGACGTCGGCTTGCCGCGCATGGATGGATTCGAGGTGTTGAGGCACCTGCGCGAACGAGGCCAGAACCTGGCGGTACTGATGCTGACCGCCCGTGCTGAAGTAGCCGATCGGGTGCGCGGCCTCAATCTCGGCGCCGATGACTACCTGGCCAAGCCCTTTGAGCTGAGTGAATTGGAGGCGCGCGTCAATGCGCTCCTGCGCCGCAGCTTGATGGGTGGCGAGCGTCAACAGCATTGCGGCGTTCTGGTATATGACCTGAATGACCGGCGGTTCACGCTGGATAGCCAGCCGCTGCAATTGCCTTCAAGGGAGCATGCCGTACTGGAAAACCTGATCGCGCGTCCAGGCCGGTTGATGAGCAAGGAGCAGCTGGCCGGCAAGGTCTTCGGGCTGGACCAGGATGCCAATCCGGAAGCCATCGAGATCTACATATCCCGCCTGCGCCGCAAGCTCGAAGGAAGCTCGGTGCGTATTGTCACCTTCCGCGGCTTGGGCTACCTGCTGGAATCCAGCCCGTGAGCGCTGCTGGTAGTCTGCGCGGCCGCTTGCTGCGCAGATTGGCGCTGATGCTGGCTATCCTGCTGGTACTGGCCAGCACTGCAGCTTACTGGAATGCCCGCCGGGCGGCGGATACTGCCTATGACCGCTCCTTGCTGTCTTCGGCCAGGGCCATTGCCGAGCGGCTCCATGATGAAGATGGCAAGCTGGTTGTCGAGGTGCCTTACATAGCCCTGGACAACTTCGCCTATGACATCACCGGGCGCCTCTACTATCAGGTTCTCAATCTGCAGGGTGAGTCCATTTCCGGCTATGAAGATCTGCCCGCTCCCGATGAGTCCGTGCAGATGACCCTCGACTACCCTGCCCTGGCCCGCTTCTACGACGCTGATTATCGGGGTGCCGGTGTGCGCCTGGTAAGTCTTCTGCAGCCCATCAGCGGTGCGACCAGTCGCGGAATGGCCGAGATCCGTGTGGCGGAAACCCTGGAGGCGCGGGAGCGTATGGCCAATACCCTGCTGCGCCAGTCTTTGATCAATCTGGGGTTATTGGCCATCAGCGCCCTGCTTCTCGCCTGGCTGGCTGTTAGCGCGGCATTGCGGCCGCTGCGGCTTTTACGTGAAGAGGTGGCCGGCCGCGCCAATGATGATCTGCGGCCGATCAGCACCGATGGTCTGCAGCGTGAGGTGGCGCCATTGGTGGACTCCATCAATCATTTCACCGGCCGTCTGCGCGAGAATTTCGAGCGTCAGCGGGACTTTATTGCCGAAGCCTCCCATGAACTCCGCACCCCACTGGCAGCACTCAAGGCGCGGATCGAGCTGGGCCTGCGGTCCGCCGAACCGGATGCCTGGAAACGGGCACTGAATGAAGCGGAGCAAAGCACTGATCGCACCATCAAGCTGGCTAACCGCTTGCTCTCCATGGCGCGCATCGAGCGGGGCGCACGGGCCGTGGCTGAAGGCAGTGCCGAGCGCATTGCATTGCAACCGCTGGTCAAGGAGTTGGCTATCAGTATGGTGCCGCTGGCCTACGCGCAGGGTATCGAGCTGGTGCTGGAGGACGAGCAGCCCTTCGATGTATGGGGCGAGTCAACCCTGTTGCAGGAGTTGATCAGTAACCTGATTACCAACTCACTGCAGCACACGCCATCCGGTGGGCAGGTTGTATTGCGGCTCTGTGCGCCGCGCAGACTGGAAATTGAAGACACCGGAAGCGGCATCCCCGAAAGCGAGCGGCAACGGGTATTCGAGCGCTTTTATCACCGCGGTCAGGGAACCGGACTGGGATTGTCGATTGTGGGTGAAATCTGTCGCGCCCATCGTGCCGACATCAGCCTGCACCAAGGCTACCTGGGCGGGCTGTTGGTGAGGGTCGAGTTTCCCGCCTGACCCCGGATTATTTTTCCGGCCCACCCTGTGGAGTCTCAGGCGGGCACATGTATGCGAGTTTCCCCGCGCAACTTGATCACATCTGCCCGCGGTGAGGCGCCGAACATGCGGCTGTACTCGCGGCTGAAATGCGAGGGGCTTTCATAGCCGACGCGGTAGCTTGCGGTGGCCGCTTCCAGGCCCTCGCTGAGCATCAGTCGCCGTGCCTCGTGTAACCGAAGCTTCTTCTGGAACTGCACCGGTGACATGCGCGTTACCTGTTTGAAGCTGTGGTAGAGGGTCGACTCGCTCATGTTCACGTCTTCTGCCAGCTCGCGGACTCGAAGCGGCTCGGCGAATCTGTCCTTCAGCACTGAAATCACCCGGGAGATGCGGTGGGATTGACTGTCCGCGGACACGAACTCGCGCATGCGTGCGCCCATTTCACCAACCAGCGCGCGGTAGATTATTTCCCGTTGGATCAGCGGCGCCAGAATGCGCACGTCGGTTGGAGAGTCGAGAAGTCGCACCAGCCGCGTCATCGCATCTAGGATGCCCAGATCAACCTGGGCAACGTAGAGCCCGCAGGCTGAGTAGGGGCAGTCGATCGGCCCCCGGGGCGCAGTTTCGCCCAGTTGTAGCACCAGTTCAGCGACTTCGGCCGGGTCAATATTGATCTTCACTGCAAGAAACGGGTTGTCGGGGGATGCATCCACCACCTGACCATTTACCGGCAGGTCGACGCTGGAAACAATATAACTGAGCGCGCCATAAACGATTTCCCGGTCACCGAGTTGTACCACCTTGCGGCCCTGGGCAATAACGCAGAGCGACGGTTCATACACCGTGGACATACAGGGTGTGGGGGTGTCGACGCGAAACAGATCCAGACCCGGAATATCCGTTTCGTAGACGCCCTCCTGAGTCACTCTGGCAGACACCAGGTTCGCGAGCTCCAGGCATGCTGGTGCGCAGTAGTGCGGAGTCATGCAGTTCGGTTGAGCTTCAGATACGGGGGTAGATTGGTCGAGTGTATGCATGATTGACCTCCAGGGGCGTGCCAGCAGTATATACAGGATTAGGTAAGGAATATGACGCCCGCATGACGTTTGCAGGATTAGGCAATAAACCAGCAGAATCGCGCAAACCTTGCTATTACAGGTGCTTTAGGGGTGCGTTCGCTTGAACAAATGCCCTATATTGGTACGCAGTCTTACAGCTATTATTTCGGCGTTTACAGAATCAGGCAATCATGCGGCAGTAATACGCTACCGGATACGAGAGAGCTGGCCCTATCGTGCAGCATTGCCGAAGACGCCCCGCGACTTCGGCTGACCACCAGACCAGTGATCCTCAACGGAAAGCGAGAGCCACATGCATACACTCACATTCAAGGACGCCAAAGTGACCCTGCTTGGCGCCCTGCTGCTGGCCATGATGGTCGGTTGCGATGCTCAGGGGCAGGACAACACCGCTGCTCCCCCACCGCCAGAGGTTGAAGTTGCCGAAGTTCATGCTGAACCGGTAACCCTGTGGGGCGCCTTCAGCGGCCGCGTCGAGGCGCCGCAAACCGTGGAACTGCGGCCGCGCGTCAGCGGCTATATAGATAAGGTGGGGTTTGAAGAAGGCGAGCTGGTCAGCGAAGGCGATGTGCTTTTTGTCATCGACCCGCGTCCTTACAAAGCCCGTGAGCAGCTGGCCCAGGCCGAGCTGGCGCGTATGCGTAGCCAGTTGACGCTGGCCAGTAGCGAGGCCGCGCGGTCCGAGCAGTTGTGGGAGCGCCGGGCCATCTCCCGCGAGGAGTTCGAACAGCGCAACGCCGCCAGAACCATGGCTCAGGCAGCGGTCAATGCGGCGGCTGCGGCGCTGCAGAGCGCGCAATTGAATCTGGAATATACCCAGGTCAAGGCGCCGGTCAGTGGCCGTATCGGTCGTGCCCAGGTCACCCGCGGCAACCTGGCCACGGCAGACACTACCTTGCTTTCAACCCTGGTATCGGTCGACCCGCTCTACGTTTACTTCGAAAGCGACCAGCAGACCGTGCAGGACAACCCCCACGGCCAGAGCGTGCCGGTGCGTATCGGGCTGGCGGGTGAGGATGACTTTCCCTATCAGGGCAAGCTGGACTTTATCGACAACCAGTACAACCCCCGGACCGGCACCCTGCAGTACCGCGCTCAGGTGGCCAATCCCGACGGGGCTTTGCGCCCTGGCCAGTTTGCCCGGGTAGAAATGCCGGTGGCCGCAGCCAGTGCCGCGTTGCTGGTCGACCAGAAAGCGGTGATGACCGATCAGGATCGGCGCTATCTGTATGTGCTGACTGACGACAACCACGCCGAGCGGCGCATCGTCGAAACCGGACGCCGCGTCGATGGCTTGCTGGTGATTACCGATGGCCTGGCTGCAGGCGAGCGTGTGGTGGTCAACGGCTTGCAGAAGATCGCGTTCCCCGGCATTGAAGTGGTGCCGCAGCCGGTTGATATGCGCCGCACCCTGAAGCCGGTGGTCGTCGCGACGGCGCCGTGAGGCAGTAGCGCTTTTTATAGCTTTATTTCCTTTCTCTGACTGATACGGGCGCGTCTTCCGGACGCGTTCCGGGAGGCTGTTGCCGTGAACTTTTCGCGTTTCTTTGTAGACAGGCCGATCTTTGCGTCGGTGCTGTCGATCATTATCTTCGTCGTCGGGCTGATCAGTATTCCGATGCTGCCGGTCAGCGAGTATCCCGAAGTGGTGCCGCCCAGCGTGCTGGTCAGTGCCAGCTATCCGGGCGCCAACCCCAAGACCATATCTGAGACCGTGGCGACGCCATTGGAAGAAGCCATTAACGGCGTCGAGGACATGATCTTCATGAAGTCGGTCGCCGGGAGTGATGGCAGCCTGGCGCTGACCGTGACCTTTGCCCTGGGCACTGACCCGGATCAGGCCCAGGTGCAGGTACAGAATCGGGTCTCCCAGGCGCTGCCGCGTCTGCCCGAGGATGTGCGCCAACTTGGCGTGACCACCCAGAAGCAGTCGCCGAACCTGATGATGGCGGTGCACCTGACCTCGCCGGACGACAGCCTGGACGCCACCTATATCCGCAACTATGCGGTACTGCATATTCGTGACGAGCTGGCGCGCATTCCCGGTGTGGGTCAGGCTGGCCTGTTTGGCTCCGGTGACTACGCAATGCGGCTGTGGATAGATCCGCAGCGCGCTGCTGCGCTGGGCGTAACAGCGGGCGATATCAGCGCTGCAGTACGTGAGCAGAACATTCAGGTGTCGGCCGGTCAGATCGGTGCTCCGCCGATGCCGGAGGGCTCGGACATGTTGATTTCGATCAACGCCCAGGGCCGTCTGGAAAGTGTGGAGGAGTTCGAAAATATCGTCCTGAAGACCGGTGAACAGGGCGAGATGACACTGCTCAAGGACGTGGCTCGGGTCGAACTGGCGGCCTCGCAGGATGCCCTGCGCGCGCTGCTGAACAATCGCCAGGCGGTGGCATTGCCGATCTTTCAGGCCCCCGGCTCCAACTCCCTTGATGTGTCAGCCGCGGTACGGGCAAAAATGGCCGAGCTGGAAGCGGATTTTCCGAAAGGGTTGAGCTGGGAAGTGGCTTACGATCCTACCGTCTTTGTCAGCACGTCGATCAAGGCCGTGATCATCACCCTGCTGGAGGCGGTCGCTCTGGTGGTGCTGGTGGTGATCCTGTTCCTGCAGACCTGGCGTGCGTCGCTGATTCCGCTGTTGGCTGTGCCGGTGTCGATTGTCGGTACCTTTGCAGTCTTGCTGCTGATGGGCTTTTCGATCAATACCCTGACGTTGTTTGCCATGGTGCTGGCGATTGGCATTGTGGTGGACGATGCCATCGTCGTGGTGGAAAACGTCGAGCGCAATATCGAGCAAGGTCTGGCGCCACTGGCGGCAGCGCATCAGGCCATGCGTGAGGTGAGTGGGCCGATTGTGGCGATCAGTTTGGTGCTCTGCGCGGTCTTTGTGCCGATGGCGTTTCTGGATGGCATTACCGGTCAGTTCTACCGTCAGTTCGCTATGACCATCGCCATTGCGACGGTGATTTCGGCAATCAACTCGCTGACCCTGTCGCCCGCGCTGGCGGCGGCATTGTTGAAGCCGCACGGTGCAACACCGGATCTGCCGGCACGCATCATCAATCACCTGTTTGGCTGGATATTCCGGCCATTCAACCGTTTTTTCCTGCGCAATGCCCAGCGCTATGAATCTCTGGTCGGCCGCAGCCTGAGCCGGCGCGGGTTGGTGTTCGGGGTCTATCTTCTGCTGCTGGGCGGCACCGCGCTGATGTTCACCCAGGTGCCCGGCGGTTTTATTCCGACCCAGGACAAAACCTATCTGATCGGCAGCATCCGTTTGCCCGAGGGTGCATCGCTGGATCGCACCGAGGCAGTCGCGCGCAGGGTCAGTGAGCTGGCGCTGAACACCGAGGGGGTTTCCGATGCGCTGGCTTTTGTTGGTTTCAACGCCTTGCAGGGTACCAATACGCCGAACGTGGGTACGGTCTTCGTGGTTTTCGATGATTTCAACGAACGCGATCGTACGGCGCAGACGATTTCCGATGATCTCAATGCCCAGCTGGGCGGCATCAACGAAGGCTTCGCGATTACCTTCATGCCACCGCCGGTATTCGGTCTGGGGGCGGGATCGGGTTACTCGCTGTATATCCAGGATCGTCGCGGCGCTGGTTATGGCGAACTGCAGACCGCGACCAACGAGCTGGCCCAGGCCCTGAGCCAGACGCCAGGCATGTTCTACCCGTTCAGCTCCTACCAGGCCAACGTGCCACAACTGGATGCTGATGTGGATCGCATGCAGGCCAAGGCGCAGGGCGTGCAGCTGGATGATCTGTTCGCCAGCCTGCAGCTGTACTTCGGCTCGCAGTACATCAACGACTTCAATCTGTTCGGCCGTACCTATCGGGTCATGGCCCAGGCGGATGCGCAGTTCCGCGATAACCCCAGTGATATCGACCACCTGTATACGCGTAATGCGAATAACGAGATGGTCCCACTGAATACCATGGTCACGCTGCGCGAAAGTTTCGGGCCGGATCCGGTGATCCGCTACAACGGGTATCCGGCGGCCGACCTGATTGGGCAGTCCGATCCGTCCGTACTTTCTTCGGCGCAGACGCTGGCCTCGGTGATGGCCGTGGCGGATGAAGTGTTGCCGGCCGGCATGACGCTGGAATGGACGGATCTGAGCTTCCAGCAGGTGACCCAGGGCAATGCCGCGATGGTGGTATTCCCGCTGGCATTGCTGCTGGTATTCCTGGTGCTCGCTGCATTGTACGAAAGTTGGGTGATGCCGCTGGCGGTGATTCTGATCGTGCCGATGTGTCTGCTCGCCGCGCTATTTGGTGTGTGGATGGTCGGCGGCGACAACAATATCTTCGTGCAGGTCGGCTTGGTGGTGTTGATGGGCCTGGCGTGCAAGAACGCGATTCTGATCGTCGAGTTTGCCCGTGAGCTGGAGCAGCAAGGTCGCGACACCGTCAGCGCCGCGCTGGAAGCCAGCCGTCTGCGGCTGCGCCCGATCATCATGACGTCTGTGGCCTTTATTGCCGGCGTGGTGCCGCTGGTCATCGCCTCCGGGGCCGGCGCTGAAGTGCGCAACGCCATGGGTATCACGGTGTTTACCGGGATGATCGGCGTCACCCTGTTCGGCCTGCTGCTGACACCGGTGTTTTACGTTGCGTTGAGAACGCTGGCGAAACGCTTGGCAGCCAAGTCAGAAAAGTCCGAAGTAGAACTGAGTGGAGAGCCACATGAATAAGCTGGCGGGTATTTTTACCCTGGCGGCGCTGTTGAGTGCCTGCGCAGTAGGGCCGGATTACCAGGCGCCGGAGCCGGCGCCACTGGATCAATTCGTCCACGACCAGACGGCCACTGGCGCACAGGTCAAACGCGCTGCCGACAACGAGCAGCTGTTCTGGCACGGCTTCGAGGATCCGCTTCTGGCTGAGCTGATTGAACAAACCCTGGCCGAAAACCAGAGTTTGCAGGCGTCGCTGGCGCGTTATCAACAGGCCGAAGCACTGCTGCGCGGGGCTCGCCGCGACCAGCTACCGAGTGTGACAGCGGGCGCCGGGGTATCAGGACAACGGCTGGCGGAGGTCGAGCGCATTGATCCGGCCCAGGAGCGCGTCGAGTTTTACCAGGCGGGTCTGGGTTTGAGCTGGGAACTGGATCTGTTCGGGCGGTTGCAGCGGGCGGCCGAGGCAAGCGAAGCAGAGCTGCAGGCAGCCGGTGCGGACCGGGAGACATTGCAGGTTGCGCTGGCCGGCCAACTGGCCAGTAGCTACTTCCAGTTGCGCGGCCTGCAACAGCAATTGCGGGTAGTGGAAGAAAACGTCAGCTTGCAGCGGGCATCGCTGGACATTGTCAGCGCAAGGCTTGAGGCCGGCCGTGGTACGTTGTTTGATCAGGTTCGGGCGCGGGCCCAGGTGGACGCCACGCGAGCAGTGATTCCCCAGTTGAAAGCGGATATCGGGGCAGCCATGCACCGCATCGGTGTATTGACCGGTCAGCCACCCACGGCGTTGGTACCACTGCTTGGTGAGCCAGCTGAGTTGCCGCGAAGCCGTCCGTCAATTGCCGCGGGCAGTCCTGGCGATGTGTTGCGTCGACGGCCCGATATCCAGGCCGCGGAACGACGGTTGGCGGCCGCCAGCGCGCGTATTGGTGTGGCCACGGCGGATCTGTTCCCACACTTTACCCTGGAGGGTCTACTTGGCTCGCTGGCCGGTAGTGGCTCGGACCTGTTTACCGGCGGGGCGCAGACTGGACGGGTGGCGCTGGGAATCGACTGGAGTTTTCTCGACCGAGCGCAGGTAGAGGCGCGCATCGATGCGGCTGATGCCCAGTCTGCCGAGTTGCTGGCTGACTATCGGCAGACGGTGCTGCTGGCCCTGGAAGAGACTGAAACCTGGCTGCTGCGCTACCAGCAATCCCATGAGCGCGCGGCCTTGCTAAAAAGTGCCACCGATGCGGCTATCCAGGCAGTGGAACAGGCACGTGATCGTTATGATCAAGGGTTTATCGGCTATTTCGAGCTGCTTGCTGCAGAGCAGGAGTTGACCTCCATGCGTGACAACCTGGTGCAGAGCCGGACCGAAATGGCCCTCGCTATGGTTAATGTCTACCGTTCACTGGCAGGCGCACCGCCCATGGGCTGAGAGCAATGCGGAGCCCATCCACGCAAAAACCGCCACCGGAGGGCAGCGGTTTTCGTGGCGCGATTAGAGCTTCTAGTTCTTGGGTCGTCGGCCCATGACCAGTGCCTCCTCGAAGGCGTGCAAGATACGATCTTCGGTCTTCTCCAGCGTGCTCACGCGCACTTCTGCACCGGCTAGCTCGCTGAAATGCTGTTATTGACCAGTGATGGATGTTCACATCCTGTTTCCATGCATGTCACATCTGGCCCTCATTTGAGGATTCAGTTGCGCTGGTAACCTTGAGCGCCCCTGCGTCTACCGAGGAAACGCCGCGTATATTGCGCGCCGTCTCGATCGCCAGTTGTTTGCGCGCCTGGCTGTCTACCTGTCCGCTGAGTGTCACTTCGCCGTTTCGAGACATTACCGAAATATCCGTGCCATCGAGATTGCGACTGAATAACAGGCTGGATTTGACCTTGCTGGTGATCCAGACATCGCTGACCACATCTGCCGCCTCATCCGCAGCCTGGGCTGCGGCGTCCTGGGCCCGCTTGGCAGTCCCCGCCTCGCCCGTGACCGCTATTTGATTGAGAACTTCCCGTACGCCCTGGGTATTCTCGGCCAACCGTTCGGCCAGTTCCCGAGCGGCTTCGCTGTCGGCCTTGCCGCTCAAGGTGACGACGTTGTTCCTGGTATGAACGTCGATATCCAGCCCCTGGGTATGGCGGTTCCACAGCAGTTTGGATTTCACTGTCGCGGTGGTGGTGGCATCGTTGAGGCTGTTGGCAAGACTGGTACGCTCGGCATCGCTGTCACTGGCATCGGAGTCTACCGTCAACTGGTTATCGATCTCGTCAATGCCCTCAATGCTCAGTGCGACCTGTCCGGCGAGGTCGCGGTTGACTCCGTTCTCGACGCTACCGGTCAATATGGCGGTGCGGCCCTGAACCCTTACCTGGATGGGGTCGGAGTTGAGATGCCGATTCAGAGCGAAGGCGGTAGCGACCGAGCCCTCCATACGGGCGTTACTCACGTCCGATTGGGGTGTTTCCTGGGCCAGGGCGGGCATGGGTGCCAGGGCCAGCACTCCAGCGGCGGCAGTGGCGCACGCCAGCATCTTGAACTTGTTCATCAGGGGTCTCCATTGTGTACGTTTGGGCTTGAGCTTAGACCAGGGAGGTGAACATGGCTGTAACTGTTGTGTTTAATTGGATAAGGCGCAATACGTGCAATTTGCATGAGTGATACACTGATTCCGGCAATATTCATTCCGGAGCGGGCAGCATGGAAACGGCAGATCACAATAGTGGGCGCATTCTTCTGGTAGACGATGAAGCGGCGATTCTGCGCACTTTTCGTTATTGCCTGGAAGATGAGGGTTATGAGGTAGCGACGGCGAGCAACGCAGCCAATGCGGAAACCGTTCTACGCCAGCAGGTTTTTGATCTGTGTTTCCTCGATCTGCGTCTTGGCGAGGACAGCGGTCTGGAGCTGCTTGCCACCATGCGCACCCAGGCCCCATGGATGGTGGTGGTGATCGTCACTGCGCATTCGGCCATCGACACCGCCGTGGATGCTATCCAGGCGGGTGCGTCGGATTATCTGGTCAAGCCCTGTAGTCCCGATCAGTTACGCATGAGTGCGGCCAAGCAGCTCAAGGTACGGCACCTTGCTGCTCGTCTGGAGTTGCTCGAAGGCCAGATCGGCCAGCCAGAACATGTAATTGAATCTCACTGCCCGGCCATGATGACCGTGCTTGATACGGCGCGTCAGGTAGCCATGACGGATGCCAATATTCTCATTCTTGGTGAGTCCGGAACGGGTAAGGGTGAACTTGCGCGGGCGATGCATGGCTGGAGTAAACGGGCGAAAAAGAACTTCGTGACCATCAACTGCCCCTCTCTTAGTGCAGACCTGATGGAGAGTGAGCTGTTCGGTCACACCCGCGGCGCCTTTACCGGGGCGAGCGAAAATACCCTGGGGCGCGTCAATCAGGCCGATGGTGGAACGCTATTTCTGGACGAGATAGGGGACTTTCCCCTGGCACTGCAACCCAAACTGCTGCGCTTTATTCAGGACAAGGAGTACGAGCGGGTGGGTGATCCGGTGACCCGTCGCGCCGATGTGCGGATTCTGGCTGCGACCAACCGCAACCTGCCAGAGATGGTCAGCGCTGGCGAGTTTCGTGAGGATCTGATCTACCGGTTGAATGTCATCACCCTGACCCTTCCGCCTTTACGCGATCGTCAGGACGATATAGTGCCCCTGGCAGAACGTTTTCTGTCGCGCTTTGTCAAAGATTACAGCACGCCTGCCAAAGCGCTCAGCGATCAGGCCAAGGTGGCGCTGCGCGGCTATCCCTGGCCGGGCAATGTAAGGGAGCTGCGCAATGTCATGGAGCGGGCGAGCATCATCTGTCCGGAAAAGCTGGTCGGGGTCAATCATCTTGGCTTTACCGGGCAGTCTGTCACCAATGCGCCACGAATCGGGGCAGAAATGAGCCTGGAGGAACTGGAAAAGGCGCATATTGCCAACGTGCTGGCCAACAGTGAGACGCTGGACCAGGCCGCCAAAACCCTGGGCATCGATGCTTCGACGCTGTATAGAAAGCGTAAGCAGTTGGCTTTGTGAAATTACGCAGCCGGCTATTTCTCAGCATCAGTGGCCTGGTGGCCGTCGCGTTGCTGGGTCTTGTGCTGGGGCTCTACAGCGTGCTGCATCTGACTCAAACCCAGAATGACGAGATGACCAGAAATCTGGGGGTCATCGAGAACAGTCAGGGTCTGGGTCACGAGTTGAGCAAACAGGTGACCCTGTTGCTTGCCGAGACCCTCGACCGGTCGGCATTGACCGCATCGGATGAGGCCTTTCAGCGGTGGCTCGACACTGCCGCCAGCAGCGCGACGAATCAGAGCGATCAACAAGCTGTCGAGGCGATTCGGCGTGACTACAGCACGTTCAGACGAATTCTCGACAGACCTTTTACAGAACGTAGTGCGTTGCTGCGCGATGATGAGCTCAGTGCCGCGATTGCGGCCATGCGCAGTCACATCAGTTCGGTGCAGACGCGCTATGTAGAGGGATTCCACCGTGACACTACCAAAACTGAGGATCGCGCGACCCTGATTGCCACCTTGCTCGGCCTGGTCATTGTGGCGGTATTGCTCATCGGGCTGATTACCGCCAATAGCATTGCCCAGCGTGTCGGCCGTCCGATCGAGGCGCTGGCCAGGGCGGCGGACCGGATAGGGCGGGGTGATTTTCGGGTCATGCTGCCGATTTCTCCGATTGCCGAGCTGGGTATCCTGAGCAGGCGCTTCGGATTGATGGCTGACTCGCTGCAGGAGTTCAGGAACAGCGATGTGGCCGCATTACAGGCTGAGCGCAAGCGTCTGCAGGCAGTGCTCGACAGTATGGATGGCGGCCTGCTGATATTTAATTGCAACGCCGAGTTGGAGCACATCAATCCGGTGGCACGCCGGCAGCTGGGTTGTGATGAGTCGCATCTCGGTCAGCGCCTGGGTGCGGTACTCGAATATCCGGAACTCGACGAGCAGTTGTCACGGGTGGTTCAGGGTCAGACACGTGAGGAGGGGGAGCAGGATCTGCAGGTAGTGGCCGGGGGCGAAACCCGGGTGCTGAGTTACAGCCTGTCCTCGGTCAGCAACGATGAAAGCCAGGTGATCTGCGCGGTGATGGTATTGCGCGATGTCACTACGCAGCGGGCATTCGAGCGGGTACGTAGCGAGTTCGTACTGAGAGCCTCCCACGAGTTGCGGACTCCCGTGGCCGGCATGCATATGGCCTTCGCCCTGCTACGCGAGCGCCTGAAGCTGCCAGCCCAGGGCCGCGAGGCAGACCTTGCCCAGACGGTGGATGAAGAAATGCGCCGGCTGGTATGCCTGATCAACGATCTGCTGAATTTTTCGCGCTATCAGAGCGGCTTGCAGAAGATCGAGCCGGGTACCTGCGATATCGAATCCCTGCTCCTGCAGTCTCATCACCGCTTCGCTAGCCAGGCGCTCGATCAGGAGGTGGATTTGCAGGTAGAACTTAAGGGGCCATTACCCGAGCTGGAAATGGATCAATTGAAGATCAGCCGCGTGCTGGACAACCTGATCGGCAACGCGCTGCGGCATACCAGCCCTGATGGACATATCAAGTTGCAAGCCGTACGCAGGGGTGAGCGATTGCTGATCCATGTCGAAGATGACGGCGAAGGTATATCCTACAGTCAGCAGTCCCGGGTTTTCGAGCCCTTCGCCCAGGTAGGCAACAAGCGCGGCGGGGTTGGTCTGGGTCTGGCCCTGTGCAAGGAAATCGTGCAGCTGCACGGTGGCACCATTGGCATGGAGTCGACTCCGGGCAAGGGCACCAGATTCACCATCTCCCTGCCGATATAGGGCCATCACACCCAGCACCAGGGGTGTGGAGGCACGAACCAACCAGGGGAATCCGGGTCTAAAGATTTATTCCGTCAACCGAGGAAACGCTCATGCAGTCCATGCAAGTACCTGCTTTCCGCCCCCTGGCACATCTCTTTCGTCATGCCCTTCTGGCAGGCTCTGCGTTGCTGCTGATCGCCTGTCAAAGCACGCCGGTGGAGCGTGATTACGATACCAGCCGGGATTTCAACCAATATCGAACCTGGGACTGGGCGGAGCCGGCCGTGACCTTCACGCCGCAGAATGATCCCCGGGTCAGTAGTGACCTGACACGCCAGCGGATTCTTCAGGCGGTCAGCGAGGGGCTGGACGCCAGAGGGCTGCGTACGGCTGATGATGCTGACCTTGAGGTTCAGGTAGACGTCATCAGCGAGGAAGAAGAGGATGAGGTAACCACGACCTTCGGCGGCTCTATCGGTTATTGGGGCTGGGGTTGGGGTGGTGGGCCCGCCTACACCCAGTCACGCTCGGTGGATTATCAGGTGCTGACCTTGCAGGTGGATCTGCGCGATGCGCGGGATGGCCAACTGGTATGGCGTGGCAGCGATCAGCAGCAGCTGTGGGACACCGCCGTGCCTCCGGCTGAACGGGAGCAGCAGATCCGCGAGATGGTCAATCGCATCCTGTCTGCTTATCCCCCCTATTGATGCCGCGCGCTAGCGACCTTTGAACGAACCCAGCAGGCCGCGCACGATGGCCCTGCCCAGTTGACTGCCGAGCGTGCGCATCGCGCTGCGCCCTACCGTCCCGGCCATGCTCTCCAATCCCGACTTGCGTCGGGAACGGGCGGGACGCTGTTCTTCCCGGGCCTCCTGCTGGGTCCTGGTCCTGGCGGTTTTTTCCGATAACGCCTGCTCTGTCTGGCGTAGCAGGATTTCATAGGCCGAGTCGCGATCCAGCTCCTGATCATAGATCCCCGCCAGAAAGGATTCATTGAGCAGGCTGTTGCGCTGGGGGTCGGTAATGGGGCCCATCTGACTGGCTGGCGGCCTGACCATGACTTTTTCCACCGGAGTGGGCACACCCTTGTCGTCCAGAACCGACACCAGTGCCTCGCCGACACCGAGTTCAGTGATTACCTGTTCGGTATCCAGCCCTGGGTTGGCCCTGAAGGTTTGTGCTGCGCTGCGGACCGCCTTCTGGTCGCGGGGGGTGAACGCACGAAGCGCATGTTGCACACGGTTGCCAAGCTGACCAAGGATCGCCTCTGGCACATCCAGCGGACTCTGAGTAATGAAATACACGCCCACACCCTTGGAGCGGATCAGCCGGACTACCTGTTCGATCCGGTCTGTCAGGCTCTTTGGCGTGTCCTTGAATAGCAGATGCGCCTCGTCAAAAAACAGTACGAAGCGTGGCTTTTCGGCATCGCCCACCTCCGGCAACTGCTCGAAGAGTTCCGATAGCAGCCATAGCAGAATGCTCGAATAGGCGAGCGGCGTATCCCGGTAGAGCCTGGCAGCGTGCAGGATATTTACCACGCCGCGACCCTGGTCGTCGGTCTGCAGAAAATCCTCCAGCGTTACCGCCGGCTCGCCAAACAGGCGCTCTCCGCCCTGGCCTTCAAGATTGAGTAATGAGCGCTGGATCGCCCCGATGCTGGCGGGCGAGATGTTGCCGTAGCGTGGACCGATCTCTGCACGATGCTGGTTGAGATGCGACAGCATGGCACGCAGATCCTTGAGATCCAGCAGCAACCAGCCGTTATCGTCTGCGACCCTGAAGAGAATCTGCAGTACACCGCTCTGAGTCTCGTTGAGGTTTAGCAGGCGCGCCAGCATGATCGGCCCGAAGTCGGCCATGGTCAGGCGTAGCGGGTGGCCGTGCTCGCCATAGACATCCCAGAATACCGTGGGCGCGCCACGCATCTGCAGGTCATCAAGACCAACTCGGGCAGCGCGTTGAGCCAGTTTGTCGCTCATCTTGCCAGCCAGGGCGATACCGGAGAAGTCACCCTTGATGTCGGGTACCAGCACAGGCACACCGAGATCGGAAAACCCCTGGGCGAGAACCTGCAAGGTGATGGTTTTACCGGTACCGGTAGCGCCGGCGATCAAACCGTGGCGATTGGCCATTTTCGGGCTGATGGCAACCGGTCGCTCGGCACTGGCTCCAATGAGCAGTTCAGGTGTGGCATGCCCGGACATGATTCAGCCTCCGATGGCCAGGGTGAAGAAAAACCGGTGCGACACACTTTTTACAGCCGCGCCGGCTGACTGTTTGGCGGCTAGAAATTGGCCGGGGTAGTAGCACTGACCAGTACGCAGGGTACTTCGAAGGGGTTGCGAAAGCGATGCGGTTGGCTGCTGTCGAAGTAGTAGCTGTCACCTGTATCAAGCACAAAGATTTCGCTGCCCACGGTGACCTCCAGCTGGCCCGCCACTACCGTGCCAGCCTCTTCCCCTTCGTGGTTGAGCATGTCCGGGCCGGTATCCGAGCCGGGCGGGTAGATCTCGTTGAGGAATGAAAAGGCCCGATTGGGATGGCCCTTGCCTACCAGCTTCATGGTGACTTCGCCGGAACCGATATCCAGCAGCTCGTCTGCGCGGTAGATCACCTTGCGTGGGCTGTCCTCATCAACCTCGAGGGAAAAGAAATCCACCAGGGACATGGGGATACCTGACAACACTTTTTTCAGCGAGCTGACCGAGGGGCTGACGCTGTTTTTCTCGATCATTGAGATAGTGCTGTTGGTGACACCAGCGCGTTTGGCCAGCTCACGCTGCGACAGGCCCTTGAGCTTGCGAATTGTTTTCAGGCGCGCACCTACGTCCAATAGCGGATCCTCCGGATAATTATCGTGGCAATAAATGAACCAAATCATTGCATGACTGTTCAGAATTTACAACGGACCCAAAGGGATGGTTGAACACCTGTTATGCTTGACCCAATGACAAATGAAAAGAGAGGCACGCAATATGGATCTTGAAGACCTGCATTTGACCTTGCGGACCCTGAAACCCAGCGATTACCCGCAGCTCAAGGTTTTGATGGACAAGGTCTACGACGACATCGGCGGTGCCTGGCCGAAAAAGACCATTAACCGCTTGATCAAGGACTTTCCCGATGGCCAATTGGCCATTGCCGATGGCAAGAAGCTCATTGGTGTGGCACTCAGTGTCATGGTCGATTACGACGTGTTTTCCGATCCGCACAAGTACGCCGATCTGATTGGTCAGACCGAGATCATTCCGAACAAGGAGGACGGCGATGCGATCTATGGTCTGGATGTGCTGATTGATCCGGAGTATCGCGGCCACCGTCTGGGCCGCCGACTTTACGAGGCGCGCAAGGAGCTGTGTCGGTCGCGTAATTTGCAGGCGATTCTGGCTGGCGGGCGTATACCGGGCTACCACGAGCATGCCGACGAGCTCAAACCGACCGAGTACATCGAGGCCGTGGACCGCAAGGAAATTCATGATCCGATTCTGTCCTTCCAGTTGGCCAACGATTTTCAGGTCAAGCGTCTGATGCGTCGTTATCTGCCCGAGGACAAGAAATCCATGGGCTACGCGACCTTGCTGGAGTGGAGCAACATTCTTTACGAACCCGAGGAACGGCTGCTCCAGACCAACCGTAACCAGGTACGAGTGGGTGCGGTGCAGTGGCAAATGCGTCGGTTCTCTTCGGTGGAAGCTGTACTCGAACAGGTCGAGTACTTTGTCGATGCGCTGTCGGACTACCAGAGTGATTTTGCGGTATTTCCGGAGCTGTTCAATGCCCCGCTGATGGGCCTGCGCGATCAGTCCGACGATATCGAAGCCATTCGCTACCTGAGCAGCTTTACCGAGCGTTTTCGCACGGAAATGCTGCGCATGGCGGTCAGTTACAATATCAACATCATTGCCGGCTCGATGATCGAGGAAGGTGAAGATGGCCGTCTGTACAACGTGGCCTATCTGCTGCGCCGTGACGGTACGGAAGAGCGTCAGGCCAAGCTGCACATAACACCCCAGGAGCGTCGTGACTGGGTCATCGAAGGGGGCGATGATCTCGCCGTGTTCGAGACAGACGCCGGGCGTATTGGGGTCCTGATCTGTTATGACGTGGAATTCCCCGAGCTTGGCCGTCTGCTGGCCGATCAGGATATGGATTTGCTGTTCGTGCCCTTCTGGACCGATACCAAGAACGGTTATCTGCGGGTGCGCCACTGCGCCCACGCAAGGGCAATCGAGAATGAATGCTACGTGGTGCTTTGCGGCAGTGTCGGCAACGTGCCCTCGATCGAGAACCTGGGGATCCAGTACGCGCAGTCAGCGGTATTCTCGCCCTCTGACTTCCCCTTCCCCCACGATGCGGTGCTCAACGAAACCACGCCGAATACGGAGATGATCTTCTTTTCGGACCTGGACTACACCCGGTTGAAGCTGGTGCGCAACGAGGGTTCGGTGACCAATCTCAAGGACCGTCGTACCGACCTGTTCAGCCTCAAGTGGCGGAAGCAGAAAAAGAAGAAGTGAAGCGCCGCGGTACACGGTTGAGATTGCAGAAAAGCTGATAGGCGATGGTGCCGGCCTGAGCCGCCACTTCGCTCGCATTCAATCCCGTGCCCCAAAGCCGCACCGCGCTTCCCAGTCCGCTGCCTGGCAGGTCAGTCAGATCCACGGTGAGCATGTCCATGGATACCCGGCCGATCAGTTGGCTGCGCTGGCCATCGATGAGTACTGGTGTGCCGTCCGGCGCGTGTCGCGGATAGCCGTCGGCATAACCCATGGCAACTACACCCATGCGCGTCGGCCTCGCCGTTATAAAGCGCGAGCCATATCCGATAGGCTCGCCCGGGGGCAGCTCTCTCACAGCAATGACCCTGGACTCCAACTGCATGACTGGCTGTAGCCGGTCCGCGTACTCCTGCGGAAAACCGAAGGGCGTGGCCCCGTAAAGCATGATGCCTGGGCGCAGCCAGTCATTGTGTGCCTGGGGCCAGGCCAGTACGCCCGGAGAATTGCACAGGCTGGCGGGCCCTTTGAGGCCTTCAGTGGCACGCATGAAGGTCGCCAGCTGTTCTTCGGTGCGACCGGTGTCCGGCTCGTCGGCCCGGGAAAAGTGGCTGATCCTGGTCAGGCTTGCAACCTGGGCGCTCGACGCTAGCTGGCGCCAGACCTTCGGATACTCTTCAGGTGCAAAACCAACTCTATGCATCCCACTGTCGAGCTTCAGCCAGATATGCAGCGGCTCAGTCAGCGTTGTGGTTAACAGGTTCTCTATCTGCCATTGGTCGTGAACCACCGCCCAGAGGCGATGCTCGGCGATCAGCGGTAGCTCACTGGCTTCAAACCAGCCCTCGAGCAGCAGAATGGGTTGGCTGATGCCGGCGGCCCGCAGCTCCAGCGCCTCCTCGATGCAGGCCACGGCGAACGCGTCAGCCTCGGGGGCCAGAGCCTGGGCACACTCCAGCGCGCCGTGGCCATAGGCGTTGGCCTTGATCACAGCAAAAACACGGGCATCTGACAGGCCCTTGGCGAGTCGGTAGTTATGCCGCAGGGCGTCAAGATCGATGAGAGCGTGGGCAGGGCGCATAGGGAGCTTCTTGTCGGCAGTCGCGGGGCTGGCCAGCCCCGCCAAAGGTGTAGATTATCAGACCCGGGTAGCTTACGGCACGGCGGCAATAACGGACATTTCGACGAGTATCTCCGGCTCACACAGCTTGGCCTCGACGGTGGCCCGTGCCGGCGCTGTGCCTGCGGGTAACCACTGGTCCCACTCGGTGTTCATGGCCTCGAAGTCAGCATCGATGTCTTTCAGGTAGATGGTGACTGACAGAATTCGGGTCTTGTCAGTACCTGCCGCGTCCAGCAGCTTCTCGATTTCGCCGAGTGTGCTCCGGGTCTGGGCGCCGGCATCCCTGTCCAGATAATCGTCGGCAGCTACCTGGCCTGCCAGATAGAGGGTGTTCTGATGAATGACAATCTGGCTCATGCGCTTGTTAGTGTGCTGACGCTGTATCGACATGCCGGCGAATCTCTCTGTTGGGTGTGTAACGGAAAAGGCCCAGCCCTTCAGTGCTGATGGCCGGTGTGCGTGCGCTGACCAGGTCTGCCAGTAATTGGCCGGAGCCGCAGGACATGGTCCAACCCAGTGTGCCATGTCCGCTGTTGAGAAACAGGTTGCGCCGCGGTGCGGCGCCGATTACTGGGGTGCCATCGGGTGTCATCGGTCGGAAACCAGTCCAGAACGTGGCCTCCTCGAGGTGGCCGCCGCCGGGGAACAGGTCACTTACCACCATCTCCAATGTGGCCCGACGCTTGCCTTGCAGGCTGGCGTCAAAGCCGGTCAGTTCGGCCATTCCACCCACGCGAATGCGGTCGGCAAAGCGGGTCATGGCTACCTTGTAGGTTTCATCCATCACGGTGGAAACGGGTGCCTTGTCGGCGTCGGCTACCGGCAAGGTCAGGGAATAGCCTTTGACCGGATAGACCGGTAGGGCAATGTTCAGCGGCTTGAGCAGCTGGGGCGCATAGCTGCCAAGGGCCAACACATAGCTGTCGGCGCGCATGATGCCGTGGCCCGTTGCCACACCGGTGATGCACTCACCATCGTCGAGTAATCGGTTGATCGTGCAGTCGAAGTGAAACACCACGCCCAGCTCCCGGCATTTGTCGGCCAGCCGTGTGGTGAACAGATGGCAGTCACCAGTCTCGTCGTTGGGTAGCAGCAACCCACCGACGATCTTGTGGGCGCTGTTTGCCAGTCCGGGCTCATGGGCTACACAGCCAGCCCGGTCGAGCAGTTGATAGGGTACGCCGCAGTTCTCCAGCACCTGAATATCCTTGCTCACCGCATCCAGTTGCTGTTGAGTGCGAAACAGCTGGAGTGTGCCCTGCTCCCGGTGCTCGTATTCCACGCCGGTATCACGGCGCAGTTGCACCAGGCAGTCGCGGCTGTATTCGGCCAGGCGCATCATCCGGCTTTTGTTGACCGCATAGCGCGCCTGGGTGCAGTTGCCCAGCATCTGCATCATCCAGCGGTACTGGTGTGGGTCTGCAGTCGGATTGATGGCAAGGGGCGCGTGTTTGGCGATCATCCATTTCAAGGCCTTGACCGGGACGCCGGGCGCCGCCCAGGGGGACGAATAACCAGGGGAGATCATGCCCGCGTTGCCGAAGCTGGTTTCCAGGCCGGCGCCGGGCTGGCGATCGATCACCGTGACCTGATGCCCGGCGCGCGCCAGATACCAGGCGCTGGTAACCCCGATTACGCCGCTACCCAGAACCATTACGTGCATGTCCGCCTCCTGTCCCACCGTCAAATAGTCATTGTCCACATGGACGATATTGCTATTCTAGGGGCATCAACCTGCAGGCTTGGTTCGAATAATCATGAGTTTGCAGAGTAATATTCTGTCTGACACCTCAATAACAGGAATTAATCTTGAAAACACGCAGAGCCTCCAGCCGGGAGCTGGACAAGATCGATCGGCATATCCTGCGTTTGCTGCAAAACGAGGGGCGTATGTCCTATGTGGATCTTGGTGAGCGTGTGGGTTTGTCCACCACGCCATGCATGGAGCGGGTAAAGCGGCTTGAGCGGGAGAAATTCATTCTCGGTTACGGCGCTCGTCTTAATCCGCAAAAGCTCGAAGCGAGCCTGCTGGTGTTTGTCGAGATCAGCCTGTCTTCGAAGTCGGCGGATATTTTCGATGAGTTTCGCCGGGCGGCTATCAAACTGCCCCACGTGCTGGAATGCCATCTGGTGTCAGGCGACTTTGACTATCTGATCAAGGCCCGGATTTCCGAGATGGCGTCCTATCGCAAGCTGCTGGGTGACATTCTGCTCAAGCTGCCAGGGGTGCGCGAGTCCAAGAGTTATATTGTCATGGAAGAGCTTAAGGAGAGCCTGGCGATCCCTGTACCTGACGCCGATTAGTGTTTATGCTAGTGTCAATTTTAATTTACATTATTTCGTAATATATCAAACGGACGCCGCCATGCTCTCCCAATCGCCGCAACTCACTCCAGTCCCTTCCTGGTATCGCGCCACTACCAATGTCGACCTGACCTGCCCGCCACTCGCCGGTGCGGTAGAGGCCGACGTCTGTATCGTGGGTGGCGGCTTTACCGGGGTCAACACTGCAATCGAGCTGGCCGAGCGCGGGCTCAGCGTGGTGCTGTTGGAAGCCAGCCACATCGGTTGGGGCGCCAGTGGTCGCAATGGTGGGCAGCTGATCCGCGGCGTGGGCCACGGGCTTGACCAGTTCACCAATGTGATCGGCGCCCAGGGCGTGCGCGACCTCAAGCTGATGGGCCTGGAGGCGGTGCAACTGGTCAAGGGCCGGGTCGAGCAGTACGCCATCGACTGCAATCTGGTCTGGGGTTATTGCGATCTGGCCAACAAGGCCCAGCATATGGATGACTTTCAGGCCGACAAGGAGGAACTCAGGTCCCTGGGCTACCAGCATGAGATGCGCCTCATTGCCCGTGAGGATATTCGCCAGGTGGTAAATTCGGATTTCTATGTCGGTGGCATGACCGACATGGGCTCGGGGCATCTGCACCCGCTCAATCTGCTATTAGGTGAGGCCGCGGCTGCCCAGCAACTGGGCGTGCAACTGTGCGAAAACTCTCGGGTCACGCGCATCGAGCATGGATCGCGGGTCAAGGTACACACCGCGGGCGGGACGGTAACAGCCGGCCAACTGGTGCTTGCCGGCAATGCCTACCTGGGTGATCTGCAGCCGCAACTCAGTGGCAAGGTGTTGCCTGCGGGCAGCTACGTGATCGCCACCGAACCCCTGGGCGAAGACTTGGCCCGCAGTCTGATCCCGCAGAATATGGCGCTGTGCGACCAGCGTGTCGCACTGGATTATTACCGGTTGTCTGCAGATAACCGGCTGATCTTTGGCGGCGCCTGCCACTATTCGGGGCGCGACCCCAAGGACATAGCCGGCTATATGCGGCCCAAGATGCTGCGGGTCTTCCCTCAGTTGGCGCAGACAAGAATCGAATACCAGTGGGGCGGCATGATCGGCATCGGTGCCAACCGCTTGCCACAGGTCGGCAAACTCGCTGATCACCCCAACGTTTTCTACGCCCAGGCCTATGCAGGCCATGGTATCAACGCCACCCACCTGGCTGCCAAACTGCTTGGCGAAGCAGTGAGCGGGCAGGCCAGTCATGGCTTCGAGCTGTTTGATCGGGTGCCGCACATGACCTTTCCCGGTGGCAAGCATTTGCGCGCACCCTTGCTGGCGCTGGGTATGGCGTGGGAGCAGATGAAAGAGGTGTTCTAGAGCAGCGGCAAGCGGCAAGCGGCAAGCCTCAAGCTAAAAGCTGGAAGCTTAAAGCAGTCCGAGTCCATCCGATTTTTTTGTAGCCGTAGTGGGGCAAGTTCTTGACGGCCATGCCCCCAACGCGATCCTGTTAACACTTGCAGCTTGCAGCTTGCAGCTTGCAGCTTGCAGCTAGCGCTGTATTTCCACCAGCCCCCAAGGCAGGGTTCCGATCTTGCGCGGCTGTCCGCTCAGGTCGATCAAATCGCCATTGGAGGGCAGCAGGCCCTGCAGGCCCAGGCTGCGGCCGAAATCCAGATGCGCCTGTTGGTGATAATTCTCACCATGCACAGGCAGCAGATACCTTGCCTTCAGCCAACCGTATAACTGACGCAGATCTTCCTGGGGCGGATGGCCGGAGGCATGGATCGGCGCCATATCGTCGTCGATTACGTTCACGCCCTGGGCTTTCAGGCCCGCCTTGATGCGTGCCAGGGCTTCCTCGTTGCCGGGAATCAGACGCGAGGAAAACAGCACGGTGTCGCCGGGATCGAGGGTCAGGTGCGGGTGGTTACCGCTGGCCAGCCTGGCGAGTGCGGCGGCGGGTTCGCCCTGACTGCCGGTGCAGATCCAGAGCTGTTGCTCACGGGGCAGATAACCAAGCTCCCAGGGTGAGATGAAACCCGGGCGGGTTTCCAGGTATCGTTCTGCACGCCCGGCCGCTTGCATCGTGAGCAGGCTGCGGCCCAGCAAGGCGGCATAGCGTCCGGCGTCGAAAGCAATATGGGTGAGACTTTGCAGGCGGGCGAGATTGCTGGCGAAACAGGTGACAATTACACGCTGGCTGCAGGGGCGGATCGCATCCTGAAGTCCGTTCTGCACCTCGGCCTCGGAGCGGCTGGCACCCCTGTTGGGCGCGTTGGTAGAGTCACCGATGATCACATCCACCCCTTCACGGCCCAGGGCCTGGAGCCGGGCCTGGGCCGTGAGCTCGCCAACCAGCGGCTTGGAGTCGAGCTTCCAGTCGCCACTGTGATAGAGGCGCTTGCCGGCCACATCCAGAACGATGGCGTTAGATTCGGGAATCGAGTGTGTGACCGGAATCCACTCTGCCTGGAAGGCACCAATACCGACAGGTTCCAGAGGCTTGATTTCATGCAGGCGCGGCCATTGCTGCTTCGGGTCGAGCTTGTTACGAATCAGTCGGGCGGTAAATCGGGTGGCGTAAAGGGGGCAGTCGAGTTTTTGCCAGAGGTGCGCGATAGCGCCAATGTGATCTTCGTGACCGTGGGTAATCAGCAGTGCAGATAACGTGATGTCGTACTGCTCCAGCGCTGCCAGGCTGGGCACTGAAACCATGTTGTTGCCCCCGGGTGCAGCTGAGAGAGCAAAACCGCAATCTACGGCAATCCACTGGCCTGCAGAGCCGAAAAGGTAGAAGTTGGCGCCAAACATTCCGGCCCCACCCAGTGCCAGAAAGAATGGACCGGGCTGACGGTGCAGTTGGTCAAAGGTGGGGCTGGGCATTGAGTCCTCCGCTGGGGCATGTGCATTGAGCTTAACAGCCTCGGGCGATGGCAGGCCAGCGAAGGGCGGCACGATTGCGGCAGGATTTTTCACTGCCAACAATCGACAGGTTTCAGCGCTTGGGTATGTAGCCTTTTGACATATCTTGGCGTGGCGTATCTGGGCCTTTGGTGATTCAATCCTACGTAGTCAATCCGTGCCTTGAGAGCCACAATGTCGCAGTCTGCAGAACCAATTACCAGATCATTCGAGCCCGCTGATTCTTCCCGCATCATCGAAATGGCCTGGGAAGACCGCACACCCTTTGAAGCCATTGAAACCCTCTACGGGCTCAACGAGTCGGGCGTCATACGTCTGATGCGACGCGAGCTCAAGCCCGCCTCATTCCGACTCTGGCGAGCCCGCGTTGGTGGCCGTGTCACCAAGCATGCGGCGTTGCGTGACCCCTCCGTCAGCCGCGCTTATTGTCCTACGCAATACAAGCGCTGATTCATCCACGCCTGTTGCAAGGTGGCTTGCGTGGCGACTATCAGATGCACACCGCGCCGCTAATGATCGGCTGAACCTGCCCGCCTACCCAGGTGACTTCCGCTTCGCGCTCTATCCAGACTCGGCCGCGCCGCCCAATGACCGTTCCCTGGCTGGCGCTATAACGTGCCGGTAGTATCCCCTCGGGGATCAACCACTGGGCGAGACTGGCGTTGAGGCTTCCAGTGACCGGGTCTTCGGCGTATTCGCCGCCCATGAATGCACGTACTTCGACGTCGGCTTCTGCATCCGCGCCGCCCCAGGGTCCTATGACGCCGAGATTGAGCCCGTCCAGTGTAGGGTAATCTGCGCGCAGACTCAGTACCTCGTCCCGTGACGAAAGCATTATGGCGACCCAGCCAGGGCCATTGTCTACCCAGTTGCTGGCAATAATGCGTGCCTCGTCGATACCCAGCCCCCGGGCGATCTGCTGCAAAGTGGAGCTATCGACAGCCCCGCTACGGACCAGCGGCGGGGCGGCGAACGCCAGGCGATGATAGTTATCGCGGATCTCTACCAGCCCGGCAGCGCACTCCTGAATGATCCGGTCTCCGTGCGGTTTGCCGCCGTCACTCAGCCACACATGGCAGGAACCCAGGGTTGGATGGCCCGCGAAGGGCAGCTCGCGTTGAGGAGTGAAGATCCGTACTCGATAGTCAGCCTGCGTTGTGGTTGGGCGCAGCAAAAAAGTCGTTTCACTCAGGTTGGTCCAGCGTGCGAAGGCCGCCATCTGGGCGTCGGTCAGATCATCGGCATTGCTGACAACAGCCAGGGCGTTGCCTTCCAGCGGCTTTTCAGCGAAGACATCGACCTGTTGGAAAGGAAAAGAGCGGGGCATGCAAGTCACCTGGTTGGTTTGCTTCTGGCCTGCGATCATAGCCAGGCCGGGCGCGCCACGTACAGGTACAGATCACCGATAAAACACCGAGCGCTGGGGTCTTCAGGTCCCTGATGGCGCCTCTGGAGCACCGGATGAGGAGGCATAATCTGTCTCGCGTTCCAGCAGCACGCGCTTGCGCTCAATACCCCAGCGGTAGCCTGATAAACCACCGTCCTGGCGGACCACGCGGTGACAGGGTATGGCAAGAGCGATAGCGTTGGCACCGCAGGCCCGGGCGACCGCCCGTGCCGAGGTGGGCTGGCCGATATCGCGGGCCACCTCCGCATAGCTCATTGTCTGGCCACATGGAATGGCGCGCAGAGCCTGCCAAACGCGCTGCTGAAAGGCGGTGCCGCGCACGTCCAGGGGCAGATCCAGGCCTTTTGCCGGGGCTTCTACCAAACCCACTACCTGGGCCACAACGCGTTCATAGTCTTCGTCCGCACCAATCAGGCTGGCTGCGGGGAAGCGATCCTGCAGATCGCGGATCAGTTGCTCGGGGTCATCACCCAGCGTCACGCAAACAATACCTCTGGCACTGGAAGCCACCAGAATCGCTCCGAGGGAGGTGTCACCGACCGCAAAGTGCAGTTGTTCACGGGGGCCACCGGCGCGATAGGTCATGGGGGTCATGCCAAGAGCTCTGGTTGATTGTTGGTAGAAGCCACTGAAGGAATTGAAGCCCGCAGCAAACATTGCTTCGGTGACGGATGGAGCCTGTTCGAGCTTCTGTCGCAAGCGGGCTTCACGCCAAGCCCGGGCATAAGCCTTGGGTGTAATGCCGGTGACGGCCTTGAAGGTGCGATGAAGATGGCTGGCACTCATTCTCAACTCGCATGCCAGCTGATCCAGGGTCAATGAAGCCCCACTGCCCTCAAGGAGACGACAAGCTGCGGTGACCAGGGCGCTATCCTGTTGGCGCCGTGTGGGGGCGTCAGGGCTGCAGCGCAGGCATGGGCGACAACCGGTGGCCTTGGCGGCTGCAAGGGAATCATGGATACGCACATTCTGCGGGTTGGCCATCCGTGATGGGCATGATGGCCGGCAGTAGATACCGGTAGTAATTACCGAGTACCAGAACAGGGAGTCAGCCGCGGAATCCCGCGCGAGCACTTGTTGCCATCTGGGGTCGTCGGCGGTGCTGATGGGCCCGCCTGGATGGGGTTCGTTCATTGCGTGAGCAGCCGGTTGCCTGGTGTCAGTTTCATTCTAGCGACCGGGCGAGCAGGAGACATGCCGTTTCTTGCTTTCAAATTGAAAGTGGCATACTGCTGCCCGGTGGCGAGCGTTCGGCAATAGGCAGTTGATGAGTACAATGAAGATCCTCGCCATTGTCCCTGATGAAGTCTTCCGGCTGGCGCAGACGCATATTTATCTGAAAAGTGACCAGAACATGAAAGATCAAAGCTTACCGAACATTGATGCGGAGCATTTCTCGGCGCCCTCGTCAGAGTCTGTATTCGCAGACCGGCCCTCAACGCATCGGCCGCGTATCCTGCTGCTGTATGGATCACTGAGAGCCCGTTCGTTCAGCCGGCTAGCGGTAGAAGAAGCCGCCAGACTGCTGCAAGCCATGGGCGCCGAGACACGTATTTTCGATCCGCGCGGCTTGCCACTTCCAGACGCCGAAGAAGCAACCCACCCCAAGGTGCAGGAGCTTCGCGATCTGGCTCAATGGTCCGAGGGCATGGTCTGGTGCTCGCCGGAGCGGCATGGAGCCATGACCGGTATCATGAAGGTGCAGATTGACTGGATACCCTTGTCCGTGGGCGCGGTGCGACCGACACAGGGCAAGACGCTTGCCCTGATGCAGGTTTCCGGTGGGTCCCAGTCCTTCAATGCGGTGAACCAGATGCGCGTGCTGGGTCGCTGGATGAGAATGGTGACTATCCCCAACCAGTCGTCGGTACCCAAAGCGTTTCTGGAATTTGATGACAACGATCGAATGAAGCCTTCAGCGCTATATGACCGTGTGGTTGATGTGATGGAGGAGCTGGTCAAGTTTACCCTGTTGGTGCGTGATCGAAGTGCCTACCTGACCGACAGGTACTCCGAGCGCAAGGAAAGCGCGGAAGAGCTATCCAGCCGGGTCAACCAGAAAGCCATCTGAGGAGTCATCACGTGGGTAACAATACCGTCACGGAACACGAAAACCCCTCTGCGAGCATGGGGTTCTTTGAGCGTTATTTAACCATCTGGGTGGCACTGGCCATCATGGCGGGCGTGGCGCTGGGGCAGCTTGCGCCGGTAGTGCCGGAAACGCTGTCGCGCTTCGAATATGCGCAGGTGTCGATTCCCGTCGCCATTCTGATCTGGGCGATGATCTTTCCGATGATGGCTCAAGTGGACTTCAGCGCCGTCAAAGGCGTTGGAAGGCAGCCCAAGGGGCTGGTCATCACGACCAGCGTCAACTGGCTGATCAAGCCGTTTTCCATGTTCCTGATTGCCTGGTTCTTCTTCACCATTGTTTTCGCACCATGGATATCCAGCGATTTGGCGAGCCAGTATCTGGCTGGCGCGATTCTGCTGGGCGCTGCGCCGTGCACAGCCATGGTGTTCGTGTGGAGTTATCTGACGAGGGGAGACGCGGCTTACACCCTGGTTCAGGTGGCAGTGAATGATCTGATCATGCTGGTGGCCTTCGCGCCGATTGTGGTGCTGTTGCTGGGTATATCGAACATCAGCGTGCCATGGGACACCGTTATTCTCTCGGTGGTGTTGTACATCGTGATCCCCCTTTCGGCCGGATATATAACGCGGCGAACGCTGATCAAGCGCAGGGGCAAGGACTGGTACGACGGTGTATTCATGAAGCGTCTTGCGCCGATGACGCCTATCGGGTTGATCATTACCCTGGTCCTGTTGTTCGCGTTCCAGGGCGAGGTTATCGTGAACAATCCCCTGCATATTCTGCTCATTGCCATACCCTTGACGCTACAGACCTTTCTGATTTTCTTCATCGCTTACGGGTGGGCGAAGGCCTGGCGTGTGCCACACAAGGTCGCAGCTCCGGGAGCCATGATTGGCGCCAGTAATTTCTTTGAGCTTGCGGTAGCCGCCGCTATCGGCCTTTTTGGGCTTCAATCGGGCGCAGCCTTGGTGACGGTGGTCGGGGTATTGGTAGAAGTGCCGGTGATGCTGATGTTGGTAAGAATTGCGAATGGAACGCGCAATTACTTTCCAGGCGCTACAACAAACGGGGAGTGATCTGGTGGCTACCAACATACCGGCGAGGTCCGCCGGTATGTTGATGCTTCAGGCTATTGCGTTGCTCAACGACCTACGACTTTCTCTGCTTCTTCCACTGGGGTATGGCGTACGTCTTCGCCCTTGACCATGAAGATCACATTCTCGGCGATATTGCAGGCATGGTCACCGACGCGCTCGAGGGCGCGCAGAACCCACATCACCGACATGCAGCGGGATATATTACGGGTATCTTCCATCATGAAGGTAAGCAGGGTGCGGGTAGCAGCCTGGTACTCCTCGTCCACGCGCTTGTCTTCCTTCATGATTCGCAGTGCCTGATTCGAGTCCAGGCGGGCAAAGGCGTCCAGTGCATCACGCAACATGCTCAGCACATGATCGCCTATGTGCCGCACTTCCAGATAGCCCCGGGGTGCCTGGCCTTCGTCAGCCAGCTTGATTGCGAACTTGGCAATTTTCTTCGCTTCGTCACCTACCCTCTCCAGATCGGCGACCATCTTGATAACAGCAATAACCAGACGCAAGTCCCGTGCGGTGGGCTGTCGACGGGCGATGATCAGCGTCGCCTCCTCGTCGATATCCATTTCCATGCGGTCGACGCGCTTGTCACCGGCGCGCACTTCTTCGCCTAACGGTCCATCACCGTTGATAAGTGCCTGGATGGCCTGGTCGACCTGGGACTCGACCAGGCCGCCCATTCTCAGAAACTCGGTTTTCAACTCCATCAGTTCATCATTGAACTTGTTCGAGATGTGATCGCCGTAAACATCGTCTTTTTTATCTGTCATAACGCTCTCCAATGTTTAATCAGCTCAAGCTTAGCCGAAGCGACCAGTGATGTAGGATTCAGTCAGTTGATGCTCGGGAGCAGTGAACACCTTGGTGGTCTCGTTGACTTCCACCAGGTGCCCCAGGTGGAAAAATGCAGTCCGATTCGACACCCGGGCAGCCTGCTGCATGGAGTGGGTAACGATTACGATAGTGAAGCTTTCCGACATCTCGGCGATGAGCTCTTCCACCTTGGCAGTGGCGATCGGGTCGAGGGCCGAACAGGGTTCATCCATCAGGATGACCTCAGGGCTCACAGCGATGGCGCGAGCGATACACAGGCGTTGCTGCTGACCGCCCGACATGCCGGTAGCCATGCCATGCAGACGATCCTTGGCTTCGTTCCACAGGCCTGCCTTGCGCAGGCTGCTCTCGACAATTTCATCCAGATCGGCCTTGCGATTGGCCAGGCCGTGAATGCGTGGGCCGTAGGCGACATTGTCATAGATCGACTTGGGAAACGGGTTGGGCTTCTGGAATACCATGCCCACACGCGCCCGCAGCTCTACAACATCGTTCTTGGAGCGATAGATATCCTCGCCGTCCAGCAGCAGCTCGCCCTTTACCCGGCAAATGTCGATGCTGTCGTTCATCCGGTTAAGGCAGCGCAGGAAGGTCGACTTACCGCAACCCGAGGGCCCGATAAACGAAATCACCTCGTTGCGACCAATGTCCAGGCTGATGTTCTTGATGGCCCGTGCGTCATCGTAGAAAACTTCCACGTTCCGCAGCTTGTACTTCGGGTCATCAGCAAAGGGAGCGCCGACGGTTTTGCCGTCTTCGATAATCGTATCCTGGGGGTTGCTCTTGTCCACTGCGTGTTCCTGTTCGTGTTCCTGTAGAGCAAGTTCGTCAGCTGCAATGCTTGGGTTCATAGTGGTCATGTCTATCTCCTTACCAGCGACGCTCGAGCCGCTTACGCAGCCAGATTGCCATTGCATTCATACTCATCAGGAAGGCCAACAGCACCATGATGGCTGCAGACGCGCGTTCAATAAAGGCCAGCTCGGGGCTGCCTGCCCACAGAAATACCTGAACCGGTAGTACCGTGGATGCATCGAAGAAACCCTCGGGGACTTCCACGATAAAGGCCACCATGCCAATCAGCAGTAGCGGCGCGGTCTCACCAAGCGCCTGGGCCATGCCGATGATCGAACCTGTCAGCATGCCTGGCATGGCCAGTGGCAAAACGTGGTGCAAGGTCACCTGCATCTTGGAGGCACCAATACCTTCTGCCGCTTCCTTGACCGAGGGCGGAACGCTCTTGATTGCCGCGCGGCTGGAAATGATGATGGTTGGCAGTGTCATCAGTGTCAGCACCAGGCCCCCGACAAAGGGTACAGACCGGGGCATGCCGAACAGGTTGATGAATACCGCCAGGCCGAGCAGACCGAAGATGATCGAGGGCACGGCCGCCAGGTTGTTGATGTTGACCTCGATAAAGTCAGTCAGCTTGTTCTGTGGAGCAAACTCTTCCAGATAGATTGCTGCTGCAACCCCAATCGGGAAGGACAGCACCAGAACAATGAACATGGTCAGCAAGGAACCGACGATGGCACTGAGTACACCGGCCCGGGCAGGATCACGTGAGTCGCCACTGGTAAAGAACACGTCATTGAAGCTGCTTTCGATCATGCCCCGTTCCTGCAGGTCATCCACCCAGCCTTGCTGCTCCTCGGTGAGTTTGATCGAGTAGGCACTGTCACCCTGGTGCTTCACGTAAACATCGACGTCGCTGTGGGCCAGAAAGGTGATGGTCTGCGTAGTGCCCATCCACTCGGGATTCTCGGTCAACTCATCACGCAGCTGGTTCGAGGCGTAGGGGTTGACCAGCTTTCGCAGAGCGTTGCGATCTTCGGTGGTCGCCTGGGGAAGTGTTTCGGCCAGAGCCGCAACCAATGGCGCCACGAAATCCGCCATTTGCACCTGCGTAGGATCAGTCGGGTCGTCAAGGAACAACACCTCCGAATCCATGGTGACATCCAGGGTAATGGTGGTTTTCATGAAACCGGTATAGCCCTTGCCGATGATGTCAGCGAACAGGATGAAGAGAAAGGTCAGGGCTATGGCAATCGCGAGGATGCCATAGGCACGGAAACGCATCTCCTTGCGATACCGACGCTTCAACGATTTGCGGACAATGTCCGCCTGGGAGGTTTGATTAGTCATACTGTTCCCGGTATTTGCGGACAATTTTCAGTGCAATGACATTCAGCACCAGTGTCGTGAGGAAGAGCATTGCGCCAAGGGCGAACGCGGCCAGTGTCTTGGCACTGTCGAATTCCTGGTCGCCGATCAGCAGGGTGACGATCTGCACTGTCACGGTGGTTACGGTTTCCAGTGGATTGGCTGTCAGGTTGGCAGCCAGGCCCGCGGCCATGACCACAATCATGGTTTCACCGATCGCCCGTGACACAGCCAGCAGAATGCCGCCCATGATCCCCGGTAGTGCGGCGGGGAAGATCACCTTTTTCATTGTCTCGGACTGGGTAGCACCTAGTGCCAGGGAGCCATCACGCAGGGTTTGTGGTACTGCGTTGATGACGTCGTCCGACAATGAGGATACGAAGGGGATGATCATGATGCCCATTACCAGTCCCGCTGCCAGGGCACTCTGGGATGAGGCTTCAAGCCCGACGGAGGTGGCTACATCGCGAATGAAGGGAGCCACAGTCAATGCCGCAAAAAAGCCGTAGACCACCGTTGGCACACCCGCGAGCATCTCGAGCATCGGCTTGATCACGTTGCGGACATTCTTGTTGGCGTACTCGGACAGATAGATAGCCGACAGCAGGCCCACGGGCACCGCTACCAGCATGGCGATCAGGGAGATAAGCAAGGTACCGGTAAATAGCGGGATCATCCCGAAAGCACCTGCTGAGCCGACCTGGTCCGCGCGCAGCGCTAATTGCGGGCTCCAGGAAGTACCAAGGAAAAACTCCCAGAAGGGTACGCGGTTGAAGAAACGCACCGTTTCGAAGATCACCGAAAATACAATGCCCATGGTGGTCAGAATGGCCACGCCGGCACAGCTGAAAAAGAACCAGCGTAGTGCTGTTTCTACCTGCTCGCGGGCATTCAGCAGCGGGCGAATTCGTACCCAGCCGAGAAAGCCGGCCAGTGCCGCAATCGAGATTACCAGTGCGTTCATATACAGGGTGCTGTTTGCACGCATCTGCAGCAGGACTTCGGCAGCTTCAGCCAGCTCCGGATCGACAAATCCGGCTGGCAGGGCGCCACTGGCCACGTTACTGATCTGGCTCATCATCAGACTGGCCTGGCCCAGGGAATCCGGAATCATTTCCGGGGGCAGGGTGCCGATGACGATCAGTTGGATGACCTTGCCTTCGAAGCCGGCCCAGAGTGCCAATATGATCAGTGCAGGTACGCCGCACCATATGGCTGCCCTGGCGCCGTAGTAAGTAGGCAGGGACTTGAGATGTTTGATACCGCCCAGTGGCTTGGCCAGGGCGCGTGACCTCGTGTAGCCGAGCCAATACGCAATCAGCGCCAGCACACAGGTGAGAATTAGCAGGTTACCGGGTTGCATATCGTTTCCTGTCGACCGTACATGAGTCTGTAAATGCTACCGGCTAACCGGCTTTACAGCACGTGTTTCGTCTTGCATTCAGAACGCAAAAAAGTGCGAGGCCAGCGGCCCCGCACTTGTTCATCGCCAGCAGGCGCCAGCGAGGCCCTTTACTTCAGCTCTTCAAGCTTCAGATTAGGCATGTTTTGCGACTTCTTGTTGAGTTCCACCAGAGCATCACGGGTAGGAACGATCAGACCTACGTCCTTCAGGTAGCCGTTCGGGCCCATGGCGCCGGCACTGACGAACTCGGCAGTGTATTCCTGGATACCGGGAACAACACCAACGTGATCCTTCTTGACGTAGAAGAACAACGAGCGGGCTACCGGATACTTGTCTTCTGCAATGTTGTCCTGAGTCGGCTCGACACCGTTCAGCTTGGCAGCTTGCAGGCGATCGGCATTCTCTTCCAGGAAGCTGTAACCGAACACGCCGTACATGTTCTGGTCGCTGACCAGACGCTGAACGATCAGGTTGTCGTTTTCACCGGCTTCGATGAACGCGCCGTCTTCACGAATGCTCATGCATGTAGCTTCCATTTCGGACTCTTCCATGGCCTTGGCTTCTGGGAGTTCGGCGCAGCCGCCCATCAGGGCCAGTTCGTTGAAGGAGTCACGGGTACCGGAAGTGGGCGGTGGGCCCATTACCTGGATTGCCTTGTTCGGCAGGCTGGAATCAACATCGCTCCAGGTCTTGTTGGGGTTCATGACCCACTTGCCATCAACCGGCACTTTCTCGCCCAAGGCCAGGAACAGTTGCTCCAGGGTCAGGTCCATGTGCTCGGCTTCTTTGGAGCTGGCGATTACGATACCGTCAGAACCGATGCGGAATTCAGTGATGTTGTTCACGCCGTTGCTGGCGCACAGCTCGAATTCGCTGGTCTTCATGCGACGTGAAGCGTTAGTGATGTCGGGGTGCTGAGTACCAACGCCCTGGCAGAAAATTTTCAGACCGCCGCCGGAACCGGTAGATTCCATACGGGGAGTCGGGAAGTCGCTGTTGGCACCAAAACGCTCGGCAACCACGGTAGCGAACGGGTAAACAGTGGAAGAGCCAACGATGCTGATGGTGTCGCGGGCCATTGCAGGGGCAGATACGGCGGCGATGCTAACTGCCAGTGCCGCAGTAGTAAGAGCTGTCTTCAATTTCATCACGTGTTCTCCATTATGACGTTATGTACCGGGTTTGCTTTGCCGATGTGAGAACAGTAATGGCTCTGTGTGACAACTTTGTTACACGGGATAAAATAGTGATTCGTGTTGTCCCGCTGGATAACGCCGGCGCGCGGACTAACCGAAGAACCAGTAGCAGACAGCAATGGCGGTGAGCATCCCGGCCAGATCGGCCAGCAAGGCGCAGCCTAGGCCGTGGCGTATACGGGTAATGCCGACTGCGCCGAAATACACGGCAATCACATAGAAGGTGGTTTCCGTGCTGCCCTGAAACGTGGCGGCCAGCAGCGCCGGGAAGCTGTCGACGCCAAAGTTGTCCATGGTCTCGATCATCATCGCGCGCGCCCCGCTGCCTGACAGAGGTTTGATAAAGGCGGTGGGCAATGCATCGATAAACCGGGTGTCCCAACCCAGGCCTTCGATCATCCAGCGCATACCATCAAGCCCGGCATCCAGAACGCCGCTGGCGCGCAGTGCGCCCACGGCAACCAGCATGGCGACCAGGTAGGGTAGCAGCGAGATGGTAAAGCTGAAACCTTCCTTGGCGCCTTCTATGAATGTGTCGTAGACGTTGACCTTGCGCAGTGCGCCAATGGCCAGAAACGCAATCACGATGCCGAACAGGGTGAGATTTCCAACTAGGCTGGAGGTGGCGGCCAGTGCCTGTGCGGACATGCCCGCCAGCGTGGTCAGCAAGAGCCCGAGTGCCAGCCCGCCACCCAATAGATAGGCCAATACCACCGGATGCCAGAGTTTCAGCCTTTGCATGAAGGCGACGCTGAACAGCCCGACCAGACTGGACGCGGTTGTTGCCAGCAGTATGGGCAGAAAGACGGCTGTCGGCTCCGCTGCGCCTTGCTGGGCGCGGTACATGAAAATGGTCACCGGCAGCAGGGTCAAGGACGATGAGTTGAGCACCAGAAACAGAATCTGGGCGTTGCTGGCGGTGTTCGGGCTGGGGTTGAGACTCTGTAGCGAGTGCATGGCCTTGATGCCGATTGGCGTGGCAGCGTTGTCCAGACCGAGAATATTGGCGGCAAAGTTCATGCTGATATGCCCCAGGGCGGGATGCCCACTGGGTACTTCAGGCATGAGGCGGCGAAACAACGGGTCAAGCACCCGGGCCAGCACACGGATCAGCCCGGCCTTTTCTGCAATCGCGAGAAAGCCCAGCCACAGGGTCATGGTGCCGACCAGCACCAGGATGATCTCGACGCTGAGACGCGCCATGTCGAACATGGAGCCTACCAGCCGGCTGAATACCTCGGCGTCGCCCATGCCGAGCCATTGCCAGAGCGCTGCGGCAAAGGCGGCCAGAAAGAACCCCAGCCAGATTCCGTTAAGCATCTTGCCGCCTGTTGATGCGTCGACCGATCATGGCTGAACAGCTCCGAAGGGGGCGTCGGTGTCACTGCAAAGGGGTAGTTGGTTAGTGGTTGAAGCTGTGAGCGGACGGCACCATAGGGGCGACTGCGTAGCTTCAGGTACCAGTGTGGCGAGAATGGCTGCTGTCTCCGCGTCAGGCTGGCCATTGAACTGGCTCGGCCTGAAGCGCATCTGGAAGGCAGCCAGAACATTGGTTGTGGCTTTGGAAGGCTGGGAGTCGGGCTTGAGCTCATAGCCAAAACGGATGAGGGTTTCAACAAACCACATCAGGGGTGGGGCCTGGCCCGCAAGCGCTGTTTGAGTTCGGGCGACTTTGCTGGGGTCTGGCCAGGTAGCTACACCAGCGGCCGCTAGACGTTGCCACGGAAACAGGGGGCCCGGATCCACCTTGCGTTGCGGTGCGATATCACTGTGGCCCAGAACCCGGTCCGGGGTCAGTTGATGACGCTTCAGCAGATCTTGCAGCAGGGGTATCAGCGCGTCGATCTGCTCCGCAGGCCATGGGTGCCAGATTCGGCCCTCCGGGGTGTCGGTATAGCCCGGATGCACAATTTCAATACCGATCGAGCTGGCGTTCAACCAGGTGCGGCCCTGCCAGGTACTGTCGCCGGCATGCCAGGCGCGACGGTTTTCGTCGACCAGTCGGTAAATGGTGGGTTTCTTGCTGATCAGATAATGACTGCTCACCGAGCCATGGGTCAGGTGTTGCAGGGCTCGGTCAAAGCCTGAAGAGGTGTAGTGCACGACGATGTACTGCACCCGGCTGTCGTGATTTGTAGAAGTGTAACGGGTATCAATATCCAGACTGCGGGTACAGCCTCCCAGCGTTACCAGCAGGCACAGACACAAAAGAGCAATAACGCGGCGCGGCATGGTGACAGGCTCTGCTAGTTAAAAGCAGCAGCCTAGCATGCCGCCTTACCGGTTGCAGCGTATCAATGTCGCGGGGTCTGGGGCTGACGGGTCTGGCCCTTAAAATCGCTTCGCCAGGGTTTGCCCTGACAGTGTCCCCGGTTGGGGCAGTCGGCCTGACAGCCGCGGCAGGGCAATGTGTGGGGAGTTGGCTGATTCACGTTGATGTCCCATGGCAATTAATAGTTATGCAGATTATCATCCTTGTATCGAATTTGTATAGGCGCTGCCCGCATATGACCAACCTGCTGTGGTTCAAACAGGATTTACGTGTAGACGATAACCCGGTGCTGGCTGCTGCCATGCGGGGCACTGATTGCCTCCCGGTGTACTGCCTGGATCCCCGCTGGTTCGAGCCTGATCACCTTGGATTGTTGCCCTGTGGTCCGAGGCGAGCGCAGTTCATCCTGGAGAGTCTCGCCGACCTGAGACGTTCCCTGCGCACGCTAGGCTCGGATTTGCTGGTGTTGCAGGGCAAGCCCGAAGAGCTACTGCCAGCGCTATGCATTGATATGGGCATTCAGGCTGTGTACACCCACGCTGAGCATGCTCCGGATGAACAGGCACTAATGGACAGGCTTCACAGTGCTTTGCCCAACGGCGTTGATCTGCAAGTATTGGAGAGCAACGGGCTCTTTGAGCCTACCGAACTGCCCTTCTCTCTGGAAGCCATGCCAGGCGTATTTACCCGTTTCCGTAACAAGATAGAGAAGCACCCGCCGGCCCATTTGCCAATCTCTGAGACCACCGTCATGGCGCCGCTCCCGGTCGGCGCGCTGGATCTGATCAGGGGCATACCCGGTCCTGCCGATCTGGGTCTGCAGCCCTGCCGCGCGGACCACAGATCTGCTCTCCCCGCTGGCGGTGGCGAGCTGGCGGGTCGCGAATGGCTGGATGACTATTTATGGGGGAGCCAGTCCGTACGACATTACAAGGAAACCCGTAATGAGCTGCTGGGCAAACACTTTTCGTCAAAGCTGTCGACCTGGCTCAGCCATGGTTGCCTTTCGCCACGGCGGGTGGTGCAGGAGCTCAGAGCCCATGAGGTCGAGCACGGCGCCAATGATTCGACCTACTGGCTATGGTTCGAGCTGCTCTGGCGGGAGTTTTTCCGTCTCAGCCTGCGGGTACAGGGCTCAGCCTTTTTCCGTTTTGGCGGTTTGCAGAACGGCACGCCGCCGCGTGGTGCTGATCAGCGTTGGCTGGACTGGCGTGAGGGCAACACCGGTCAGCCCTTTGTAGACGCTTGCCTGCGCGAGCTTAACGCCAGCGGCTTTCTCTCCAATCGAGGGCGTCAGATCGCTGCCAGTTATCTCATACACGATCTGAAACAGGACTGGCGCCTGGGCGCAGCCTGGTTTGAGCAGCAGTTGATTGATTACGACGTTGCCAGTAACTGGGGAAATTGGGCATATATTGCCGGGGTCGGACACGATCCGCGAGGCGGCAGGGCGTTTAACGTCGCGATGCAGGCCGAGCGGCATGATCCGCAGGGAGCTTACGTGGCGACGTGGGCGGAGTGATCCTGCTCAGTCAGCCCGGACCAGGCTGTTGCGACCACTGTCCTTGGCACGGTACATCGCCTGGTCTGCGCGCTCGAAGATCTCCTCCAGGCTGTCACTCTGCCGGAAGTCGGTGTAACCAATCGATATGGTGATGGTTACGCGTTCTTTCTTGAAATGAAACGGGCTTTCCTCGATGCCGGCGCGGAGCTCTTCCAGCACCACCGCGGCGTGTTCGATACTGGTACCCGGCATCAGTATGACGAATTCCTCGCCTCCGAAACGTCCGATAAAGTCGGACTTGCGCAACCGACGCGACAACTGCTGAGCAATCAGCCTCAATACTTTGTCGCCTGCCAGGTGGCCAAATTGATCATTCACGCGCTTGAAGTGGTCCACATCCAGAACCACCAGCAGCAGTTGACCGCCATAGCGTTGCCAGCGCTCGTACTCTTCATTCATCCGCTTTTGCAGTCCGGCCCGGTTGGGTAGCCCGGTCAGGGTGTCGATCATTGCCTGTTTGCGCTGCTCTTCCAGGTGGTTGCGGAACGTGGTCGCTTCTACCTCCATGGTCGCGATACGGTCGACCATGGACTTCAATCGCCCTGCCACTTGCTGCTCGCGATCCAAATGCAAGGTGCGCGATTGCTCGACATTTACCAGCAAAGCGTCCAACTGGCTCTGCACGTTGGCCTTCAGGGTGTCCAGGTCAGTGGCGGAACTCACCTCCCCGTGCAGGTCCTGGACCTGATCGCGAATGGTGCCTTCCAGAGCCCTCCCGACTTCCAGAGACCCGGTGTAGGCATCATGGGCTTCTTCGAGGTTGCCCTGGAACTGGGCAAGCCGGCTGTTGAGCTGCTTGAGGTAGAGCTCGAAATCCTGCTGGCGGTTCTGCTGTGCGCCAAGCACCAGGAGGGCCAGCTCATCGAGAGCTGCCGCCAGCTCATACCAATTCAGCCCGCCGGCAATACGTTCACGAAGTTGTTCGGTCTGGATACGCTGGCTGTCCAGTACCTGAAGTTCCGAGATCAGGTTAAGCAGGACGGTTTCAATGTGAGCTGCGGCCTTGGAGTATTGCTGTTCTTCGCCCCCCAGATTGCCTACCACTGCATCCTCGTCAGGCTTCTCAGCGCTACTGTCAATGCTGTGTTCTTGTTTTGCAGGAAGCTCGGGTATCAGGGCATCAGGTTCTGACTTTACTGTCGAGGTTGCCGGTTGCTCGATAATGATCGGTTCTGGTGTTTCTGGTGTTTCTGGTGTTTCTTGCTCTTCGGCCGTCTTTTTGACACCGGGCGTGCTGCCCGAGCCGAACAGCCGGGCCAGCAAACCGGATGGTGCTTCGCCTGGTGCCGCGTTCAGTACCTGGGCCTGGGAGCTGGCAATGTCGGCAATCAATCTCTCTACGGTCGAGGCGTATTCGATGGGGGCGTTCAGACGCTGGGCGAGTTCCTTGAGCGAGGTGCCAACCTCGCCCGACAACCTGCGCTGCTGCAATTGCTTCACGAGGGTGCGCAGGGAGGCGCCTATGTTGCGCATGCGTTCTTCGCGGGCGCTGTCAGCGGCCAGTACTGCCCTTTCAAGCTCGGGCATCAGCTCGGTCAGTAAGTGAGGCGGGGCATCGTTGCGTAGGGCACTGCGTAGCTCTTTGAGGCGTTTGTCGAGCAGAGGGTCGAGTCCGTCTGCTGCAATACTTACGCGAACCAACCCGCGCCTGAGCAGCTCCTGCTGGTCAGAGGCCCCGGCAGGCGACTTCGTGTCTGCGCTGTCGGTTGGCCGGGAGGTGTTACGAGTATCGATCATGAGTGCTCCTGCACACGGTGATACAGAAGATTATATGGAAAAGGGGGCTTCTGGCCAGAGCCCTATTGAATCAGTTGTCCAGGGGTTTGCGCGATGATGTGCAAATCCCGGGAGGCAAACGGATATGCATTGCTACGGGCAGATGGTCCGAGATGGGGTGGGCAAGTACATCTACCTTTTCGATGCTGAGACTGGAGCTGATAAGAATGTGGTCCAGGACCCTGGCGGGCTTCCAGCTGGGGTAGGTGCCGGGCAGCGTGGCAGTATGCAGCTTGCTGCCTTTGAGCGGCGAGTGATCGAGCAGATCCTCGGCATGGGTATTCATGTCGCCCATGAGCACCACGTGCTTGTGATCGGCGATGCGGTCACGTATGTAGGCCAGTTGATTGGCCCTGCCCTTGGTACTCAGTGCCAGGTGCATCATGACCACAAGCAGAGAATTTTGTCCCTCACCAAAGCTGGTCAGTATCGCGCCGCGGCCAGGCAGAATGCCGGGCAGCTTGTGATCTTCAAGGTAGTCGGGGGCAAAGCGGCTAAGCAAACCGTTGGAGTGTTGAGCAAAGCGCCCCAGGTTGCGATTGAGCTGTTGATACCAGAAGGGGAACTGACCCTCGCGGGCCAGATGTTCGACCTGATTGACGTAGCCGGAGCGAATGCTGCCACCGTCAACTTCCTGCAGGGCGACCAGATCAAAGTCACTCAGCACCCGGCTGATCTGCCCGAGTACATTGTGCCGGCCGGTCGCTGGTAGCAGGTGTTGCCAGCTGCGAGTCAGATAGTGGTGATATTTCTGCGTGTTGATGCCCACCTGAATATTGAAACTCAGGAGCTTGAGCACCTCCGGCAGCCCTATCGCCCCGGCTGGGCATAAGTCATTGGTCTGCAGGTTTCCCGGCAGCATCTGGCCGTGCAGCGAACGCCGGCGAGTCTGGATGACTGGCTTGGCCTCAGGCATGCTTCAGCGTGCCTGACGCTCTTGGGCGATCAGGTAGTCTGCCACCTCGAGCATGCCATCAAAGCCACCTACCATGCCGCCTTCAATCCGGTATTTACCGTTCACGATCAGCGTTGGAACCCCTGTTGCCCGGTAGGCTTTGGCCAGACGGCCCGCCTCGGATATCTTGCTGCGTACGCCAAATGAAGACCAGGCCTTCTCGAACTGCTCTTCGCTGATGCCGTATGGCTCAAGGAACTCGATCATCTCGGCTTCGTTGGCCAGCCGGAGTTTCTCCACATGGATCGCATTGAAGATGGCCTTATGCGTTTCTTCCAGCTTGCCCAGGCTCTGTACGGTGTAGAAAAGTTGCGCGTGGGTATTCCAGACGCCACCGAAGAGGGCGGGTACTTCACGGAAGCTGACATCTTCAGGTAGCGTTTTTTTCCAATCCTGAAGCACCGGCTCGAACTGGAAGCAATGGCCGCAGCCATACCAGAACAGCTCGGCTACCTCGATCTTGTCGGGATCCTGGGTAGGGGCTGGTGTTGTGAGCTCTATGTAATGTTCTCCGGCCTTGAAGTCTGCCGATGGAATGGCCTCCTGGGCCTGAGCAGCATTCAGGCTGCCAAGCAGCCATACCAGGGTTGCAGTCATCAATACGCGCATGTTTTTTCCCTAATGAATTTAGTGTGTAGCCAACCCACTTGGAACAGGTAAGCTGGTTAAAAGTTCCCTGAGCGGCAACATGTGCCAACCAATAAAAAGGGTGACCTAAGTCACCCTTGAAATGAAGCTCGAGAAATGCCTGGCAACATAATGACCTAACGCAGGCCCTGAATATAGTTGGAAACGGCCTCGATGTCCTTGTTGCTCAAACGTCCGGCGATAGTACGCATGATCATGCCTTCGCCATCATTGTCGCGCACGCCCTCACGGAAGTTCGTCAGCTGCTTGGCAGTATAGGCAGCATGTTGACCAGCCAGACGTGGATAGCCTGCCGGATCGTTGCCCTTGCCTGTTGGCGAATGGCAGCCGGTACATGCCGGCAGGCCGGTAGCCAGGTTGCCGCCGCGGTAGATTTCCTCGCCACGGGCAGCAAGATCTGCATCGGCTACGCCCATCGAGGGAACCTGAGCGTCGTAGTAGGCGGCGATGTCCAGCAGATCCTGATCGCTCAGCGGATCCAGGATGCCAGTCATTTCGACAATCACACGGCGGCCTTCCTTGACGTCGAGCAGCTGCTTGTACAGATATTTCTCACCCAGGCCGGCCAGCTTGGGAAAACTGGGCTGCGCGCTGTTACCATCGCCACCATGGCATGCGGCACAGGTTGCAACTTTGCCAGCACCGGCTTCAGCATCACCCTGCGCTGCATGGACCGAACCGGCCATGCCGAGAGATAACACCAGACTAATGAGTAATTTATTCATCGGCTAATCCAATTACGGCTGAAAGAGGGGCCTGGTCTGTCCTTCCGGCGTTATCGCCGTGTTATGCGGAACAGCCTGCCTCGTTTATCCCGAAGACAACACCTGGAGATCGCACTTCGGACCTGGTGGCCCATGCTAGCCGTCGCCTCGGGGCGATGCAATGTCCAAAATGTCGCAGTAAGCTTTCGCGATATAAAACCGCAGCAGTATATACTAAGGTGACGGTCAAGGTGAATGTCATCGGCCAATCGACAGTAGCATAACGGATCTTCCCATGCCCTCAGCAACACCCCTTGTATCTCTTTGTCAGCAAGCCACCTTTATCAAAAGCGCCAGCCAGGTCGAACAGTGTCCACTCGACCGTGGCTATGAAGTCGCTTTCGCCGGTCGCTCGAACGCTGGCAAATCCAGCGCGCTGAATACACTGACCCATGCACGGCTGGCGCGAACCTCGAAAACGCCCGGCCGTACGCAACTGATCAACTTCTTTGCTCTGGATGAGCAGCGCCGCCTGGTGGATCTGCCGGGTTATGGTTATGCCAAGGTGCCTCTGGCACTGAAAGAGCACTGGAAAGAGCATTTGGACGCCTATCTGACCGGGCGTGACTCCCTGGCCGGGTTGGTGCTGGTAATGGACATCCGCCATCCGCTTTCGGATTTTGACCGGATGATGCTCGAGTGGAGTGATGTGACCGGCCTGCCTGCGCATATTCTGCTCAGCAAGGCGGACAAGCTTGCCTATGGTGCGGCCAAGAACGTGCTGCTCAAGGTCCAGACCATCGTGCGCAAGGAGTACGGCAACCGCGCCACGGTGCAGCTGTTTTCTGCGCCCAAGCGTCAGGGTCTGGAGGAAGCCTATGGGATTCTCGAGAGCTGGTTGTTTGCCGAAGAGGAGCCCGAGGATGATCAGGCCCCGGATTTGAGCGAAGGCGAAGACTAAGCCCCAGAGCTTGAATGGCAGGCAAAAAAAATCCCGGACCTCATATGGGGAGGGAAGATCCGGGATTCAAGCATCGGGCTGTGCTAGGGAAGGACTGCCCGACGTTCTGCCAACACTAAATCACATCTAGGAACATGAAAGGCTTGACTGGCCATTCACACATTCTGACTAGGCCCGTGTTTGTTTAGTTCCAGTTTCTTTCACGAATATCACCATTATTTTTGCTCAATGCGCCTCGTCCCAGTTATTCCCCACGCCGACATCAACAACCAGGGGCACCTCCAGTGATGCGGCGCCGGCCATATGCTGCTTCAATCCGGCACTTACCTGCTCGACAAGGTCCTCACGAACCTCCAGAACCAGTTCGTCGTGTACCTGCATGACAACGCGGGCATCCAGACCCGTTTCGCGGAGCCAGTTATCCACGGTGACCATTGCACGCTTGATGATATCGGCGGCAGTACCCTGCATGGGCGCGTTGATCGCGGTGCGTTCCGCACCCTTGCGCATGGCCTGATTCTTGGCATGTATTTCCGGGAGATACAGGCGGCGGCCAAACAGGGTTTCCACATAGCCCTGCTCGCCGGCCTGGGCCCGGGTGCGCTCCATGTACGCAAGTACGCCGGGGTAGCGGGTGAAATAGCGATCGATATAGGCCTGGGCCTGCTTGCGGTCGACATCGATCTGCTTGGCCAGGCCGAATGCGCTCATCCCATAGATCAGGCCGAAGTTGATGGCCTTTGCGCTACGTCGCTGGTCTGCTGAAACATCGTCAAGTTCCACACCGAATACTTCAGCTGCAGTGGCCTTGTGTACATCCAGGCCATGACGAAATGCGTGCAGCAGGCCCTCGTCCTTTGCCAGATGGGCCATGATGCGCAATTCGATCTGCGAGTAGTCGGCGGCCATCAGCTTGTAGCCCTTGGGCGCGATGAATGCCTGACGGATGCGACGTCCCTCGGCGCTGCGGATCGGAATGTTCTGCAGGTTCGGGTCCGATGAGGACAGCCGTCCAGTGGCGGTAACTGCCTGGTGGTAACTGGTATGGATACGCCCGGTGCGCGGATTGATCTGCTCTGGGAGTCGATCGGTATAGGTGCTCTTGAGCTTGCTTACCGTGCGGTACTGCATGATCACCTGGGGCAGCGGATAACCTTGCTCGGCCAATTCGGCCAGCACCGCCTCGGCGGTTGATGGCTGGCCCTTGGCGGTCTTGGAGATAACCGGGATGCCCTGCTTCTCGTACAGAATGACGCCAAGCTGCTTGGGCGAGCCGAGGTTGAACTCTTCGCCGGCCAGCTCGAATGCCTCGCGCTCCAGTGCAACCATTTTCTCGCCCAGCTCGCGGCTCTGAATACCCAGCAGCTGTGCATCCACAAGTGTGCCACAGCGTTCAATGTCAGCCAGCACGGGTACCAGGGGCATCTCGATATCCTGGAGAACACTGGCAAGCGATGGCTGCTCGGCCAGTCTGGCCCACAGAGTCTGATGCAATCGCAGTGTCACGTCGGCGTCTTCGGCGGCGTAGGGAGCTGCCTGCTCAAGGGCAATCTGGTCGAAGGTCAGCTGCTTGGCGCCCTTGCCGGCAATGTCTTCAAACCGGGTGGTGCCCTGGCCCAGGTATTTCAGCGCCAGGCTGTCCATGTCATGGCGCGTGGCGGTGGAGTCGAGCACATAGGACTCGAGCATGGTGTCAAAGGCGACGCCGCGTACGCTGATACCGTAATGAGCCAGTACATTGATATCGTACTTGGCGTGTTGCGCAACCTTGGGTTTTTCTGCATCTTCGAGCAGCGGCTTGAGCGCGGCCAACACCTGATCGCGATCCAGTTGCTCTGGCACGCCCATATAGCTGTGACGCAGCGGAATATACGCGGCTTCATGGGGGCTGACTGCCAGCGAAACCCCCACAAGCTCGGCAAGCTGGGCGTGTACGCTGGTTGTTTCGGTGTCAAAGGCAAACAGCGGCGCGGCCTTGAGTTTATCCAGCCAGCTTTCAAAGTCATCCCAGGCAAGGACGGTTGCATAGCGTGTTTCGAGGGTTTCGGCCTGGTCAGGCGCAGCTCGCGCGACTCCGGCGGCTTTTTCCTCGCGCACCAGATCATCCAGCCAGTTCTTGAATTCCAGTTCCTGGTAGAGCTTTTTCAATGCATCACGGTCGGGCTCGCCCGGCATCAGCGCGTCGGCGCGCAACTCCAGCTCGACGTCGATCTTGATAGTCGCCAGTTGATAGGAGAGATACGCCATCTCCTTATGTTCCAGCAGCTTCTCCGGCAGCTTCTTGGCGCCGCGGATTGGCAGCTCCGGCACCTTGTCGAGGTTGGCATAGATCAGGTCCAGGCCGCCGCCGATGCCAGCTACGAGGCCAACCGCGGTCTTCTCGCCAACCCCGGGGACACCCGGAATATTGTCCGACTTGTCGCCCATCAGCGCGAGAAAATCGATGATGCACTCGGGGCCCACACCGAACTTTTCCTTCACCCCGGCAATGTCCAGCACGGTGCCGCTCATGGTGTTGACCAGAGTAATGTGTTCATCCACCAGCTGCGCCATGTCCTTGTCGCCGGTGGAAATGACTACCGGGCAGCCTGCTGCTGCGCTCTGGCGGGCCAACGTGCCGATAACATCGTCTGCTTCGACACCATCCACGCAAAGTAGCGGCAGGCCCAGGGCCCTCACGCTGGCGTGCAAGGGTTCGATCTGAACGCGCAGATCATCAGGCATCGGCGGGCGCTGGGACTTGTAGTCCTCGAACAGCTCATCGCGGAAGGTCTTGCCCTTGGCGTCGAACACTACCGCGAAAGGGCTGTCCGGATACTGCCGGCGCAAGCTGTTGAGCATGTTCAGCACGCCCTTGACCGCTCCTGTGGGTTTTCCGGTCGAGGTCATCAATGGTGGTAGCGCGTGGAATGCCCGGTATAGGTACGAGGAACCATCCACCAGAACGAGGGGGGCTTGATCAGTCATGCTTCAGGTCAACTTCCCATGGCTAAAAAGAGGCTAGAATGATGGGGTCATATCATCAAGGGACTAGACTATCATGATACGCATGCTTGGCCGTGCATTGGCCGTTACCGGGTTGGTACTTACTATTGGCTCGGCTGCTCTGGCTCAGGAAGAGCTGACGGGCGAGCCTGAAGTCGTTATTCGTCAGGAGGGTAATCGCACCGTCGAGGAATACCGGGTCAACGGTTTTCTCTACGCCATCAAGGTGATACCCAACAACGGACCGCCCTACTTCCTGGTTGCGGTGGATGACGAAGGCAATTTCATGCGCTCGGATCAACCCGAAGGCATGCGCATACCGTCCTGGAAAATCTTCGAATGGTAGCCTGAGCCGATGTCTGTATTTACCCCACTCAGCCAGAATGAGCTGAGCGCCTTCCTCAAGCCCTTCGACCTTGGCCGCCTGGTGGCCTTCGAGGGCATCAGCGCGGGCACCGAGAATAGTAATTTTTTTGTCAGCTGCGAGCAGGGCGAGTTTGTGCTAACGCTGGTTGAGCGTGGCCCCGTGGATGAGTTGCCGTTCTTCGTCAGCCTGCTTGACTGCCTGCATGGAGCTGATTTGCCGGTACCTTTCGCGGTGCCGGATCAGCTGGGCCGCAAGCTGCACCAGCTGAACGGCAAGCCAGCCCTGTTGCAGCCGCGGTTACCCGGCAAGCACATACAGCAGCCCGACGAGAGGCACTGCCAGGCACTGGGCAAGGTGCTGGCGCAGATGCACGCGGCAACCCTTTCCAGTGATTTGGTGCGTCAGAGCGACCGCGGATTGGCGTGGATGGAAACACAGACCAGCAACATGCTTGGTGATATGAGTGAGTCAGAGCGTGCGCTGATCGAGCCCCTGTTGCCGCTGATGCACGGCCTGCTGGCCGAGCGTCCGCCCATGCCCAAGGCGGTGCTCCACGGTGATCTGTTTCGCGATAATGTGCTGTTCGAAGGCCCCAATCTGACCGGGCTGATCGACTTCTACAACGCGGCCACTGGCTGGGCGCTCTATGACCTGGCGATCTGCGCGAATGACTGGTGTCTGGACGACAATGCGCGCCTTGATCCGGAGCGAGCCCAGGCATTGCTGGCCGGTTACGCTAGCCAACGGCGCTTTCTGACCGTGGAAGCGACCCACTGGCCGGATATGCTGCGCCTGGCAGCGCTGCGTTTCTGGCTCTCGCGCCGGATCGCGGCGGCTGATCATCAGGAGAAGCCCGGCGTACTGATCAAGGATCCGGCGCATTTTCTGCGGGTTCTCGAAGGCCACCGTGAAGTGGCCGTGCAACTGCCCATGGCGCTCTGATCAGAGCGTTTCCAGGCAGCTGGCAAGTGCCCCGGCAATGTCTTCGAGCGTGCGTTCGTACCCTTTTGGCCCCACTTCGATCGCGCTACCCAGCGGATCCAGGACCCCGACGCTGACAGGCAGACCTTCGGTCAGACTGTTGACCAGACGCGGAGTGAATTGCGGCTCGGTAAACACGCAACTCGGCCCTGCTGCCTGCAATTGCTGGCGCAACTGGTTGACGTGTCGCGCCCCGGGCTGTACCTCGTGGGACAGGCTGAAGATACCCTGGGGGCGTATGCCGTAGTGATCCTCGAAATAGCCGTAGCCATCGTGAAAGACAAAATAGGGCTTGTCCTGCAGCACATTCAGTCTTGCCTGCAGGCTGGCATCCACCGCTGCCAAACGCTGCTCGAATACGGCGAGGTTGGCTTGCAGCTGGTCGCTCTGCTGTGGATATACGCTGGCAAGATCCTCTGCCATGTAACGGGCTATGGCCCTGGCGTTGGTCGGCGATAGCCAGATATGCGGATCCAAGCTGCCGTGGTCATGCCCGTGGTCATGCTCTTGCCCATGGGTGTCGTGGCCAGCATGTCCGGAAGGCTCTTCCTGTTGAAAGTTATGCGACTGCAGTTGCTCGCGAACGCTCATCTGCGGCAGATGCAGCAGTGCGACGGAATTTTCCTGCCGCTCAAGCAGGTCCTCAAGAAACAGTTCCAGTTCCGGCCCGACCCAGTAGATACGTTCGGCCGCAGCCAGGGCGCGGCGGTCGGAGGGGCGAAGCGCATAAGTGTGCGGTGAGGCGCCAGGCTCCATCAGTAGCGCCGGGCTGTCTACGCCATCCATCACGGCCGCGGCTATCTGTTGCAGGGGTTTGATCGTGGTCAGTACCCGGGAATTGTCGGCAGCCAGCGCATGGCTGGCGCCCAGCAGGCATATCAGACAGAAATACAGACGTAGCCGCATGGGCCATACCTCCAAAGGTGAAAAGTGTTATATGATAACAGCACTTTCGCCCTTGCACAGACCCACTTTGAAGGCCAGGCCCTCATGCCAGACACAAGCATGCTCAACGATCCCCATCAGCCCCATGACCACAGCGAATGCGTGAGTGGCGCGCTGGAGTCTGCCGAACACCTGTGCGAGCGCGCCGGTGTGCGCTTCACCGCGTTGCGCAAACGCGTGCTGGAGCTGGTCTGGGCCAGCCACAAACCGCTGGGAGCCTACGATATTCTCGATACGTTGGCCCGGGCGGACGGTCGCCGTGCGGCGCCACCAACGGTGTACCGTGCACTGGACTTTTTGCTCGAACAGGGTCTGGTGCACAGGATAGCCTCACTCAATGCGTTTATCGGTTGTCCGAGCCCCGAGCATAGCCATCAGGGCCAATTTCTGATCTGCAAGCAGTGCCACATCGCCATTGAGCTGGATCGCGACGCCATTCGCCGCGCCATTGCTGACAGCGCCGATGCGGCGGGCTTTCAGATCGAGTCCGAAACTGTGGAAATTACCGGTGTGTGCGCCCAGTGTCAGGCGGCAGCATGAGCGAGCGGTTACTCGATCTGCAGAGCGTCAGCCTGCGCCTGCAAGGCAATGCCATCCTGGAAAATGTCAGCCTGAGCGTCCGTCGGGGTGAGGTCGTCACCTTGATCGGACCTAACGGTGCAGGCAAGACCAGCCTGGTCAGAATCGTGCTTGGGCTGCTCAAGGCCGACTCGGGCTCGGTGCTACGAGAGCCACGCTTACGCATTGGCTACATGCCACAGAAGCTGGAAGTGGATGCCAGCCTGCCATTGACGGTATTGCGGTTTCTGCTGCTGGCGCCGGGCGTTACCAGGGCGCAGGGGTTGGCCGCCCTGGAGGATGTTGCCGCCCCTCATCTGAGTGATCGGCCGTTGCAGCAGGTCTCGGGCGGTGAATTGCAGCGGGTGTTGCTGGCCAGGGCGCTGTTGCGTCAGCCGGACCTGTTGGTACTTGATGAGCCGGTGCAGGGTGTGGATGTCAATGGCCAGGTCGAGCTCTATCAGTTGATCAACAGACTGCGTGATCGCTATGGCTGTGGCGTTTTGATGGTTTCCCATGACTTGCATCTGGTCATGGCCACCACCAATACGGTGGTGTGTATCAATCGCCATGTGTGCTGTTCCGGCCACCCCGAGCAGGTCAGTACCGACCCCGCTTTTCTGGCTCTGTTTGGTGAACGCGCCAGCGCGCTGGCGGTATACAGCCATCACCATGACCACGCCCACGACCTGCACGGTGAAGTAGTCGACGGCGCGCCCCACCAACATGGACCCGGTTGCAACCATGCCTGATTTTCTGCTTTACGCACTGCTTGCCGGGCTCGCTCTGGCCATGACTGCGGGGCCGCTGGGGTCGTTCGTGGTCTGGCGACGCATGGCCTATTTTGGCGATACCCTCGCGCACTCCGCACTGCTGGGGGTAGCGCTTGGTATCCTCCTGGAAATCAACCTGACCGTTTCGGTCACCCTGGGGTGCGTTCTCCTCGCGGTGCTGCTGGTTGCGCTGCAGCACAAGCAATGGCTGGCCAGCGATACGCTGCTGGGCATTCTGGCGCACAGTACTCTGTCGCTCGGGCTGGTGGTGTTGGCCTTGTCCGATAATGTGCGGATAGACCTGATGGCTTACCTGTTCGGCGATCTACTGGCGATCGCCCGGTCGGATCTGTACTGGATGCTGGGCGGCCTTGCATTGGTCAGCGTTCTGTTGGCCTGGTTATGGCGCCGCTTGTTGTCGATCACCGTGCATGAGGAGTTGGCCAGGGTAGAAGGGCTGCCGGTCACGGCCATACGACTGGCCCTGATGCTGTTGATCGCCATTGTGATTGCCGTGGCGATGAAGATCGTCGGCGTGTTGCTGATTACCTCCCTGTTGATCATTCCCCCTGCCGCGGCGCAGCGGCATGCTCGCACGCCTGAGCAGATGGCGCTGGGGGCCAGCGTGTTGGGCTGTCTTGCGGTTCTTGGCGGACTGACGCTGTCATGGAATCTCGATACCCCGGCGGGTCCATCCATTGTCGTTTCCGCTGCCCTGCTGTTTCTGCTGGCAGTGGTTGTACCTCGTCGCGCCTGAGCCGAGGTGTATTGCCAACAGTGATCGAGCTGTTACACGCGCTGTAACAGCTCGAGGATCCCGTTGTCCTATTTCTCGGATAGGCTGAAGCCGAATTGGACAACACGTACCCCATTGCATGCATGATCCCCTGGTTATTCCTACCGATGAAGGGCTTTACTGCCCAGCCGGCAATTTCCATATCGATCCCTGGAGGCCGGTAGCGACGGCCGTGATTACCCATGCCCACGCCGATCATGCGCGTTCAGGCCATCAGCTTTATTACGCCCAGCATCTGAGCGTCCCCATTTTGCGCCATCGCCTGGGCGAGCATGAGTTCATCGGTCTGGCATACGGCGAGCAACGGCGCTTCGGCCCCATCACCCTGAGCCTGCATTCGGCAGGCCATGTGCTGGGCTCGGCGCAAGTCCGCGTCGCCCATGATGATGGTCGGGTTTGGGTGGTCAGTGGCGATTACAAGCGCGATGCCGACCCCACCTGTGCACCCTTTGAAGTGGTGCCCTGCGATACCCTGATTACTGAAGCCACCTTTGCTCTGCCCTGTTATCGCTGGCCACCGGTAGAGGAGGTTGGCCAGCAGATCTGGGACTGGTGGTCAGGCAACCCGGATCGGCCGTGTGTTCTGTTTACCTATGCCTTCGGCAAGGCGCAACGAGTGTTGGCGGCGCTGACCGCGCACACCGATCGCACGGTATATCTGCATGGCGCGATGGTGGCACTGACCGGGCTATATAGGGACGCGGATGTCGCCATGCTACCCACGCAAGCGGTATCCGAACTGCCTCGCTCGGAAAGCATGAATGGGAAACTGATATTGGCACCGCCCTCCGCCGCCGGATCGCCCTGGATGCGCCGATACAAGAATGCCAGTACCGGCTTTGCCTCGGGCTGGATGCGTATACGCGGAAACCGCCGGCGACGGGGCTATGATCAGGGCTTCGAGCTCAGTGATCATGCTGACTGGCCGGCCCTGTTGAATACCATCCGTGACTGCGGTGCCAGCACCGTACTGACGACCCATGGCCGCAGCGATGACCTGGTTCGCTATTTGCGCGAGCACGAGGGAATTGATGCGCGGGCGCTGACTACCCTGTACGGCGGCGAGGACGATTGATGCAGGCCTTTGCCAATCTGTATGCCGAGCTCGACGCCACCACCCGCACCCAGGTCAAGCAGGACGCACTGATCGACTATTTCCGTGTTGCGCCACCGGGTGATGCAGCCTGGGCTGTTTACATGTTGGCCGGGCGACGGATGAAACGCCTGATCGGCCCGCGCAAGCTGCGCGAATGGCTGGCCGAGGCAAGCGGGCTTCCGGACTGGCTGGTGGAGGAAACCTATCAGCATGTGGGCGATCTGGCCGAAACCATAAGCCTGCTTATGGAGGATGAGGGTGAGCGTCGGGCGGTGGATGGCTCCCTGGCTGAATGGATCGAACAGGCAATCCTGGGCCTGCGCAAGCTCGAAGAGCCCGAGCAGAAAGCCCATGTGCTGGCCCATTGGCGCAGCCTGCCGCGACCGGCGTGCTTCCTCTACAACAAGCTGCTGACCGGCAGCCTGCGGGTAGGCGTATCCCGCGGTCTGGTCGAGCGCGCTCTGGCCGCGCTGGGTGATTTGCCAAGGGCTCTGATCGCAAGGCGGCTGATCGGCGAATTCGAACCCACAGCTGAGTTCTTCACAGCGCTCTTCGACCAGGAGCAACGGGAGGAGCGTGAAGGTCAGCCATATCCGTTCTTTCTGGCCTCGCCTCTTGAAAGTGAGCCGGAGTCACTGGGCGCAGCGCAGGATTGGTTGGCGGAATGGAAGTGGGATGGGATTCGCGCGCAGCTGATCGCCCGACCCGGTGGGGTCTGGCTATGGTCACGCGGGGAGGAGCCCATGAATGGCCGTTTCCCGGAGGTGGAGTTAGCCGCAACGGACTTGCCGGAGGTAGTCCTTGACGGGGAAATTCTCGCCTGGGATAGCGGTGTATTGCCGTTCTCGCAGATGCAGCGACGCATTCAGCGCAAGACAATTGGCGAGAAAATGCTGCGCGAAGTGCCGGTCATCTTTCTTGCCTACGACGTGCTGGAATATCAGCAACAGGACTGGCGCGAGCGACCGCTTGGTGAGCGCCGTGCCTTGCTGGAAGAGCTGCTTGCCGGCAGCGGCGAAACCGCAGTGCGTATCAGCCCGAGTGTCACCGCCAGCGATTGGCATGGGCTAGCGCAATTGCGCGAGGAAAGCCGCGAGCGCATGGTCGAGGGGCTGATGCTCAAACGGCTGGACAGCCCCTATCGCAGTGGTCGAGTACGCGGTGACTGGTGGAAATGGAAGATCGAGCCGCTGACGATCGATGCTGTATTGCTGTACGCCCAGCCCGGCCACGGCCGGCGCGCCAATCTGTACACCGATTACACCCTGGCAGTGCGTGATGGCGATGCCTTTGTGCCTATCGCCAAGGCCTATTCCGGCCTGACCGACAAGGAAATCCAGAAGCTTGATCACTGGATCCGTCGCAACACCGTCGAGAAGTTCGGGCCGGTGCGTTCGTTGAAACCCGAGCATGTGCTGGAAATTGCCTTCGAGGGCATTCAACCCTCTCCCCGGCACAAGTCCGGCATTGCCTTGCGCTTTCCACGCATTGCTCGCTGGCGTCAGGACAAGCCCGTGGCCGAGGCCGATACCCTGGAGCAGGTGAAAGACCTGCTGCGTCTGTATGGCGGCTAAGCCTGTGGCAGCTAAAAGCGCCGGTGACGGTCTGGCGCTGATCGAAACCTGGTTTGCCGCTCAGGGCTGGACCCCAGCGCCTTTCCAGCGTCAGGCCTGGCAGGCATTTCGTGCCGGACGCAGTGGTTTGATCCATGCTTCAACAGGCTCGGGCAAAACCCTGGCAGCCTGGCTGGGCCCGGTGTCAGCTGCCTTGGAAAAACCTGCGCGCACTGGCGGCCTGCGTGTGCTCTGGATTACACCCTTGCGCGCCCTGGCCAGTGATACCGCAGGCCATCTGCAACAGGCGGTCGACAGCCTGGGGCTGGACTGGGCAGTCGAGACCCGCACCGGCGACACCACTGCCAGCGTACGAGCACGGCAACGACGCAAACTGCCGGAAGCTCTGGTCACCACCCCCGAGAGCCTGTCGGTGCTGCTCTCTTACCGCAATGCCGAGGAAAGCTTCAGACATCTTGACGCGGTTGTTGTCGATGAGTGGCATGAGTTGCTCGGCAACAAGCGTGGCGTCCAACTGCAGCTTTGCCTGGCCTGGTTGCGCGCTCGACAGCCCAAGCTGTCGGTATGGGGATTGTCGGCGACCCTGGGCAACCTGGACGAGGCCATGTCGGTATTGCTGGGCGAGGGCGCTGCACCGGGAGAGCGTATTGCCGGGGCGCAGAGTAAACCTATCACTATTCGGGGCCTGTGCCCGGCCAATGTCGAACGTTTCCCCTGGGCCGGGCATCTGGGTCTGTCACAGCTTGAGGGTGTACTCGATTATCTGGGGGAGGGAAAAACGGCATTGCTGTTTACCAATACCCGTTCCCAGGCCGAGCTCTGGTTCGAGGCGATCATCAAGGCGCGATTGGAATGGGTAACCGAACTCGGGCTGCATCATGGCTCCATTGATCGCAAGGTGCGCCGCCGTATCGAAGAGGGTTTGCGCCAAGGGGATTTCCGCTGTGTTGTCTGCACTTCGAGCCTGGATCTGGGCGTGGATTTTTCGCCGGTGGATCGGGTTGTGCAAATTGGCAGCCCCAAGGGTGTGGCCCGCCTGATGCAGCGCGCCGGGCGTTCCGGGCACCAGCCGGGCGCGGCCAGTGAAATTCTCTGTGTGCCCAGTCACGCATTGGAGCTGGTAGAGATCGCCGCAGTGCGCCGCGCCTGGGAGGCGGGTCGTGTGGAAGCCCGGCGGCCTCTACGATTGAGCCTGGATGTGCTGGTGCAGCATCTTGTCACCCTGGCGGCGGGGCCTGGCTTCGTTCCCGAACAGGCGCTGGCCGAGTTGCGCAGCACCCATGCCTTCGCTGAACTGGACGAAACCCTCTTTAACTGGTGCCTGGTGTTCATCACCCGGGGTGGACCGGTGCTGGAGCACTACCCCCAGTTTCAGCGCGTGGTGGTGCAGGACGGTCGCTATACGGTGGAAGACACCGGTATTGCCCGTCGTCATCGGCTGGCGATAGGTACCATCACCAGCGACGCGCAGATTCAGGTACGTTTCATGAAGGGCGGTAGCCTGGGCAGCATTGAGGAGACTTTCATTGCCCGGCTCAAGCCCGGTGATGTGTTTCTGTTTTCAGGCCGTGCCCTGGAGCTGGTCAAGGTGCGAGATCTGGTCGCCTACGTGCGCCTGGCCAAGACCAAGCGGCATAGCGTTCCGCGCTGGTATGGTGGACGCTTGCCGCTGTCCAGTGAGCTGGCCGATAGCGTGCTGGCCATTTTCGAAGAGGTGCAGGCGGGTCAGTATAAGGATGCCGAAGTGGCCGCCATCGCTCCGGTGCTGGAGCTGCAGAAGCAGCAGTCGGCTTTGCCCGGGCGTAACCGGCTGTTGATCGAACGTTGCACCTCCCGCGAAGGTCATCACCTGTTTATCTATCCCTTTGCCGGACGGCTGGCCCACGAAGGTCTGGCGGCACTGCTTGCCTGGCGCCTGGGGCAAATAATGCCGGCCACGTTCTCGTTATCAGTGAATGATTACGGGCTCGAGTTGCTTACCTCCACCACCTTCCCTGAAATGACCGATGCCGACTGGCATGCACTGCTTGATCCCGAGGATCTGCTCGATCATGTGTTGGCTGCGTTGAACGCCGGTGAGCTGGCCCGCCGCCAGTTCCGGGATATTGCCCGGGTCAGTGGTCTGGTGTTTCAGGGCTTCCCCGGGCGTGGCAAGAGTGACCGCCAGCTGCAGGCATCCAGCGGACTGCTTTACGATACCCTCAAGCGCTATGATCCCGAACATCGACTGCTGGCCCAGGCCAGCCGTGAAGTGCTCGAAGATCAACTGGAAATCCAGCGTTTACGCAGTGTGCTTGAGCACGCAGCTGGTCAGCAGCTGGTCCTGGTTTCGCTGGAGCGCTTTTCACCCCTCGCTTTCCCGCTTTGGGTAGAGCGCCAGCGCAACCGGATCAGTACCGAAGGCTGGCGCGAAAGGGTACAGCGGATGATGGACAGCCTGGAAAAACACGCAGCGCGCAAACCTGGGAGGCATCCATGAGTCGCACTCTGGAATGGCAGTTGGCAGGAGCTGATGTGGTGCTTCACGGTGAGCGCGCACTTTTCTATCCCGCCGAGTCGACATTGCTGGTAGCCGACACCCATTTTGGCAAGGCAGCGCTGATGCGTCGCCGTGGTTTGGCGGTGCCCAGCGGCCAGAGCCGCGATGACCTGCAGCGCCTGAGCCTTTTGCTGGACGAATTCAAACCCCAAAGGCTGATTGTGCTGGGTGATTTTTTCCACCACCGGCCCCTTTCCGGCGAGCCCTTTCTCGATCTGTTTCCCATCTGGCGGGCTCGGCATCGGGCTGTATCAATGGAAGCCGTGGTGGGCAATCACGACCGGCACGCCGCGGGCGTGGAGCTGGGCATTGACTGGCATGAGCATCTGGATCTCGGCCCCTTTCGTTTACGCCACGAGCCAGAACCAGTGACGGGACGTCATGTGCTGGCCGGGCACCTTCACCCGGTTCTGACCCTGCAGGTCGCGGCCGATCGCCTGCGTGCTCCGGTATTCTGGTTTCGTGACCAGGTAAGCGTATTACCATCATTTGGTGCTCTGACCGGCGGTTGGGATCTGCCACGCAAATCGCCGGGGCAAACGGTGCTGGTGGTAGAAGGTGAGCTGTTCGAGGGGCCAGATTGATAGCGACGCCCAGGCATATTGTAACCATGGATGCAGACTGGTTGAGTAGCGACCGAGCAGCGCTTATGCTGTGTATCTATACAGTATAAGGTTGTGCCATGGAACTCATCGAGAAACTCACCATCCTGGCTGATGCGGCGAAATATGATGCGTCCTGTGCCAGTAGTGGTGCACCCAAGCGTAGCTCCAAGGGCAAGGATGGCATTGGCGCCACCAACGGGATGGGTATATGTCACAGCTATACGCCGGACGGCCGCTGCGTATCCCTGTTAAAGATTCTGCTGACCAATTTCTGCCTCTATGATTGTCAGTACTGCGTCAATCGGCGCTCCAGTGATGTGCCGCGGGCGCGCTTCATGCCCGAAGAAGTGGTCAAGCTGACTCTGGATTTCTACCAGCGTAATTACGTCAGCGGGCTGTTTCTCAGTTCGGGCATCATTCAGTCGCCTGACTACACCATGGAGCAGTTGATTCGCGTAGCCAGACTACTGCGCAAGGAGCATCAGTTCCGGGGCTATATTCACCTCAAGACGATCCCGGAGGCAGACCCGGCGTTGATCGAGGAGGCCGGCCGTTATGCCGACCGGCTTAGCGTGAACATCGAGTTGCCCAGTCCGGACAGCCTGATACGCCTGGCACCCGAAAAACAGATTGGCAGTATTACCGGCGCCATGGGCACGATCGACAGCGCTTCCAATGAGTCCCGCGCGGACAAGCGCGCGCCCAAATTTGCCCCGGGCGGGCAAAGCACGCAAATGATCGTTGGAGCTGACGCCAGCGACGACAGCCGCATACTGCACACGGCTGAATCCCTGTACGGCGATTACCGGCTGCGCAGGGTCTATTATTCGGCGTTCAGCCCCATTCCCAATAGCCCCGCTTCGGTCCCCTTTCAGGCGCCTCCGCTCCTGCGTGAACATCGACTTTATCAGGCCGATTTTCTGCTGCGCAGTTACGGCTTCAAGGCCGGTGAGCTGATTGGCGCGCAGGGCAATCTGCCCCTGGATATCGACCCCAAGCTGGCCTGGGCACTGGTCAACCGGGCGCAGTTTCCGGTCGATCTGAATCTGGCTGAGCCGGCAATGATTGCGCGCATACCCGGGATCGGAATCAGGACAGCTCAACGTATCGTCAGTCTGCGTCGTCTCAAGCGTATCCGCTTTGAGGACCTGGTGCGCATGCGCTGCGTGATAGACAAGGCCCGGCCATTTATCATCACCAGCGATTACCGTCCGCGCCAGGATACGGTCGAATCCAGTCAGCTTCGCCGGCAGCTGAGTGATCAGCCAGCGCAGATGGCGCTTTGGGCCTGAGGGAAGCGCATGCAGGTATTGTGCTGTGACGATGATTTTGAGTGCTGGCGAAGCCAGGCCCGGCAGTTGTTGGCCCAGAACGTGCCGCCCCATGACGTGGTGTGGGAGGATGAAAGGATTCCGCAGTTGTTTGCAGCAGAGCCGGCACCAGCCTACGCCGCTACGGCGTCGACCCACCGTGTCCCTGCGGAGTTACTTGGCCAGTTAAAAAGCGCTGCGCGTTATCGCACGCCGGGGCGCTGGAATCTGCTTTACCGGATTCTCTGGCGGGTGGTCAGAGGTGAGCGTCAGGCGATGCTGGCCGGAGATCCGGATGGCAGTGAAATGCACCGGCGTATAAAGTCGGCCAGCCGCGAGGCGCATCACCTGCATGCGTTCCTGCGTTTCCATCCTCTGCCAGCGGATGAGCAGCTCGATTATGTAGCCTGGCACGAGCCTGCCCATGACATCCTCGCCAGTGCGAGCATGCATTTTGCTGAACGGCTCGGACGTCAGCGCTGGCTGATTGCCACGCCACGTGACGGTGTATGGTTCGATGGCAAGCAATTGCATTATCGCCAACCCTGTCCGCCGGAGTGGTTGGCTCGGGCGGAGGCAGTACGGGGCAAGGACGACGCGCTCTGGGAAACCTACTATGCCAGTATCTTCAATCCTGCACGGCTGAACCGCAAGGTCATGCAGGGCCATATGCCGCTGCGTTTCTGGAAGGGATTGACCGAGGGCAAGTTGATCCCGGTGTTACTCAGCCAGGCGCGCGCGGGCTCCCAGAAGGATGGGCAGGCAGTGGGAGTTGCGGGCAAGACGGGAAAGGTGATCAGGCTGATGAAAGACAGGGTTGCTGCCGGCGGGCCCGCAACAACTCAGGCGCTCAGCAACCACTCATCTACTGGGGATTCATGATGCGCGGCAGCCACAGACTCAGTTCGGCGATCTTGAATGGCGGTCGGATGAAACCGACATACTGGCCTTGCGGGTTGATCATGACTACTTGCCCGCTATGGTCGACCAGGTAATTTTCTTCACTGGTATCGGGCGGAATATAGGCAATCGAGAGGGCCTGAGCCAGCCTGGCAAGCTCAGCGGGCTCACCAGTCACGCCCTTGAAGCCGGCCTTGAAGTACGCAAGGTACTCGGTCAGCTGTTGTGGTGTGTCGCGTTCCGGATCCACGCTGACCATGGTGACGCGCAATTGCTCGCGTGCAGCCGGCGTTAGCGATTCGACCACTGAGCGCAAGTCCGCCATGGTGGTCGGGCAGATATCCGGACAGAAGGTGTAGCCGAAGAAGAGCAGATCCCACTGCCCTGTCAGGTCCTGGTTGGTCCATAGGTCACTTGTGGCAGCCTGTAACTCGATATCCGGCAGGTTGCGTGGGCTGTCGAACAGAAAGATGCCTGAATTGGAAAGCACTTCCCGGTCCAACGGGGCCTGACGGTTGACCTTGGCCACCACTGCACCCAGCACCAGCGCAATTGCCGCAACGGTGACCAGTACCGTTTTCTGCACACCACTCATAGCCATCCGGCAACTCCGACATAATGATCAACCAGCAGTGCCACGAATAACCAGAGCAAATACCAGAGGGAGAATTTGAAAGTCTTGATCGCCGCGTGGGGACGACTGTCGCGCCACAGGGCCCAGGCCCAGTCTATGAAGCGCGCACCCAGCAGCAGGGCGGCGGCCAGGTAGATCGGGCCGCTCATGTGAATAACGAATGGCAGCATGCTGACTGCCAGCAGAATGAAGGTATAGAGCAGAATGTGCAGCTTGGTGTAGCGCTCGCCATGGGTCACCGGCAACATCGGTATATCGACCTTGGCATACTCTGCCTTGCGGTGGATGGCCAGCGCCCAGAAATGCGGTGGCGTCCAGGCAAAGATGATCAACACCAGCAGCAGGCCTTCGGCATCAATCTGACCGGTTACCGCGGTCCATCCAAGCAGCGGCGGTGCGGCACCGGCAATGCCACCAATGACAATATTCTGGGGCGTGGCGCGTTTGAGGAACAGGGTATAGACAACGGCATAGCCCAGCAGTGAACCCAGGGTTAACCACGCAGTGACCGGGTTGATCCAGATCAGCAGGATGGCCATCCCGGTGACGCCGGTCACCAGTGCAAACAACATGGCGCTGATCGGGTTGACCCGGCCCTGGGCCATCGGACGCCGTTGGGTGCGTGCCATGTGTATGTCGATGCGGCGGTCAACCAGGTGATTCACCGTTGCGGCTGAACCGGCGCATAACGCGATGCCCAGGTTACCCAACAGCAGCACTGTCCAGGGCACCATGCCTTCGGTTGCCAGCAGCATCCCGATGGCCGAGGTGATGATCATCAGGGCCACCACCTTGGGCTTGGTCAGCTCCAGGTAGTCGCGCCATTGGGCGCTGGCCTGTGCGGTATTGGTCAAGGTCGTCATCAGTGCTTCCCCAGAACGCCGCAGCGTTTGTTATTGTTCGAGTTATTGTTCTGGCAGCCAGTATGCGCCAGGGTTCAATGGCTGGCCAGTAGCCCCGACGAGCTGTCGGTACTGAAAAACGCATTCCTGGCCGGCGCGCGCAAACGGTAGTTGATCGCCACCATGACCAACAGGAGCACGGCACCTACGGCGTTGTGTGCCACGGCGACAGCCAGCGGAAGATGCAGCAACACATTGCTGACACCCAGGCTGATCTGTACGGCCAGCACCGCAACCAGCAGGCCAGCCAGCCGACCCAGACCGACTTCCAGCATCCGCCAGGCCAGGAGTAGCAACACGACACTGGTAATAACCGCGCCGATACGATGGGTCACATGGATTGCCGTGCGTCCTTCGCCTTCAAGGATACCGCCGAGATAGTTCGGGCCGATTTCGTGGAACAGATGAAAGCCGGCAGCGAAGTCCATCTCGGGCCACCAGACGCCATGACAGGTGGGCAGATCGACGCAGGCGAGCGCAGCGTAGTTGGTGCTGGTCCAGCCACCCAGCATGATCTGGGCAATAACTACCACCAGTGCGAATCGGGCGAAATACCGCAAGCGCACTACTACCTTGCGCGGTGACAGGGGTGCCAGGCGGCCTGACAGGCGCAGCGACAGGAGCAAAAGCAGGCTCAGTGTAGCGAAGCCGCCCAGCAGGTGCGCCGTGACAATTTGCGGCCAGAGCTTCAGCGTCACCGTCCACATGCCGAATGCGGCCTGACAGACTACCAGCAGAAGCAGGCCGAAGCTCAATTTGACGGGATAGCCGGGAACGTTGCGCTGGCGCAGGCTGTAAAGCGCCAGACCCAGGATGATCAGGCCCAGAATACCGGCCACATAGCGATGAATCATCTCGGCCCAGGCCTTGAATACCTCTACTGGTTCATCGGGAAAGCGTGTTTCGGCAAGTTGAATCGATTCGGGTGATTGCGGGACACCAAGAAAGCCGTAGCAACCAGGCCAGTCGGGACAACCAAGGCCGGCATGCACAAGACGGGTGTAAGCGCCGAGGATGACCACAACAAAGCCAAATACCAGGGCACAGAGGGCAAAGACATAACCGGGTTTGCGCATGGTCGTTACCCTACCTTGGATACTTTCAACAGGTGCTTGAGGTCATCAAGCAGTTGTTTGCCAGGCTCATCCGGAGCCTGATGCAGTACGACCCGGCCAAGCGGGTCGATCAGCCACAACTGAGCCCCTTCGCGCCATTCCACTGGATGGGCTGTCAGGCTGCTGTCATAGGCGTCGGGCACCAGATTGGCCTGCTGCAGACGGGGATATTCGCGTTCAAGCCGTTCGAGTAGCGCGCCAGTGGCGGGTGTACTCAGTGCAATCACATGCTCGACCCGTCCGGCTTCACGGCCCAGGGCAACATTGATCTGTCGGGCTTCATGCACCAGCTCCATGCAAGTCGCCTCGCAGTCGCCGGTTGAGGTGACCAGAAGTCGCCATGGCGCGCCGTAACCTACCGGCTCGATGTCGAGTTGCCAGTCGTCAACGCTGATGGCGGGCTCGATGAGATCCGAGCGATTGGTTTGCGAATCCGGAATACCTACACCCAGCTTGGCCATCAGGCCTGCCAGTAAGATGGGCCCCAGGACAATAGCCACTATGGCCAGTAATTTGAGTTGCCCGCGTGGCTTGGATCTGATCGCGGACGTTTGTTCCCTGTCATGCATTCTTGTTTTTCTCCGGGGTTTCGGGCCGCAGTCCAGCCCAGATAAAGAGTGCCAGCAGGGCCAGTGCCAATGCAAACCATTGAACGGCATAGGCAGTATGTTTGCTGGACGTCATCGGTAGCTCGGGCCAGTCGAGCGTCAACGCGGCGTCGCTGCCGGTGCGTAATCGAGCTACCCAGGGCAGCAGAATTTCGCCACTGGCTTCACGCATGGCATCCACATCCACACGCGTTATCAGCTTTGGCCAGCCTGGCGTTACGTGGGTGGTGCCCAGGGTGAAGCCCGCTTCAGTGGGGGGCAGGGCCTCTGCATCGAGTCGCTGGGTGCCACGCGGTGTGCGGACCTCCGGGATCTGGCGTCGGTCGGGCCAGGGAAGCCAGCCACGATTGACTATGAGTCTTGTGCCTGAGTCGGCATCGATAAACACCTGCAGAACTTCAAGCCCGGCATTGCCACCACGGGTACGGTTATCCAGAAGCCAGATCAGCTCGGGATCGAAAATGCCCTGCATCTGCACGGGACGCCATGCAACGTTCTCGACGCCCTGTAATGTGCTCAGGGGCACAGCCACAGCGCTGCGACTCTGGTCCATTCGCGCTTGCAGCAGTTGCTTTTCTTCGGCGCGATCCAGCTGCCAGAATCCCAATAGCACCAGGATCGGTAGAAAGAACCCGACAAACGCGGTCATTGCCCAGCCCGGGGCGAAACGTCGTGCAGCAGAGGAAATATCAGACATGGCAACCTTGAGCATGTGCAGAAGCTATAATGGCCAAACCCTTCATAAGCATGGATGTTCGATTATGTGGTTAAAACTGGTCATTCTGGCCTTGCTGCTGGCTATTGTCGTCAGCCTTTTCAGTGGCTTGTTCTTTCTCGTCAAGGACGTCAACGGTGAGGGCCGCCTGGTGACTGCCCTGAGTGTGCGCATCGGATTGACTATCGCTGTAATGCTGGTGATTGCCTATGGCTTCTGGTCCGGTCAGTTCACCTGGAATACACCCTGGCTACACTAGACCACAGGCTGCAAAGGACCGGCGGCCATTGGGCCGCCGCCTGGCGTCAGAAAATATAGACGAAGATAAACAGTCCCACCCAGACCACATCAACAAAGTGCCAGTACCAGCTGGCCGCTTCAAACCCGAAATGCTGCTCCGGAGTGAAGTGTCCCTTGTATACACGCAACAGCATGACCGACAGAATAATGGTTCCCATAAGCACGTGGGCGCCGTGGAAGCCGGTCAGCATGAAGAATGTCGCGCCGTAGATGCCTGAATCCAGGGTCAGACCCAGATCGTTGTAGGCGTGAAAATATTCGGCAATCTGCAAGCCCAAAAACACCACGGCAAGCGCGACGGTCAGCCCCAGCCAGGCTTTCAGTGCGCCGCGTTTGCCGGCACGCAGGGCGTGGTGAGCAAAGGTCACTGTAACGCTGGAGGTGATCAGGATGATGGTGTTGATCAGCGGTAGCTGCCACGGGCTGATGGTCTCCTGGGGGCCGGGATACAGGCCCGGGTCGGGATTGGTCATCAGCGGCCAGACGTATTCGAAGTTGGGCCACAGCATACCGGTGACGCCCTTGTCGCCCTCACCTGCCAGCCACGGGCCGGCAAAGGTACGCACATAGAAGAGTGCGCCAAAAAACGCGGCGAAAAACATGACTTCCGAGAAGATGAACCAGCCCATGCCCATCCGGAACGAACGGTCCATCTGTGCGCTGTAAAGGCCCTGATGACTCTCCTTGATGACATCACCAAACCAGCCGAACATCATCCAGGTCAGAATCAACAGGCCGGCGATAAGAATCAGGTAGCCGCTTTCGCCACTGCTGACCATCATGGTGCCGCCACCAAAGACCGAGGTGAGCAGGCCGATGGAACCTACTATCGGCCACTTGCTCTGGGCCGGTACGTAATAAGCTTCGTGCGTTTCGTGTGCTTCGTGACTCGCCATCTCTTGTTCTCCTTGTCAGGCAGTCAAAATCAGTTGCTGTGCACCGCCGCCACATCAGGGCCGGCCATGCGATCAGTGATATCGAATAACGTGTAGGACAGGGTCAGTCTGTGGACTTCCTGCGGCAACTCCGGATCGACTATGAAGCGCACGGGCATTTCCACCGTTTCACCTGCCTGCAGCGTCTGCTGGGTAAAGCAGAAACACTCGGTCTTGTGAAAATAGGCGGCAGCCTTTGACGGTGAGACGCTGGGTACCGCCTGGGCGACCATGGGTCTGTCGGTCGGGTTGTGCGCGGTAAAGATCATTTCCCGGGTTTCACCGGGGTGCATGACCAGCTCATTACCCTGCGGACCAAATGACCAGACCATGCCCTGAGCATTGGTCGACAGGAACTGCACACGCACCGAGCGTGATTCGTCCACTGTCTGCCCCCTATCCTCATAGGCGGAGCTATTGGTCTTGCCGTTGATGCCAAAGGCATCGCACATCACGTCGTATATCGGTACCAGCAGGAAGCCGAAGCCGAACATGCCGGCCACCAGAATTACCAGGCGGCCTACCAGACGTTTTGTGCTCATGCCTTCGCCCATTGCGCTCATCCTCTTACTTCACTTCCGGTGGCGTGCTGAAGGTGTGGTACGGAGCAGGTGACGCTACCGTCCACTCCAGACCCTCTGCGCCGTCCCACGGCTTGGCTGCCGCCTTGGGGCCGCCTTTGATGCACTTGATGACGATAAACAGGAACAACAACTGGGTTGCGCCGAACATGAAGGCGCCGACTGACGAAATCATGTTGAAGTTGGCAAACATCATGTTGTAGTCCGGAATCCGGCGCGGCATGCCGGCCAGGCCGATAAAGTGCATCGGGAAGAACGCCAGGTTCATACCCACGAAAGACATCCAGAAATGCGTCTTGGCCAGGACTTCGTCGTACATGTGGCCGGTCCACTTGGGCAACCAGTAGTAGGCGGAAGCGAAGATGCCAAAGATCGCGCCCGGTACCAGCACGTAATGGAAGTGCGCCACTACAAAGTAGGTATCGTGATACTGAAAGTCCGCAGGGGCGATCGCCAGCATGAGGCCAGAGAAACCACCGATGGTAAACAGGATCACAAAGGCTACCGCAAACAGCATCGGGGCTTCGAAGGTCAGGGAGCCGCGGAACATGGTGCTGACCCAGTTGAACACCTTGACGCCGGTGGGTACCGCGATCAGCAGAGTGGCGTACATGAAGAACAGCTCACCGGTCAGCGGTATGCCCACGGTAAACATGTGGTGAGCCCAGACCACGAACGACAGGAACGCGATCGCGGCGGTGGCATAGACCATCGAGGTGTAGCCAAATAGTGGTTTGCGGCTGAAGGCCGGGATGATCGCACTGACCGCACCGAAAGCCGGCAGGATCATGATGTACACCTCGGGGTGCCCGAAGAACCAGAAAATGTGCTGGAACATGACCGGATCACCGCCACCGGCGGCGCTGAAGAAGCTGGTGCCGAAATTGATGTCCATCAGCATCATGGTCACCACGCCCGCCAGTACCGGCATGACCGCAATAAGCAGGAAAGCGGTAATCAGCCAGGTCCATACGAACAGCGGCATTTTCATCAGCGTCATGCCCGGCGCGCGCAGGTTGATAATGGTGGCGATGATATTGATCGCGCCCATGATCGAGCTGATACCGGCCAGGTGAATGGCGAAAATGAAGAAGGTCACGCTGGGTGGTGCGTAGGTGGTGGACAGTGGCGCATAGAAAGTCCAGCCAAAGTTGGGGCCACCACCTTCCATGAACAACGTCGAAACCAGGAGGCCGAACGCGGCAGGCAACAGCCAGAAGCTGAAGTTGTTCATGCGCGGCAGAGCCATGTCCGGAGCCCCGATCATCATCGGGATCATCCAGTTGGCCAGGCCCACGAATGCCGGCATGACCGCACCGAAGACCATGATCAGACCGTGCATGGTGGTCATCTGATTAAAGAATTCCGGCTGCACCAGCTGCAGACCGGGCTGGAATAGTTCGGCGCGGATAACCATGGCCATGGTGCCGCCAAGCAGAAACATGGCGAAGCTGAACCACAGGTACATCGAGCCGATGTCCTTGTGGTTGGTGGTAAGTACCCAACGCATCAAACCTTTGGCCGGACCATGGGCATGGTCGGCATGATGATCGATCACTGCACTCATGATGGTCTCCTATTGGCCGTTTTTGAAGTTGAGAATATCCAGCGGACTGACGATGTCGCCGGTGTCGTTACCCCACGCGTTGCGTTCGTAGGTGACCACCGCTGCAATATCCACTTCAGACAGCTGGCCATCAAATGAGGCCATTGATGTACCGGGCTTGCCGTTGACGACAATATTGATGTGGCCAGGTATGTCGTTCAGAGCCATGTCGCTACCCTTGAGTGCAGGGAAGGCCGGTGGCAGACCGCTGCCGTCAGCTTGGTGACAGGCTGCGCAATTGGTGTTGTAAACACGCTCGCCGCGCTCCATCAACTCGGCCAGTGACCATTCCTTGTCGCGCAGTTCGGCTTCTGCCGCGGCTACGGCCTTCTTGTCTGCCAGCCAGGCGTCGTAATCTTCCTGGGTTCTGGCGTCGACGACGACGGGCATGAACCCATGGTCGCGACCACAAAGTTCGGTACATTGACCGCGATAGATGCCGGGCTCCTCGATGCGCGTCCAGGCCTCGTTGACGAAGCCGGGTATGGCGTCTTTCTTGACCGCCAGCGCAGGTACCCACCAGGAGTGGATTACGTCTGCGGAGGTGATCAGAAAGCGGATCTTCTTGCCAACCGGCACAACCATGGGCTCATCTACTTCGAGTAGATAGTTTTCGCCCTTGTCGGTCTGGTTGTTGATCTGGTCGCGGGGGGTGGTGAGGTTGCTGAGAAAGCTTACGTCCTCGCCAAGGTACTTGTACTGCCAGCGCCACTGATATCCGGTGATCATGATGTCGACGTCGGATTCTTCCGCATCATAGATTTCAATCAGGGTTTTGGTGGCTGGCACTGCCATGCCGATCAGGATCAGTAGTGGAATGACGGTCCAGAGTACCTCGACCGAGATGTTTTCATGAAAAGTCGCGGGTACTGCGCCCCGGGACTTGCGGTGCATGAACATCGACCAGAACATCACACTGAAAACAATCACGCCGATGACGACGCAGATCCAGAAGATCAGCATGTGAAGATCGAATACCGACCGACTGATGTCGGTCACACCTTCGGACATATTAAATGCCCACCCGGCGCTTACGGTGCCACTGAGTGTCAGCAATAGCAGACCACCCAGCCAGGCGCTTGCATGTCGCAACATTCCCGGTTCCCCTTTTTTTTGTTATCTGTTCTGGAGCGGAGGGAAGGGTATTTATGCCGTCATCAGGACTTGATAAACACGAATGCCGCTATTTCCGGCCCCTCGCTGGGCGAAGGTGGATATAACGACTGGCCCCCCAAAAACTGCCAGACCGCTTGAGTATAGACCTGACAGGTCTCATGGCAATCCCCCGAAGGCCTCTTTTTTTGTTCTTTGTCAATTATCCGGAAGTGAATTTGTGTTACTACCCATTCTGTGGAAATGCGCTGCCAACGCACTGCCAGACACTCTGCAAACTATTCTATTGGCTCGTTTGCGAGTCACTTTGACGATATCAATATGCTCTGCTAGTTTGTCCAGCTACCCCCTCACCCTTCCTTGCCAGCCTGCATCCGGCCGGCATAAACGGAGCCCCAGATGAACATACTCGCATTGCGTGAGCGCATCAGCCTGGCAGAACAGCACGAGACAACTCAATCTTATCTGCGAGGCTGGTTACAGGAGCGATTACCGACGCTGCATCCAGCGATCGCAGCGGTTGATGAGCATGATGTAGATGCTTTCATGGGCTTTGTAAGTGGGTATATAGGACAGGTTCCGGATGTGCTGGAGGCTGCAATGGGGGTTGCGACCCAGGCGCGGATTGGCGCCCAGTTGCTTCCGGTAATGAAGGTGGCCGAGACTTTTTTTCTGCAGCCGCCGGATCTGCCTGCCGATCATCGTGGCCTGCTGGCATTGCTGGACGAAGCCTATCTGGCGCACCGGTTGCTGGAGGAGGTCAACGATCGTTATCTGGCCCACGGCGGTGGCCAGTTGGTGCCTCTGGATACCACCCGCGCAAACCTGATCGTGCATCATCTGCTCGAAGAGGAGTTCGCCAACGAACTGGATGCAATGGTTCAGGTAGCTGTTGATGGCCTGGCCCCGGATAGCGTTTTCCACGGATCGGATTTCAGCGAATACAAGCAGCGCATGAATGTCGAGGGAAAACGGTCTCTCTGGCAGGAGTGGCCCTGCATGTCAGCGCAGTTGGGTGTGGAGATCCGTCTGCGCGACATGCCCTGAACAGGTGAACAGGCAGGGCTATTTCTTTTTCAGCTTCGGATTGGGGAAAAACTGTACCGTTTGCACCTTTTTCTCCGGCGTGGGTTTGGCTTTGTTGACCCGGGTGGGTACCTCGCGCGGCACTGCATTGCCGCGCTCGTCCAGGGTATCGGCATAGCCACAACTGACACATTCACGCGCCGGCCTGCCGTCCTCATCGAAGGTCCGGATGGTATCCATCTCGGTGCAGGCGGGACATACCGCGCCCGCGATAAAACGCTTGATTACCGGCTGCTCGTTCATGCTGCCTTCCCGGTCAGACCGCTGTGGCGCAGCAGCGCATCGATTGTCGGTTCGCGACCGCGAAACGCGACGAACAGCTCCATCGGTTCGCGGCTGCCACCGCGGGCGAGAATATTGTCGCGGAAAGCCCGGCCGGTATCGGTATTGAGTACGCCCTCCTCTTCGAAGCGCGAAAACGCATCGGCCGAAAGCACCTCCGCCCACTTGTAGCTGTAATAGCCCGCGGCGTAGCCACCGGCGAAGACGTGGCTAAAGCCGTTCTGGAACCGGTTGAATGCTGGTGGGCGGAATACGGCAACTTCGTCACGCACCTTGTCGAGCACCTGTTGCACGCCCAGCTCCGGATCGTCACGACGATGTAAAAGGAAGTCGAATAGCGAGAACTCGATCTGGCGCAGCATACCCAGGCCGGATTGAAAGTTGCGTGCGGCAAGCATCTTGTCGAGCAGATCCTGTGGCAACGGGGAACCTGTTTCGTAGTGTCCGGAAATCAATGCCAGACCTTCCGGCTCCCAGCACCAGTTTTCCATGAACTGGCTTGGCAGCTCGACGGCGTCCCAGGCCACGCCATTGATACCCGATGCGGCTGGGTAGTCGACCTGCGTCAGCAGATGATGCAGACCATGACCGAACTCGTGGAACAGCGTGGTGACCTCATCGTGGGTCAGTAGCGCCGGCTTTCCGCCCACGGCGGCAGTACCGACTGGCGGAGTAAAATTGCATACCAGATAGGCGATCGGACGCTGCAGTGCGCCGCCGGGCAGGCGGCGGCGGTCGCGACAACCGTCCATCCAGGCCCCGCCGCGCTTATGACTGCGCGCATACAGGTCGAGGAAGAACCGGCCGGTTACCTCGCCTTGCTCGATCACTTCAAATAGCCGTGCATCGGGGTGCCAGCGATCAAAATCCTGTGTTTCGCGCAGCTCGATGCCATACAGTTTTGCTACTACACCGAACATGCCCTGCAGCACCTGGTCGATCGGGAAGTAGGGCTTGAGCTCTTCCTGGGAAATTGCGTAGCGATGCTGACGCAACTGCTCGCTGTAATAGCCGACATCCCAACTCTGCAAGTCAGGACAGCCGTTTTCAGCGGCGAAATCGCGCAATGCCTGCAAGTCCTGCTCGGCAAAGGGCTTGCTGCGGTGGCCCAGATCGCGCAAAAAGCCAACAACCTGATCGGTGTTCTCGGCCATCTTGGTCGCCAGGGACAACTCTGCGTAATTGGCGTAGCCAAGGAGCTCGGCCAGTTCCTGGCGCAGGGCAAGAATCTCGTCGATCAGCGGGCCGTTATCGTTTTCGCCGGCATGGGGTCCCTGGTCGGAGGCACGTGTGCTGTAAGCGGTATATACCTCTTCGCGCAGGGCGCGGTCGTGGGCATAGGTCATTACCGCGTAGTAGCTGGGGAACTCCAGGTTGATAAGCCAGCCCTCCAGCTCTTTGCTCTGTGCTGTCTGACGTGCCTGAGCCATAGCCGACTCGGGCAGGCCGCCGAGTATACTGGCATCGGTAATATGCCGGCTCCAGGCCTGGGTGGCATCCATCACCTGATTGGAAAAACGGCTTTGCAGGTCGGACAGGCGTAACTGCAGCTCGCCATAGCGCTTTTGTTGGGCCGCTGGTAACGCGATGCCGGACAACCTGAAGTCGCGCAGGGCGTGCTCGATGATGGTCTGTTGCGCCTGGTCCAGCGCGGCAAAGTCTGCGCTGTCAGCCAATTGCCGGTAAGCTTCGAAGAGCTTCTGGTTCTGTCCCAGTTCGGTGCTGAACTCGCTCAGCAGTGGCAGGCAACTGTTATAGGCGTCACGTAGTTCCGGCGTGTTCATCACCGCATTCAGGTGGCTGACCGGGGACCAGGCGCGAGACATTTTCTCGCCCATCTCATCGAGAGGTTCGATCAGGTTTGCCCAGGTCCATTTCTCCGGTGGGTTGTCCAGAAGACTGGCGAGCTGGGCCCGGCTGTCGGCCAGTACCTGCTCGATGGCAGGCTTCACGTGCTCGGCACGGATGCTGCTGAAGGGCGGCAGGTCGTAGGATTGCAGCAGAGGATTGGACATGATGTTGGGTATCCTGTTGGGTGCGTCTTGAGTCAATGGCTATCATGATATGAGACATCCCGTGCTTACGCACGGCCAGTCATTTTTATTAATAGTATCAAGAGCTTTCCCCAATGGAGATCAAACCATGAAGATACGCCCTTTCCGCGGCAAGCAGCCGGTTTTCGGCCAGGCGGTATTCATCGACCCGACTGCGGTGGTCATCGGCGATGTTGAACTGGGTGACAACTGTTCCGTTTGGCCGCAGACCGTCATCCGCGGCGACATGCATCGTATACGTATTGGCGCGCGAACCAGCATCCAGGATGGCAGCGTGCTGCACATCACCCACGCAGGCCCCTTCAACCCCGACGGCTACCCGCTGCAGATTGGTGATGACGTGACGGTAGGCCACAAGGTATTGCTGCACGGTTGCAGCGTCGGTAGCCGGGTATTGATCGGGATGGGCAGTATCGTCATGGATGGTGCCGTAATTCAAGACGAGGTCATTCTTGGCGCAGGGAGTCTGGTGCCTGCCCAGCGCACCCTGGAATCCGGGTATCTGTACATGGGTAGCCCGGCAAAGCAGATTCGACCTCTTACTGAAAAGGAATTGAGCTTCTTTACCTACACGGCGGGGAATTATGTCCGCCTCAAGGATGAGCACATAGCTGCTTTCGACGCTGTCTGATTCGTCTATGAAGCCCGATGCGCGCTGCTACACTCAGGTGAAACAGAAAGCCTGGAAAAGTGGAAAGGATCTATGCAAGGGTTAATTGACCCCCCTGGTGCAAATGGACAGCTGTTGGAAACCAGTGGTCTGGCCGACGCGGATCAGCGCTCCCTGTTGCGGCTGACATTTTCCACAACCGGCTTCACGCTCGGCCTCTTTTCTCTGTTGCAGCTTTTTCAAAGCCATTATCTGCTTGCCGGGGTCGAGCTGTTAGCGGCGCTGGCATTGCTCTGGGCGGCCAGACGCATTTCTCGCGCGCGCAATGTGGTCCTGTGGGTCTATGTCTACCTTGTGCCGCTGTTCTGCTTTCTCGTTTACATCGTGATCATGCCGGGAGCGTCGATCACCGCTTTTGTCTGGGTTTATCTGGTGCCGATTCTGTCCTATCTGTTGCTCGGACGCAGAGCGGGTTTCGTGCTGGCTGTGCCGGTGATGCTGCTGGTTACGCTGGCTTATCTGGTGCGCTATGGCATGCCGGACACTCCGCTGGGCTGGATCGATCTGGGCAATGCGCTGCTGTGTGGTTTTCTGGTGCTGGTTTTCGTTCATCTATACGAGAGCCGTCGTGCTGCGGCCCAGCGTGCCCTGCAGAGTATGGCCGAAACCGATGCCTTGACCGGGGTGGCCAATCGCGGTCATTTTCAGGCCTATCTCGAGCGCAGTATTCTGGCGTCCAGGCGAACTCAGGCGCCCTTTGTGCTGGTTGTTCTGGATGTTGACCTGTTCAAGGAGGTCAATGATCGCTGGGGGCACGATGCGGGAGACGCGGCGCTGCGGCATATCTGTTCCTGTTTGGCAGGCCGTCTGCGCGCAACTGATTTCATCGGCCGGTTGGGCGGCGAAGAGTTCGGCATCGTGCTTGGCAACACCGAAATCGAAGCGGCCATCCAATTGGTGGAAGGCCTGCGTGAACGAATTGCTGACAGTTACCTCGTACACGAAAACCATCACATCGCACTGTCCGCCACCTTCGGCCTTGCCCAGTGGCCCGTGGATGGAGACAGTTTGCTGGCGTTATATCGCGCAGCTGATCGCAGGCTTTATCGCGGTAAGGACGGTGGTCGTAACCAGCTGGTTGCCTGCGACGAACAATAACCCCGCGGCCTGGCTTTTGTTTCGGGCTGCCAACTAGTCCGAAATCAGCCCGATGAATAGTACCCTTGCAGCCGTGACATCCGCACATGCTGGTCTATTATCGTGCCGTCTGGGCTTATCGTGCCCTTTTCTGTTTATGTCAATTCGAGGCCTTTCATGACTGCCTACACCAATCGCAAAGTAGTACTCAACAAGCGCCCCCAAGGTGAAATTGCCGATGATGATCTGGTAATCCGCGAAGAGCCGGTGCGTGATCTGAAGGACGGTGAAGTCCTGCTCAAGACACTGTGGCTGTCTCTTGACCCTTACATGCGCCCGCGCATGAACGACAGCAAGGGCTATATGGATCCGATTGAAATCGGTGCACCTATCGTGGGTGAAAGCGTTGGCCGTGTTGTCGAGTCCAAGTCCCCCAATTATGCAGTGGGTGACGTTGTCACCAGTTACTCGGGCTGGCAGGAGTATTCAATCATTCCCGGCGACGCGCCAATGGTTTACAAGATCAAGGACCAGGGTGTGCCTCTGCAGGCCTATCTGGGCGTGGCGGGCATGCCCGGTCGCACCGGTTACTGCGGCCTGACCAATGTCGGCAAGCCCAAGGCGGGCGAAACTGTTGTTGTCTCCGCCGCATCCGGGCCTGTAGGCACTGTAGTTGGCCAGACGGCTAAACAGATGGGTTGTCGCGTCGTCGGCGTCGCCGGTGGCGAGAAGAAATGCCGGTACGTGGTTGAAGAGCTGGGCTTTGATGCCTGCGTGGACTACAAGGCCGGTAACCTGGAAGCGGATCTGAAGGCCGCCTGCCCGGACGGTATCGATGTGTATTTCGAAAACGTTGGCGGCGAAGTCACCCGTGCGGTAGCCAAGCTGCTGAACAAGGGCTCACGGGTACCGGTCTGCGGTTACGTTTCAGCTTATAACGCCGAAGATGCCAGCAAGGTCGAGACGCCCTTCCATGTGTTCGGCGCCATGGGCGAGAACAAGCCCGAGCACCGCTTCTTCCTGGTCACCGAGTGGCAGGACCAGCACCAGGAAGTCACGGCTCACCTGGCTGAGCAGATTGCCTCCGGCAAGCTCAAATACAGCGAGACGGTTGCCGAGGGTCTGGACAATGCGGTTGACGCATTCAAGGGCATGCTCAAGGGTAAGAACTTCGGCAAGCAACTGGTCCACGTCGCCGACTGATTCGTTCTTCTTTCCCTCAGGCCGGGTGGCGTTCTGCTGCCCGGCCAAAGTGGTACATATTCTGCATTCTTCTGCACTGTATCGAGCCGATGCGCCGTCTGGCGCATCAATCATGCGCTTGATTGGTGCGTTCAGGACGACAATGCGCCATCAAAGTGCCATAGCTGGTTTGGCTTGCAGGTGCCGCGATGCCGCTAGAAATGCTGGACGTACTCTGGGTAGTCCTCTGTGCCGGGCTGGTTTTCAACATGCAGCTGGGCTTTCTGTGCCTTGAGGCCGGTCTGACGCGCAGCAAGAACGCGATCAACGTGGCGGTCAAGAACATGGCCGATCTGAGCGTGGCAATCCTGCTGTACTGGCTGTTTGGCTTTGGCCTGATGTTTGGTGCGAGCCAGCAGGGCTGGATTGGTGGTGGCTTTACCATGTTGCCATTCACCGATACCTGGCATTCGGCCTTCTTTCTCTTCCAGGCGATGTTTTGTACCACGGCGGCAACCATTGTTTCCGGAGCTGCAGCCGAGCGCATGCGCTTCAGTGCCTATCTGATAGTGACTGCCCTGGCGGCGGGTCTGATCTACCCCCTTTACGGCCATTGGGCCTGGGCCGGCACCTTCAGTGAGGGGCTGGGCTGGCTTGCCGAAAAGGGGTTTGTGGATTTTGCCGGCGCTACTGTTGTTCATGGGGTGGGCGGCTGGATTGCGCTGGCAGTGGTTCTGGTACTGGGCCCGCGGGAAGGTCGCTTCGACGTGGATCGTAACGGTCGCAGCCTGCCCGGTTCGAACTTGCCCCTGGCGATGCTGGGTGCCTTGCTGTTGCTGTTCGGTTGGTTCGGATTCAACGGTGGCAGCACCTTCAGTTTTGATCACAGCGTGCCGGGCATAATTGCCAACACGGTGCTGGCGGGGGTGGCGGGCATTCTCGGAGGTATGTTGCTCTCCTGGCTGCGCTGGCGGCTGGTGGACCCCGTTTATCCGCTCAATGGCCTGATCTCCGGCATGGTTGCTGTGACAGCCAGCGCCCATGTGGTTGACGCCGGATCAGCGCTGATAATTGGCCTGATCGGTAGCTTCATCATGTATCTGGCCGACCGCCTGCTGTTCCGTCTGCGTATCGATGATGCGGTTGGTGCGGTGCCGGTTCACCTCGCCAGCGGCATCTGGGGGACCCTTGCAGTGGCACTGTTTGCCGATATGCAGCTGCTGGGCACCGGATTGAGCCGCTGGGAGCAGTTACTGGTGCAGGGCCAGGGTGTCATAGTCGCGGGCCTCTGGGCTTTCGGCCTGACCTGGATCGTGCTCAAGCTGATCAATCGATGGCTGCCCCTGCGGGTGACGCCCGAGGAAGAGCGCGTAGGTCTGAACGTCTCGGAGCACGGTGCGCGTACCGAGTTGATTGAACTACTGGAGGCCATGGCGACGCACCAGCACGATGGACACTTTGCCCGCGAGGTGCCGGTTGAGCCGTTCACCGAAGTAGGTCAGATTGCCAGCCAGTACAACAAGGTCATACGAGCGCTACAAAGTGCCGTGGGTACTACCCAGTCGATCATCCGGGATATTCGTGACGGTATCGTCACCTGCTCACCCGAAGGTGTTCTGGCCAGCTGTAACCCGGGGGCCGAAAGGCTTTTCGGGCTCTCCTCGGTCGACTTGCTCGGCCAACCGCTGCATCGGCTCGTGGCAGAGGATAACTGGCCAGGCTTGCCGAAACCGGAACGCGGGGGGGAGCTCAAGCAGGAGGTTCTCTTCAGCCGTAACGGACATGAACAGTTTGTGGCAGAGCTGACCGTGAGCCGGGGCGCCTTTGATGACCGAGCGGTAACCTGCATGATTCGCGACATCACCGAGCGTCGGCGGATCGAACAGCAGTTGCATCAGGAGAAGATGCTCGCGCAGGTGACCCTGGCGTCGATTGGTGATGGCGTGATCACTACGGGGCCTGATAGTCGCATCCGGTACATCAATCCCGTAGCGGAAAAGCTCACTGGCTGGGAGCACGGTCAGGCCACTGGCCGGCCCCTTGAAGAAGTGTACCGATTGTATGATGAGGCCAGCGGCACGGCCCTTGGCAATCCCGTTACTGCGTTGTTGAGGCGCTACAGACAGCCGCTGGCATCTGTGGATGGAGCGAGTGTCACGCTGCGACGCCGTGATGGAAGCGATGTGGCGATCCAGGATGCGGTAGCGCCCATACGCGATGCCGAGAGCCGTATTATCGGCGCCGTGCTGACTTTTCGTGATGTGACTGTCAATCGCCGTCTGGCCCGCGAGTTATCCCATCAGGCAGCCCATGACACGCTTACCGGCCTGGCCAACCGAGCCGAGTTTGAGCGACGACTGGCTGCTGCCCTGGCGTTGCCCGCCAGCGAACGGGGTGAGCAGGTGTTGTGTTACATGGACCTTGATCAGTTCAAGATCGTCAACGATACATGCGGTCATGCGGCGGGGGATGAGCTGCTGCGCCAACTCAGCAAGATCTTCCAGGCGCGCATTCGCAGTAGTGACATCCTGGCCCGCCTGGGTGGTGACGAGTTTGGTCTCCTGTTGGCTGGCTGCCCCCTGGAAGAGGCGCTGCCCATCGTTGATGGTATCCGCTCTCAGGTGGAAGAATTCCGCTTCAGCTGGGAGGGCAAGGCATTCGCCATCGGGGTAAGTATCGGTCTGGTACAGATTGCTCCCGGGGAAACCCTCGGCAGACTTCTTAGCGCAGCCGACAGCGCCTGTTATGCGGCCAAGGATGCAGGACGTAATCGTATCCATATCTATCAGGCCGATGATGAGCAACTGCTTGAGCGTCGCGGCGAGATGCAATGGGTAAACCGGATACGACAGGCACTGGACGAGGACCTGTTGCGCCTCTACGTGCAGCCAATCATGCAGGTGGCCGGGCATTCGACCAGCCCCAGTTATGAAGTGCTGGTGCGGCTGTTGGGTGATGACGGTAACGTGATTCCGCCGGGCGCGTTCATGCCTGCAGCTGAGCGTTACGCCCTGGCGACAGCGATTGACCGCTGGGTGATTGGTAATTTCCTTGCCTGGGTGGGCGATTATTCACGGCGGCATCCGGATAATCCGGGAAACTATTCGATCAATCTGTCGGCCGCTTCCCTGGGAGAGGACAGTTTTCTCGAGTTCGTGCTGGAAACGCTTGCCAGACACCGGGTGCCAACGGAGTGCATCTGTTTCGAGGTGACCGAAACCAGCGCGATAGCCAATCTGAGTCGGGCAGTGATTTTCATGCAGCGCCTCAAATCCATCGGTTGCCGGTTCGCATTGGATGATTTTGGTTCGGGATTGTCGTCGTTCGCCTATCTGAAAACCCTGCCGGTGGATTTTCTGAAAATCGACGGCGTATTCGTCAAGGATATCGAGTCTGATCCGATAGCGCGGGCCATGGTGTCGGCGATCAATACCATTGGTCATGAGATGGGCTTGCTGACGGTGGCCGAGTTTGTCGAAAGCGAGGGTATTCTTACCTGCCTGAAAGAGCTGGGTGTGGATTACGCTCAGGGCTATCACCTGGGGCGGCCGCAGCCTCTGGTGGAAATCGAGGGCGTGCGGATGATGCCTCGCTGAACGGACGTCTGCGGTCAGGGCAGATAGATGCGGAATTCACCTCCGCCCAAGGGGCCGTCGTTACGCAGTTCGATGTGGCCCTTTACCTCATCGCGGTGGTGCAGCTCCGCAATACGTTGCCCAAAATACAGGCCCAATCCGGTACTGCCGGTACTCATGTTGATGCCCAGCACGTACTCTGATTGATTTTCGATCATGCTTGGCGGGTAGCCCTGACCATCATCGCTTATGGCTATGACCAGTTGGCTATCCGCGACCCAGGCTTTCAGCTGGATGGCGGAGCGCGCATAACGGATCGAGTTGTTGATCACGTTACCGACCACGGACCCGACCAGCTCGGTATCGAGAAAGGCCATTAGCCCGTCTTCCTCGACCTCGTAGGAACCCTCTATATGCCGGGAGCGCAGAATTTCATCGTGGCGGGCTAGTTGTTCCTGTAGAAAGTCCTCCACCTCGAGCCAGTTCGGCCGCATGGGCAATTGATTGACCCCCAGCTTGTAGAGCCCCAGCATTTGTACCAGCATGCCGTTCAGGCGCATGGACTCATATTCGATCATTCCGCGCTCTGCGGTTTCGCTCAGCTCGGGGGGCAGTGCGCTGGACCATCTTTCGTAGGCTTGCATCAGCAGTCCCAGCGAGTTCTTCATGTCGTGCACAGTGGACGCAATCACCGTGGAGAAATCCAGGCCTCCCGGCGCCTCCGGATCAGATTGCTGCTTCTGCTGCTCGTCGCTCACAGGCCTGCCACCGTCTTGCAGAGTTTTTCATAACGGGGATAGCGTGAGTCCGTAGCGGGAATATTGCTGACCTGCGCCAGACATTGCAGGCATTCATCCTTGAGATCTGCGCTCGGCTCGGCTAGCAGCAACCGCAATACCGACTGTGCGGTGTTGAGCGCAAAACTGATATTGCGCGGTTGCAGGTCCCGGGCCTGACGAAACAGATCAAGTGCCTGGGGAAACTGTTGTTGCTGGTATGCCTTGATGCCTTCCCTGTTGAGAGTCTGGGCCTGGAGCCCGGCATTGAGTATTTCGGGATTGCTGGTCTGACTGGCGATCGCTTCCATGATCCTGGCATCGTCGCCGTACATTTCCGCACAGGTAGCCAGTACGCTCTCGGCTTTGTCGGCATGCCCCAGATGCTGCATTTGCGCAGCCACCTCCAGGGCTATTTGCGCAGTAAAGAAATTGGGCAGATCAGCCATTCTAACGCTGGCTTCAGCCACCAGTTTATCTGCTGCGGCCTGATCGCCAGTTTTGGCTACAGCGCTGGCGTGCACCAGATTGCCGCGAATAGTGACCTTGGGGTCGTCTTTCCAGGCTTTACCCAGATCGCCCAGGGTCTGGCGAATTTCAAGTAGCGCCTTTGGGCTTGGCGCCTCGTCTCCAGCCTGCTCGTTCAAACTGGAGGCCAGGCCTAGATGATCGTCAGGGTTGCGGAACTGCGAATTGCGACCCAGATCGACGGCCTGGCGGAATGCGCGAATGGCCTTGTCGTAATCGCCATTGGCCCGTGCGAGCCTGCCCAGCTCATGCTGGCGCTGCAGGCTGTTGGGCGAAATGCGCAATCCCTGCTCAAGATATTCCTGAGCCTTTGCGGACGCGCCGCGGGCTGCGTGAACCGCAGCCAGGCCATCGAAGAGGGCAGGCAACATCGGGAACTGGCTGATTGAGGAGGTAAATAGTGACTCTGCCTTATCCAGCTCGCCGATGGCCAGCCAATGATTGCCCAGCATGATCAGGGCCCAGGGTAGAGGACGATCCGCAATAAGTTCATTGAGCAGCGCTTCGAGCTCGGCATGCTTGCCCAGCGCTTTGAGTGCGCCGGCTTTATGCCGCAGACATTGTGGAGCGAAGCGTTTGTTGGCAGCCATAACCTGGTCACAGGCAGCCAGCACGGCTTGCTGGTCATTCTTTACCTGGGCATCGAGGATGGGTTTGAGGGCCAGCTTCCGCTCCACCAGCTTATCCAGTCTTTGCTGGAGACTGGCGCGGTTGAACGGTTTGGTCAGGTAGGCGTCAGGCTCACACTCCAGGGCACTCATTACCATGGCCTGGCTGCTCTCGGCAGTACACATCACGAAAATACAGTGCGGACTGATCAGGCCCGCATGATGCAACTCCTCGAGTACCTGTTGGCCGTTCTTGCCAGCGCCCAGGTTGTAGTCATGCAGAATCACGTCGTAGCGTGTATTACGGCACATGGCGATGGCGTCTTCACCCCGCGCTGCGGCATCGACTTGCTTTACTGCCATCAGCCGCAGCATCCCGGTCACCGAGGTGCGAAACTCGGAGAAGTCATCTACTACCAGGAAGCGTTTTTTACTGTAATCGATCATATGGGTACTCGGTCAGCTGCAGGCTTTGTGCTTCAGTATAGCTGGCTGCTCATCTGGTCAGGGTAAGGCAATGTGCCATTATAAGGAAGTGAGCTTGTGGATGCGGCTTTTCGCACAGACGCTCAGGTGTCTTTCGCACTATGGTGACATTTGATCTGGTCCGACTGGACGATACTCGTGCCGGGGCGGGGTTCCACTGCGGCAGCCAGCATGACCGCTGCCACGTCGCTGGCCTGCACCGCCTGGTAACGCGCGGGGATAACCGGTTGCAGCAGCCGCGCCAGCCACAGACCGATACTTTCGCCCAACCTGAACTCGGGGCGCACGCCGCCTGCAAGCAGTGAGGGTCGCACGTGGGTCAGGGAGCTGAAACCCAGGGTTTCCAGATCCTTCTCGATCTGGCCTTTGGTACGCAGATAAAGTGAGCGTGAAAGAGGCTCTGCCCCCATCGACGAATTGAGCACGAATACCGGTGTCCCGGCTTGCTGCGCAAGCGTGGCCGCCTGTAATACATAATCGTGGTCAACACGATAGAACTTCTCGCGTGAGCCGGCCTGGCTGCGAGTGGTTCCCAGGGCGCAGAGCACTGCATCAACTCGCCACCAGGTTGCATTGCGGGGAAGCTCGTCGAAGTCCACCAGAGGGTTGAGCAAGCGATCACTGATCTTCAGGGGGCGGCGCGTGGGCGCAATGACCCGCAATACCTGTGGATCAGCCAGAGCCTGCTCGATCAGCATGCTGCCTACCAATCCCGTCCCGCCGAGTATCAGCAGGGTTTTTGTCGATTGTTCGCTCATGGCAGCTCCATCGGAACGTGTGCGGTGCAAGGATGCTCATAGTGACAGGCTGCGCAGCGGCCCGTTCACTTTTATCCCCGCGGCAACCATTGGCACCGCCAGTTCTCGAGGTCAGCTCCGTTCAACTGTGCCCAGCCCACTCCTCTTCCTGCAGCGCGCGCCAGAGAATTTTGCCGGTGGGTGATTTGGGCAGGCTGTCGACAAAAGCAATCTGCTTGGGGCATTTGTAGGCGGACATGTTTTGCTGACACCAGGCCATGATTTCTTCAGCACCTACCGTCTCGTGTCCGGCAGCACGCACCACCACAGCCTTGGCAGTCTCGCCCCGCCGCTCGTCCGGAGACGAAATGATGCATACCTCCTGAATCGCGGGATGACCATAGAGCAGCGACTCGACCTCTGCCGGCCAAACCTTGAAGCCGGAGGCGTTGATCATCCGCTTGACGCGATCGACCAGATAGAAATAGCCATCCTCGTCGTAATAGCCGATGTCGCCAGAGCGAAAGAAACGTTTGCCGTCCAGTTCGACGAATGCGGCGGCAGTGGCTTCTTCACGCCGCCAGTAGCCGCCAAAAACCTGTTCGCCGCGCATGACAATTTCGCCGGTCTTGCCCACGCCGACCTCCTGCAGGTTGTCGACGTCAATGATGCGCGAGTCCACCCCGATAATGGGTATGCCCAGGCATTGCGGCTTGGGTGCCTGGGGAGGATTCATGTGGGTGGCGCTGATGGTTTCTGACAGGCCGTAGCCTTCGGCGTACTGCAGGCCAGTTTTGGCCTCCAGCTTGGCGGCGACCGCAGCGGGCATGGCTGCACCACCGCCACCGATCCCCTTCAGGCTGCTCAGATCGTAATCGTCGATGGTCGGTTCGGAGAGCAGGTCGACGACCATGGTGGAAATGTTGCGCCAGCCGGTAATGCCATGATCCTGAATCAGTTGCGCCGCCACCTTGCGATCCCAGCGGGTCATGACCACCTGGGTGCCACCAATGTAGATCGCACCGTTCATGCACACTTGCATGCCTGTCACGTGGAACATCGGCACTGATACCAGTTGCACGCTGTCGTGCTGGGCGTTGCCCCATACAGAACAGTAAACCGTGGTGGCCATGGCGCTGTGGTGGGTGTGCACGCAGCCTTTTGGATTGCCCGTGGTGCCAGAGCTGTAGGGGATCACGCAGTTGTCGTCCGGTCCGGCGGTCAGGGCGCCTGGCCGGTGTGCGGCTGCCAGTGCATCCTGCCAACTGCTTACACCCGGCCGTGCGGGAATCGGGCCTTGGAGCAATACCGCGTCGGGCAGATCCAGGTTGGTCGGCTCGGTAACGTACTCGCCGTAGGCAGAGACAATGACCTCCTGTAACGAATCCGCGCCAATCAGACCTTCAAAATTATCCAGCAACTCGAGGCCACTCAGTGCCACTGAGGCTTGCGTATCGGCGATCAGATATTCCAGTTCGGCCTTACGGTTCATCGGGTTGACCGGCACCACCACGGCGTTGGCGCGCAGAATGGCGTAGAAACCGATCACGAACTGCGGACTGTTCTGCATATATAGCAGCACGCGATCGCCCGATTTGACTCCGGCCTGCTGCAGGTAGCCGGCCAGCGCCTCGGCCTGGCGTTCCAGCTCGGCATAGCTGAGCGCACTGCCGTAATAGAGGATCGCCGGATGGTCCGGGTAGCGCAATGCCGAGACAGTCAGATTGCTGTAGAGGCTGGTCTTGGGCAGTTCGAGAAAATGCGGTACCTGATCGGGCCATACGTTGTAGTGACGATCGAACATGGCGGGTCTCTCCTGAGCAGACTGGGAATGCAAGGCATGCAGGCTAGCTGCGTGGCAGTTGGCTGGGAACGGACAACAACAATGGTGTTGTCTGATCATAAGCGCCGACACAGTTGCGAAGTGGCGCCGGTGGCCCCCGCGTAATATTCTGTGTTTCCGCCCGGTTGAACCGAAGGTGCCAATGCCAGTCCGAGACTCCATGCCCGTAGACGCCCTTCAATCCATGCCTGCCATCATCGCTGGCCCAATACTCCGCAGACTCGAACCGTCACGCCTGCTTATCTGGCTGGTGGCGCGGGAGCCTTTGCCCCTGGTTCTGACCTTACAGCGCCAGGGTGGCGACGAGCACATCCATATTGAGCCCGGCGGTTCGCTCTGCCAGGTAATGCCAATCGGTCGATATGCCTTCGTACATCTTCTGGATATCACTTTGGGTGATCCCCTGCCGGTCGATACCCTGGTTGAGTACGACTTGTCCTGGAGCGAAGCGAGTGAACAGCAAAATCTGGGCAAGGCTTTGCCCCACCTGTTGCACGCGGGGCGAGAGCGGCCTTCACTGATGATTGCGGCCACTAATCGCACACTGCTGCATGGCTCCTGTCGAAAGCCGCATTTTCCCTGTGGCGACGGCCTGGTACGCGCCGATAGCTGGCTCGCCGAAAGGCTGGATGAGCCCGAAAAGCGGCCCGCCTGGTTGATGATGAGTGGTGACCAGGTGTATGTGGATGATGTGGCCGGGCCGATGCTCCACGCGGTGCATCAGGTGGTCGAGCGCCTGGGCCTGTTCGATGAGCAGCTCGAGGGCGCTACCGTTACAGACAGTCAGCAGCTGTATCACAGTGCGGACAATTATTATCGGCGCGAGCAATTGTTGCCCGACATCCAGATGAATGCGCCGCTGAGGGAGCGTTTTTTTGGTGGTGCGAAAAAACCGGTGTTCACCTCCGCCCATGCCCATAATCATCTGATGACGCTGGCTGAGATGTTCGCCATGTATCTGCTGGTCTGGTCACCGGTACCCTGGCGGTTGGTCGAGTTACAGGCGCCGGAGCTGGAGGCGGACCAGGCAGAGAACTACGAGCGCGAAAAAATCGCCATTGACGACTTTGTCAGCGGCCTGCCACAGGTAGCCCGGGTGCTGGCGCATTTGCCGAGCCTGATGATATTCGACGATCACGACGTTACCGACGACTGGAATCTTACCGCCGAGTGGGAGAGCACCGCTTACGGGCATCCCTTTTCCCGGCGCATTATCGGAAACGCTTTGCTGGCTTATCTTGCGTGTCAGGGCTGGGGCAATGATCCGGATCAATTGCGCGAGCCGCTGCAGTCCCTTGCCCGGTTGCTGGATAACGCCAGCGAGAGTGGCTGGCTCGATGCGGCGGCGCAGGATGCCTCAATCGAACAGTCTCTTGGTTGCCAGTGCTGGGGTTATGAAGTGGCGGGCACGCCGCATTTGCTGGTACTGGATACGCGCACCCGGCGCTGGCGCAATGCTCGCCGCCCCGGCCACCCCTCGGGCCTGATGGACTGGGAAGCGCTGAGCGAGATGCAGCAGATGCTGCTGGACAAGGAGGCTGTAGTGATCGTCACAGCGGCGCCCATGTTTGGTGTCAAGTTGATCGAGGGTATACAGAAGCTCTTCACCTTGGCAGGCAAGCCCCTGCTGGTTGATGCCGAGAACTGGATGGCCCATCGCGGCGCGGCCAGTGTCATGCTGAATATCTTTCGCCACTCACGCACCCCGGGGAACTTCGTCGTGCTGTCCGGCGATGTGCATTACTCCTTCGCCTATGATCTCACTATTCGCGATCGTGATCGTGACCGCCGGCCGCGTATCTGGCAGATCACCAGCAGCGGCCTGAAAAACACCTTCCCGGAAAGCCTGCTGAACTGGTTCGATCGCCTCAATCGCTGGCTCTATGCCCCCTGGTCTCCACTCAACTGGCTGACCAAACGTCGCAGCATGCGTGTTACCCCTCGGGATCCCGACCGCGCCAAGGCCGGCGAAAGGTTGTGGAACGGCAGTGGTATCGGTTTGGTGCGAATGGATCAGGCCGGCAGACCCATCGAAATAACCCAGCTGGATGCCCGGGGCTTTGATGTGACTTTCGAACAGCGCCACTGAGGCCAGGTGTCCAGCTGTGGCTCAGGTTTGTACCGGGACCAGCAGGGCATCGCCGGTAGCTACAAGTTTTTCAACACCGTCGTGGGTGGCGAACAGCTCCGCGGTACTGAAAATCTGCTGGCGGCCCGGTTTGACTACCCGAGCAGCAACCCTGAAAGTCTGCCCGGTTGCCGGACGCAGGCAGCGCACGGTGAACTGGGACGCCAGAACATTACCGCTGAGCGTCGCCGCCGCGAATCCGCACGCGGTATCGATCAAGGCTCCCTGGATACCGGCATGCAAAAAGCCACTGTATTGCCCCATCTCCTTTTTCCACTGCATCGCCAGTTCTACCTCACCAGGAATCGCGGAGATAACCTCCAGCGCCAGCCAGCTATTGAATTCGGCAAGACGGGATATAGCCTGGATCTTGCCAAGTAGCTCATCTGCATCACTCATGCGCTGTTCTCCCGATTGTCGTTTCGTAGTGATGCCTTGAATACTGCTTTGGCCGTTGCGCATAGCTTGCCATCGGAGAATATTTTCGCCTCCGCAAAGCACAGGGATTGACCGATGCGCGAGGGCTCTGCGCAGACTTCCAGCCACTCACCGGTGCGCGCTGTGCCCAGATAGTCGATATTCAGACTGACGGTTACCAACCCGCCGATATTGTCGATCTGGCGCGCGCAGCTCAGTCCCATGGCGTTGTCCGCCAGGGCCGACATCAGGCCTCCATGTACAAAGCCGCGACTATTCACATGGGGTGAGTCGGCAAATAACCCGAGGGCGAAGCTGCTCGCCGATGCTTTGGCATACAGGGGTTCCCACGGGTCGGTCAAACCGCTGCGGCGGTCATGGCGGGAAAATCCGGCGGGTAGGGGTTTGTGGCTATCCATGGCTGACCCTCAATGGTTATGGCTGCTTTTATATATAGACCAGTTGTTATAATTAACAAGCTTTACTTGAATAAGCAATCTGAAGACGCTCAGCAGAGGGCAATCAATCAGGCAGGCTTGGAACGCAGCACCATCAGTGCGGCAATTTCTTCCGCGGCCTCGATGACGGGCCTACGGCTCTGCTCCACTCTGGCCTGGATCAACGAGCCCTCGAGAGCGGCTATGGTCAGACTGGCCAGACGCCGAGCAGCATCCGGTGCTGCTCCGTCGTTGAGCAGCAGGTCCTCGAATATCTGGCACCAGGCGCTGAATCCGTCCTGCGCGGCAATACTGAGAGCGGACGATTGAGGGACTGTTTCGAGAATAGTGGTGGCCATCGGACAGCCGTCGCGGAATGCAGACTGCTCCATCCATTCGCAAAGACGCGCGGCAAAGGCTTTTAGCAGGTCCGGAGCGGTGGTGTTTGCAGTGCGTAGCTCTTCCAGAGCGCGGACCGCCAGTTGCGCGGAGTATCGCAGCGCCTCTTCGCCGAGTTGCTCCTTGCCTTGGGGAAAGTAGTAATAAAGCGAGCCTTTGGGTGCTTTGCTCTCGGCAAGGATTTCATTCAGCCCAGTTTTGGAATAACCCTTCTTGCGAAACAGCATTGCCGCGGCCCGGACAATATTGAGACGGTTAACATTGGGAGCGGACATGCGTTGGATCCTTGGCCGAAATGAAGGGTGATGACGCTAGTTTATACGCAATGCTTTGCCCGTTGGTTTATCGAATGATCGAGGCAAGAATAGGGCACAGGATCGCTTTTTTGGCATATCGCGGCGGGGTCGGCGATTGAACTGTTGTCATGCTTGGGTGTCTGAACTGGGTGAGGTCGAATTCCGATCACTCGCCAGGAGTAACACCATGACCAGCACTACGGACAAGATCAAGGGCACAGCCAACGAAGTCGTTGGCAAGGGCAAGCAGGCTGTCGGCAAATCTGTCGGTAACGACCGCCTTGAAACCGAAGGCGCAGCCCAGGAAGTCAAAGGCAAGGCTCAAAACCTGAAAGGTGATGTCAAGGACGCTATCAAGGACGGCATCGACAAGGCCTGATAGCGTTTACGGGGCAGGGCGTCGGCGGTGTTTGCCAACGCCCTCTTTTCCAGCAGTACTTGCCCGCCGCCCCATCTTTACAGGAACAGCTCCTCGAGCGCACACGGCTTTCCGTAGAGGTAGCCTTGGTATGCCTCGCAACCGAGCAGTTCGAGTAAAGCCCGCTGCTCTTGCGTTTCTACACCTTCGGCAATCACGTTCAGTTTCATGGCAGCTGCGAGCGTAATTATGGCTTGCGCTATGGCTCGATCATTGGGGCTGGAAAGGATGTCCTGAACAAAACTCTGATCAATTTTCAACTGATTGAGCGGCAGCTGTTTCAAATATAGCAGCGAGGAATATCCCGTCCCGAAGTCGTCGATCGAGAAAGAGATACCGTGCTGCTGCAGTTCGAGCATTTTGGTTTTCACTTCTTGAAAATTACTGGCCAGCAGAGACTCGGTAATTTCCAGCTTCAGCCTTTGAGCGGGGGCGCCGGTGGATGCCAGTGCATCTAGTACGGTCAGAACAATGTTCTTTTCCCTGAACTGCACCACGCTGATGTTGACTGCGATGGTCAGATGCGACTTTGCCGGTTCACATGCCCACTGGGCGAGCGTCTCGCATGCGGCGTGCAAGGCCCACTTGCCGATGGGTATGATCAGCCCGGATTCCTCTGCCAGTGGGATAAACTGGGCGGGTGATACAAGACCTTTGGTCGGGTGAATCCAGCGCAGCAACACTTCAACCCCAATAATCTCTCCGCGCAGATCGACCTGCTTCTGGTAAAAAAGCACGAACTGCTTGAGGCGTATGGCGTCGTGCAGGTCCTGTTCAAGTGAGGCGCGCAGACTCACGGCTACCTGCATTTGCGGATCAAAGAAACGGATTCCGTTGCGGCCTGCCGCTTTAGCCTTGTACATAGCCATGTCGGCCTGTTTCAGCAAATCCGATGCACAATAGCGGGTGTCGTTGAACATGGTGACGCCGATGCTCGCCGATCCGTTGTACGCCAGTCCACCCAGATCAAATCCCAGGCTCAATTGCGCAACAATCTTTTCGGCCGCCGCTTCCGCCTGGTTGGCTGCCTCGTGGTCATCGATACTGAGATCCTCTATCACGACAACAAATTCGTCCCCCCCGAGTCGCGATACAGTATCGCTCTGACGCACACATTTGATGAGGCGCTGGGCTACCTGGCAGAGCAGCTCATCGCCCTTGCGGTGTCCGGAGCTGTCATTCAGGTCCTTGAAATTGTCCATGTCCAGAAACAGCAGCGCGGCATGCCTATGCTGCCGTCCGCAGTTGGCGAGTACCTGCTGCAGCCTATCCATCAACAGCCGACGGTTGGGCAAAGTTGTCAGGGGATCATAGAACGCGAGTTGACGGACTTCGTCTTCAGCCTTCTTGCGCTGGGTGATGTCCCTGACTATGCCAATAAAGTTGACACCCCTTTCCTGGTGCACCTCGGCCAGGCCCAGTTCGATCGGAAAGGCGGTCCCACTCTTGTGTCTTGCATCAAGCTCGCGCTTGCGACCGACAACATTTCCGGTACCGGTCTCGAGATAGTTGGCCAGGTAGGTATCGTGATTCTCGCGGTGGGGCGAGCCCATCAAGAGGCTGACGTTGTGTCCTACAACCTCTTCACCGCTGTAACCAAAAATCTGTTCCGCGGCATGATTGAATGTCAGGACCACACCCTTGCCATCAATACTGATAACCCCGTCGAGCATGTTGTCGACAATGGCCTGCATTTGTTTGGATTGTTCGATCAGCGTGTTTTCAGCCTGGATCTGGGCGCTGATATCAAAGTGCGTACCCAGAAGCCATTCAGGCTTGCCGTCGGGGGTGCGAGACGTCATACGCCCCCGGGTATTGATCCAGACCCAGGAGCCGCTCTTGTGTTTCATCCGCACGTTGGCTTCGTAATTGGGCACTTGTCCAGTGACGTGTTTTTGAATCTGGGTCAGGCAATAGGCCAGGTCGTCTGCATGAGTTAGATTTTCCCAGGTGCTTTGGTTGGTAGGCAGCAGCTCGGCACGTCGGTACCCGAGAAGCGCTGCCCATTTGTCATTGATCTGCAGCTCCCGGGTTTGCAGGTTCAGTTGCCAGGTACCAATTGTGTTGGCATCAATAACCGCTTTGAGCAGACCCTCGTTACGACTGATTAGATCTGCATCCTGCTTTTCCCGGGTGACGTCAGACTGGATCGAAATAAAGCCTATCAGCTCGCCTGAATCGTCCCGCAGGGGATTGCAGGCGATTCTTGTCCAGTAGGCTTTCCCTTTCTTGGAGTAATTCAGCACATCGACGTTAAAGCCCTTGTTTGTGGCCAAGGCCTTGGCCATGATTCTTACGGTATCTGGGTCCGTGCCCTCACCCTGCAGTAGTTCCCCGGGCCGCTTGGCCGCAATCTCCTCCATGCGGTAGCCGGAAATGGCGGTGAGGGCTTCATTGATCCACACCACCAGGCCGTCGGTATCAGTGATAATCACGCCATTGGTGGTTTGTCTGGCGACTTCGGAAAGGCGTAGTAGTTGCGCATTGATGCGGGTCTGTTCTGTGGTGTTGCGAACAATGACCAGGACTTCCTTGCGGTCGATTTTCCTGGCCCTGGCTTCGAAGGACTGGTCGGTAGCAGCAAGGCTGTAGTGAAGCTGTACCAGTTCGTTCGAATTGAACGCCTGCTCGATCTGGGCAATGACTTTTCTGCTCAGCTCCTCGGGTAGTACCTCTTCCAGGCTCCTGCCCAGAATCCTGTGGCGAGGGAGCGGCAGGTCGGGATGCTCGGCGCATACCAGAATGCGAAAGTGTCGATCGATCACAAAGACCATATCGGGCAGTGTTGCGATAATCGACGACATCCTGCTCATGCTGGCGGTCAGTTTGCGTTGAAACTCAGACTGATCAACCGCCGCGATTTCATGCTCAACCATGCCAGCAAATTCACGTAACAGGTGCTTCTGTTCAGGGCTGAACTCACGGATGGATGAGTCGATCAGGCACAGAGTGCCAATAGGTTGCCCCCCAGGCTCGTGAAGTGGCGCTCCGGCATAAAAACGAATGTAGGGTTCAGCGGTTACCAGGGGGTTATGGGAAAAGCGCGCATCCCGGGTCGCGTCAGCAACAACAAGAATATCCTTGCCCAGAATGGCGTGGCCACAGAAGGAAATGTCCCGGCCGAGCTGTTTCTCTTCCAGCCCCACCCGGGATTTGAACCATTGACGGTCGCTGTCAACCAGGGATACCAGGCAGATCTGCACGCCGAATACATGTGCGGCGAGCCGGGTGATGCGGTCAAAGCGTTCTTCCGGGGGCGAATCGAGAAGCCTGGTGTGTTGCAACGCCAGCAGGCGTTCAGTTTCATCTACGGGGAAATCGGGTGCGGTCAAGATGCCTCCAAACAGACTTTGGTCTTATCTTCGAATCACGCCGCTTGAGATCCACCTGTATTAGAAAAAGACATCACTCGAAGACAACATTACACGCGGTAATCTGCTTCGGGTACTTTATGCAATGCAGCCTTCAGGTTCTTGACGTAAAACTGATGGTTGTTTCAATACACCGGGAACAATTCTGAGCTTTTGAACGCGGCATGATGGGACAACATGTTACACAGAACATGGTGCGCTTGAGGGCGGCTGGTGTCGACCACATTCGCCCTGTGCATGTTAGTCGTGGTGGGAAATATCGACGAAGTAGGCAGGAAACTGGCGCACCCGACAGGATTCGAACCTGTGACCACCGCCTTCGGAGGGCGGTACTCTATCCAGCTGAGCTACGGGTGCGTTTCAGGGGCGCAATAATACCCATTGATTGGGGCTGCGTCCATGCTTGCGGGTGCTGGCTTTGTTCCTGCGGCACCGCGACCCGTTGTCGCTGGTTACAGATGCTATTTTGTTGGCTGCAGGTTTGCCGGTATACTCGCGCACATTGTCCGGGCATTGCACTTGGGCTCGAATATAAAGCCATGATGAGGATGTTAGGTGATGACTGTGAAAAAATTTCTGGCTGCCTCGGCGGCGTTGCTGGTTCTGGTAGCAGGCGGTGCGTTTGCTGTGTCTAGCGACAGCATTGCCGAGCGTATCAAGCCTTTTGGTGTTGTTTGTGTTGCCGGTGATCCTTGCGCGGATGTTGGCACTATGCCAACCGCAGTAGCGGATGCTGGCGCGGCGCGCACCGGTGAAGCGGTATACGGTCAGTTCTGCACGGCCTGCCACAGCGCCGGTATTCTGAACGCGCCAAAAACAGGTGATGCCGCTGCCTGGGAAGCACGTCTTGCGGCGGCGGGAAGCTTCGATGACCTGGTGACCTCTGCGATCAATGGTGTGGGCGCAATGCCGGCCAACGGTACCTGCGGCGATTGTTCGCGTGAAGAGATTCATGCAGCTGTCGAGCACATGTCCGGTTTGCAGTAACAGGCTTCAGTCAGCTGAAAAAGCCACCCCACGGGTGGCTTTTTTGTGCCTGCTGGTTTTTTTCAGGCCTTGGGTCCGAGCATGCTGCGAATGTCAGACAGCGCTGAGTTTCCCCGAGCCTGTTTCTTTTCCGGCGGTGCATCGTCGGTGCCTTCCCACTCCAGGTCCTCTGCGGGCAGTTCATCGAGAAAACGACTGGGCAGACAGTCGATGATTTCACCGAACTGTCGGCGGCGAGCAGCGTAGGTAAAGCTCAGGGTACGTTGCGCCCGGGTAATGCCAACGTAGGCCAGCCGACGCTCCTCCTCGACGCTGTCGGCTTCAATACTGGAGCGGTGGGGAATGATCTCTTCCTCCATACCAATAATGAAGACATGGGGGTATTCCAGACCCTTGGAGGCGTGGAGTGTCATCAACTGTACCCGGTCGGTGTCTTCCTCCTCTTCATGGCGCTCCAGCATGTCGCGCAGTACCAGTTTGGCGATGGCATCTTCGATATCTGTCTTGCCGGTTTCGTCTTTTTCGATAGTGTTTTTCAGGGCTTCGACCAGAAACCAGACATTGCCCATACGCTTGGCCGCTACGTCGTCACTCGAGCAGTTCTGCCGCAGCCAGTTTTCATAGTCCAGGTCATTGACCATGCTGCGCAGGGCTTCAATCGGATCCCCTTCGCTGCACTTCTTGCGTACGCCGTCCAGCCAGTTTCCGAAACGTTGCAAGCGCTCGCAGTAGCGCGGTTCAAGGTGTTCGGCCAGGCCCATTTCGCTGCAGGCACTGAACAGGCTGACATCACGCTGGGTGGCGTAGGTGCCAAGTTTCTCCAGCGTGGCGGGGCCTATCTCACGTCGCGGCACATTGATAACCCTGAGTAGCGCGTTGTCGTCGTCCGGGTTAACCAGCAGACGAAAATACGCCATCAGGTCTTTGACTTCCTGGCGACTGAAGAAGCTGGTGCCACCGGACAGGTGATAGGGGACCTGGTGATGCTGAAGCTTGAGTTCGAGCAGGCGCGACTGGTGATTGCCGCGGTAGAGAATGGCGAAGTCCTTCCAAGCCCGCTTGTGTTTGAGATGCTGGGTCTGAATGTCGGTAGCAACGCGCTCGCACTCCATCTCCTCGTTGCGACAACGAATCACGCGAATCGGATCGCCAAAACCCAGTTCGCTCCATAGCTGCTTTTCGAACACGTGGGGATTGTTGGCGATCAGGGTGTTGGCGGTCTTGAGGATGCGGCTGGTCGAGCGGTAGTTCTGTTCGAGCATGACTACCTTGAGCGCGGGGAAATCGTCTTTCAACTGGGCAAGATTTTCCGGGCGAGCACCACGCCATGCATAAATCGACTGATCATCGTCGCCAACCACGGTAAAACGAGCCTGTTGACCAACCAGCATTTTTACCAGGAGGTACTGACTGGCGTTGGTGTCCTGATATTCATCGACGAGCATGTAGCGGATACGAAATTGCCATTTTTCCAGAACATCGGGATGCTCGCGAAAAAGTGCAACAGGGACAAGAATAAGATCGTCGAAATCGACCGCGTTATAGGCCTTGAGCGTGCGATTGTAGTGCATGTACACGCTTGCGGCGGTCTGCTCCTGCGGCGTCTTGGCTTGGGCTAGCGCCTGGTCGGGGCTGATCAGGTCATTCTTCCAGCTGGAGATTTGCGCCTGGATGCCTTCGGTTCCTTCATCGGCGCCGTAATCACGATGCATCAGGTCGGTAATCAGCGCCTGGGCATCCTGCTGGTCGAAAATCGAGAAGCCTGGCTTGTAGCCCAGCCGCTTGTGCTCCTTGCGGATGATATTCAGGCCCAGGTTGTGGAAGGTCGAGACGGTCAGGCCGCGCGCTTCGTTGCCCTTGATCAGCAGGTTCACGCGCTCTTTCATTTCCCGCGCCGCTTTATTGGTGAAAGTCAGGGCGACAATATTCTGGGCTTTTATGCCGCACTCACGTACCAGGTAAGCGATCTTGCGCGTGATCACGCTGGTCTTGCCGCTGCCGGCGCCAGCGAGTACCAGCAAGGGGCCGCTGATGTAATTCACGGCTTCCTGTTGACGGGGGTTGAGTTTTGCCACCGGTAACGAACTCCTGAGCTGAAGGCGGTGGAGTTTACCCGAAAATAGTCTCGCCTTGAGTGATGGCTAAAAGCTAGTCTTGGTTGTTGATCATTTTTTCGATATAACTTACTTTAACAAAGATGTTCTATATATCTAATTTATATAGGCAACCGGGGAGACGATGTGATTTCCGAGCGCCAAATGCAGCGCGTACTGCTGTTAGACAGGGATGCAGGTGCTTCGGTACAGCTTGGCCGTCGTCTCATGTCCGTTGCGGGCTGCCCTTTCGAGCTGGTGCGTGCTGATGACTGGTCAGAAGCCAGATCGCTGATCGAAACAGGCGACATCGAGGTTATCCTGACTCGCAGCGAGTTTCTTTCCGATGCCTGCGAATGCGGCATCCCCGTCATTCATCTGGTTGTCGAGCCCGAATTCCACCGCTCCACTGAAGCGACCTGCGACAGTCTCTGGGACCAGTCCAGCGCCAGTGAACTCATTCGCTGCCTGCATTATGCAATCGAACGGCAAGCGCTCAAATCGGCCCTCGACCGCGCTTCCAGCTACGACCCTCTTACCGGCGTATGCAATCGTTTCATGGTGCAGGATCGACTCAAAATTGGTATGCGCCGTGCCCTCCGGACCAACCAGCCGCTGGCGCTGATGTTTGTTGACCTGGATAACTTCCGCCACGTCAATGAAACCCTGGGTCACGGTGCGGGTGACAGCATCATCAAGGAAGTTGTTGCAAGACTGCGGGGTATTTTGCGTAACACCGACACCGTAGGTCGTATGGGCAGTGACGAATTTGCGATTATCATCGAGGACTATGCCCGTTCCAGTAATCTGTTGCAGATCGCCCAGAAACTGGTCGGCGAGCTGGCCGAGCCTTTTCTGGTGGAGCAGGAAGGTTTGCTGCTCGGGTGCAGTGTCGGGATCGCTACCTATCCGGAGGGCGGTCAGACCGTCGACAGTCTGACTTTGCACGCCAATATGGCGATGCTGCAGGCCAAGAATCAGCGCGGCTGCAATTACCATTTCTATGACGACCGCATCAATCTGCAGGCCAACAACCTGATCGAATTCGAGACGTCGCTGCGCCATGCGCTGCGCGGCAACCAGCTGGAGCTGCACTATCAGCCCCGAGTTAACCTGGCTACCGGCAGGATCGTCGGGCTCGAAGGACTTATACGCTGGCGTCATCCGGAACGCGGGTTGCTGGGACCCAACGAGTTCATTCCCCTGGCCGAGGAAACCGGTCTGATCGTGCCCATGGGTTACTGGGTAATTGCCCGCGCCTGTCACGACCTGGCGAAGTTGCATCGTCGCAACCATCCACCCATCCATGTGGCCGTCAATGTCTCGTTCCGTCAGTTCCAGGACAGTCAGTTGTTGCCAACCGTCAAACGCTTGCTGGACAAGACCAGCATCGACCCGCGCTGGCTGGAATTCGAACTGACCGAGACGGCAGTTATGCAGAACCCCGATCAGGTGCTGGCGACGATGCAGGGTATGACCGGTCTTGGTGTACGCTTCTCCCTGGACGATTTCGGCACCGGTTTTTCCTCGTTCATGCACCTGCAGCGTTTGCCGATCGATCTGCTGAAAATCGACCGCAGTTTTGTCAAGGGTATTTCCGATACTCGTTCTGACCGCCAGTTGGTCGCGGCGATGATCGAGCTGGGCCACAGCCTGGATCTGGAAGTGGTCGCAGAGGGTGTCGAACATCGTCAACAACTGGCAGAACTGCGGGCGTTGGGCTGTGACCAGGTTCAGGGTTTCTTCATCAGCCCGGCGCTACCTTTCGACGAGCTTTGCTACTTCATGGATGCCTATAGCATGGGTCGTGAAGATTCGCAGCTCAGCGTTTCCTAGTGTTCCGCGCGGCGGTCGAGTTGGCGATACTGCAGAGCTTCGGCCAGGTGCCTGCGGGCAATATGATCGGTAGCTTCCAGGTCAGCCAGGGTGCGCGCAACCTTCAATGCCCTGTGACTGGCCCGATGCGATAGCCCCAAACGTTCTATAGCCTGTTCCAGCCAGCGAGCATCTGACTCTTCCAATTGGCAATGATCCCGCAGGCCGGCCAGATCCATATGCGCATTCAGGCATTCTTGCCGCTGGTGCTGAAGATTTCTGGCTGCCAGTACCTGTGCGCCGGCGGCCTGGCTATCGGGAACGCCCCGGGGTTTGCCGGCCATACTGAAGGGTTCATTGTGCATGGCCAGATGCAGGTCGATCCGATCGAGCAGCGGGCCTGACAGCTTGCTCCGATAACGCTGGATTTGCTCTGGGGTACATCGGCAGCGACCTGAGGGGTCGCCCTGATATCCGCATGGGCAGGGGTTCATTGCAGCAATCAGCTGAAAACGGGCAGGGAAATTCAAGGTTTCGCGGGCTCGGGCAATATGAATGGAACCGGACTCCATGGGCTCTCTGAGCATTTCCAGCACCTTGCGATCAAACTCCGGGAATTCGTCGAGAAAAAGTACGCCGTTGTGCGCCTGGCTGATTTCGCCGGGACGAGGCTGGCTGCCACCTCCAACTAGTGCGGCGGCGGACGCACCATGATGGGGCGCGCGAAAAGGGCGCAGGGGCCAGCTTTGCAAAGGCCCGTGATTGCAGACCGATTGTATGGCTGCCACCTCCAGTGCCTCGTTTTCGCTGAGGGGCGGCAGAATGCCCGGCATGCGACTGGCCAGGAGTGTCTTGCCGGTGCCGGGTGGGCCAAAGAGCAATAAATTGTGGCCGCCGCTTGCAGCCACAATCAATGCGCGCTTTGCCTGTGCCTGACCCTGTACATCCGCGAGGTCAGCCAGATCCTGCGTGGGCGGTGGAATGCTGCCCGAGGGCACGGCCTCCAGCTCCCTTTCGCCGCGCAGGTGCTCACAGAGCTCCAGCAGATTGTCGGCGGCAACGATATGTACGCCGCGAACCAGCGCGGCCTCCGGCGCATTGGCACGCGGGAGCAAGAGGGTCCTCTGGGACTCGCGGCAAGCCAAAGCGGCCGGCAGCACACCCTGCACCGGGCGCAGCTCTCCCGATAACGCCAGCTCCCCCAGGCATTCGCAGTGAGCCAGGCAATCGACGGGGATCTGACCACTGGCAGCCAGAAGACCGAGGGCAATGGCCAGGTCAAAACGTCCGCCTTCCTTGGGCAGGTCGGCGGGAGCCAAATTAATGGTGATGCGTTTAAGGCTGGGAAACTCCAGGCGGGCGTTTTGCAATGCGCTGCGCACCCGGTCCTTGCTTTCCCGCACGGCGGTTTCCGGGAGGCCTACCAGGGTCAGGCTGGGCATGCCGTTGGCCAGATGCACCTCCACAGTGACGGAAGGCGCGGCGATACCCAGTTTTGCGCGGCTGTGAACAATAGCCAGGGACATGATCACTCCTTGATCGGGCCATTTGACGCCTGCCCTGATGGGCGGCGTTGAGTGGTGTCAGATGGCAGCTGGTTGCTGGCGCTGCTCCATCTCGGTTACACGTCTTTCCAACACTTCGAGGCGCTCGCGCGTGCGCTGCAATACGACCTGCTGGGTTTCAAACTCGTCCCGGCTGACTACGTCCATTTTTGCCAGCGCGCTCTGCAGCAGCGCCTTGAGGTGTTTCTCGACCTCTGGCGCAGGCAAACTTTTTTCGCTCATCAGCAGACGAGTTGCCTGGTTACTGACCGCTTCGATCAAGACTTTATGCAGCATGGAAGATCCTGCCTTGTAATCGTTTGTGTCGACCGGCCTGGCTCGGTCTGATTAAGCCCCGAGTCTATCACCCGCGCCTGGATTCGTCCTCTTGAGGGCGTCGCGAATTAATGCGCGATATCGGGCCGCTACAAATCATGTATGCACCACACTGGTGCGTATGCGCGGGCTGGCCAATTGCCCTGGGGGAGGGTAAGTATGCCAACACTATGATTATTAACAAAAAATTAAAAGTGGCAGGATTTCTGCAATGCACCAAAGCAGGTGAGACAGGCGAGATAACCGTAATTGGGCATCCCACCTCAAGCCAGCGTGACTTTTGCTGAATGACTTTGCGCAAAGCCACTAAGGAGCATTGGAGCATGAAGCAGTTGACTATGGCTAACGTGGCTTTCGTTATGCACGCTTTTGCCGGCGCGTCGGGTAGCTGCATCGGATCTGTGCATTGTCCGTTTCTAAAAGCCTCTAACTCGGCATAGACTGGTCCTGTCCCCCAGGGCAGTCCATCAATCGGGAGAAATAAAATGAAATTAGTAACGGCTGTTATCAAGCCTTTCAAACTGGACGACGTGCGCGAAGCGCTATCGGAGATCGGCGTGCAAGGCATCACGGTAACCGAGGTCAAGGGTTTTGGCCGGCAGAAGGGTCATACCGAGTTGTACCGCGGTGCGGAGTATGTGGTGGACTTTCTGCCCAAGGTGAAAATTGACGTAGCTATCGGTGACGACATGCTCGACCGCGTCATTGAAGCCATCACCAAGGCAGCCAACACCGGCAAGATTGGTGACGGCAAGATCTTCGTGGTCAACCTGGAACAGGCTGTCCGTATCCGTACCGGCGAGACAGGCACAGACGCAGTCTGAGCGATCAGTTCGTCCACTGAATGTATAAAAAAGCCTGTTGGGGGGCTTAATTATGGAAGACATCGTACAAATCAAGTACGCACTTGATACGTTTTATTTTTTGATCTGCGGCGCGCTGGTCATGTGGATGGCAGCTGGTTTTGCCATGCTCGAAGCTGGCCTTGTCCGTGCCAAGAACACCACTGAAATCCTCACCAAGAACATTACGTTGTACGCAATTGCCAGTGTTATGTATCTGGTGGTGGGCTACTACATCATGTATTCGGGTGACGAGGGCGGCATCATGCCGAACCTGGGCGTTCTGATTGGTGCGGAAAATGCACCCGAAGACGTTCTGGCTGGTGGTGATGACGCACCCTACTACTCCGCACGTGCCGACTTCTTCTTCCAGGTTGTGTTCGTCGCTACCGCGATGTCCATTGTCTCTGGTGCGGTCGCCGAGCGTATGAAGTTGTTTGCCTTCCTGACCTTCGCGGTCGTCATGACGGGCTTCATCTACCCAATCCAGGGTTACTGGAGCTGGGGCGGTGGGTTCCTGTCTGAAGCTGGCTTCAGCGACTTCGCCGGTTCCGGTATCGTTCACCTTGCAGGTGCTTCTGCAGCCCTGGCTGGTGTTCTGGTCCTCGGTCCGCGCAAGGGCAAGTACGGTTCTTCCGGACAGATCAATGCGATCCCCGGTGCCAACCTGCCGCTGGCAACTCTGGGTACCTTCATCCTGTGGTTGGGCTGGTTCGGTTTCAACGGCGGTTCGCAGTTGATTGTGTCGAACATCGAGGATGCCAACGCGGTTGCCCAGGTGTTCGTCAACACCAACGCTTCTGCGGCGGGTGGTTTGATCGCTGCTCTGATTGTTGCCCGGATCCTGTTCGGCAAGGCTGATTTGACCATGGCGCTGAACGGTGCTCTGGCTGGCCTGGTGGCAATCACTGCAGATCCGCTGTCACCCGGTGGATTCCAGGCTACGCTGATCGGCGCGGTCGGTGGTGTGCTGGTAGTGTTCTCGATCCTGGCTCTGGACAAGATCAAGATCGACGACCCGGTTGGTGCCATCTCCGTACACGGTGTAGTAGGTATCTGGGGTGTACTGGCGGTACTGCTGACCAATGGTGATGCGACTATCGGTGGCCAGTTGCTGGGTATCGTTACCATCTTCCTCTGGGTATTTATCACCAGCTTGATCCTCTGGGTCATCCTCAAGGCGGTCATGGGTATCCGTGTCACCGAAGAGGAAGAGTACGGCGGTGTGGATCTGTCCGAATGCGGGATGGAAGCCTACCCCGAGTTCACCAGCAGCAAGAACTGAAGCTGGTAGTACTCTTAGCGGTAACAGACAGGGCGCCTTCGGGCGCCCTGTTTCGTTTGCGACACACGTTTTCCTGAAGTTCTGATTCGCCGCTGGGAGCTCAGAGCGATGGGGGCTCGTCTACACTGGTTGCTAAACTTACTGATTCAAACGCAGTCGGATGCGTATCAGACATTATTGTTAACCGACACCATTTACCTACAACAGGGAGCAACTGATGAAGGCAGAAACCTTTGAAGACTTGATTAAATGGAATTCTGGCGTGCACGACATGCTTGCTGAACGCATGGAGAAAGGTTCCGAGCGTAACGGTGATGAGCGCGCGAAGGGCCTGTTGACGTATCTGGCTACTCACGAGCGGACACTCGCCGATACGGTGCGCAAGATCGGTGAGCGCGCGGATGAGAAGGCCCTCAAGACCTGGCTTTATGAGCACCTGAGCGAGGGCTTGCCATTGGAGGATGATCGTGAAATCGACTTCGACAATTGGGGGTACGAACAAATCAGTGCAGAGGTTGTGGATATTCACAACCAGATCATCGAGCTTTACCGCTCCATGGACGAGCGCGCAGCGATTCCCGAGGCGGAGGTCGTCATGCAGGAGCTTTACGACATGCACAAGGATGAGATCAGACACCTGTCGGACCAGATCAATAACGGACGCGCGCTTTAAGAGCATATGGCCCTTCGGTGTGCGTGTTCGCACCCGGATAGGGCGCGTATTGCCGTAATAGCAGTTAGCCCTTCCTGGCCTGTATTCTCCAGGCCAACCTAATTAATTGAATTCACTGCAGATTTTTTGATATTCAACAAGCTGGCATCAACTATGCACTGGTTGATAACGAATCGGGATGAGTCCTCAAGACTCATGACGCGTCACACAGTGGAGTAACACCAAGGCGAACTAGGGTTCCGGTCTGTTTACAGATGTCTGGTCCGAGAGTTTTCCGGCTCTCAGGATGAGGGCTACACGGCGGGATAAAAGCCCGGGAGATCGTCATGACGACGCGTCCCGAAATTTTGTTCAACCGTGCAGGAGTCTGACCATGACCGCCCCTCTGATCCGTTCGATCCGCAAGTCCCTGGCTGGCGCCAGTCTGGCCGCCGCCGCTCTGATTGCCCCCTTCGCCGCCCAAGCGGACGACAAGCTGACCATCGGCACCGTTGTGTGGGCCGGTTATGGTCCTTTTTACGTGGCCGATGAGCTGGATCTGTATGACCAGTTCGGTCTAGATGTCGAATTGCAGTTTTTCAATGATCCAGCTTTGATTCCCTCGGCAATGGCCAGCAGAGCAGTAGACGGCGGCATGCTCACCTACGACCAGGTAGTGGGTTCGGTAGCCAAAGGTCTGAAGCACAAGGTGGTTATGCCGATCGACTTTTCCGACGGTGGTGACGCGATTGTCGCCGACAAGTCGATCACTTCAGTCGCCGACTTCAAGGGCAAGCAGGTGGGTTACAACCCGCTATCGCCATCGGATTTCCTGTTGGCCTACGCGCTGCAGGTCAATGACATGACCGAGAAGGACATCCGCCCGGTAAACATGACCCCTGAGGCCATCCCCAGTGCCATGGCGTCAGGCAACCTGCCGGTGGGCGTCACCTATGAGCCAAACGTATCGCAGATCGTTGGAATGGGCGAGGGTGAGCGTTTCCACGTGGTGTACTCCTCTGCCCAGGCCCCGGGTCTGATCACTGATGTGCTGGTATTTGATGAGAAGGTAATCGCCAAGCAGGAGCAGGCTATCACCGCGATGATCAAGGGTTATCAGGCTGGCCTGGATTACATGCAGGCCAATCCTGAGGAGTCCGCCACCATCATCGGCAAGGTGCTGGGTGTGAGCGGCCCCGAGGCCACCGAGCAGATGGACGGTGTGTACAACATCCCCCTGGCGGAAATGGCTGAAATCTTCAAGGAGTCCGACTCCACCATGTCGTTCTACGGCAGTGGTGCGGTGATTGCCGACATTTTGGTGAAGAATCAGCAAATCCCCGCAGCACCCGACTTTGGCGACACCTTTGACGCCAGTTTTGTTGAATCACTGAACGAATAACCCAGGCGCATGCAAGCCGGATGCTGCCGTAGCCGGCAGCATTTCAGTTATTGCTGCGAATCGGAGGCGTTATGTCCACACCCAATTCCACATCTGCACCCGAGAGCAAGCCGAAGGCTGCTCCCAAGGCCAAACCGTTGTTTCGTTATGCCGATGGTCCGGTGCCCAATTCGCTGGCTATGACCTATAGCCTGCTCGGCTATGGTCTGGGTATCGCGTTGTTGTTTGCCGAGTCCTGGTTACTCAAGGCAGGCGGAACCCTGTTACTGGGCCATGCCATGATCATCGGCGCCTACCTGATGCACGAATTTGCCCATGGCACGATTTTCAGCAAACCGGCGCACAATGCCCGTGCCGGAGAAGTGTTCAGCTGGATGACCGGGGGCTGCTACGCCGGATTCCAGGATCTGCGTCACAAGCATATGCGGCATCATGTTGACCGCGCTGATGTGCTCACTTTCGACAGCAAGGAGTTCATCAACGGCCTGCCGACCTGGGCGCGCAAGATCATCCTCGCGCTGGAATGGGCCTATATCCCGGCGGTCGAGCTGCTGCTGCATGGCTATGTTATTTTGCTACCCTTTCTCGAGAGCAGTGACAAGCAGCGTGCTCGCCGCCCGGCTGTCGCGGCCACGCTGGCGATCCGGCTCGCTGCGTTCGCGCTGCTTGGCTGGTTGTCCCCGGTCGCGCTGGTGCTCTACGCAGTAGCCTGGTTGCTGATGATCACTGTGCTGCGCTTCACCGATGCCTACCAGCACACTTATGACGCCTTTGCGGTGCTGGAGGATGGTGACATTCCCGCCGACAAGTTGCGCGACCGGGCATACGAGCAGCAGAACACCTTCAGCAATCTGGTTTCGTTGCGCTGGCCGGTACTGAACCTGCTGGTACTCAATTTCACCTACCACAACGCCCACCACGAGAAGCCTGTCGCACCCTGGTACCGCCTGCCGGCATTGCACGCGCAGCTGTATTCCGATGGGTATCGCCAAGTGGTGCCGATGAAGGAACTGATCGGCAGCTTCCACCGCTATCGTCTGCGCCGGGTTACCGATGACGATTACGGTCACTTTGGCGAGGGCCCCAAGCGCGCCGAGGGCTTTTACGGTGCAGTGGGCGTCTCCTTCCTGACGGCGGTCTGAGCATGCAGAATCTCGACTATCGCAGCCAATGCGTCGTCATCAGCGGCGCTGCCAGCGGCATTGGCAAAGGCCTGGCCCAGGCCTTTGCCCATCAAGGCGCACGGTTGGTGCTACTTGACCGCCATGCTCGGTCACTGGCCACCGTTGCTCACCAGCTTGCTGTCGAGGCGGGTCTGGCACCTGAGCGGGTACGTTCATTCTGTGTCGACCTTGGCGACGATACCGAGGTCATGCGCTGCGCTGACTGGTTGCGCGAGGACGGCGCACCCATCGATGTCTTGATCAACAATGCGGGTATGGAACTGCCTACCCCGCTGGACGATTCCGATCCGCTCGCCAACCAGCAGTGGCAGTTCCAGCTCGACAACAACGTTGTCAGTATGGTGCGGCTGACCCGTGCTCTGCTGCCTTTGCTGCGCGATGGTGGCAGCATCATCAATCAGTCTTCGATCTGGGGGCTCAGCGCGGTGGCAGGCTTTTCCGCCTACTGCGCGAGCAAGCATGCGGTCATCGGTCTGACCCGCTCGCTGGCCTGGGAACTGGGCAGCCGGCGCATCCGCGTCAACGCCGTATGCCCGGGCTGGGTTGGCACCGAGGCGGCGATGGCTTCTCTGAGGGTTATGGCCAGCGAGAGCGGCCGTAGCGAGGAGCAGGAGCTGGCGCAGATTCTGGCTGGCCAGGTGATTCCCGAGCTACTGACGCCGGCGCAACTGGCCGGGACTTTCCTGTTTCTCGGCAGCCCGCTGAGCCAGGCGATCACCGGCCAGGCGCTGGTGGTCAGTCACGGCGAGGTGATGCACTGATGACTCACTACCCATTTAAGGGTCAACGCATTCTGATTACCGGTGCGACTACCGGTATTGGCCGCGCCTGTGCCTTGAAGCTTGCTGCCGAGGGTGCACAGGTGTGGATCAATCACCACGCCCAGGGCCAGCAAGCCGCCGAGCTGGTTGATCATATCTGTACCAGCGGTGGTCTCGCCCACGCGGTCGAGGCGGATGTTACTCAGCCCGAGGCGGTTTCGGCGATGTTCGCGAAGGTCTGTGCCGAGGGGCCGCTGCATGGCCTGGTCAACAACGCCGGCATCATTCTGGAAAAGCCCTTTCTGGATACCGGTGAACAGGATTGGCAGCGGGTCATGTCGGTCGATCTGGATGCTGTATATCGCTGCTGCCGGCATGCGTTGGCGGGGATGCAGACGGCGAAGGCCGGCAGTATCGTCAATGTCAGTTCCGACCTGGGCTTTCTCGGCCGCGAACACTACGTTGCCTACTGTACAGCCAAGGCCGGGGTAATCGGCCTGACCCGCTCCCTGGCCCGGGAGTTTGCGCCCCATATCCGCATTAATGCGGTGGCGCCGGGCCCCATCGAAACGCCGATGCTGACCGGCGAGAACATGAGCGCTGAATGGCTGGCAAAGGAGCTGGCCATACCGGCTGAACGTTTTGGTAAACCGGAAGAGGTTGCCGCAGCGGTGGCCTTTCTGTTGTCGTCTGCCGCCAGCTTTTTTACCGGACAGATACTGGGGCCCAACGGCGGCTCCTGGATGGGTGGCTAATGTTGCGCCCGGAACTGATTCTGATCATAGCTACCATCTTGTGGGGCACCAGTTGGGTGCCGCTTCACGCATTTGCCGGTATCGGCTTGAGCGGCATGCCCATGGTGCTGGCCGCGTACGGCCTTATCGCGATCGTCTCTGTGCCGCTTTTATGGTACCAGCGGCAACAATGGCGCAGCCAGATCTGGGGCGTGATTGCGATTATCTGTTTTGGCGGCTGGGCCAATGCGGCACTGATTTCTTCCCTGTCCCTGGGTGAGGATTTGGTGCGCATCATGCTGCTGTTCTATCTCGCGCCAGTCTGGGCGGTGATCGGCGGCTGGTTGCTGCTCAAGGAGCAACTGACGCCTTTGCGTCTGGGCTCACTGGCCCTGGCACTGGTTGGTATCGCGCTAACCCTGGGTGCCGGCAAGGACACCTTCAAAACGTTAACGACCATCGACTGGCTAGCCCTCAGCGCCGGCTTTGCCTTCGCGATGAACAATCTGGCCACCCGTGCTGCTGACCGGGTGCCGCTGGTGAGCAAAACCTTCGCCGCCTTTATTGGCAGCGCACTATTTGCCGGTGCCGCCTGTTATCTGCTTGGGCAGTGGTTGCCGACGCTCGGGGTCGGTAGCTGGCTGCTGGTGGCGTTGTTTGCGGTCGGCTGGCTGTTGGTCGCTACCCTGGCGGCGCAGTACGGCGTTACCCACCTGGAAGCCGGTCGGGCAGCAGTGCTGATCGTATTCGAACTGATTGCCGCCGTTCTCTCCGCGGCCTGGCTGGGTGATCAGGAAATCGGCATGCGCGAGTGGATAGGCGCAACCCTGGTCTGTATCGCTGCTGTCATGGCTGGTTGGCCGGAAAAAATCGAACCCGAACTGTCAAGGAGCTTGCCCTGATGAATAACCTCTACATGGACCAGATCAGCTGGGTGGAATACCAGCAGCGGGTCGAGGCTGGCGCTGTGGTATTTCTGCCCTGTGGGGCAACCGAGCAGCATGGGCCGCACTTGCCCCTGGGTACCGATGCGTTGTTATCCACGGCGATCAGTGCAGACGTAGCGGCCAAGGTGGGAGGGATAGTGGCCCCGGCATTGGCCTACGGTTACAAATCCCAGCCCAAGTGCGGCGGGGGCCAACATTTTTGCGGTACCACCAGCCTGGATGGCGCTACCCTTTCAGCCCTGGTACAGGACGCAGTTCGTGAATTCGCCCGCCACGGCGTCAAGCGTCTGGTGTTGGTGCTGGGGCATTACGAGAATCAGTGGTTTGTTGCCGAAGGAATCCAACTGGCGCTACGCGAACTGGGTCGCGATTGCGATCTGGAGGTCATGCGCCTGGAACATTGGGATTTCTGCCAGGAGCAGACCCTGGAAGACATCTTCCCTGACGGTTTTCCAGGCTTTGCGCTGGAGCACGCGGCGGTCATCGAGACCTCGTTGATGCTGCATTACCATCCGCAGATGGTCGCGCTGGATAAGATCCCCGACGATCTGCCGGCTGATTTCCCGCCCTATGACATGTATCCCACCCGTACCGAATGGGTGCCGCCATCGGGCGTGTTGTCATCGGCCAAGGGGTCGACTGCAGAGAAAGGCGCACGCATGGCCGGAGACATTGCCGAGGGTATCGCCGCAGCAGTGCGCCATGAATTTGCGCTGGAATCATGAGTGTTCTGTCGGAGTTGCATCCCGCCAACGGCGCCCTGCTGTTGATCGACATGCAGCGTGACTTCTGCGCGCCGGGTGGCTATGCCGAGCAGGCAGGCCTGGATATTCAACGCTTGCGCGCGCCCATCCCGGCGCAGCAAGCCTTGCTCGCTGCGGCACGCAGCTACGGCCTGCTCGTGGTGCATACCCGCGAGGGGCACCGCTCCGATCTGAGCGACCTGCCGGACTGGAAACGCCGGCGGGCCGAACGCAGCGGTGCGCCAATAGGTCAGTCCGGTCCCATGGGACGGCTGCTGATTCGCGGCGAGCCCGGCCACGATCTGATCGATGAACTGCAGCCTCTGGACGGCGAGCCGGTCATCGACAAGCCGGGTTACAGCGCCTTTGCCCATACCGATCTCGAGCTGCTGCTGCGCAATCGTGGGGTCAGTTGTCTGCTGATTGCTGGCGTTACTACCGAGGTATGCGTCAGCTCGACCCTGCGCGCAGGTATCGACCTTGGATTCAGCTGCCTGACCGTCAGTGACGCCTGCGCTTCGCCCCATCCCGAGTTGCACGCGGCCGCCCTGCAGATGATCGGTGTCGAGGGTGGCATTTTCGGCGAGCTGTGCAGCAGTGCCGAGCTGATCAGGAAGCTGGAGGCCGCAGCATGACCGACGTATTGAAGCTGTGGCCCCTGCTCACCGCAACGCACCACTATGACAAGTCCTACTCGACCCGAGGTCGCGGCATGGGCACCTCGATCGAGGCACCTATTCTCGCCTACCTGATCGAAACCCGGCAGGGCCGTGTGCTTTTTGACGTGGGCTGTGACTATCACAAGCTCAGTGACCCTGTGGCGCGTCAACACTGGTACGACCCGCAGGATTTCCCGATGGGTCCGCCGCAGATGGACGAGGAACAGCGCCTGGGTGCCCACTTGGCGCGGATGGGATTGCAGACGCAGGATATTGACCTGGTATTCCTCAGTCATCTGCATTTTGACCATGCAGGAGGGCTCTGCGAGGTGTGCGGAGCGGAGGTGCACGTGCATGAAGATGAACTGCTTGCTGCCCGCGAACCGGCGGATGACGCCTACTTTGCCGATGACTTTGCCGGCAACGTGCGCTGGCGCCTGCAGCAGGATGAGTACGAGCTGCTGCCCGGTCTGAATGCCTTGAATACCCCGGGGCATACCGCCGGCCACATGTCCCTGATGATCCAGTTGCCCAAGGGCGCACCGGTCATTCTTGCCGGCGACGCCGCCGATCTGCAGGAAAATATCGATGACGAGATCGCCCCCGGGCTGTGCTGGCGCGATCGCGAGGATATGGCTGTGGAAAGCATCCGCAAACTGAAATCCGTGGCAGCCGAGACCGATGCGCATCTGTGGCCGAATCACGACATGGCCTTCTGGCGGGGCCTCAAACGCTTTCCGGAGTACCACGCATGAATAACGTACCTGATTCCTATCTGGGGGGTTGGCAGCGCACGCTGCTGCGCACCGCCGACGGTCATGAGGATCGCGACACCCGCGTTTTCTGGTTGCAGACAGCCTCGGTACACGCCGATCTGCGCATACCCGAGCCAACACCGATGACAGTTGATCAACGTATCAGCCAGGCCGGATTTGCCGGGCTGACCGAAGTAGAGAGTGATCGCTGTCAGTGGCACCGCTTGGTGGATTTTCACCCTGACAGCGGCACCGATGTTGGGCTTATGACATTCATCAGTCCCGACGAAGTGCATGAGGCCGCGCCGGATGGCAGCTATCTGGAGGTCTGGCAGCGATTGCCGGAATCGATCGGAGCTACCCACGCGATTTGGCTTGAGGCAGTGAACAATCCGCAGCGCAAGGGCTGTCTGCTGCAGGCTGGAGATTGCTTCATGTTTGTTGCCGACAGGCCAACGCCGGCGCGCAAAGGTGTGCCCCTGAGAACACAGATCACCGGGCTGGGCGCTGATCAGGCCGAGTTCATGATGGGCTGCGAGTTTTCCTTCGGTCGTGTCTCTGGGGGAGACATGCCGTGGGAAATCACGCTGTCTTCCCTGCCTGGTCGCACCGGCCGCTGCCTGCTGCTGGACCCGCCAGAAGCCAGCCTGAGCCAGTGGCCGGTCGAGAGGCTGGCAACCCTGGGCGGCTATCCGCCTTCCAGCGGCTGGCAATGCGCACCGCTACCCCTGTCGAGTCTGCCTGAGAAGGAGGTTATCCGATGAACGCCCAAGCCCCTGTTCCGGAAAATAAAGCGGCCTCCGTCTCACGTGTGAGCCGCCCACGCTGGTGGGTCATTCGCGGCACCATGAGCGGGCGCACCAGTGCGATACTCGCCGCTATCGGGCTTGCTTCGCCCTTTTTGGCCTGGTGGCTGTATACGCTGATGGGTTTTGCCGACCCGCTGTTCATGCCCGGTCCGGGCGCTGTAGCCGAACGGATCTGGCACTGGTGGACCGATGAGGGATTGCTCAACGACACCGCGATCAGCGTCTATCGTGTCATGGTTGGATTCCTCGTCTCGGCGCTGATTGCCCTGCCTCTGGGTTTGTACCTGGGTACCTATCGTCCAGTGCAGGCGACCCTGGAGCCGTTGATCGACTTCATCCGCTATATGCCGGCGGTGGCGTTCATTCCGCTGGTCATGCTCTGGGTGGGCATCGGCGAGAGCTCGAAGATCCTGATTATCTTCATCGGGACCTTTTTCCAGATGGCCCTGATGGCCGCTGAAGACGTGCGCCGAGTACCCATGGCGCAGATCGAGGCAGCGCAGACGATGGGTGCCAATCGCAGTGAGATCATTCGCCTGGTGGTACTGCCCTCGGCCCGTCCGGCGCTGCTCGATACCCTGCGCATCACCTGTGGCTGGGCCTGGACCTATCTGGTGGTAGCCGAGCTGGTAGCCTCCAACTCGGGGCTGGGTTACGCGATCCTGCGCGCTCAACGCTACATGCATACCGACAAGATTTTCGCCGGCATTCTGCTGATCGGTCTGATCGGTCTGCTTACCGACCAGGCTTTCCGCTGGATCGGTCGCCGTGCATTTCACTGGCAGAAGAGGTAAACCCATGGATCAGCCATGCATTCGTATCCGCGACGTAGGCAAGACCTTCGAAACCCGTGAGCAGAGCATCCAGGCACTCTCGGAGGTCAATCTCGACGTGCGGCCCAATGAGTTCATCACTTTTGTGGGTGCCTCCGGATGTGGCAAGTCGACGCTATTGCGCATTCTTGCCGGCTTGGAAACGCATAGCAGTGGCGAAATATTGCTGCATGACGAGCCTATCGATGGCCCCGGCGTAGACCGCGCGATGGTGTTTCAGCACTACAGCCTCTATCCCTGGTTAACGGTAATGCAGAACATTCGCTTCTGCCGCCAGCTCAAGGTGATTTCCGACACCGTCTACAGCCAGTCTGATGTTGAAACGGCGAGTGGGCGCGCCGATGCGCTGCTCAGTCTCATGGGACTGCAACCTTTTGCCGACGCTTATCCCAGCCAACTGTCGGGTGGCATGCAGCAGCGTGTGGCGATCGCCCGGGCGCTGATGCCGCGCCCGGATATCATGTTGATGGACGAGCCCTTTGGCGCCCTCGACGCTCAGACCCGGGAAGTCATGCATGACCTTATCCGGCATGTGCACCGGCTGGAAAAGAGCACCATTCTGTTCGTTACCCACGATGTCGAGGAGGCGATCTACCTGGGCAGCCGGATCGTATTGATGGCGCCGCGGCCTGGACGAATCGACAGTATCTACGAAGTCCCGTTGCCGACGGAGCGGCATCAGGACATGAAACTCGAACCTGAGTTCATCCGGCTCAAGCGAGAAATCCTGTCAAGAATTCGGGAAACTTCCGGAGTACAGACCGATCTTGAACAGCTGCAACGTTTGACCAGGGGCGCGCAGGCCTGAGCCGTGCTCGATTCTGGCAGCATGAAACAAAAAAACTTTGCGTCACCCCTAGCCAAATTCTGCCGTTAGGCTATAAATAGCGTGTTTTTTCCGTTGGAGTGGCTGTAATGAGTGACGACGATTTAGAGAATGACGAGATCGAGCGCGAGGATGACAGCGACGCCGACGATACCGATGATCTGCCAGTAGCCGATCATGATGATGGCGACGATGACGACAGTGATGCGCCCGTAGTCAAATCGCGCAAGAAGGCCGCGGCGCAGACTGACGCGCTGGAAGGTTTGTCACTTGAAGCCAAGGAACGTGAACGGGAAATGCTCGCCCGTCAGATGGAAGAGTTCATGGCACGCGGTGGCAAAATTCAGGAGGTGGGTGCCAACGTGGTGGCCGATCCACCGAAGAAGCCCGAAGGCAAGTACGGCAGCCGGCCCATCTGAGGTTCTGCCCCCGACTCCGGTGGGCAGCGACCGTCAGGGTTTATAGTTGGCCAACCAGGCAGGTATCTCGCTCAGGCATTGCACCTCGCCACTGGGCCGAGGCTGATCCGGCCAGTCCAGCATCAGGCGGTTGAACCACAGGGTGTGCAACCCCACTCCCTGTGCGCCCTGAATATCATCCACCGGATGATCGCCGATGTGTAGCGTGTTCTGGGGCTCGGCACCGGCCCGCTCCAGCGCATGCAAAAAAGGTGCGGGATCGGGCTTGCTCAAGCCGACTTCGTCGGCTGACACAATGACACTGAAGTAACGCTCCAGCCCCAAGCGGCGCACATCGGCATTGCCGTTGGAAATCGTTGCCAGTTGGTATTTACGGCTCAACTCGTCCAGCAACGCCTCCGCGTGCGGATAAAACTCCAGCGCGTGACGCGCCTCCAGAAACACCTCGAAGCCTCGCTCGGTCAACGCCTTCGCCTGCTCTTCGCCATAGCCCGCGCGCCGCAGCCCCAGTTCCATCACTGCCAGGCGAAACGCGGTTACCCGATGGCGCAGGTCTGGATCGGCTGCCAGCACGTCGTGACGCAGGGCCTTGCGTGCCTCGCTGTCGAGTTCCTGGGTGAACCGGGGAGCGTGCACGTCAAACCAGCGCAGCAGGGTTTCTTCGGCGGCCAGGACTACCGGCATGGTTTCCCACAGGGTGTTATCAAGATCGAAAGTCAGTAGTTGAATCATGTGTCGCTCGTCTTGCGCCTGGCGCGTGGATGGGCCTTGTCATACACCTCGGCCAGGTGCTGGAAATCCAGGTGGGTATAGATTTGCGTCGTGCCGATGTCCGCATGGCCAAGCAACTCCTGCACGGCTCGCAGGTCGCCCGAGGACTCCAGCACATGGCTGGCAAAGGAGTGACGCAGCATATGTGGATGCAGATTCTGTCCGATATTGGCCACACCCCAGCGGCGCACTCGCAACTGGATAGCGCGGGGTGTCAGGCGTCGGCCCCGTTGGCCGATGAACAGGGCCTGCTCGGTTGTGCTGCTCAACGTACGTACCTTGAGCCAGCGTTGCAGCGCTTCACGCGCCATACGCCCCACAGGTACCAGTCGCGTCTTGCTACCCTTGCCCAGAACCCGAACTTCGCCCTGCGCCAGATCGAGTTCGTGCATATCCAGCCCGGCCAGCTCCGAGAGGCGCAGTCCGGAGGAGTAGAACAGTTCGAGCATCGCGTGATCGCGTACCAGAAGCCAGTCGTCGTCGCTGTTGTCATCCAGTAGCTGGGCGGTGAGGTCCGCATCCAGAGCCCGTGGCAGCTTGCGCGCAGAGCGTGGCGCGCGTATGTCCAGCGCCGGGTTGTGCTTGCACAGCCGCTCGCGGATCAGATACTGGTAAAAGGTGCGCACGGCGCTGAGTAGACGCTGCAGGCTGCGTCCTGACAATCCGGCCTGGTGTCTCTGCGCAACGAACAGCCGCAGCCGTGCGCTGTCCATATCCGGCCAGCGCGTGCACTGCTGGGTATCGAGGAAATGACGCAGGCCTTCCAGATCATGTCGGTACGCTTCCAGGGTGCGCGGCGATAGCTGCCGCTCGCGCTGAAGGTGACCTAGAAAGGCCTCCAGTTCGGATTGCAGCGCGGCAGGATGCACCCTTACGACCTGACTTCGTCGGCAACCGGCCGTTGACGCAGTAGCACTCGAGCGAGGGCATCGGCGATATAGCCCAGAAACAGCGTGCCGGTGGCGTTGCGGTAATGGTTGATGTCCCGGCTACCGAGTGCCAGTACACCGTGCAGGCCCTGGTGCTGGATGGGCGCGATCGCGGTAGAGGCTACGTGGCTGGCCTGCTCACCGAACAGAAACGCCAATTCGTTGGGGCGCAACACGCCACTCAGGGTTTTGCCGCTATCGAGCAGATGGCCAATGGCATCACGGGCTTGCGCGTGGCTCACGGTACGGGCATTGGGGAAGCGCTGTGCTTCGCTGAACAGAATCAGGCTGACAAAGGGCACCTGAAAATCATCACGCAGGCTGTCCTCGATACTCGCAATCACCTGTTCCAGACTTTGCGCCTCCAGCAAGTCGAGGATCAGCCGGCGGCTCTTCTCGAAGAGGCGGTCATTCTCCCGGGCGACGTCCATCAACTGGCCGAGGCGGTGGCGCACGTCGATATTGCGTTCGCGCAGCAGTTTGACCTGGCGCTCGACCAGCGACACAGCCTGGCCGGACTGGTGGGGAATAATCAGATCCGGTAGCAATTCGTCGTATTCGGCAAAGAACGCCGGATGGTGACGTAGATACTCGGCGACCGTATGGGCGTCCAGCTGTTGCGTCGGGTGTGCAGGCTTGTCGGTCATAGGCGTATCTGTCCTTCGAAAACACGGGTGGCGGGGCCAGTCATCATCACCGGCTCACCGGGTCCGGCCCACTCGATCTGCAGTGTGCCGCCGGGCAGCTCGATGCTTACCGGAGATGTCAGGTGGCCCTGGCGGATCCCGGCGACTGCAGCAGCGCAGGCGCCAGTGCCGCAGGCACGGGTTTCGCCAACGCCTCTTTCGAATACTCGCAGGCGAGCACTATGACGGTCGATCAGTTGCATGAAACCCGCATTGACCCCGTTCGGAAAACGACTGTGGCGCTCGATAAGAGGCCCCAGGCGGTTCACCGGGTAAACGTTCAGGTCATCGACCAGCGTCACGCAGTGGGGGTTGCCCATGGATACCGCGGCTACCTGCAGGATCTGATCAGCAACGGCCAGCTCGTAGGAGATGGCTTCGCTTTGCGCCTGAAAGGGAATCTCTGCAGGCACAAACCGTGGCGGGCCCATGTTCACGGTTATCTGTCCGTCGTCTTGCACAATCAGTGCAATCGGCCCGCCAGCGGTCTCGACCCGGATATCGGTCTTGGCTGTCAGTCGCTTGTCCAGTACGAAGCGGGCAAAGCAGCGTGCGCCGTTACCGCACTGCTCCACTTCACTACCGTCGGCGTTGTAGATGCGGTAGCGGAAATCCATGTCCGGATCTCCCGGCGGCTCTACCACCAACAACTGGTCGAAACCGATACCGGTGTAGCGGTCACTCCATTGACGGATAAGCCGCGGGTTGAGCTGGGCATGCTGGGTGACCAGGTCAATGACCATGAAGTCGTTACCCAACCCGTGCATCTTGGTGAATCGCAGCAGCATCTCAGGCCTCGGGTAACAGGGATTCCCCAGCGAAGAGCTCGCTGAGGGTTTCACGGCGGCGGATCTGATGACACTGCCCGCCGTCAACCATGACCTCGGCGGCGCGCGGACGGGTATTGTAGTTCGAGCTCATCACAAAGCCGTAGGCCCCGGCCGAGCGTACGGCCAGCAGATCGCCCTCAGCCAGCGCCAGCTCACGGTCCTTGCCGAGAAAATCTCCGGTTTCGCAGACCGGACCGACTATGTCCCATTGCTGCGCCGCTACATCGCTACGTGGACGCACGGCATCGATACCCATCCAGGCGCTGTACAGCGCCGGGCGGATCAGGTCATTCATTGCCGCGTCGATAATCGCGAAGTTCTTGTGCTCGGTGGGCTTGAGCAGATTGACCCGGGTCAGCAGCACGCCGGCATTGGCGACGATGGAGCGGCCCGGTTCGAACAGCAACGTCAGATCACGGTCGCCCAGATGCGCCTTTACCTTGGCCAGATACTCGGCAGGCGTGGGCGGTGTTTCATCGCGATAGGTCACACCAAGTCCGCCGCCGAGGTCCAGATGCTGAATCTGTATGCCTTCTGCAGCCAGTTGATCGACCAGGGCAAGCAGGCGATCAAGGGCATCAACCAACGGCGTGTCGTCGGTCAGCTGGGACCCGATATGGCAGTCGATTCCCCGTACATCAATGTTCGGCAGCGCGGCTGCACGCCGGTAGACTTCGGGTGCGCGGGCAATATCGATACCGAACTTGTTTTCCTTCAGCCCGGTCGAGATGTACGGATGAGTCATCGCGTCTACATCGGGATTGACCCGCAGTGATACCGGTGCCTGTACACCCAGTTCTGCAGCAACGAGTTGCAGGCGCTCGAGTTCGGCGGTGGATTCCACATTGAAGCAGTGGATGCCTACTTCGAGGGCGCGGCGCATTTCTTCGGCGGTTTTGCCCAGGCCGGAAAAAACAATGCGTGAGGGCTCCCCGCCTGCCGCGAGTACGCGCTCCAGCTCGCCACCCGAGACAATGTCGAAACCTGCACCCAGGCGCGCGAGAATATTCAGCACGGCCAGATTGGAGTTGGCCTTGATGGCAAAGCAGACCAGGTGCGGTGTTCCTGCCAGAGCCTGGTCCCAGGCCAGCCAGGCCTGTTCTATTGCCTGGCGCGAGTAGACGAAACAGGGTGTGCCATGGCGTGTGGCAATATCGGACAATGGCAGGTCTTCGGCGTGCAGTTCGCCATTGCGGTAATCAAAAACGGTCATGTTATAAGCTTCGTTTGCGGGTCTACGGGAGGCGGAGGATGACTTTTTCAGCGCTCGGAAGGCTGCTGGATCATGGCTTCCTCGGATTCGTTGCGCGGCTCGTCGATTTTCTCGGCGGGCATATACAACGGGCCCTTCTGGCCACAGCCAGCAAGAACGAAGAGTGCAAACAGCACTGCAATGGAATACTTCATAATGAAATCCTTATTGAAAAACAGCCAATATACGGCAGTATACCCAGCCGCCCGGTCTGACGCATCCGAACCGGCGCTGGATGACCGGAGAAGAGAACAGGCATGCATGAATTGAGCGAAGAAGATTTCAACCGGCAGGTCGACCTGCTGCAGGACAGAATCGAATATGCGCTGGACGCGAGCGACCTGGATCTGGATATGGAGGTGATTGACGGATCACTGGTGCTGATCCTCGCCGAAGGTCCGCGCCTGGTGGTCGGCCGTCAGCCGGCTTCGCGGGAGATCTGGCTTACGGCGCCGGATGCGACCCGGCATTTTGGTTATTTTCCCGGCGAGGGCTGGCTCCACGACAGTGATGATGAGCCGCTGGAGCTGGTGCTGAGCCAGGTGCTCAATGACCTGACCGGTGAAGAGCTGGAACTGGATCTGGAGGAGGAATAGGTGCCAGTTGCCGGTCGTCAGCCATCCCCCTGTGTGCGCAAGTGTTGCCTCGATGGCGATCAATGCCTGGGTTGCGGGCGGCTGATGGCGGAAATCCTCGAGTGGGCAGCTGCCACCGATGAGCGTCAGTTGCAGATCATCACCGACGCAAAGAAACGTTTTGCCAGCCGCGCCGCCCGGCTTGGTTCGCCCCAGTAATCAGCTGCGCGCAATACCCATCGCCGCATTCAGCGCATCTTCGAGTCGTTGCCGATAACGCAGGTAATGGACAGTTTGCATGTTGCCGGCAGGATCGACTGCAGATAGGTCCAGGTCGGTTATATAGCATGGGTAGTCTTCCGTTCCGGCACGTTGATTGAGAATGTGCCGCGCTGCCGCGCTAAACAGGTCAGCGCCGTGATCGAGTTCGGAAAACTCCTTTTGCCCGCAAAAAATGCTTACCTTCAGGCTCTGGTCATCTCCGGGCTCGGCAATCGCCTGTACTGCGTAGTAATCGGTTTCAATACCCTGACCGGGGACCCGCTGGGCCTCGAGCCGTAACGGCAGACCCTCGGCGGCAGGGCGGATTGCATAGAGTGACAGGGGTTCTTCACGCAGGCTCAACTCGAGACTCTGGTTGATCTGTCTGCGCAGACGGATGCTATGCAGAAAGCGCAGCAATGGCAGCAGTAGGGTCTGCTCGTCACGGCACGCCTGCCGGATGCGCCACAGGGCGCCAAGCTCGTCGAGTACGCTTATCTCGGCCTGGCGATCCGGTAGAAGGCGATAGAACACCTGGATCTCGCCGCCTCGGGCCTGTTGGAGCATCAGGGCGGTATCGTGCCCCTGCAGTGCGAAGCGATCCAGTGCCAGGGCGCTATAGCTGGTCCGGCCACTGCCCAGATAGCGCATCAGTCGCTCGCGATCAGGCAGGCGGGTAATGTCGATCAGGCCCTCCTTGCGTTCGAGCACCTGGAAGCTGTTTTGTACCTGCAGCAGAAAACGCGATGGGGGCTCTGCTAGCAGTTGCCGGGTGGCGTCCTGAAACAGCTGTTCTACGCGTTCGGCAATCGCGCTGGAGCGGTTGCGGCAAAAACAGACTACCTGCAGATCCGGCCGGTGCTGATGTTCGTGTGCCTTGTTCAAATAATCGCACAGGGCCTGGATACAGGCCTGCTCACCCTCGAAGCGGCCGACCTGCAGCTCGTTCCAGCTATTGAGCGTGACCTGGTCGATACTCAGAATCAGATTGTCGCGCAGCCCCGAGTAACCCAGGGCGTCGGTATGGCTGCTGATCAGATGCACGTTCTTCTGGCTGGTGACCGGCAGCGGGTCGAGCCCCACATTCACCAGCAGTAGAGCCTGGCACGGTTGGCTGGGGCGTGATAACGCGGTTTCGGTCAGAACCGGCAGAGGCTGCGGGAAATGTTGGCGCAGACTCGCCAGCAGGTTACTCAGCTCGAACTCGCTCAGCGCGCTGTCACCAGGATGTACCGCGATGCGCGTGGCCGCATCGACCAGACCGTTGCGGTGTGCCCAGGCGAGCAACTCAACCAGATGTCGGGTGTACTTGAGCGGGGCGTGATCAGTCAGTTCTGGCTGACTCAGGGTGCCTCGGTACAGATGCCAGCTGCTCTGCTCCGGCTCCCCGCTGGTGCGTTGCGCCAGGGTCAGCAAGGGTTCACTGAGGTCGGGGGCGATACCCGGGTTGATGACTTCGATCTTGCCCGCCTTGCGTTCGAAAGCGGCGTATAGCCTGCGGCCGAGCAGGGAAAGGTCACGACTGTTGACCTGGTTTATCACGCCATTGCTGCGTCCGAACTGGGACAGAAAGCGATAGCTGTGAGTCAGCTCACTGACCAGTTGCTGGCGTTCGCGCGTCACTTCGCCCACACGCCATACCTGACGATTGTCCATCTGCTGCAGCTGCCGTGTGTCCCAGTGCCATTCGCGCACCAGCTTTTCCATCAGGCTGCGCTTCCAGCCCAAAGTGCCGGTGCGTCGGCTCAGGCGGACGTCGGCCTTGATATACAGACACCGGCGTACCAGTTCGAGGCGTTCGGTTTCCTGCCGCTTGAGCAGATAGCGTTCGATTCGTCGGTAAAGCATGACATAGGGATCCAGTTCATCCAGATCCAGATGGTTGGCATAGACGGCATGCTTGAAATCCAGGCTCAAACAGCGCACCTCGGGGTGTTCGCTTGCGTAAACCTCGGTCAGCAGCAGCTTCAACACGGATTTGTAAGGTGATTCGATGCCCTTGAACAGTTGCCAGAGGCCGGCTCCGACGTACTCACCAGCCGGAATTCGTGCCATATGTCCCAGATCCAGGCTTTCCTGTGCGCGGATAAAGCGTTTTTCGATCAATTGGCGGGTGAAATCGGCGTAGTGCTTTTCTTCATAGTCTGGCACCAGCCACCATAGTGGATAGCGACCCCCCAGCAGGATGGCGGTGCGATAGAACTCATCCAGCAAGAGGTAGTGCTGGGTGCTGCCGCAGTCCTCGACACTCAGGGCGTTGTCACGGTCACCCAGACTGAAGGTCGCTGGGTTGACCAGATGAAAGTGCGCTTCGCAGCTCTGGGTGGCGGCCCAGTCAGTGATCAGTTGGCATTTCGCTGCCAGCTCGGCGATGGCTCCGGCTGCCAGGTGCGGCGCGTGGCAGACCCAGATATCCAGGTCGCTCTGGTCGGACTGAGCGATGGTTCCGCCGCTACCCATCAGATACAGCGACTGGATGTCACCGGTGAATCCGGCCGGATGCCGGCGATAGCTGAAGCTGCGGGTCAATGCCTGGGCGACTTGCAGTACATTGGAATCAGGAACGTAGCTGGCAAGGCCGTGGGGAGTGGAACGCGAAACATAACCCGGTAAAAGTGGATGATTGACGTCGAACAGCAGGGGAATGACTTGCAGAACGTTGTACTGGCGCGCCGGTAACGCCTGCAGCACACGTTGCAGGCGGCTTCGGTTGATACCCGTGAAGCGGTTACGCAGGGTGGTCAGGGCCTTGCGGTCAATGCCCTCGGCTATCTGCGGCTGAATTTCTCCACTCAGGGCCATGATTTTCGGTCTGTTATCAATCGGCGCGCAGGATGGTAAGCAATGCCTGGCTGTGCTCTGCTGCATCCAGACCCAGACTGGTCAGGTAGCCGCCATCGGGCTGAGTGGTAAGTCCCCGGGCATGCAGCCGTTCGGCAGCAGCGACTACCTCTTGTGTAGCCTCATGCCGATGGATTTTCAGGCCCTCGAGGGAGCTGGCCAGGTTGAATTGGTTAAGCAGGTTGATTTCGGTGATTTCGTCGGGTTTCAGCATTGGGCGCTACCTCTTCTATGGATTCGGTTTCTCGATGTTCAGTATTCAGTCTAGCCCCAAAAGGCTGTGAAAAGCATAGGCAATATTCGTTGTTGTAGGTCATTGCATCGCCACTGCGTGCGCATTCACCCAGCTTATGCCACTGGATATTTTGTCCCCCCGGCGCTACAACAGTGGCACAGAAAAATAACACCCACTCTGCAGGAGACTATTTCATGCTCAAACTTCACGGATTTGCCGTCAGCAACTATTTCAACATGGTCAAGCTGGCGCTGTTGGAGAAAGGCGTCGATTTTGAAGTGAACGTGGTGCACCCCAGCCAGGATGAAGCGTTTCTGGCGATCAGCCCGCGCGGCAAGGTGCCGGCCCTGGAAACCGAGCACGGCCTGGTCAGCGAAACCAATGTGATCCTCGAATACATTGAAGAGACCCAGGGCGGCAAGCCGCTGCTGCCGAAGGATGCCTTCGAGCGCGCAACAGTGCGGGCGCTGACCAAGGAAATCGAATTGTATATAGAGCTGCCCGCCCGTAGCTGCTACGCGGAAGTGTTTTTTGGTGGCAAGGTCGATCAGCAGGTGAAGGACAAAGCCAAGACCGATCTTCTGGCGGGTGTTGCAGCGCTCAAGCGCCACGCCAAGTTTGCTCCCTACGTGGCAGGCAGCGAGATGACCATTGCCGACCTGATGTTCATCTACAGCATCGACCTGGCCAGCGCTGTGGCAAAGAAGTTGTTTGACCTGGATCTGTTGGCTGATCTGCCGGAAGCCCGGGCGCTGCAGGCCAAGCTGGCCGAGAACCCGAATGTGCAGAAAATCGAGGCAGACAAGAACGCCGAGATGGCAGCATTTATCGCCGCCGCCCGCGCGAAACGCTGATGGTACTGCTCATCCCCGGCAGGTCCGGGGATGAGATCCCCCCTGTCAGAGCATGTCCTTGAAGCGGTCATCGGTGCGAAATACCAGTGGCTGACTGAAGCCGGGAATGCGTATCTGCGCATCACTCAGCTCTATCTGGCTGTCGTCAATCATGTTCTGGCCAAAGTTATAGATGACGTCCAGCTGCCCCTTGAGTGCTTTCCCGTCGTAGGCGCTGGCCGCTGCACGCGTGTCTTCACGGCGTTTGCAGTAGTCGGTAAATGCGGCATCGCCGTAACGCTTTTTCAGCATCCGCTCGACCACGCTGGGCGCCAGCACCACACAGCTGGCGTTGTTGCCGCCGAAGCCCTTGGAATTGATAAAGCAGACCTCCAGCGGATCGGTGGTGCGTTTGATATCGCTGGTGCTGATGCGCAAATGCTCGCGGTGTACATCGTCGGCCACCGCATCGATGGTCTTGATGCCCGGAATAATCTGGTATTTGAAGCTGCCCAGCGCGGAAGCCATCTGGTCGGCGCTGGCACTGGCCAACGAATGCCCAACATAAGCCTTCACAGCGGTGAGCGGCAGGTCACCGATATCGAACGCACCAGCTACCCGGTCCAGCAGCTCGGACTCGGTCACCCGGTTCGCCGGCGTGCTGGAGCCGTGGGCGTGGACGAAGCTGCGCTTGCGCACCCCTTCTTCACCGACGATCTGCATCGCACTGAAAATCGCTTTGGACATGGTCAGATAGTTGCCAGGCCCGGGTGCAGAAATGGACTTCTTGAAGCCATCAGCATTGATGAACACATCGGGCACCGCGCCATGGATGTCTGCGCCCAACTGCATGGCCAACTCATCATCCATCAGCAGGAAGAACTGCGCCGACTCGGCCAGAGTAAAGCCGCAGTTATGACTGAAGGGACGGCTGGCCCGGCGGAAGTCGACGTCGGGTTTGCCTTCGATATTGCGCAGCCCGTCTTCGGTCGCCAGGGCGCCCATCGCGCCATAGCCCTCAATGCACTCCTGGGTAACCGGCGCCTCGCCATTACCTACCAGCACCACGCGGGCGCGGCCGCTGGTAATCATTTCGGTGCCTTTCTGCAGGTTGTACAAAAAGCTCGCACAGGCGCCGGTAATTGCGCCGGTGGTGCCTACGCTGCCCAGGATGTAGGCGTTGATAAAGTCCGCCGGCATGCTGTTGAGCCCCAGTGCCAGCTGCTTGGCGCTGACCCGGTTGCCCTTCAGCCGCGACTGCATGAGCCCACCGAAGCTGTTCTCGTCGAGCTGGCTCATTGCGCTACTGGCAAAGACTGCAATTTCATCGGGTTGTACGCTGTCGACGATGGTCTGCCAGGGCAGGCCGCTGGAGCGCAGGGCATCGGTTGCGGCCACAATGGTCATCTGTAGCCCGCGCGGGTGAAAGCGTGAAGCGTAGTGCTCGGAGGGCTCGAAGCCGCAGGGCAGTTGACCGGCAGACTTCACTGGCAGCGAGCGATAGCTGTCCACCTTGATGTCACAGCCGTCATAGACGGTCACCATCACCTCGGTGTCATTCAACGGCTCAATGACCCAGTCGGTAGGTAGCGGCTCGGGCAGCTGCTTGGCCAGGGTGATGAAGGAAAAGGGTTTGCCGGCTTCACCGGTAATGGTCAGGTTCTTCTGCCAGTGGGCGGCATCCACATCCAGATGGCGTTTTTCAATCCGCCGCACGAGCGTGCCCTGCAGAATCTGCTCGCCAAAGCGGGCCTCGATATCAGCGGGCGTAAGTGGCTGGTCGTCGGCATCCAGATACTGGTCGTTCTCGACCCGCACCAGTTTCATCAAAACCGCCAGACCGGCAAGGGTCTCCTGACGCTCGTCGACGGGCAGGGATTCGATCACCGTGCGGCGAAACCCATGGTGGAAGGAACTGCGACCGGCGGCGTTGTAGCCACCAAAACCGACTATGACCGGCAAACGCGACATCTGGCATGACTCCTGACAGGTACCAGGCGCCCGTGCCCACCAGCGGTGGGCAGCTCTGGCAGCTTCTTGCCAACCAGGGCGCTGGAGTGTTCTTCGAATGCATATGCTGACGAGAACTGTAACCGCTGGGTCACGTTTAGACCAAGCCGATTTCCTGTGCCAGGGGGCTGGACTTCTGTTTGACGCGCCTCAGCTGGTTAAAGGTTCGAAGATCACATAGACCTTGCGGGTGCGCTCGATCACTTCCCAGCTGCCGACAAAGCCGGCAGGGATCACGAAACGGTCGCCAGCCACCAGGTCGCGGCTGCCACCCTGGTCATCGTGCAGAATCGAGACGCCTTCCAGTATCTCGCAGTACTCGTGTTCACTGTAGCTCACGTCCCAGCGCCCTGGAACGCACTCCCAGGTGCCGGTGGAAAACTGCCCGCAAGGGCTGCTGTAGTGATTGCACACGGACTGCGCCGGATCACCATCGCGGACCTTCTCGGGGTCGGGCCGATAGTGCTCGGCCTCGGTGGGTGCGGTCGCAAAATCGACAATGCTCTCGATAGACATGGTTATCTCTCCACCTACTTCATGGTCGGAATGCTGAATTCAGCATCGGCGCGGATGCCCGTGGGCCAGCGGGAGGTGATTGCCTTGCGCTTGGTATAAAAACGCACTCCGTCCGGGCCGTGCATGTGCAGTGGGCCGAACAGCGAGCGCTTCCAGCCGCCGAAGCTGTGAAAGGCCATGGGAACCGGGATCGGCACGTTCACGCCGACCATGCCCACCTGGATCTCGTTGCAGAACTGCCGGGCAGCATCGCCATCACGGGTGAAGATCGCCGTGCCATTGCCGTACTCATGCGCGTTGATCAGTTTCACCCCAGTGGCGTAATCCGGTACGCGCACAATGCACAGCACGGGCCCGAAAATTTCCTCGCGGTAGATGGTCATCTCGGCGGTGACCTTGTCGAACAGGCAGCCACCCATGAAATAACCGCCTTCCAGGCCGGGGACGCTGACATCGCGGCCATCGACTACCAGCTCGGCGCCTTCGCTTACGCCTTGATCGATATAGCCACGAACCTTGTCCCGGTGCTGAGCGGAGACCAGCGGACCCATCTCCATGCCGGCGCTCAGGCCGTTACCGATTTTCAGTGCCTTGACCTTGGGTGCCAGCGCGGCAGCCAGTTGATCAGCTACTTCATCGCCCACCGCTACCGCCACGGAAATCGCCATGCAACGCTCACCGGCACTGCCATAGGCCGCACCCATCAGCGCATTCACAGTTTGATCCAGGTCGGCGTCGGGCATGACCAACATATGATTTTTCGCGCCGCCCAGGGCCTGCACGCGCTTGCCATGTTCGCACCCGGTGGCATAGATATATTCGGCGATGGGGGTCGAGCCGACAAAGCTGACAGCCTGTACGTCCGGATGGGTGAGCAGTACGTCGACCGCTTCCTTGTCACCGTTAACCACGTTCATCACACCATCAGGCAAGCCTGCTTCGGTGAGCAGTTCGGCCAGGCGCATGGGTACGCTGGGATCTTTTTCCGATGGTTTCATGATGAAGGTGTTGCCGCAGGCGATGGCGATCGGGAACATCCACATAGGTACCATCGCCGGGAAGTTGAACGGGGCAATACCTGCGCACACGCCCAGAGGCTGGTTGACTGACCAGGCATCGACGCCACCGCCGACCTGCTCGGTATGCTCGCCCTTGAGCAAGTGCGGAATGCCGCAAGCAAACTCGACCACTTCCAGGCCACGGGTCAGTTCGCCTTTGGCGTCGTCAAATACCTTGCCGTGTTCACGGGTGATCAGCTCGGCCAGCTCATCAGCGTGGGCTTCGACCAGCGCCTTGTACTTGAACAGCACCCGCGCCCGGTTCAGTGGCGTGGTGGCTGCCCAGGCCGGCTGCGCCGCCTTGGCGACCGCGATGGCCTTTTCGACTTCGCTGACGCTGGCCAGAGACACGTTACCGCGCTGCTCGCCGGTAGCGGGTTCGAACAGGGGCTGGGTGCGCTCGCTGGCGGCGGTGCGCTTGCCATTGATAAAGTGAGTCAGTTGCAGGGTCATTGGGTCACCAGTGCTGTAAAAGTATGTAGGTCGTATTGGTTCGAAACTATGTGCTGCGGCGTGCTGGACCAGCCATGGCGGACACGCAGCAAGTACGTCCCTGTAGCTCGACGGTGGCATCCCTGCCACCGACGGTCCGCCACAGCTGATCCAGCACGCCTCGTGGTTCTCCGAGTTTGCGTCCGCCCTTTATGGCGTTCGCCGAATGACATCGCCCAGGGTATTGATGATCTGGTCGATATGACTCTTCTCGACAATCAGCGGGGGTGCCATGGCGATAATGTCGCCGCTGTTGCGCACCATCAAGCCATTCCAGAAGCAGCCCTCGAATACATCGTAGCCGCGTTTGCCGGGCGCGCCGTCACGGCTGGCCAGGTGTACAGCGCCCACCATGCCGGTGTTGCGAATATCGATCACGTTGGGCAAGCCTTGCAGGCTGTGCAAGCCTTCCTGCCAGTAGATTTCCAGATCCCGGATACGGGTCAGCAAACCATCGCGGGCATAGATATCCAGCGTTGCCAACGCGGCGGCAGCAGCCACCGGGTGACCGGAATAGGTATAGCCGTGGAACAGCTCGATGATGCCGTCGGGGCCATGCATGAACGCATCCTGAATCTGGTCGCTGGCGAAGACAGCGCCCATCGGGATAGCGCCGTTGGTCAGGCCCTTGGCCGTGGTCATGATGTCCGGGGTGACTTCCCAGCGCTGTGAAGCGAAGGGCGAGCCGACGCGGCCGAAGCCGGTGATCACCTCGTCGAATATCAGCAGGATGCCGTGCTTCTCGGTGATCTCGCGCAGACGCTTGAGGTAACCCTGGGGCGGCAAAATGACCCCGGCAGAGCCGGACATGGGTTCGACGATAACGGCTGCGATGTTCTCGGCGCCATGCAGGTTGACCAGGCGCTCCAGATGGTCCGCATATTCGACGCCGTGTTTCGGCAGGCCACGGGTAAAGGCGTTGCGCTCCAGATCCAGGGTATGCGGCAGGTGGTCAACACCGGGGAGTTGTACACCAAAGGCCTTGCGGTTATTGACCATGCCGCCGACGGAAATGCCGCCGAAGCCGACACCGTGATAGCCCAGTTCGCGGCCGATCAGCCGGGTGCGGGTGCCTTCACCACGGGCGCGGTGGTAAGCAAGGGCGATTTTCAGCGCGGTATCGACCGACTCGGAACCGGAGTTGGTGAAGAAGACGCGATTCAGGCCTTCTGGTGCAATTTCAACCAGGCGCTCGGCCAGTTGGAAAGGCAGCGGATGGCCCATCTGGAAGGTTGGAGCAAAGTCCATCTTGGCGATCTGCTTGCTGACTGCTTCGGCGATCTCCTTGCGACCGTGGCCGGCGTTGCAGCACCAGAGGCCGGAGGTGCCGTCGATGACCTGGCGACCTTCCACATCGGTGTAGTACATGCCTTCGGCGCTCTCAAGCAGGCGCGGACGATCCTTGAACTGGCGGTTGGCAGTAAAGGGCATCCAGAATTCATCAAGACTGAGGTCCTGCTGACTGGCGGGGGCGTGCATGCTGTTCATGGGGGTCGTCCTGGCGTTGCTTGAGCGGTGTACTGGGTAGAATGTATTTCGATCTTATGTCAAAAATAACAAACGAAAAACCCCGATAACCGCAATAATCTGAAATTTTGTCAAATATATTGAATTATGCCTCCACCGACGCCGGCGCGGGCGCACCCTTTGGCAGGGATGGAACCCGGCCCTCCCGGGCGTGCACCCTGGGAGTGTCGAGCTCCATCTCGACAGAGGGGGGTAAGCCGATACACGGCTGGCCGGGATGGAACCCAGCCCTCCCGGGCGTGCACCCTGGGAGTGTCGAGTTCCATCTCGACAGAGGGGGGTAAGCCAATACACCGCTGGCCGGGGTGGTACCCGGCCCTTCCGGCAGCCCCTAGCGCCACTGATACTGCAAGCCCAGACCGACCAGCCATTGGCGATCGGGTGCCGGTTCGTAGTAGCGGCCGCCGGGTCCGTTGACGATCAGCGAGCCGATATATTCCTTGTCACCGATATTGTCGACGCGCACGAACGGATCGACCGTCCAGTTGCCGACCTCGTGGCTATAACCGGCACGCCAGTTGAATACGGCGTAGCCCGAGGCGCGGGCCTGATTGTCGTCAGTGGCGAAGCGCTCACTCAAGGATTGGGCTTCGAGGGCGGTGGTAAAGCCGGTCCCCGGAGGCTGCCAACTCAGCTCGGCAAACAGGCTGTGGCGGGGCACGCCGGGCAGGTCCTTGCCGGATAGATCGTCGCCATCGCTCGTCGTGTAACTGTCGAAACGGGCATCGAGGAGGGTGTAGGCCAGATAAGCTTCAATGCCGTGATCAAAGCCCTGCTCAAGCGAGAGTTCAAGGCCCCTGCGGGTCGACTGGCCGGCGTTGACGAAGGTGCTGCGACCCGTCACCGCCTGGTTGGGCCCGGTGACGATCTCGTCTTCCACGCGGCTGTGGAACAGGGCCAGATTCAGCCGGGTTCGCTCATGCCGGAGCTTCATGCCGATCTCGGCGTTGCGCGACTCGCTCGGTTCCAGGCCGAAGTTCAAACCGCTGCCCTGCTGCTGGTACGCCAATTCCTGAAAGGTGGGGGTTTCGAATCCCTGGCCCAAGGCCGCATACAGAGTTAGTGCCGGATTCCACTGATAGCTCAGACCCACTGCGGGGTTGGTCTTTTGATAGTCCACGCCGCCGCTGTCGTCCTGCCCGTCGACGAGATAATCATCTTCGGACTCGAACTCCACACGGCTATGACGCAAGCCGGCGGTCAGGGTCCAGCGTGGATCCAGTTGCCAGGTGCTGATCAGATAAGCGTCCTGGCTGTCGACCGTATTGAATTCGTCTCGCTGCTGGGCCCCTTTGTCGCCGAAGTCGTTGACGAACCCATTGCGCTGCTCGCCCTGGTAGTCATAGGTCAGACCCGCTGCCAGTTCGACCGGTAGGCCAAATAGCTGAGTCTCGCGCTGCCAGCCCAGTTCGCCACCGCCAAAGCGACGATCCAGTTCGATCACACCGCCACCGGAGAACTGGCCGCCACCAGGAAATGCCAGAAACTGCTCTACATAGCGCTCGCCGCCGTAAACCATGAGGGTGATCTTGTCATCGTTGGCCAGCCGGCGCTGGTAGTTCAACCCGGCCTGGTTATGGCGTACGGTCTTGCGCGTATCAAAGGTCTGGGTGCCGGCCACGGCCTGGCGTCGGTCCTCCCGCACCTGCGCCCGGGTCAACCCCAGCGGGTCTTCGGTTTCCGGCTGATCGAGACTGTTGATCAATAGCGTCAGGCTGGAGGCGTCGTCGATGTCCCAGCCCAGACGCAGATTGGCGATGTCCCGCCGGGTTTCGCTGTGGTCCCGATAGCCATCGGTTTCCAGGCGCGAGATGTTGGCAGCGACGTTCAGATCACCGTGCTGGCCACCGTAGCGCAGCCGTGAGCGGCGCAGGTTGTCGGGGCCGATGGCGGTGCGGTTTTCCAGGGTCGGATAGAAAGCACCTTCATCGGTGAAACCCTGGATGATCCCGCCGGAAGCATTGCCGTAGAGCGTGGTCAGTGGGCCACGTAGCACCTCGATGCGCTGCATGCCATCCAGGTCGAACAGGGAGGGCTGGCCCTGGCCGTCGGGCATGGTCAGGGGGATGCCGTCCTGCACCAGGCGTACCCCGCGCACACCGAACTGGGCGCGGGCGCCGAATCCGCGGGAGGAAATCTGCAGGTCCTGGGCGTAGTTCTGCCGGTTGACCGCGACTATGCCGGGTACGCGCTGCAGGGTCTCGGACAGATTGGCGCCCAGGCTCTGGGGGCTTATCTGCTCACCGCTGACGGTATCGCGGGCCAGGGGCACGCGGGTGTCCTGATCGGCTGCCTCGCTACCCAGGACCACCTGTGCTGGCAGGCTGAGAGGAGAGTCCTGCGCCAGAGTGAGTGTCGGGAAGAGGCAGGTCAGGGCTGTGGCGCATGCGCTCAGCGTAGTCGGAATTGTATTTTTCATAAGGCCGCTTTTATCGTGTTTTGTTGGTTCTGGCTATCGAATAAGACGCTGGCGGCAGTATAGGCCTGCGCCGCGGCCGGTTTGAACTCAGTGACCCGATGCGGTTGTCACAATATTGAGTCAAGGCTTTGCTCTGGTTGCAGGAGCGAATCTGCCTTGCGTACTATTTTGATCCAAAAGTAATTCTGCGGTACTCTAGCCCTGTTTCAAGCTATGAGCAGATCGTATTTAGCCTGTTAATGGTGTTCATAGCAGATTTCAGGGTCATGAAAAAACAGCATTATTCATTACTACTGTAATATTTAGACTTTATGGCAAAATGCACTCCTTCGAGTGCGGCCGGGAGCCAGACATGTACATGATGCACGACCTCTATCTTTCCCTGCGCCGCCTGCAGCGGGCCAGTGAGATACACGCCAAGCGCCTGGGCCGCCACAGCGGCCTCACGCCTATTCAGCTGCTGATCATGCACAGCATCAAGGCGATGGGCGAGGGAACTTTGGGCGATCTGGCGAAACGGGTCAGCGTTTCCCAGGCTACCCTAAGCACTATCATTGACCGCCTCGAAAGCCGAGAGTTGCTTCAGCGAATTCGCAGCAAGAGCGACAAGCGTAAGGTGCATCTGGCGTTGACCGCCAAGGGCGTGGATGCAATCCAGTCCGAGCCGGCTTTACTGCCAGTGGAGTTCCTGGATCGATTCGGCAAACTGGCAGATTGGGAGCAATTGATGCTGCTGGCCAGTTTGCAGCGCGTTGCTGGTTTGCTTGAAGCTGATCAGCATGGGCCGGCTGAGTTGTTCGATAGCGAGACGGCGGCCTGACAGACTCTCGATACTACGTCGGAGTGGTGCCGCTATTGCACCGGTAACGCTCTCTTCACTCTTGCCGCGGGCATGGACGCCCTGGTCTGAACCTGTCTCTCTTGACTCTTCTGTCTCGTAGGTAAAACACTCGTTACGACCCTCGCCAGCTTTTTTTCCAGGCCCTCTTGCCTGTTCTTCTCGCGCGACTTAGCATGTTTGAAATTTCAAACATCTATGTGGTAAATGCGTTACGCCTGACGTTGCGTTTTACCCCTGCGAGGAGCCTCCATGCAACTGCAATCCCCAGACCTGTTTCGCCAGCAAGCCCATATCGACGGTCGTTGGTGCGAGGCTGACAATGGTGCGCGCACCGAAATCTTCAACCCGGCCAATGCCGAGCGTCTGGGGAGCGTGCCAAACATGGGAGCGGCGGAAACTCGCAGGGCAATTGAAGCTGCGCGAGCAGCTCAGCCAGCCTGGCGCAAGCGCACCGCCAAGGAGCGTTCCGCGGTATTGCGCAAGTGGTTCGAGCTGATGATGACGCACCAGGAAGATCTGGCGCAGATCATGACCGCCGAACAGGGTAAGCCATTGGCCGAAGCACGCGGGGAGGTTGCCTACGCAGCCTCCTTTATCGAGTGGTTTGCCGAGGAAGCCAAGCGTGTCTACGGCGATACTATCCCCGGTCATCAAGCGGACAAGCGCATCATTGTGCAGAAAGAGCCGGTGGGCGTTACCGCGGCCATTACCCCCTGGAATTTCCCCGCTGCGATGATCACCCGCAAGGCGGCCCCCGCTCTTGCGGCTGGTTGCGCGATGGTTCTCAAGCCCGCGCCGCAGACGCCGTTCTCCGCATTGGCGCTGGTGGCTCTGGCCGAGCAGGCCGGTCTGCCCGCCGGACTCTTGAGTGTAGTGACCGCGGACGCCGAGCAGGCCATCGCCGTGGGTGGCGAGCTTTGCGCCAACCCGATTGTGCGCAAACTGTCGTTCACCGGCTCTACCGGAGTTGGTATCAAGTTGATGGAGCAATGCGCGCCTACGCTGAAGAAATTGTCTCTGGAGCTGGGCGGCAACGCGCCCTTTATCGTGTTTGATGATGCCGATCTGGATGCGGCAGTAGAGGGCGCGATGATTTCCAAGTACCGCAACGCCGGTCAGACCTGTGTCTGCGCCAACCGCATCTATGTGCAGGATGGCGTGTACGACGCCTTTGCCGAGAAGCTGGTTGCGGCAGTAAACAAATTGAAGGTAGGTAATGGCGCTGACGATGGCGTTACTACCGGCCCGCTTATCAATGCGGCGGCCGTAAACAAGGTGCAGCAGCACCTTGCAGACGCCACCGGCAAGGGCGCCCGCGTACTGGTTGGCGGGCAGCCACATGCCCTGGGCGGTTTTTTCTTCGAGCCCACGGTCCTTGCTGATATTGACAGCAGCATGTTGGTGGCGCGTGAGGAAACCTTTGGCCCCCTGGCGCCTTTGTTCCGCTTCAACGACGAGGCCGATGTGGTTCGCCAGGCCAACGACACCGAATTCGGTCTGGCCGCCTATTTCTATGCGCGGGATCTGAGCCGTGCTTTCCGGGTAGCCGAGGCGCTGGAATACGGCATGGTGGGTATCAACACGGGGCTTATTTCCACCGAAGTAGCGCCATTCGGTGGCATGAAATCCTCCGGTCTGGGCCGCGAGGGTTCCAAATACGGCATCGAAGAATACGTGGAAATCAAATACCTGTGCCTGGGCGGAATCTGACCCGGGATTTCATCTGACTGTGTGTGAGGTGAGTGATGAGTAAAAGCAACGAAACCCTGATGCAGCGCCGCAATGCAGCTGTTGCCCGGGGTGTGGGTCAGATTCATCCGGTCTTCGTCGAACGTGCGGAAAATGCCACCGTGTGGGATGTCGAGGGCCGGCAGTATATTGATTTTGCCGGTGGGATTGCCGTGCTTAATACCGGCCACCGTCATCCCAGGGTCATGGACGCGGTCAAACGTCAGCTCGAACATTACACGCACACCTGTTTCCAGGTGCTGGCGTATGAGCCCTATGTGGCGTTGTGCGAAAAACTGAATGCATTGGTGCCAGGCGACTTTGCCAAGAAAACCCTGTTGGTGACCACGGGCTCCGAGGCGCTGGAAAATGCGGTCAAGATCGCCCGCGCTGCCACTGGCAGGGCCGGGGTGATTGCCTTTACCGGGGGCTATCACGGCCGCACCATGATGACCCTGTCGATGAATGGCAAGGTCGCGCCCTATTCCGCGGGTATGGGGCTGATGCCCGGTGGCGTTTATCGGGCCCAGTTCCCCTGTGCGCTGCATGGGGTGAGTGACGCTGATGCGATCGCCAGTATCGAACGTATCTTCAAGAACGACGCCGAGCCACGGGATATCGCCGCCATAGTGATCGAGCCCGTACAGGGAGAAGGCGGTTTTCACGTGGCCAGTCCTGCGTTCATGGGGCAGTTACGCCAGCTGTGTGATTTACACGGCATTGTTCTGGTGGCAGACGAAGTGCAAAGCGGGGCTGGGCGTACCGGCACCTTTTTTGCGATGGAACAGAGCGGTGTTGCGCCGGATCTGACCACCTTCGCCAAATCGATTGCCGGCGGCTTTCCGCTGGCCGGGGTGTGTGGCAAGGCAGAGCTGATGGATGCCATTGGCCCGGGCGGTCTGGGTGGTACCTACGCAGGCAGTCCGGTGGCCTGCGCTGCAGCCCTGGCGGTGCTGGAGGTGTTTGAAGAGGAAAACCTGCTGGCGCGCAGCCGCACCCTGGGCGAGATGATTGGCTCACGCCTGCGGGCGATTGCCCAGGATGACAAGCGTATTGCCGAGGTCCGTGGCCTGGGTGCAATGATGGCCTGCGAACTGTTTGACGACCAATGCCGACCAGATCCGAACCTGGCCGCCCAATTGGTCGCCCGCGCGCGGGAAAAGGGGCTTATCCTGCTGTCCTGCGGCCAGTACGGCAACGTCATCCGCATTCTGGTGCCCCTGACCGCCACGGATCCAGAGGTCCAGCAGGGTATGGATATTATCGCCGACTGTTTCGCGGAGCTCGCAAGCTAGCCACAAGCCACAAGCCACAAGCCACAAGCTACAAGCTGCAAGCTACAAGCTACAAGCTGCAAGCTACAAGCTACAAGCTACAAGCAAAAGCAAAAGCGGATCTGAGTTTGGGGTTTGGGGTTTGGGGTTTGGGGTTTTAGCTTGCCGCTTGCCGCTTGAAGCTTGAAGCTTGCAGCTGCGCCGAGGGCGCTAGAACGTCGACAGGCCGGTGAACTCCATGAATCGGTAGAGTGCGTAGCGCCAGCGTGAGTGGTCGGCAAAATCCGCGTAGGGCTGGCTGTATAGGTGGCCCTCGTGATTGCTCCAGTTCCGCTCGAATAATGCCTGTGCGCGCTGCATGACAGGGACTTGTGAATCGGCTACCACCCGCGCGCTGGTTTCCAGATTCAGGTCGTCAAGGTTGCGCCTAGTAAAGTTGGCCGAGCCGATGATCATCTCCGCGCTGCCATCGGCCCGTTTCAGCTGGATCCATTTGCGGTGGCATTGCTCGCCGCGGGTGGCACACCAGCGCACGGGAATACCGGCCTCATGCAAGTCCCAGCCGGCCTGACGATTGGGTACGCCGCCTTTTTCGCGCCCGAACGCATCCTTGTTCGGGTCCAGCATCGCACGCACCTTGACCCCGCGGTCGCTGGCGCGCACCAGTGCCTCGATGGTCGGACGGTGGGACAGATAGAACACTTCCATGTCCAGTTGGTCCCCGGCGACGCTGCTGTCGATCAGCGTCAGTAATGCATCACGAATTTTCCCTTCGGTCAGAACCTGCACCAGGGGGCCTTCCGGATTCGCGAGGGCGGGTGGTGGCTGGGGTATTGCAAACGTCGGGGCGTTTCCCGAGAAAGCCATTACCGACATCTCGGTGGCCAGCAGGTCCAATGCCGCGGCGCCGCGCAACACCAGAGCGTTGTTGCTGTGGCGGCTGCTGGCGTCATGGGGGTTGGCCGAGGTCACCAGGCCTGCCCAGCTGTCGCCCTCATCAACGATCAGTGTCTTGCGGTGGTTGGCGCGAAAGTTGAGCAGCGCCAGATAGCTGCGCAGGGTGACATCGCCCTCGCCGACGGGATTGGGTAGCCAGCCGCCTTCGCTGCTGTTCCCGACATGTCGACAGCATAGATGCCAGAGGCCAGACCAGACCGGGTTGGATGCCGGCAGTGCATTGACATCGGACATCACCACGTCGACTCCCGAGGCGCGCAGTTTTTCCAGGTGGGTTGCGGGCAAGCCGCCGTAGAGCGTATTGAACGGATCGGTGATCAGCACGATGGGCATATCGGGATGTTGCTGCCGCGCAGCGAGCAGCGCATCGGTGAGTTGGGCGGTGAGCGGCTGGTAGCTGGACTCGCCCGCAAACTCGTTGTAGAGGAACATGTCCACCACGACCAACTGGCGGGCCTGGGCGATCAACCGCAGAATTTTGTTGAAGACCTGCTGGTCACTGATCCGCTCGTCGCCATTGACAACAAAGGTGCGATCATCAAGCAGCTCCAGTCCCCGGGCCTCGCGCAGCGGAGTACTGACAGACAGGCCTTCGGGCAAGGGCTTGTAGGCCTGAAACAGGCTCATGAGAACCCAGGCGCACAACGCGGCGAGCAGAACCCCGATCAGCGGATGGCTGTGGGTTGAATGACTGCCATTGCCGGTCACGGTTGAAGTCGGTTGTTCTGCCTGCGTCGAAGGATCTGGCATCTGGCGCTCGTTATTATTCTGTTGGTGGGCCGGCATCGAGCAAGAGCTGCTACCCTGCGGTTAGTCGACGCTGGTCTGTTCCGTTACAGGTGGCAGTATAGGGTAACGGCTCAGGCCCTCGCCAGCGGGGCAAGATGTGCAGACAGGCTCGATAGGGAGATTTGCTTTCATGCGTTTGGGAGTTCGGTTGTTGGCAGTCCTTGTCGTGCTGTTGCTCGCGCTCGCGTTTGCCGCGGTATTGTTGATGCAACAACGCCTCACCGCTGCCGGTATCGACCAGTTTGACTGGGCGGGTGTCGGCTGGTCAGACGGAGGGTTGCAACTGGAACGTGTTGCCGGGCGGTATACCGACGCCAGTGGTGCACAGCTGCAGATCCACGCCCGGGCGTTGCGCATCGCCCCAGCCTGGTCGGGAGGGCCGCGCCTCGCTGCATTCCAGGCGGACCATTTGCAGTTGGAATGGCAGCCGACCGCAGCGCCTTCCACCAGTCGCACCCTCAGCATGCCTGACGTCCAACAACTGGCGGCAACACTGCAGTGGCTGCCGTCACGCGTGCTGGCGATTGAACAGCTTGCTATGAGCGTGCCTTGCGGTGAAAGGCGTTGCACGCTCGAGGGTGCGGTGACGATCGAGCGCGAAGCCGCGGCCGGCTTTCTGGTTGACCTTGCCCTGTTGGCAGAGGAAGGCGGCGTTCATCTGCACGGCTATCTGAATAGTGATACAGAGGGTTTGCAGGCGGATCTGACGCTTCGATTAGCCGATCAGCAGGCCGCCGAACTGCAGGCTGAGTGGCTTTACGGTGAGTCGTCGGTGCCCCGTTCCCAGGGCACGTTGACTGTGCCTGAATGGCCACAGGCGGACTGGCTGCTGACCTATGTCGAGCCCTGGCTTGGAGGCGCTCAGTTACCTGTAGGCTCGCTGCCGACGGGGCTGCGTGGCGAGATACGTTGGCTTATGGCGCCCACGAAGCCGCCGCAGACGCTGGCAGATATGCTCTCGGGGGCGGTTGAGCTCTATGCGGCTGCAACGCTTGCCGATGCGTGGCAGATACCGGACCTGGGCGAGGTGCAGGGCGAATTGACTCTGGATCTGCTTGGCGATGCGGGCCTCTGGCAATTCCGCGAGGGTACTGGCCTGCTGATGCTGGAGGCGCTGACTGTGCCTGCCCTGGCGACCCTGCCAGCGCAGGTACGTCCCAGAGCCATCAATCTCAGTGTCGAAGCCCAGGCCGATAGCCAACTGGCCTGGACCAGCCATCTGCCTTTGGTCATTCAATTGGAGGTGGCGGGGCCGCTCACTGCGCAACTGGCGGGTCCCGTGACCATTGCCTCGCTGCCGGAATGGCAGGCACAGTGGGATGCCATGCGTTTACGTGTAGAGGTGCCGAATTATCAACTGGATGCGTTGGATCTGGATCAGTTGATGTTTGATGGCAACATATCCGGTCGCCTGGATGCTCACGAGCTGGCTTTGGAGCTGGGTTCGGGCGCAATGGTGACGCTGGGCCGCGTGCGGCTACAGGACATGTTTGTACTCACCGACGTGCGTGCTGATCTGGCCGGACTCGCGCTGCAGGCTCTGCTTGCAGACCCGGCCGCTGTTGCCGCCAATGGGCCGGTTAGCATCCGCGCCGGACGGGTCGAACATGCCATGCTCAAACCCCAGGGCTGGATCTTGCAAGGCACCCTTGCCCGAGATAACGCCGGCTTGCGTTGGCAGGGCACCGCGGCTTCCGCCAGCGAACTTGGGCTCGCTCTGGGGTTCAATTGGCCGGTCAGCGAGCCCTGGCGAGCGGATGTAAAGCTTGAGTCTACCTTTCTGCGCGCGGGTGATCCCCTTTCGGCAACCCTGGCTCTTTGGCCGGAACTGCTCACTCTCGGTAGCGGGCGGTTGCAGGGCGAGGTCAGTCTGCGGGGTAATCCGGCTATGGAACATGCCAACGGTCACTTGACGCTCGATAACGCAGCCGGTATCTATGATCGCGCTACCTTTCAGAGCCTAAGCACCCGGATCAACATTGATCTTGCCGGGGACAGGCTGCAACTCGATATGCCCACACTGATGCTCGCTGCCCTGGACCCGGGAATCGCCATGGGGCCGCTGAGCGCTGACCTGCATTACTCTGCGCACATGGACAGAGTAGGGGCTGGCCTGCTGAGAATCGAACAGGCGCAGCTGGATGTGCTCGGTGGTCAGGTAAGGTTGGAGCCTGCTGTGCTGGATCTGACTGAACAGCGGCATGCAATGATGGTCGACATTAGTGGGCTGGAACTCGATCGTCTGTTTGAGGTCTATCCGGCCGAGGGCCTTCGCGGAGGTGGGACACTTGATGGCCGCCTCCCATTGACCCTGGTCGATGGCGCGTTGGTGATCGAAGAGGGACAGCTCGGCGCGCGCGAACCGGGGGGCTTTCTGCAATACCGATCGGCCAAACTCGAGGATCTGGCCGAAAGTACACCCGGTATGCGGCAGGTAGCCCTAGCGCTGGACGATTTCCACTATGACCTCCTCAACGCCGATGTAACTTATGGCGAAGGGGGTATACTCGTATTGGGTCTGGAGTTGCAGGGACGTAATCCGGCGTTGCAGGACGGCCGACCGATTCATCTGAATATTCGACTGGAAGAAGACATTCCCGCGTTGCTGGCAAGCCTGCAGCTCAGCGGCAAGGTAAGTGAAATCATCCAGGAGCGGGTCAGGCAGCGGCTGCTCAAGCAGCCCGCGGATCCATGACACCCATTGTCCGAAGGAGTCACCAGCATGCGATGGCATCTGTTACCGGTTATGGCACTGACGATCGGGTTATTGGCGGGTTGCACCCCTACCGTCAAGGTCCAGGCTCCCACCGAGCCAATCAATATCAATCTGAACGTGAAGATCCAGCATGAAATCTACATCAAGGTAGATCGTGAACTGGATGACCTGTTCAGTGAATCCAGTGGCTTGTTCTAAGAGGGCGATAACATGCGCATGAGTATTCGGTTGTTACTACTGGCCGCAGCCCTGCTGGTGGCTTCTCCTACCTGGGCCCTGAGTCTCAATCAGGCGATGGGCGCTCTGCCCGAGGCCAAGGCTGCGGGTTTGCTGGGCGAACGCCCGGATGGTTATGTAGGTGTGGTCAGCCCGGGGGGCGATGCGGCGGAGATTGCCCGGCTGATCAACGAGGCCAGGCGAGCAGAGTATCAGCGGCTTGCGGCGGAAAACGGCATCAAGCTGCGGGACGTCGAAGCAATTGCCGGCAAGAAGGCGCTGGAGCGCACTCCCTCGGGTCAATATATTCAGCTAAATGGCGTCTGGATGCCCAAGTAGGGGGCACAGCCAGGGCTATTCAGTCGCTCTCGGGCAGCCAGTTGATGTCACCGTACCAGCCGGTGATCGGCTGGCCGCTGTCATCGCAATCGGTCATGATTGCCAGGCCATCGATGGTGTCGAGTTCCACGCCATGCAGGTTCGCGAAATCTTCCCGTACATTGCGTCGCTCTGTAGCAAATTGCCGGTCAGATCCTTTGGGAGCGCCGCTGCGCAGTGCCAGAATCTTGGCCTGACCGGCATAGGCGTTGTCCCACACCGCGCCAATGGCCTGATTGCTCGACCAGACGTAATTCACGGCGCGGGTACGCCAGGGCAATAACCCGCCATCCTTTACCACATAGAGCCGTACCGGATAGTCATCGCCGCTCTTCTTTGTTTCGTCTATCCCTGTGAATACCTTTTCAATTGCCCAGGACCATTCCAGAACCGGCGTCTTTCGCAAGTCAATGGACTGCTCCAGATAGAGGGCCGAAGCAGCGTTGCTACAGCTTGCCTGGAGTGCGGTCGTACCTGCGTATTGGCCTAGTTGGTACTCGGTGGGTGCGGCAAAGTCACGGCGTTCCCATTCGAGCATGTCGGCCGGAGATACAGCCGTCATCCCATGGGCCAGACCGGCGCAGAGACTGGTCAACAGCAGCAGGCCCTGCCAGCCTGTTGGCCGGGCAGGGTTAAACACTGCCCGGCTCTTCGTCGGTTTTTGCCGGCGGGTTTTGCTTTGCTTTGGCCTGCTCCTCGGCGCGGAATTTCTCCCAATCTTCCCAGTCGTGTGGCGTACCGGCATGGGGTCGACCCGGATGCAGGGCGCGCTCGAGTGACTTGCCGCGCAGACTGGTGTCCTTGAGGTCATCATCGTCGCCATCAAGACCGTACTTCTTGAGAAATTCGTCCGCGCGCATGGGCTTGCTCCACCAGGTCAGGTTGTAAACTCAGTATGCGCGCCCGGTAAAAAATTGTGGCTGCAAGCTGTTTCAGGGTCTGTCCAGGTTCTCGCTGTCAGCGTTGTCCACAAGGGATGTCAGACGCAGTCGCTCGTTTGGGGCAAAACGCTGTGCGGCCAATTCCTCGATCGCCTGGTCTTTGTCCGCTTCAGCCAGCCCGGGGTGCTCGACAATTGTCCGGCGCTCGGCGTTGAATTCATCCACCCGCTGACGCCACTGCTGGCGCTGGGCATCCAGGGTTTCGAGCCGGCCAGTAGCTTGCGGCCCCACCAGCGACATGCGCAGTTCGCGGATCCGGGCCGCATCGGCACCTTGCGCTTGCAGCGTTTGCGTCTGTTCGGTCAACACCTGATGGATCTGCGGCACCAGTAGATCCTGCATATCCTCCGGCAGGCCCTGACGCAGGCTTTCAATCATCGCGCCCTTGTCTTCAGCAGGGATGTTGGCGTCGTGCATGATGGCCAGACGCGCGAGGCTGAACTGATCATATATCTCTTCGGCGGCAAAAAACGCCCGGTGCGCCTCGGCGCTGAATATCTCGGCGCGCAGCCGTTGTACCGCGTCACTGCGGGCACGTATTCCATCGATATCAGCGATGACCGGGTAGGCCTGCTCAAGCTCGACCAGTGCTGTCTTGTACGCTATGTAATCATCCAGCAACGCCAGAGCCTGGGCTAATGCGGGCTGTTGCAATTGGCCACGCAGATGCTGACGGATATTGGCGGTGGCCTGCTCGAAGCTGACTTCGCCCACCGTGGTGTAGTGGTAATCGAACAGGTGACGAAGCTGTTCGGTAATTAACAGGTTGCCCTGCTGATCGACTTCGAGCATGCCGTCCACTTCGGTCCCCTGTTGTGATGCGGCGGCCGGGGGCGGAAGAGATTGAGCGGCCTGTATAGTAAGCAATGGCGGTGTTACAGGTTTGGATACAGGGGGTGCTATCTCGGTCGCGACCTGTTCAACGGATGGTTTGGGAGCCAGATAATGCCAGCCCAGCAGCAAAGCGGCGACCAGAAAGGGCGCATATATAAGGAATCGCATCGACTCTCCGCACAGTCTGAAAGGGTTTGGAGTAGCGGCCGGCCCGGGGTGGACCGACCGCTTTTCGCAGGTTTACAGGCCTGCGTTGCGCAGCCGGTTGGCGTGCTGCCGGTAAACCGATACCGGGTTGGTCTCGAAGATGCTGGTCAGACCGAACATCTGGTTGACTTCATCAAGGTGATTCATCCGATAGTTGTCGCGGATCACCATGCCCAGATGCGAACTGCAGCGCCCTACCAGGCCATCATTGGCTTCAAAGCCGAAGGTCAGGGAAGTAGCCCCAAGCAGTGCATCCGACACGTCAAACACGTTGGTGAGTGGGCTGGTGCCACCCCAGGAGTAGTACCGCACGCCATTCACGGAATAGGCGCCCTGACCGCAGGCACTGGTTGGCAGACCCTGGGGGAAGCGCGCATTGAACCGCGCCGCACCCACCGAATTCAGTGACTCCAGCGTACCCAGAGCATTCTGTGGGCTGCTGGTATTGCTGCCAGACAAGAAGTTGATCAGCGAGCCCAGACCGTTGACGATGCCGGCCAGCATGGCTTCTCCGGCAGAACCCTCAGGCACATTGCGGATAAAATCCGCGGCCTTGGAGCCCTTATGTGGTGCGCCCACGCTGGTGACTGAGGCAACCAGATCCGGCCGCACTGCTGCAACGTAGCGGATTGTCGGGCCACCATGGCTGTGGCCAATCAGATTGACCTTCCTCTTGCCGGTGATGGCAACGATGTCTTCCACCTGGGCAAGCAATTGTTCACCGCGCTTTTCCGAGGTGTCGAGCTGGCTGACGGTAGTGCTGTATACGCTGGCGCCGCCGCTGCGTAGGGCGGAAGGAATCCCATACCAGTAATTCACGCCCAGCAGTTTGTCGAAGCCGAGCATGCCGTGGGTAAGCAGAATGGGGTATTTGGTCTGGGTGTAGCCCGCTGCCTGTGCCTGACCACAAATGGCCACGGTGGCGACGATACCCAGGGCGATGGATAGCCGGGTTTTTCTGTGCATTGATTGTGTCCTGTGTCTTGAAGCATTGTTTTTCTTGTAAGCGACAACATCTGACATATCGCTGGAGCAGCATAGACACTGGGCTGTGGGAGCAGAAGGTGAGCAGGCGCTGGATGTGCTTCTGACTTGTCCGCATCTTTTATGACCGAATAGTCGACGGCTCTGACTCGCCACCATTCATCGAATTTATCCGATGAATGGCAATTCAGAGTATCGATTTAACCTTTTTATAGCTCGCTCAACGCCCCAGATAGCGCTGTAGCAGGGTTTCCCATTCCGGTGACTCGGTTACCCGTAATACCTGCTGGGCAATCGCCGCGCGGTTCGGGCTGCCGCTGGGTAGTGCGAAGGCGTACAGCTGCTGTTCGAAAACGGCTGGCAGAATATCCAGGCGATGGTTGCCAAGCTGTTGGTTGCGATACTGCATCAGCGCTCGGTCGTAGACGACAGCATCGACCTCTTCGCGGGCGACAGCCTGCATGGCGGTTGTCAGATCAGGATAAGTCTCGTGGCGGATTCGCTCCTCCTTGAGAAAGCGGGCGCTGGCGGTGTTGGCAATGGTTGCTACGGTATTGCCAGGCAAATCAAGGGGGCCCTCAATATGACGTTGCAGGTTGCTCACCGTCAGTGAAGAGGTGATTGCCGCGGTGAAGCTGGCCACCATGATCAAGCCAGCAAACATCCATACCAGGGCGATCAAGCGACCGGGAAGCGACGTGGGCGCCTTGTCACCATAGCCGACGGTGGTCATGGTGACGGCTGCCCACCAGAAGCTGGAACCGATTCCTTCAATCGGCGTGCCACCAAACTGTTCGGGGTTGCGACGCCTCTCGACCAGCCAAAGCAGGACGCCGACAAAGAGCAGCAGCAGGCCCAGGCTGCCTATCAAGCTGGCAAATTGCCAGGTGAACAGCGCGCGAAAGCTTTGCCACAATCCTCCGGATGGGTTGTGCGGGACACCTATCGAGAGGCCTGTCTGGTAGAACGGATGGGCGAAGTCGAAGCGTGACTCACGGTCAGCGGTCATGGTCAATGCCCCGACAGCAATGTCAACATTGCCGGATTCCACGCCGTCGAGAAGCTGCTCGAAGCTCAGTTCAACGAACTCATAGTCCTGCCCCAGGTCCTCGGCTATGGTGCGCCACAGGTCAATGCTGATGCCCTCCCAATTCCCATCGGCGTCGGTCATCACAAAGGGCGGCACTGCGGTGATGCCAACCCGCAGGACAGTCTCTTGGGTCTGTGCGTTTGCCGGCATGGAGAAGCTGGTCAACAGTGCGAAAACAACGAACAAAAAACGGTTATACGGCATGGGCGGGTTCCTTGAGGCTCTTTAAGCAGCATAACAAATCGAGTCCCCCAGGCCACCCCGGCCGACTTCGCTCTGGAAGGGTCTCTTGGCCGAGCCTTAGAACAGGCATGCGGGCCGTAGATCGACACTCCTTTTCCCCGGAAACATGATCAGAGGGTTTCGCTGGCCACAATCTGATAATCTCATGCCACCGCAACACAGTTACACAGGAGCTGTATCATGCTGGAGAGCACTTTTATCAACGGATATGGGTTCTGGCTGTTGTTTGGCCTGGCCTTGCTTGCTTCCGAGTTTTTCGTTCCAGGCCTGATCGCCGCATTTTTCGGAATTGGAGCCCTGTTGGTCGGTTTACTGACCCTGATGGGCGTAGTGGAAACCACTCCGGTACAGTTGAGCCTGTTTATCGCATTCAGTCTGGTGGCTCTGTTCGCCTTGCGCCGACACTTCAAGCGTTGGCTGCAGGGTACCGAAGAAGACCTCGCTGTAGCGGACCAGGATGATGCCGGCTTTATCGGCGCGCGGGTCGAGGTTTTGTCCGATTTCGCTGATGGCTTTGGCGATGTATTGCTCAACGGGGCGAAATGGGATGCCGAGTCAACCGAGCACCTGCGCGCGGGTGAGCATGCCTGGGTCGTTGGCCACCATGGCATCGTACTCAAATTGAGTCGTCAGCAGCCTTGAAACCGACTGTATTGTCATCCCCTTTCACACCCTGAGGAGCATTTTATATGGACATAACCACCATCATTTCACTGGCGATTCTCGCCCTTGTTGTTATCGCACTGGCCAAGACGGCAAGGATCGTGCCCCAGCGTTCGGCGTTTATCGTCGAGCGGCTGGGCAAGTATGCCAAGACCCTGGAAGCCGGTTTTCACATACTGGTGCCTTTTGTTGACCGGGTTTCCTACAAGCACACGCTCAAGGAAGAGGCGATCGACGTACCCAGCCAGGCGTGTGTGACCAAGGACAACATTCAGGTGGTAGTCAATGGCGTGCTGTATCTGCAGGTGGTCGATGCCAAGCTGGCCAGCTACGGCATCAACGACTATCGGTATGCCGCCATGCAGCTGGCACAGACTACTTTGCGTTCGGTAGTGGGCAAGATCGAACTGGACAAGACCTTCGAAGAGCGCGAAACCATCAACACCCAGGTGGTGCTGGCGCTGGATGAAGCGGCCAAGCCGTGGGGCGTCAAGGTGCTGCGTTACGAGATTGCCGACATCGAGTTGCCGGCCACCATCCTTGATGCACTGGAAAAGCAGATGCGTGCCGAGCGGGAAAGGCGCGCCGTTGTTGCCCAATCCGAAGGTGAGCGGGAAGCCAAGATCAACGTCTCCGAAGGTGTGAAGCAGGAAACCATCAACCTGTCAGAGGCCGACAAGCAGCGCCAGATAAACGAAGCTGAAGGTCGTGCTCGCGAGATTGAGCTGATTGCCGAGGCGACTGCCGAGGGCCTGCGCCGCGTAGCGGAGGCGATCAACACCCAGGGTGGCAAGGATGCGGTCGCGCTGCGCGTTGCCGAGCAGTATGTGCGCGAATTCGGCAAGCTGGCCAAGACCAACAACACCATGATCCTGCCGGCCGAATTGAGCAATATCGGCGCCGCTGTGGCAGCGATTACCAAGACCATGGAAACAGTCAAGTAAGCATGCTCTGAATGTGCCCTGTGGGGCCAGACATGTGAACATCAGAAGCCCCGCTATTGCGGGGCTTTTTCGTTTACTGTCTTACACGGGAGATGCACTACGCCTATGCTTGAAGCCCTCGAGAACCGACATCAGCGCCGGAATCACCAGTAGTACCAGGGCGGTTGAGAAGCCCAGGCCAAAGGCGATCGAGGTTGCCATGGGGATAAGGAACTGAGCTTGCAACGACGTCTCGAACAACAGGGGCAGCAGGCCGCCGATGGTCGTCAGCGAGGTCAGCAGGACCGCACGCAGGCGCTGCACGACCGCCTCGTTCAGCGCTTCGTTGATACCCAACCCGGTCTTGCGCTGGTGTTGATAGAAGGTCACCAGAATGATCGAGTTGTTGACCACGATGCCTGACAGGCCGAACAGTCCGAACAGCGACAGAATTGTCATGTTCAGCCCCATTACCCAGTGGCCGAGCAGCGCACCAACCAGCGCCAGGGGTATGACCGCCATCACGATCAGCGGCGTGCTCCATGATGAGAATACCCAGACCAGTACGGCGTACATGAGAATCAGGCCGATGATCAGGCCCGTGCGCATGTCCGCCAGGGTGTCACGCTGATCGGCCGAGCGACCTTCAAAGCTGTAACGCACGTTGTACCGGGTGGCCAGGGCCGGGAGATTTTCCTGCAGGCTGGCGAGTACTTCACCAGCGGTTGTCTGGGTGGAGTCCAGGTCAGCGGTGACTTCTACCGCGAGCCGGCCTTCGGCATGGCGAAGCGCATCGAAACCCTGGCGGCTATCGAACTGTGCCACCTGGTTCAGAGGCACGAAGCGACCATCATCCAGGCGGATCGCCAGATCATTCAGGCTGGACAGGTGCTCGCGCTCTTCGCGGGGCAGTTGGACGCGCACTTCTATCTCATCAGACTGCTGCTGGTAGATCTGCGCAAGACGACCGTCATAGGCCGCGCGCAACTGACGCCCCAGGCTCTGGGTGCTCAGTCCCAGGGATTGGCCATAGGGCGTCAGACTGTAGACCAGCTGTTCTCGGCCCCAGGGCATGTCGTCCTGAGTGCTGATGACGCCCTCGATCCCGCCTAGCATGACCCCGACCGCGTCCGCGGCGTCCTTGAGCTGGGTAGGCGTGTCGCCGGTCAGCCGCACATTCACATCCTTGCCGGGCGGGCCGGAGGTGCGTTCGGTAATGACCAGCTGGTCGATTCCAGCGGGCATGCGGATCCGCTCTCGCCAGGCGCGGATGAACTCGCTGTTGCGTATCTCGCGATGGTCCGGTGACACCAGCTCTACCAGAATGGATCCCAGTTGATCACCCTTGCGACCTGCGCCGGCCGAGCCAATGGCCTCACCGCGACGCACGATCGCGTTTTCGATCATGCGCGTGTCAAAGGATGCCTCGGTGGCGTTGAGGGTTTCCTGCAGGTGGTCGACAAAGCGGTCAACCTCGGCCCGCGGCGTGCCGGCGACGAAATTGGCGTTGGCATAGATAACCTGCGGCTCGGGGGTAGGGAAGAAACTGAAGCCGATCCGCCCGCCGCTGATCAGGCCGATGGTCAGAATGATGCTCACGAGGGCGCAGGCCAGTGTGGCTCCCCGATGTCTGAGCGTGAGCTGAGAGAAACGCCGGAAGCGACCTTCGCGAAAGCGGTCAAAGTGGCGATCAAAGCCCTGACGGATGCTGTCCACGCGTCGACCACCACGTTGCAGCACACTGTTACCGGTACTGACGACTGCCGGTTTGAAGGCCGAACGCAGGTGGTGGGGCAGCACAACGAAACATTCCAGCAGCGAGGCGATCAGCACGCAGATCATCACCACCGGAATGTCACCCAGAATATTGCCGAAGATGCCGCCTACGACCAGCAGCGGCATGAAGGCGGCAACGGTGGTAAGCGAGGATGCCACCACCGGCCAAAGCATGCGGTTGGCAGCCCCTTCCGATGCGTAATCGGGATTCTCGCCGCTGCGAAAGTGCGCGTCGGCATCCTCGCCGACCACGATGGCATCATCAACGATCACGCCCAGGGCCATGATCAGCGCAAACAGCGAGATCATGTTGATTGAGCCGCCAATTAGCCAGAACACGCCCAGTGCGGCCAGAAAGGCAGTCGGAATGCCCACAGCCACCCAGAGGGCAACACGGCCGGGTAGGAACAGATAAAGCAGCAGCAGGACCAGCACCAGTCCGCCAACGCCGTTATTGACCAGTAGGCCAATCCGGTCGTTGATCAGTTGCCAGGCCTGATCATAAACATTGATGCTGATGCCCGGCGGTAGCGTGGGTTCGACCTCTTCCAGCCAGTCACTGAGAATCTCGGCAGAAGCGAGCGAGTCACCATCTTCGGCACGCTGCAGCGCCAGCTCCACGGCGGGGTAGCCCTGGTGATTGAGCTCAACTTGGTTGCGTCTGGCTTCCTGGCGTACCTCCGCTATATCGCCCAGACGGACATAGTTGATCCCGCCCAGGGCAACCGGCAGGTTGGCAAACTCGTCGGGGCCGCGACGCTGTTCGATCGCCCGCAGCTCCCGCGCAGCATCTTGCTCGCCCGCAAGGCCGGCCGGCAGGTCACGTGATTCTGCGGCTACCCGGTCAGCGATCTGGTCCAGCGACATGCCCAGTTGCTGCAACTGCTGGTTGGGGACCTCGATACTGATCTGCTGTTCAGGCAGCCCGTAGATCTCTATCCGGTCAATGCCGCGGCTGAGCAGTTCGCGCTCATAGCGATAGGCCAGGGCGCGAAGCTCATGGTCGGAGTAGGGACCGTAGACCAGCAGGGTCGCGATCGGGTCGTAGCGGGCAACGCGCGATACCTTGGGTTCTTCGGCATCGGCAGGCAGGTTGCGGAATTCGTCGACCCGTTGACGGGTGTCGTCCACCGCGACTATGGCGTTGACGTCCTCGTTGAACTCCAGGGTAATGCTGGAAATGCCCTGGGCTGAGGTCGAGGTCATCGACTTGAGATTTTCCAGACTGCGCAGGCGCTGTTCAAGAGGCTGGGTGATTGCCTGCTCGACATCCTCGGCGGCGGCTCCGCTCCAGACCACCTGGACGGTCACAAAATCCAGCGCGAAGGTCGGGAAGAACTGGATGTTCATGCGCATCAGACCCAGCACGCCGGCCATCAGCATGATCAGCATGACCAGGTTGGCAGCTACCTTATGGCGTACGAAAAAGCCGATCGGGCCTGTCCTCCGGCTCATTGCGCAGACTCCGCTGCAGCATCGGAGGTGGTGTCGACTTTCAGGCCCTGCATGGCGTTAGGCAGGTGAGTCGTGATGATCCGCGTCCCAGGGGTCAGGTCGGGAGCCCGTACCAGCAGCCAGCGCTCGCCGTTCTCCATCAGCGTCTCGCCGATGCGCTCCACGTCGATGTGCGCCATGCGTCCATCTTGCAGCGCATACAGGGTACGGTTGCCATACAGGGCGCTGTAAGGCACGGCGATGCTCTCGGGGGCCGCGGGCTTGGGTACGCTGATCGCCAACAGGTTGCCCAGGCGCAGACCAGGTGCAGGCTGGTCGAGCACGAAGATGGCTTCTACCCCGGTAGCGTCGGCCTGTCCGGCAATACGTTGCAGGGTCATGGTCAGCTCTGACTCGGTTTCCAGGCTGCGGGCGACCAGTTTCTGCCCCTGCGCTAACGCTCGGGTGAAGTCCATGGCGTGGATCTGTGGCAGGGTAGCGCGAAGCTCCAGTCCTTCAACGGGATAGAAGTCCAGCAGGGCCTGATTCTTGTTCACCTGATCTCCTGGTGCGGCCTGGACTTCGGCCACAACACCGCGAAAGGGTGCCGTAAAGCGACTACGCTCGGCATCACGTTGCGCGGCCTCGAGGCTCGATCGAGCCCGCTCGACCCGTGCCTGCAGAGCGGCCAGCCGGGCTTCATGGCTCTGGATGCTGCGCTGGCGAACAGCCATAGTGAGTGATGCCCGTTCTGCCAGGTCCTCGGCGCCTTCCAGCTCGGTGCGCGAAACGAGTTCACGCGCGACCAGTTGCTGAACGCGTTCCAGTCCCTTGCGCGCGTTATCCAGAATGCGCTGTTCCAGTGCCAGTGCCTTGCGGTCATTGGCGTGCTCGATCTGTTCCCTGTCGAGCTGAGCGCGGGCGTCAGCCAGGTCCGCTTCGGCCTGCCGGGTCATGGGTTCTATGTCACGCTCGTCAAGAGCGACCAGCAATTCGCCTTGCTCAACCGTCTGACCGTCGCGTGCCGGCAGCTGATCAACGCGGCCAGCCATGGGCGCGACCACGGTGAAGCGCCGTGGTGACTCCAGCTGGCCATATAACGTGAGGCTCGGCTGGCGAGCCCCGGGATCGATCACCATTGTCTCGACACGCCAGGTGCGCTCCTGCGGAGTAACCGGTTCCGGTACTGATCGGGTGGCCTTGAGGAGGATAAAGCCGATAACGCCGATAACAATGATCAGCAGGGGAACGAGGCGCTTGCGCATGATGTGTCTCTGCGGTGTATTTAGCTGCCCTGTATAGCCTGCAGGGGCTGTTCACGGCAAGGGCCTGGATTGCAAAAGAGTGTTGCCCTGCCTGTATCGGGATATGACTGGATATATGTCGGGTGGATAGGTATTCCCGTGGGGCCATGCAGGGGGTAGCTTTGACACATAAAGACAATAGTGGGGGAAAGTAATAGTGAATACCGACATGCGCTGGTTGAAGTCTTATCCGGACACAGTGAAGTGGGACGCGCCGCTGGCATTGCGGCCCGTCTGGGAGCTGCTGGAGTTGGCAGTCAGGGACTATCCGGAGAATCCGGCGATTGATTTTCTGGGCCACAAGCTGACCTATCGCCAGCTCGATTCACTGGTAGCGCGCTTTGCCTGCGGATTACAGCAGCTCGGCGTGCGGCCGGGCGTCCACGTGGGTATCTACCTGCCCAATTGCCCCCACTATTTCATCGCCTTTCTCGGTGTATTGCGCGCCGGGGGAACTGTCGTCAATTACTCACCCCTGGACGCAGAGCGCACCCTGGCGCACAAGATCGAAGACAGTGAAACCGACATCATGGTGACCCTCGATCTGGCGGCGTTCTATCCGAAGATGGTTACACTGCTGGATAGCACGCGCCTGAAACAGCTCGTGGTAGGTCAGCTGACCGAGTTCTGCGCAGAGGTCAGCGAATCTCAGGCGGGCCAGCTCGGCCCGGCTGCCGAGGTTGCCTACAACGAGACCTGTCATTCGTTCGGTAAGCTGCTGGATAACGCCGGCGATTATAAGGCTTATCCCATTGATGACCCCGCCACTGCCCTGGCAGTACTGCAATATACCGGTGGCACGACCGGTGCGCCCAAGGGTGCGATGCTCACTCACGCGAACATCACCGGCTCCTGCGCGCAACTGGAAGCCATTCTGGACAGCTCCCTCGAGGCCGGTCAGGAGCGCGTACTTGCAGTCTTGCCGCCTTTTCATATCTATGCACTGATGATCAATATGATCTTCAGTCTCCGGTTGGCTTCGGAGGTGTATCTGCACCCGCGATTCGACGCGGAAACCGTATTGCGCGAGATCGCCGAGAGCCGTATCACGACCTTTCCCGGTGTGCCTACCATGTTCATCGGGCTGCTTGCCCATCCGCTGACCAGTCAGCTGGATCTGACTTCATTGAAAATGTGCAACTCTGGCGGCGCGCCCCTGCCGATCGATGTGCAGCAGCGCTACCAGGATGTGGCTGGCTGCGCTCTGCGTGAAGGCTGGGGCATGACAGAAACCACGACCAGCGGCACCTTCACGCCCAAGGAAGCCGAACCCCATCCGGGCTCATGTGGCCTCCCGGTCCCTGGCTCGCGCATTCGTATAATGCCGCTGGACGGTTCGGATCAGGAGCTGCCAGTAGGTGAGCGAGGCGAAGTGTGCATTGCCGGGCCGAACGTCACGGCCGGTTACTGGAAGCGCCCGGACGCAACAGCTGAAGCTATGACCAAGGATGGCTTCTTGCGTACCGGGGATGTCGGTTACATGGATGAGGGCGGCTGGGTGTATATCGTAGACCGTACCAAGGACATGATTTTGTGCAGCGGATACAACGTTTATCCGCGGACTATCGAGGAGGCTATCTACGAGCATCCAGCCGTTGAGGAAGTCTCGGTGATCGGGGTGGATGACCCATACCGCGGCCAGGCGCCCAAGGCGTTTATCAAGCTCAAGGCCGGTGCCCAGGTGTTTGATTTTGCCGAACTGCAAGTGTTTCTCGAATCCCGGCTGGGCAAGCACGAGCGCCTGCAGGCAATGGAGATACGTGACGCATTGCCGCGAACGCCGGTAGGCAAACTTTCCAAGAAAGAACTGGTCGAAGAGGAGCGTCAGCGTACGGCGACTATCAGCGCGGGTTGAACCAACCACCCGCGCAGGACCCCTGTGCGCTGCTGCTGCAGCGCCCTATTATCCGGCTCAGCTTTATCGGATAATGCGGTCCTTCTTTTCTTGCCAGGGTGTACACGCTCATGTTGTTAGCGCTACTTGCCGTTGTTGCCGGTCTGGTCCTGTTGGTCTGGAGTGCAGACAAGTTTGTTGATGGTGCGTCGGCGACCGCCACCCATGCGGGAATGCCACCGTTGCTGATCGGTATGCTTATCATCGGTTTCGGCACCTCCGCCCCCGAGATGGTGGTGTCGGCACTTGCCGCCTCCCAGGGCAATCCAGGCCTGGCGTTGGGTAACGCCTACGGCTCGAACATCACCAACATTGCATTGATCATCGGGCTGGTGGCGATCATCAGTCCGATCAGTGTGCATTCGCAGGTGGTGCGCAAGGAGTTGCCAATCCTGTTGTTAGTAACGCTGCTCGCCGGCTACCAACTGATGGATGGCAGCCTTAGCCGCAACGATGCCTGGGTGCTTCTGGGCGCCTTTTTCCTGTTGATGGGCTGGTCTATCGTTGAAGGCATGCGCGGCAAGGCTGATTCGCTGGCCTCTGACTACGATAACGAACTCAAGGCCAATGCCATGCCATTGCGTCTGGCCCTGATCTGGCTGTTTGTGGGGTTGGTGCTGCTGATCATCAGCTCGCGGGTGCTGGTCTGGGGCGCGGTGTATATTGCTCAGAGTCTGGGCGTGAGTGACCTGATCATCGGTCTGACCGTCGTGGCCATTGGTACCTCGCTGCCAGAGTTGGCGTCGGCGCTGGCAGCGATTCGCAAGAACGAACACGATCTGGCCCTGGGTAATGTGATTGGTTCAGGGCTTTTCAATACCTTGGCTGTGGTGGGTATAGCGGCGGGCATCATGCCGCTGGCAGTGGAGTCGGTTGTGCTGTATCGCGATTGGGTAGTGATGTTCGCGCTGACGGTCGCTCTGTTACTGATGGCCATGACCACGAAAAAGCGCGCGGGCAGAATCAATCGTATCGAGGGCGTCGGGCTGGTCACCGCCTACGTCGGTTATACCGGCTATCTGGCATGGACAATCATTTCCGCAGTCTGACCAGGCGACAACGGTCGGTCGGATCCATTGGAGCTATCACAGTGTCGCCATGTATCATGGCAACGAACCCTGCAAACCATTGTCGAGACCTATGACCGAAGCCACCCCCGCACGACCCGTACACAAACCGCGTCCAATGGTAGACCTGCTGGTCAGCATCGTGATCCCCTCGGTCATTCTGATGAAGTTCAGCGCTCCCGAGCAGTTGGGCGCCAACCAGGCGCTGGTATTGGCGCTGGCGTTCCCCCTGGGCTGGGGGCTGTTCGAACTGATCCGCTACCGTAAATTCAACTTCATCGCGTTACTGGGTCTGATCAGTGTTTTTCTGACTGGCGGGATCGGCCTGATGAAGTTGGATCCCCAGTGGCTGGCGATCAAGGAAGCCGCGGTACCCGGCCTGATTGGTATTGCTGTGCTGGTCTCGACCAAAACCCGTTATCCCCTGATTCGCACCATCCTCTACAACCGCAAGGTGCTCAACGTCGATCTGATCCATGACCGTCTGGCCGAGCGCGGGCTGGTGGACATCTTCGAGCTGCGGTTGCTCAAGGCGACCTATTTTCTTGCCAGTACCTTCTTCTTTTCGTCGTGCATGAATTACGTTCTGGCCAAATGGATCGTGGTCAGCCCCGCGGGTACGGCGGCCTTCAATGAGGAGTTGGGCCGGATGACCCTGGTCAGCTATCCCATGATCGCCATTCCCACCATGATCATGATGATTCTGATCATGGTCTACCTCTGGCGCACCATCCATGGCCTGACCGGGCTGAAGATGGAAGAGATCATGGTGCAGCAGGGCAAGAGCTAAGCCGCAAGCCGCAAGCTACAAGCTACAAGCTACAAGCAAACCCAGTCCTGCGCTTTGTTTCAAGACAGAATAATCCGCGCCGCTGGTACCTGGCACATATATCCGGATGTGCACGTGTTGCTTGTGGCTTGAAGCTTGCCGCTTGCAGCTGGGTTTACCCGCTTGCCGCTGCGCTTCAGATCGCTTCCAGCGCCTTGCGCAGATTACCAACGGTGCGCTCGATATTGTGCAGCTTGTCGAGTCCGAACAGGCCGATGCGGAAGGTCTTGAAGCTGGCTGGTTCGTCGCACATCAAGGGAACGCCGGCGGCAGTCTGCAGGCCATGGGCGCCAAATGCCTTGCCGTTCTGAATGTTGTCTTCGGTGGTATAGCTGACAACAACGCCCGGCGCTTCGAAACCTTCGCCGGCGACGCTCTTAAACCCCTTCTCCTTGAGTAGCGTGCGTACCGCCCGACCCAGCTCCAGCTGCTCGTGCTTGACCTTGTCGAAACCGTATTCGCGGGTTTCCAGCATGGTGTCGCGGAACTGTAGCAAGGCATCGGTGGGCATGGTGGCGTGGTAGGCGTGACCGCCGTTTTCGTAGGCCTGCATGATGTTCAGCCACTTTTTCAGGTCGCAGGCAAAGCTGTTGCTGGTGGTGTCTGCGATGCGCTCCATGGCCAGTGTGCTGAGCATGACCAGCGCGCTGCAGGGTGACGCGCTCCAGCCCTTTTGCGGTGCGCTGATCAGTACGTCGACGCCGCAGTCGCGCATACCGACCCAGACGGTACCAGAGGCGATACAGTCGAGTACGAACAGGCCGCCTACCTCGTGCACCGCATCGGCCACTGCGCGCAGGTAGTCATCAGGAAGCATGATGCCGGCGGAGGTCTCAACATGGGGTGCAAATACCAGGTCGGGCTTGCTGGCGCGAATTTCTGCGACCACTTCGTCAATCGGGGCTGGAGTAAAGGGGCTCTGGTCGCCGGGCTCGGCCTGTCGCGCCTTGAGAACGGTTTCTTCGGCAGGCAGCCGGCCCATCTCGAATATCTGGCTCCAGCGATAGCTGAACCAGCCATTGCGCAGTACTAGGCAGCGCTTGTCCTGGGCAAACTGGCGAGCGACCGCTTCCATACCGTAAGTGCCGCCGCCAGGAACGACCACAACCCCGGCAGCTTGGTATACATCCTTCAGGGTGCCGGAAATGTCGCGCATGACCTGCTGAAATGCAGCAGACATGTGATTTAGCGAGCGGTCGGTAAAGACCACGGAATATTCGAGCAGACCATCGGGATCAATGGCAGGAACCAGGCTGGACACGGATAATTTCTCCTTTGGGTGCTTTGGTGTCACCGGCCGCCAGCGACCGGTGCAGTTCAAGCCCCTATCCTAACCTGATTTGACGTCTCATTCTCGGGTCAGGTGGAAAACGAAATCTGTCGGCTTGCCCTTGATATCGCCCAGGCCGATGACTACGTTGTCGTTGACCTTGCGAAAGTAATCCATGATCGGCTGGGTGTCGTAGATGAGTGCAGCAGAGCTCACGCCCTTGTACTTGATCTCGCGCATCTGTGCGCCACCTAGCTTCTCGAAGGTCTGCACCTTGCCCTCGCTATCAGTCACAAGCAGGGGCTCCACGTCTGTGATTGAGTTGAAGCGCTTGCCATACCAGTTGATCGGATCGGGCTCGGTGCCGCCGTCGAATTTGCCACCCTTCCAGGTACCCAGCATGAAATCGGTGTCGATCGGCTCCAGCTGTTCGAACAGAGGAAGCAGGGTCTCTGCCGGATAGGCCTTGCCACTCTCAATCATCTTCAGCCAGCGGTCTTCTACTTCGCCGGCCATGGCCAGACCTGCAAGTCCTGGACTGAGGGCTGCGCCCAGAATGAGGGCGCCGAGGACTTTTCTGTTGTTGCTCTTGTTGGTTTTACTCATTGCTGATCTCCACGGTTGTTTTTTGCGTGGTACAGCAAGGCTCAGCCGGTACACAGGCTCCAGCAGGCGTCACGGGCAGCATTGATATCCGCCTGGTCCAGGCTGAACAGCCCGTCCCGCTCGGCCCGTATCAGGTTCACGAAAGCTCCCCAGATCAATGCCATCAATACCTCGGCGCGGATATCCTCACGATAGACGCCCTGTTCCTGCAACCGGCGATAGTAGGCCAGAATAGGCGCTATCGCCTCATGCTCCATGGTGCGGCTCTGTTCATCCAGATAGGGACGATGGTCCTGCAGCTCCATGAAGCGATAAGATTCAGGCGCCTCCCGGGTATAAGCGACCATCCGTTCCCAGACCAGAGCGAAGCTCTCTTTGGGGGTAAGGCTCTTGTCCAGATTGGCGTAGAGTCGCTTGTTGAGGTTCAGTTTCTCTTCCCGGAACAGTTCATTGACCAATACTTCCTTGCTGCTGAAGTACCGATAAATGGTGCCCGTACCCACACCTGCCTGCTCGGCAAGAACGGGCATGGGCACACCGTTGACTCCGCCCTCGGCAAACACCTTCAAGGCTGCCTGTAATATGGCAGTACGTTTGTCCTTGATGCGTGGACGGGGTGCGGTTGCAGTTTTCGAATGGGTATTCATTCGGCCAGTTTAACCGGTATTGCCTTGCTGTACATAATCGCCAATACCCCTGAAATCCATGGTGCCTGTGGTGCAGCGTGCTGGACCCGAAATGTATTGGCTGTTCGGAATAAAATGAACGTTCATTCCGTAGCTGAGAGTAATACTTTGGGGAGGCGCTGCCAAGGATTTTGTCTAATGCAGGTTGCACAAGAGAGAGCGGGACCTGAGTCCCGCTCTAGCGTCAGCTCTTGCGACTGTTGATGACGGATTGCCAGGTGACGTGTTCGTCGTCCTCGGGCGGGGGTGTACGGCTGCGCTTGTCAGCGCTGCGTACCAGGAACCAGGCCAGCAATGTGAATAGACCTACTGCGAGTAGGATGACACTGGCAATGGCGTTGATTTCCGGCTTCACGCCCAGACGAACCGCGGAGAATACTTCCATCGGCAAAGTGGTCGCGCCGGGACCCGAGACGAAACTGGCAAGAACCAGGTCGTCCAGCGAGAGTGTGAAAGACAGCAACCAGCCAGCGGCGATCGAGGGTGCAATCATGGGCACAGTGATCAGCAAAAAGGTTTTCCATGGTGGTGCGCCCAGGTCCATCGCGGCTTCCTCGATGGACTGGTCCAGCTCACCCAGGCGGCCGCTTACCACGATTGCCACGTAGGCAGTACAGAAGGTGGTATGCGCGATCCAGATGGTCATTATTCCGCGTTCAGCTGGCCATCCCAGCAGCTGTGCCATGGCCACAAATAACAAGAGCAGGGAAAGACCGGTGATCACCTCGGGCATGACCAGAGGAGCGGTCACCAGGCCCGAGAACAGCGTGCGGCCACGAAAGCGTTTGATTCGTGTCATCACGAAGGCCGCCAATGTACCCAGTGCGACCGCCGCGCAGGCAGTGTAGAACGCAATCTGCAGGCTGCGTTTGACCGCATTCATCAACTGGGTATTGTCCAGCAGGCCAACATACCAATGCACCGACCAGCCGCCCCACACCGTCACCAGTCGTGAGGCATTGAACGAGTAGATGACCAGGATGACCATTGGTATATATATGAATGCCAACCCGGCCCACAGGGCGACGGTGGAGAAATCGGGACGCTTGCTCATGCGTTCTTCTCCATGGCCCGTGATTGGTTGTAGTGGAAGAAGATGATCGGTATCAGCAGGATTGCCAGCATGATGATCGCCAATGCTGCGGCCACCGGCCAGTCGCGATTGTTGAAGAATTCCTGCCAGAGGATCTTGCCGATCATCAGGGTCTCGGGGCCACCAAGCAGCTCGGGAATCACGAATTCACCGACAACAGGAATGAACACCAGCATCGAGCCGGCAATGATGCCGGTTTTCGACAAGGGTACGGTGACTTTCCAGAAGGCCTTGAGTCTGCCGGCGCCCAGATCCATGGCGGCTTCCAGGAGGCTATGATCATGCTTGACGAGATTCGCGTAGAGCGGCAGCACCATGAAAGGCAGGTAGGCATAGACCACGCCGATATACACAGCGGTGTTGGTATTGAGAATCTCCATGGGCGTGCTGATGATCCCGATCGACATCAGGAAGTTGTTGAGCAGCCCGTTGGTGCTGAGAATGCCCATCCAGGCGTACACGCGAATCAGTATCGCAGTCCAGGTTGGCATCATTACCAGTAGCAGATAAACCAGTTGCTTCTCCCGCGGTGCACGGGCGATGGCCAGTGCCATTGGGTATCCGAGCAGCAGGCAGATAATGGTCGAGATCAGGGCGACCTTCAGGGAGCCCAGGTACGCCGCCAGGTACAGTGAATCCTCACTGAGAAAGATGTAGTTGCCCAGGTTGACCATGACCGTGAGCGACTGCTCGGCATAATCAAACAGGGGGCTGTAGGGCGGTATGGAGATGGCAGCCTGGGAAAAGCTGATCTTCAGCACGATGGCGAAGGGCAGCAGGAAAAACAGGAACAGCCAGAGATAGGGAACGCTGATTACCCAGAATCGTCCGCTGGGCAGCAGCCGGGAGAGAGTGTTTTTCATGACTGCAGAATCACCCCGCTGTCGTCATCCCAGCTGATGTAGACCTTATCTTCCCAGGTCATGCGCGGCAGGCGACGCTCTGAGTTGGCAAAAAAGGTCTGCACGATATGACTGCTGGCAAGCTTGATGTAGAACACCGAGTGGCCCCCCAGGTAGGCAATGTCGTGGATTTCTCCGTGGGCCCAGTTGTATTCGGATTCGGGCTTTTCCACAGTTACCCAAACCTTTTCGGGGCGCAGGGCGTAGGTGATGTTCTTGTCCTGCACACGGGTGGTGATGCCGTGACCGATATAGATCGGCCGGTCCAGCTCAGCACATTCGATAATCGCGTGGTTTTCCATATCCGCGACCAGTTGCCCCTCGAAGATGTTCACGCTGCCGATAAATTCGGCAACATGCCGACTGGCCGGGCTTTCATAGATATCCATCGGCGAGCCCACCTGGGCAATCCAGCCCTGATGCATGATGGCGATGCGCTGGGCCATGGTCATGGCTTCTTCCTGGTCGTGGGTCACCATGATGCAGGTCACCCCGACCCGTTCGATGATCTCGACCAGTTCCAGCTGCATCTGCGAGCGCAGCTTCTTGTCCAGCGCGCCCATGGGCTCGTCGAGCAACAACACCTTGGGGCTCTTGGCCAATGAGCGTGCCAGGGCGACGCGCTGGCGCTGGCCACCTGAGAGCTGATTGGGTTTGCGCCGGGCGTACTCGGTCATATGTACAAGCTTGAGCATCTCGGCGACCCTGGCACTGATCTCCGCGCGACTGAGCCTGTCCTGTTTCAGACCAAAGGCAATATTCTGCTCTACCGTCATATGCGGGAACAGGGCGTAAGACTGGAACATCATGTTGATTGGGCGTTCGTAGGGCGGCAGATCGGTAATATCCTGGCCGTCAAGAAACACTCGACCCTCACTAGGCCGTTCAAAACCGGCAAGTATGCGCAGGAGGGTGGATTTGCCTGATCCCGAGCCGCCCAACAGCGCGAAGATTTCACCGCGGTTGATGGTCAGGCTGACGTCGTCGACCGCCAGGGCGTCGTCGAAACGTTTGCTCACCCGATCAATGCGCACAAATTCGTCGGGTTCGGCCTTGGCCATGGCCTGTTTCATGGCTCCTGCTGCACCAACCATAGTAATCTCCGCGAGTACAATTCAGTGGCCCACGCGGCTGTATGCGCGAGGGCTGATCAATTTTGGGTATTGCCAAAAAGGGGCTGCCGGTAGCAGCCCCTTGCACATTACTGACCGGATTTGATCCGATTCCAGGAACGGGTAACTGTACGTTGTGCTGCCAGCGGCCGCGGCTCGGCGATGTACAGCTTGTCCATCACTTCCTCGGTCGGATAGATGGCAGGATCGTTGAGGATTTCCTCGTCGATCAGCTCGTTTGCCGCTTTGTTGGGGTTGGCGTAGGCAACATAGTCGGTAATTGGTGCCACGACTTCAGGCTGCAATATGTAGTTGATAAAGGCGTGGGCGTTGTCGGGGTTCGGCGCATCCTTGGGTACCGCCATCATGTCGAACCAGAGCTGGGTGCCCTCTTTCGGGATGGCGTAGGCAATGTTTACACCGTTATCGGCCTCGTCAGCCCGATCGGCAGCCTGGAATACGTCGCCAGAGAAGCCTACCGCTACGCAGATGTCGCCGTTGGCCAGATCGCTGATGTAGCGTGAGGAGTGGAAATAGCGAACGGAGTCACGCACGCTCATTAACAGTTCCTCGGCCTTTTTCAGGTCGTCATTGCTGGTGCTGTTCGGATCCAGGCCCAGGTAGCCCAGAGCTGAGGTCATCATGTCATCGCCGGAGTCCAGCATTGAAATGCCGCAGCTGGACAGCTTGCTTGCTACTTCGGGATCAAATACCAGATCCCAGGAGTCAACCGGCGCGTCGTCGCCGAGGATGGCCTTGACCTTGTCGACGTTATAACCGATGCCGTTTGTGCCCCACATGTAGGGAATGGCGTATTTGGTACCCAGCCCGACCGATTCCAACTGAGTGAGCAGCTTGGGATCGAGATTCTTCATGTTTGGCAACTTGCTGTGATCCAGTTCCTGATACACCCCTGCCTGGATCTGCTTGCTCAGGAAGTGGTTGGAGGGAACGACGACATCGAATCCTGAGCGACCGGTCAGCAGGCGTGCGTCCAGCACTTCATTGGAATCGTAGACGTCATAGGTAACCGCGATGCCAGTCTCTTCCTTGAAGTTGGCAACGGTGTCTTCGGCAATGTAGTCAGACCAATTGAAGATCTTGAGCTCACCGGCATCCTGCGCATTAACCGCGGTACTGAGCAGACCGGAAGTGGCGAGAGCCAGTAGGGTCATTTTTATTGGCATTTTCACTGGAACTTTCATGACTTCTCCTATTGCAGGCGCATATCACTGGGGATCTGGCCTGTCTTCTTGCTGGAGGTCGGCGCCCAAATGACGCCGGCCGGTGGTGATTCCTGTTACCTGTATCAGCGACCGGACTTGATGCGTGTCCAGGCGCGTGTGCGAACCCGTTCAATATTGGCTGGCAGCTCTGCCAGTGTGAAGAGTTTATTCAAGGTTTCGTCGCTCGGATAGACACCCGGATCATTCAGTACTGCTTCGTCCACCATGGGCAGGGAGGCTTTGTTGCCATTGGCGTAGGCGACGTAGTTGCTGATGTCGGCGATCACCTCGGGACGGAGTATGTAATCGAGAAAGACGTAGGCGTTATCGACGTTTCTGGCGTCCATCGGCATAACCATCATGTCGAACCACATTGCCGCGCCTTCCCGGGGGATGTTGTACTTGACCTCTTCCCCATTCCCCGCCTCCTCGGCGCGTGCTGCAGCTTGAAGAATATCACCGGACCACCCGACGGCCACGCAGATATCGCCGTTAGCCAGATCGGTGATGAACTTGGATGAATGAAAATAGCGGATATGCGGACGCACGCTTTGCAACAGCGCTTCGGCCTGCTCGTAGTCATCAGGGTTTGTGCTGTTGGGGTTCAGGCCCTGGTAAAAGAGTGCAGAGGGAATGATCTCGGCTGGAGCATCAAGGAAGGCGACGCCGCATTGGGCGAGCTTTTCCATGTTTTCGGGTTTGAAAACCAGGTCCCAGGAGTTGACCGGCGCATCCTCGCCGAGCACTGCCTTGACCTTGGCCTCGTTGTAGCCGATGCCTGTGGTACCCCAGAGATAGGGAAAGGCGTACTGGTTACCCGGGTCATTGTTTTCCAGTGCCTTGAGCAGCACCGGATCGAGGTTATCCCAGTTCTTCAGGCGGCTGCGATCGAGGGGCATAAAGGCGCCGGCCTTGATCTGCTTGCCGAGAAACTGGTTGGACGGTACGACGATGTCGAATCCCGAGCTGCCGGAGAGTAGCTTGGCTTCAAGCACCTCGTTGCTGTCAAAAACGTCGTACACCACGCGGATACCGGTTTCTTCCTGGAATTTCTCCAGGGTGTCCTCGGCTATATAGTCGGACCAATTATAGACGTTGACTACGCCCTCGGCCGATGCGGTACCACTCAGGGCCATGATGCAGGCCGCGGCTAACAGTGTCTTGCTGTTGGATTTGCTCATTGCCGACTTCTCCATTGCGTTGTTATCCATGCGGCCCGGGTCGCGTTGTCGTGAGTGCCCGTCAAGGTTGGCGAGGAGAGACCTCCACGCCCAACTGTTCGGCAGTCATGTCCAGGGCTTTCCAGGCCTTGGTGACCAGCTCATCGATTTCTGCCGGCTTGATGATCAACGGGGGTGACATGATCATCGTGTCACCGACCGCCCGCATCACCAGTCCGTTGCGTACGCACATGTCGCGGCAGATGCTGCCGGCCATGCCCTTTTCTGCAAAACGTTCTCGCGTGGCCTTGTTGCTTACCAGCTCGATCGCGCCCAGAAGACCCACACCGCGTACTTCGCCCACCAACGGATGCTCAGCCAGTTGGGCAATTTTACTTTGCAAATACGGTGCCGCTTTCTCCTTCACGTAGTCGACAATTTTTTCGTCGCGCAGGATTTCCAGGTTCTTCAGGCCCACAGCGGCAGCTACCGGATGGCCCGAATAGGTGTAGCCGTGAAAAAATTCACCACCATGTTCGATCAGCGTTTGTGCGACGCGCTCGCCGACAATCACACCACCCATGGGCAGATAGCCTGAGGTCATGCCCTTGGCAATCGGCATCAGATCGGGTTTGAGGTCGTAATGCTGACTGCCGAACCATTCACCGGTACGGCCGAAACCACAGATCACTTCGTCGATCACCAGCAGGATTTCATGGCGCGCCAGAATGCGTTTGATTTCCGGCCAGTAGGTGTCTGGGGGGATGATCACACCGCCGGCACCCTGGATGGGCTCTGCAATAAATGCCGCGACCTTGTCTTCGCCTACTTCCTGAATCTTCGCTTCCAATTGTTGCGCCGCCCAGATCCCGAACTCGTCAGGCGTCATGTCGCCGCCCTCGCCAAACCAGTATGGCTGAGGGATGTGCACGATACCGGGAATCGGCAGATCGCCCTGTTCGTGCATGGCTGACATGCCGCCCAGGCTCGCACCGGCTACTGTAGAGCCGTGGTAGCCATTGATGCGTCCTATGATGGTCTTCTTGTCGGGCTTGCCCTTTAGATCCCAATAGCGCCGCACCATGCGTAGCACGGTGTCGTTGGACTCCGAGCCCGAGCCGGTAAAGAACACATGGTTCATGTGCTCGGGGGCTATCTGCGCAATGGCGCTGGCAAGCTTTACAGCCGGTGGGTTGGCGCACTGAAAGAAGCTGTTGTAGTAGGGTAGCTCCAGCATCTGTTTGTATGCAGCGTCGGCCAGCTCGGTGCGACCGTAGCCGATATTCACGCACCACAAGCCAGCCATGCCATCGAGCACCTTGTTGCCATCGCTGTCCCAGAGATAGACACCCTCGGCGCGCTCGATAATCCGCGTACCCTTCGCGCCCAGATCCTTGTGATCGGTAAAGGGGTGCAGGTAGTGGGCGTGGTCCATTGCCTGCAGTTGCGCGGTGCTATATGTGATCTGTGTAGTCATGTGTTGTCCTCAACCCCGGCGAGACATTTCTGCTCTCGCCGATACCTGTTCATGTGGAGCGCCCTGCGCTCAGCTTGCCTGGCTCTTGGCCGGCCTAGACGCTCAACAGCAGGAACTCGCGCTCCCAGCTACTGATCACGCGCTTGTAGTTTTCATGCTCGACGCGCTTCACTGCTACGTAGCCGCGGCAGAACTTGCTGCCCAGTACTGCCTCCACGTCGCTGCACTGCTCCATACGTTCCAGCGCCGACTCGAGCGTTAGCGGCAGACGCAGGTTGCGTCGCTCATAGGCCCTGCCCTTGACTGGTGCAGATGGATCCATCTTGCCAACCATACCCAGGTAACCGCATAGCAAGCTGGCCGCAATCGCAATATAGGGGTTGGCGTCCGCCCCTGGCAGGCGGTTTTCCACGCGGCGGTTCTGCGGTGTCGAATCCGGCACTCTCAGGCCAGCAGTGCGGTTCTCTTCACCCCATTCGACGTTGACCGGTGCGGAAGTATCCGGCAGAAATCGACGGAACGAGTTGACGTTGGGCGCGAACAGCGGCAACACCTCGGGTATATAACGCTGCAAGCCACCAATATGGTGCAAAAATAGCTCGCTCATGCTGCCGTCAGGATTAGAGAAGATATTTTTGCCTGTCTTGCGGTCGACGATGCTCTGGTGCAGGTGCATCGCGCTGCCCGGCTCATTGGTGATCGGCTTGGCCATAAAGGTGGCAGTCATGTCGTGCTTGAGTGCCGCCTCGCGCATAGTGCGTTTGAACACCAGAATCTGATCGGCCAGGTGCAGTGGGTCGCCGTGACGGAAATTGATTTCCATCTGCGCCGTGCCTTCCTCGTGGATCAACGTATCCAGATCCAGGCCCTGGGCTTCACACCAGTCGTACATGTCTTCGAACAAGGGGTCGAACTCGTTGGCAGCATCGATCGAGAACGACTGGCGGCCGGTTTCCTGACGTCCGGACCGGCCTATTGGCGGCTGCAGCGGCAGGTCGGGATCTTCGTTGCGTTTGGTCAGGTAGAACTCCATCTCGGGAGCGACCAGTGGCTGCCAGCCCTTGTCGGCATACAGCTTGAGAACCTTCTTGAGAATGTTGCGCGGCGACATCTCGATCGGTTCGCCGGTCTTGTCATAGCAATCGTGAATAATTTGCGCGGTCGGCTCGATCGCCCAGGGCACAAGGTAAATGCCGGTGAAATCGGGCTTGCAGATCATGTCGATGTCGGCAGGATCGAGCAGGTCATAATAAATGTCGTCCTCGACATAATCACCTGTGACCGATTGCAGCAAAATGCTTTCGGGTAGGCGCATGCCTTTTTCCGAAATAAATTTCATTGTCGGTGCAATTTTGCCCCGGGCAATGCCGGTGAGGTCGCTGACCATGCATTCGACTTCGGTGATCTTGTGTTCTTTCAGCCATGCTTCGATGTTGTTCATAAAATCCTCAGGAGTGCCGCGCCGCTCTGGCGCGGCAGGCGTCTCCAAACGCCTGGAATAGGGATAGATAGAAAGGATTGTCACAAACCTGCCATTCCGGATGCCATTGCACGCCTAGCGCGAACGCTGGGGAATCGACAACGGAAAAGGCCTCGATCAATCCGTCTGCTGCGGTAGCTTCAGCTCGCAATCCGGCACCCAGCCGGTCAACACCCTGAGTATGCAGGGAGTTGACCTGTGCCGAATTGCGACCGGCAATTCGCTGCAGAAGGCCCCCCGGTTCCAGCTTGACCTCATGGGCCGGTCCATACTGGACTGCCACGGGTTGTTCCTTGTTTTCCCGATGTTCAATATAGCCGCCTACTTCATGCAGACGCTGATGCAGGCTGCCGCCAAAGACAACATTCATTTCCTGAAAGCCGCGACAGATACAGAGCACCGGAATGCCTCGGTCGATTGCTGTCTTTATAAGCGGTAGAGTGGTGGCATCGCGCTTGGGGTCGTGCCGCGTACCTTCCGCGCTGGCGGGGCCCTGGTAATGATGGGGCTCGACGTTGGAGGGTGATCCGGTGAACATCAGGCCGTCGACGGTATCGAGCAGCTGGTCCGTAGCCAGACGTTCGCCCAGCGCCGGAATCAGCAGTGGCAAGCCGTCGGCACCGTCGACGATGCCAAGGATGTATTTTTCACCTACTATATGGAAAGGGTGCAGGCCCAGCTGATCGGTGCAGCAGGTGATGCCAATCAGGGGTTTTTGAGTAGATGACATGGTTTGCAGCCTGTAGTGAATAACATACATGAATTCATTGTTGTTCAATTTTTCATACAATAGCAACAAAAAATAATTAACACAAAACCCGCCATCAAGGTTCCGATACAGGCATTCAAAAATGCCTCGCAGCCCTGTTTGCGGCCTTATTTGGTGCGGCATGCACCCTATTTGTGCATCAGTGATTCTATTGACTCGTCATAGGCTTTCAGATTTACTCTCTCCCTGTAGCCAACGTGATTGATATATTTTACAAACAACAGGTGACATTCCATGCAATCCCAACCCGGAGCGGACTCTGCAGCAGCCATCGCTGCGCCCGTCAGTGTCCAGGAAGCTGAGGCCTTTTTGGCCGAGCATCCGGAAATCCATTTTATTGACCTTCTTATTGCCGATATGAACGGCATCGTCCGCGGTAAGCGCATAGATCGGTCGGCACTGCTCAAGGCCTACGAAAGAGGCATTGCACTGCCAGCATCGATCTTTGCCCTCAACATCCAGGGCACTACGGTTGAAGAAACCGGCCTGGGGCTGGAAATAGGCGATGCGGATCGGATATGTCTGCCCATCCCCGGCACTCTGAATGTTGAGCCCTGGCAAAAGCGGCCCACCGGGCAGTTGCTGATGACCATGTATGAGGTCGACCGCAAGACGCCCTTCTTCGCAGACCCGCGCTATGTGCTCCAGCGCATTGTTCAACGTTTCAGCGAACTGGGCCTCAAGCCGGTCTCCGCTTTCGAGCTGGAGTTTTACCTGATCGACCAGGAAAACATTACCGGTCGGCCGCAGCCGCCGCGCTCGCCGATGTCAGGCAAGCGCCCCAATTCCGTTCAGGTCTACTCGATGGACGATCTGGACGAGTACGCCGAGTTCCTCCAGGACGTCATCGAAGCTGCCCACGAACAGGGCATCCCCGCTGACGCCATTGTCGCGGAATCGGCGCCGGGCCAGTTCGAGGTCAACCTGCACCATGTGGATGACCCGGTCGTGGCCTGTGACTACAACGTGCTGCTCAAGCGGGTGATCAAGAGCGTAGCCTACGACCATGAAATGGATACTACATTCATGGCCAAGCCCTACTACGATCAGGCCGGCAACGGTATGCACGTGCATATCAGTCTGGAGGACGAACAGGGCAAGAACATTTTCGCTCCCAACGCCGATGGTACGCTGAGCGAGACCCTCCGCTGGGCGGTCGGCGGCCTGCTGCAGACGCTGCCGGAATACATGGCCTTCCTGTGTCCGAACGTGAACTCCTATCGCCGCTTCAGTCCGAGCTTTTTCGTACCCTGCGCAGCTACCTGGGGTATCGATAACCGCACTGTGGCTGTTCGTGTGCCCGGTGGCGAGCCCGATGCGATGCGCATCGAGCACCGTCTGGCTGGCGCCGATGCCAACCCCTATCTGTTGATGGCGGCACTGCTTTCGGCTATCCATTACGGTATCAGCAACAAGATCGAACCGCCGGAAATGACGGAGGGCAATGCCTACGACCAGCACGAGGCTTCCTTGCCAACCAACCTGCGCGATGCTCTGCGGTCGCTGGAGACCTCGGAGGTAATGAAGGAATACATCGGCGAGGAGTATCTTGACGTGTTCGTCCTGTGCAAGGAAAGCGAGCAGGAAGAGTTCGAGCGCACCATCTCCGATCTGGAGTACATGTGGTACCTGCATACGGTCTGATCGATGTGCGGCTGAAGATCAATCCCGCCCCTGAGGCGGGATTGTTGTTTTCAGGCTCTTCTTCGGACGGACGGCCCGAACTTCCCGCTAGCGTCATGCTCGAATGCAGAACACGCGTACGACAGGAGTGCTCGATGAAAAACCGTCTGACATACCGGATCCTGGCTATTGCCATGGGTGCGTTGCTGGTTGCAACTCAAGTGCAGGCTGCCGATACCACGGGTGCGCATACCGGTTCGGGTCACCGCATTCACCAGCAGGATAATGACGCTGGTGGGAGCGGCTCGATCGGCGGAGGTCCTCGCGTGGTGAATCCCGATGACGACAACGGTTATCAGAGTGATTCCACCATCCACCGCACAGGGGGCGATGAACGGACCAATGCCGATGGCAGTGAGTTCGAAACTGATCTTGACGGGACCAGCAACACCACCTTTCCTGGCGACGATTAATTTGCCGGCGGATCTCGGCATCGACCTGCGGGGGCGATGGACACCTGTGCTATCTTCCCCATGCAGGTACCCATGTGCGCCCACGGATGCGAGAGATCATGTCAGCCGTCAAACCTCTGCCCAAACGCCGAGCCAGTAGTCAGGAGCGCATCGATCGCATTCTGGATGCGACAGTGACCTTGCTGGCGCAGCGCTCGCTCGGCGAGTTGTCAATTTATGCCATTGCTGCTCAGGCCGATATTCCCCCTTCTTCGGTTTATCACTTTTTCCCGCAGCTTGCCGACGTGCTTGCTGCTCTGGCGGAGCGAGTCTTTGCGGAGCTGGATGGCGTTCTGGGAGCTGCGCCGGCCGGATTCGAGCCGGCGAGTTGGATGGAGCTTATCGAGCGCCTGGAAGATCGCTTCCAGCAGTATTATCAGTCGCACCCAGCAGCTCGCGAGCTGATTCTGGGTGCCCATGAGCTTGCGGGTGTGCGCCAGGCCGACCGCCACCATGACAGACTTTTGGGTCAGAGTTTGCGCGCCTATCTGGCTCGGTATTACCAGTTGCCAGCGTTGCCGGAGGATGTGGATATCTTTGCCTTGGCGATGCAGGCGGCGGACAAACTGCTGGCGGCAGACCACCAGCAGCATGGGGAGTTGACCGCGCCCATGCGGCGGGAGGCCAAGCGCATGATGGTAGCCTACCTCGGACTCTATCTGCCGCCTGTGTTGCCGCGAGCGAGTGACGCAGCCGATACGGATCCGTTGATGTGATCGATAGTTGTCGTACTGAATGCCGTATTTGATGTAAAACAGGATAATTATTTTGTTTAGCGGATATTTATCCGGTATAAGGTTTTATCAATCTATCAGGAGACCGCCATGACCCGCCTTGTCAGTGTCGCTGCTACCCAAATGAGTTGCTCGTGGGATCGTCAGGACAACATAGCCAAAGCCGAGAAGCTGGTGCGTGAAGCTGCGGCCAGAGGCGCTCAGATCATTCTGATTCAGGAGTTGTTCGAGACCCCCTATTTTTGCCAGAAGCCCAATGCTGAGTATCTGCAATTGGCAACAGAAGTCGACAGTAATCCGGCTATTGCGCATTTTAAGGCGCTGGCCAAGGAGCTCGAGGTCGTTTTGCCGATCAGTTTCTTTGAGCTGGCCGGGCGAGCGCGCTTCAATAGTGTGGTGATCCTTGATGCCGATGGTCGCAATCTGGGTTTGTACCGCAAAAGCCATATTCCTGATGGCCCGGGCTACCACGAAAAGTATTACTTCAATCCTGGCGATACCGGCTTCAAGGTGTGGCAGACCCGCTATGCAAAGATTGGCGTGGGCATTTGCTGGGACCAGTGGTTTCCCGAGTGCGCACGCGCCATGGCCTTGATGGGTGCCGAGATCCTGTTTTATCCGACGGCGATTGGCAGTGAGCCCCATGATTCGACGATCAGCTCCCGGGATCATTGGCAGCGGGTGCAGCAGGGGCATGCCGGAGCGAATCTGATGCCGCTGGTAGCCAGTAATCGCATCGGTCGCGAAGAGCAGGACGGATACGAGATCACCTTTTACGGCTCATCGTTCATCGCCGATCAGTTCGGTGAAAAGGTGCAGGAAGCCAACGAAACGGACGAGACTGTGCTTGTTCAGCAGTTCGATCTGGATCAGCTGGAGCATATACGCAGCGCCTGGGGCAGCTTCCGTGATCGACGGCCGAATCTGTACGGTCCGCTGAAAACCCTCGATGGTTCACTGGAGTCCTGATGTACACATTGCATAGCACGCCCCGCGCAGACAGTTACAGCATGCCCGCCGAATGGGCCCCGCATAGCCAGACCTGGATGATCTGGCCCGAGCGTTCGGACAACTGGCGCCAGGGCGGCAAGCCTGCCCAGGCCGCGTTTGCCGAGGTTGCCAAGGCCATTGCCGGGTTCGAGCCCGTCACCGTCTGTGTTTCGCAGGCGCAGTATGAGAACGCCAATCTGCAGTTGAGTCACCCCGGCATCCGGGTGATCGAGTTGAGTTCAGATGACGCCTGGGTGCGCGACACTGGCCCCACCTTTGTTACCAATAGCCAGGGTGGTCTGCGCGGGGTGGACTGGACGTTCAACGCCTGGGGCGGTTTCAACGGTGGTCTTTACTGGCCCTGGCAGCGTGACGATCAGGTGGCCGACAAGATTCTCGGGATTGAACGCTGCCCGCGCTACCGTACCGAGGGGTTTGTACTCGAGGGTGGATCGATCCATGTGGATGGCGAAGGCACCTTGCTGACCACCGAGGAGTGTCTGCTCAACAGCAACCGCAATCCGCACCTGCTGCGCGAGGAAATCGAAGTGGTTCTAGCCGACCACCTGGGCATCAGCAAGGTGATCTGGTTGCCGGAAGGTCTCTATAACGACGAGACCGACGGCCATGTGGACAACTTCTGTTGTTTCGTACGCCCCGGCGAGGTGTTGCTGGCCTGGACAGACGACGAGAGTGATCCCAATTATCCGCGCTGCCAGGCGGCGCTGCGGGTGCTGCAGGCCAGTCGAGATGCGCAGGGTCGCGAGCTGGTTGTGCACAAGATGCCGATTCCGGGTCCACTGTATGCGACCGCGGAAGAATGCGCCGGAGTTGACCGGGTAGCAGGCAGTCAACCACGGGATCCATCGATCCGGTTGGCCGGTTCCTACGTCAATTTTCTGATCGTAAACGACGGCATTATTGCACCCAGTTTCGACGACCCGCAGGACGAGCCGGCCCGCGAGCTACTGCAGCAGCTGTTCCCGGACCGCCGGGTAGTGACGGTGCCGGGCCGTGAGATTCTGCTTGGTGGCGGCAATATCCACTGCATAACCCAGCAGCAGCCCGCCACCTGAACAGGCGGCGGACCAGGGTTCATGCAGTTCAGCTGGCGAGCAGGTCGCGACCGCGCACTACGGCGGCGCGAACCTGGGCTGGAGCCGTGCCGCCAATGTGGTCACGGGCATTGACCGAGCCTTCCAGCGTCAAGACATCAAACACATCCTTCTCGATCTGATCGCTGAATTGGCGCAGTTCTTCAAGACTCATTTCGGCCAGATCCTTGCCGCTTTCCACGCCAAATTTGACCGCATGTCCGACGATCTCGTGGCAGTCACGGAAGGGCAGGCCACGGCGAACCAGGTAGTCGGCCAGGTCCGTAGCAGTGGAAAAACCGCGCAAGGCCGCCTCACGCATGGCCTCGACATTCGGCTGGATTGCCGGGATCATGTCGGCGAAGGCGCGAAGACAGTCGCGCAGGGTATCCACGGCGTCAAACAGGGGCTCCTTGTCTTCCTGGTTGTCCTTGTTATAAGCCAGTGGCTGGCTTTTCATCAGGGTCAGCAGGCTCATCAGTTGGCCATACACGCGACCGGTCTTGCCGCGCACCAGCTCGGGCACGTCAGGGTTCTTTTTCTGCGGCATGATCGAGGAGCCGGTGCAAAACCGGTCAGGCAATTCGATGAAGTTGAACTGGGCACTAGTCCAGAGCACCAGCTCTTCGGAGAAGCGTGACATGTGCATCATGGCCAGTGAGGCCGCAGCGCAGAATTCGATGGCAAAATCGCGATCCGATACGCCGTCCAGTGAGTTGCCGGAGACAGCATCAAAACCGAGCAGCTCACAGGTGATGCTGCGATCAATCGGGTAAGTGGTGCCTGCCAATGCGGCGCTGCCCAGGGGCATGCGGTTGACCCGCTTGCGGCAATCGAGAAGGCGCTCGCGGTCGCGGCTGAGCATCTCGAACCAGGCCAGCAGATGATGGCCGAAGGTCACCGGTTGCGCGGTCTGCAGGTGGGTAAAGCCGGGCATGATGACCGCTGCATGGCGTTCGGCCTGGTCCAGCAGTCCGGTCTGCAGGCGTTGCAGCTCGACCAGAATCACGTCGATCTCCTCGCGCAGCCAGAGACGAATATCGGTCGCCACCTGATCGTTGCGTGAGCGCCCGGTGTGCAGCTTCTTGCCGGTAACACCGATTTGCGCGGTCAGTCGCGCCTCGATGTTCATGTGCACATCTTCCAGATCAACACGCCAGTCGAACTGCCCGGCCTCGATTTCGCTCTGGATGCTGTGCAGGCCGGCGATAATGCTGTCGCGTTCTTCTTCGCTTAGCACGCCGACGCGGGCAAGCATCGTCGCATGGGCGATGGAGCCCTGGATGTCCTGTTTGTATAAACGCTTGTCGAAATCAACCGAGGCGGTGAAGCGGGCTACAAAGGCGTCGACGGGCTCACTGAAGCGGCCGCCCCAGGATTGGTTGGTTGTCTGATCTTGGCTCATAGGTCGGGTTGTTCCGCTGGCAAAAGCCCATAGCATACCACTTCATGCTTGCGCGATGGCGCCCCGCTGGCGGACACTTGAGTGATGAAGAACGGACTCTGGACACTGCTTGCGCAACCCTACTCGGGGGAAGATTTCTTTCTCCCCGACCTGTGCTCGTCCGTTGCCGTTTTTACTCTGGTTGTGCTGGCTGAGCTTCTGGTACTTACCTGGGTCCTGGCAGTACCTTCCGCCAAGGGTTTTGACTGGCTGAGCCTGGCCATGGCATCGCTTTTCGTGCAATGGATTGTGCTGTTGTCAGCGGCATTGCTATGCCGCCTGCGCGGCTGGATTCAGCGGCGTGCTCTGTGGATAGCGATCGCGGTCTGTCTGCTGGTAGTGGTTGGTCTCACCCTCATATTTACCGTCCTGGCCGACTGGGTACTCAAGCAGGGTATGCTTGGTGCGCCTCAGTTGCAGGCCGGGCAGATGCTGCGCCACGGTCTCATCGCCCTGATCATGACGGGTTTGCTGTTACGCTATTTCTATCTGCAACAGCAGTGGCAACGCCAGCATGAGGCCGAGCTCAAGGCTCGGCTGCAATCGCTGCAGTCACGCATACAGCCACACTTTCTGTTCAATAGTCTCAATAGTATCGTCAGTCTGATCGGCAGTGCCCCGGACAGAGCCGAATCGGCAGTGCTCGACCTGGCCGATCTGTTTCGCGCGAATCTGGCTGAGGTCGGGGGTGTTGCTACCTGGGAGGAGGAGCGGCACCTTTGCGAAGGCTATTTGCGCATCGAGCATTACCGGCTCGGTGAGCGGTTGCAGGTTGAGTGGCAGTGCGATTTGCCGGCGCACACTCCGATGCCATTGCTGACTCTGCAGCCTTTGCTGGAAAACGCTATCTTGCACGGGCTCCAGCCCAGTCTGACGGGGGGTAATATCCGCATCTCCGCGGGGCTGCATGGCGGGGTAGTCGAACTGTTGGTGTCAAACAGTTGTCCATCATTGACGAACAATCATGAGGGCAGTCGCATGGCGCTGGACAATATCCGTGCACGCATGAATGTGCTATTCGGTCCTCAGGCCAAGCTGGAAGCCTGGCGCGAGGGGGAGCGCTTCTTCAGCAGGCTGGTCTATCCTGTTAGTCACACGTCCTCAATCTTGCAGAGAAGTCATTAAGGCATGAAGGCATGAAAGTACTTGTAGCCGACGATGAACCACTGGCCCGGGAACGCTTGTCACGTTTGCTCGATGCGTTGCCTGGTTACCAACCCTTGCCGGATATGGCGAGCAACGGGCAGGAGACGCTCGACCTGGTGCAGCGTGAGCATCCCGATATAGTCCTTCTGGATATAAAAATGCCCGGTCTGGATGGATTGCAGACGGCGGCGAAGCTGTGTGAGATGCCTGACGCGCCAGCGGTTATCTTCTGCACTGCCCATGGCGAGTATGCCCTGGATGCCTTTGCGGTCAGTGCCGTGGGCTACTTGCTCAAACCTGTGCGTAGCGAGGCCCTGGCCGACGCACTGGCCAAAGCGCAAAAACTCAATCGAGTGCAGTTGTGCAGCCTGGGTCGCGCCAGCGGTCAGGGCGAGGGTAGCCCGGCGCGTAGCCATATCAGCGCACGTACCCGCAAGGGTGTGGAGCTGATCCCGATCGACGAGGTCCTGTATTTCATCGCTGATCACAAATATGTCACCCTCCGTCATACCGGCGGCGAGGTCCTGCTGGATGAACCGTTGAAGGCACTGGAAGACGAATTTGGCGATTATTTCGTCCGGATACATCGTAACGCGTTGGTGGCGCGGCATCGCATCGAGCGCTTGCAGCGCAGTTCTGTAGGGCATTTCCATCTGCACCTCAAAGGGCTGCCTGATGAAAATCTGACGGTCAGCCGTCGTCACGTACCGGGTTTGCGCAAACTGATGGATCATCTGTGATTGCCGGCTTCAGGGAAGCTCGCATGGATGCATGCCGGAGCATGGCGTATCATGCAGACTGGTTTTGAGCGAGAATCCCATGAGTCGACATCTGCGTATTGCCACCCGCAAGAGCGCCCTGGCCCTGTGGCAGGCCGAGTACGTCAAGGCACGTCTGGAACAACTCCACCCCGAAGTTACCGTCACGCTGGTGCCGATGGTCAGCCGTGGCGATCAGCTACTGGATTCGCCGTTAGCCAAAATCGGCGGTAAGGGTCTGTTCGTCAAGGAGCTGGAAGCAGCGATCATCAGCGACCAGGCTGACCTGGCGGTGCATTCCATGAAAGATGTACCCATGGCCTTCCCCGAAGGCTTGGGATTGTATGTGATCTGCGAGCGCGAGGACCCGCGCGACGCCTTTGTTTCCAATCAATATGAAAATGTCGACAGCCTCCCCCAGGGCAGTGTTGTGGGGACTTCAAGCTTGAGACGCCAGGCGCAGATCATGGCCCGACGGCCTGACCTGCAAGTACGTTTTCTGCGCGGTAACGTGAATACCCGTCTGGCCAAGCTGGATGCCGGAGAATACGACGCAATCATTCTGGCTGCTGCTGGTCTCATGCGTCTGGGCTTTCACGACCGCATCCGTTATGCAATGCCCCCCGAGGAAAGCCTTCCGGCCGGCGGCCAGGGCGCGGTGGGTATTGAATGTCGCAGTGACGATCAGGAACTGCATGCGCTTCTTGCCCCTTTGAATGATGAGGACAGCGCCTTGCGGGTGCGCGCGGAACGAGCGTTGAATACACACCTCAACGGGGGCTGTCAGGTACCGATTGCCTGCTATGCCGAGCGCCAGAACGGCGAGATATGGTTGCGTGGGATGGTCGGAGATCCCGATGGCACCTTGTTGCTGACGGCGGAGGGTCGCGGTCCTGAGGCCAGCCCGGAGGCACTGGGCATTCGCGTGGCGGAAGATCTGCTTGGTCAGGGTGCACAGAAGATTCTTGATGCGGTCTATCTGGGAGCCGAGAGTCGGTGACACCCGCAATACTGCTCACCCGCCAACCTGCGGACAACCAACGATTGGCGGGAAGGCTCGATGCCCTGGGCATAAGAAGTTATTGCACGCCCCTGCTGCAGATCCGGGCGGTCGAAGAAAGCAGTGAGCAGCGAAGTTTGCTGCTGGATCTGGATCGTTATCAGGCGGTGATAGCGGTCAGTCCTGTGGCTGCGCGGTTGGGCCTGGAGCGGCTTGACCGTTATTGGCCGCAGGTTCCGCTGGGCATAGATTGGTTTGCCGTGGGCGAAACCACCGCAGGTATTCTGCGCCAATACGACCTGCCGGCCCAGGCGCCGCTGGATGGCCAGGACAGTGAGGCGCTGTTGGCTTTGCCGCGCTGGGAAGCACTTCTTGCCGAGCCGAATCTGCGGGTGATGATCTGGCGCGGCGTGGGTGGGCGCGAGCACCTTGCTTCGCGCATAGCTTTTGCTGGCGGGCAGGTAGACTATCTTGAGTTGTATCAGCGCCTGCCCGCGGACGGCTTGCCACAATCGATCGAGGCTGCCCGCCAGGCCGGCGTACGTGGCATAGTGGTACTCAGTGTTCAGGCGCTGGAATACTGGCATGCAGCTGCTGGACAGGAATGGTTGCAGCAACGTCTCTGGCGCTGCTGGGTTCCCGGCAATCGGGTGGCCAAACGGGCTGCCGAGCTGGGCTGCGAAGACATAATAATGTGCAACGGTGCGGATGATGACGCGTTAGTTACCGCCATCAATGCCCACCGGCTGACAGTACAAGGGGAATAGCGTGGAACCGATCGACCCGAGCAAGAGCGGCAGCAAGGATAACGCCACAGATCACGCTGCCAGCGATGATTCCATCAAGTCTGAAAAAAACCGGGCAGAAGGCCCCGGCACTGGGCCGGTCGGTGCGCACCCGGAATCTTCTGCAGGCGCTAAACCCGTGACTGGCGCCCAGTCCGATATTTCGAAGCCGTCTGCAAGCGCTTCTACGGCTAACGCGGGTCTGGGCGGCAAGGGTAAGACACCACCTCCCGGGACCAGAGCGTCAAAGGGTAACAATGGATCGGGGCGGGGTCTGGCTGCAGTAGCGCTGATAGTTGCCATCGCGGCCCTCGGCCTGCAAGCCTGGCAGTGGCAAACAGATAACCAGCAGGCCGCAGTGCAAGGAGAGGAACTGAGCGGACAGATGGAGCAGTTGGCTAATGCGCAGCGCCGTGGCCAGCAGTCCATGCAGGCACGGCTGGAGGGACTTCCCGATGGCGCCACGTGGCAACAGATGCAAAGCCTGGCCGCCGAGCTTCAACGCAGCCAGAGAGCCCTGAGTCAGGAGTTGGACGTCATACGCGGGGATGCTCGTGCTGACTGGAAACTGGCCGAAGCGGAATATCTGCTGCGCCTGGCGAGTCTGCGATTGCTGGCCGCCCAGGATGTCAGGTCAGCCCGTGAGTTGTTGGAAGCGGTTGACTCCATCCTGCGCGAGCAACCCGACAGCGGGGTATTTGCAGTACGCGAGGCGTTGGCGCAGGTTCAGGCATCTATCGAAGCGTTACCTGAAATTGATCGCTCGGGTATCTATCTGCGACTGGCGGCATTGCACGAGCAGGTCAACCGGCTGGTTCTGTTGCCGGTGCCGGAGTTCGACCCAGACGCAATCAGCGCAGAGGAGGAATATGAGGATCGACTCTCACGCCGGACTCGCGCCGAGCGCGTACTCATGCGTCTGGAACGCTATGTGCGTGTGGATTTCCAGCGCGGCAAGGTCATTACCCCCCTGCTGGATGAGGCGGAGATGCAACGGGTTCGTCGTACCCTGCAATTGACCATGGAGCAGGCTCAGTGGGCTGCTCTTCGCGGAGAAAGCGCCATATACCAGGCTAGCCTGACTCAGGCGAAGAATATTCTGCAGCAGTTCTTCGAGCTGGAGAATCCGCAGGTGAAGGCAATGCAGAGTCAGCTCACTGCATTGGCTGAACGCCAGGTCGATCTTGATGCGCCAGATCTTTCGGATGTTCAACAGGATCTCGCTGCCTACATCCAGAGTCGTCGTAGCCCAACCAATAGTGGGGAGGGCGCTCAATGAGCAAAAGTTATCTGGCTGTACTGGCCATATTGCTGGTCGCTGCTCTACTGGGTATGGCGGTAGCCGAGGACCCGGGCTACCTGTTGATTGCCTGGCGAAATATGTCGATCGAAACCAGTATCTGGGTCGGGATTGCCTTTCTACTGGCGCTCTGGCTGGTGCTTTCTTTGCTGCGTGCAGTGGTTCGTCTGCTTAATGTGTCGGGTCGTAGAATCAACCCCTGGTCCCGGCATAACCGCCAGCGTCGGGCCAACCAGGTCACGACCCGGGGCCTTCTGGAATTTGCCGAAGGCCACTGGGCCGAAGCAATGAGATTACTCAAGCGCTCGGCACCCCACGCTGAGCAGCCATTGATCAATTACCTTGTGGCGGCCCGGGCTGCTCACGAGCTGGAAGATTATGCCCAGTGCGACGGCCTGTTGCGCGAGGCTTACGAGACCACTCCTCAGGCTGACGTTGCCATCGCGGTGACCCAGGCGCAGCTACAGATCGCTCGCGGTCAACTGGAGCAGGCTCTGGCCTCGCTGACGCGGCTGCGCAAGGACCATCCCAAGCATCTTTATGCCTTGAAACTGATGGGCCAGCTCTACGCCAAACTGGAAGACTGGTCCCGGTTGGAGAAGCTTCTACCGGAGTTGCGCCGGCACAAGCTGCTGAGTCCTGGCGATCAGGAAAGCCTGGAGCATCAGGTTTATATCGCCCTGCTCGGGGAGGCCGGCCAGCGTCGACAAACGGAACCCGGTCAGGCCGATATGCTGACAGCGCTCTGGGAGCGGCTGCCCAAGCATCTACGGCACGATCCGGCGCTGGTCGAGGCCTACTGCATTCAGTTGCGTCATCAGGGTCGCAGCGATGAAGCGGAGACGATTTTGCGCGCTGCCCTGCGCGAAGGTTTCAACGAACGACTGATCCATCTTTATGGTCTGGTGGAGGGTAAGGATCCTGCTCGCCAATTGAGCAGCGCAGAGCACTGGCTGGCCGACCACCCGCATAATGCTACTCTGTTGCTGGCCCTGGGTCGGCTGGCGTTACGCAACAAGTTGTGGGGTAAGGCAAGGGAATACCTCGATGCCAGCTTTACCAGCAAGCGGGATATTCAAACCTGTGCGGAGCTGGTTAGGTTGCTGGAGCATATGGGCGACCAGAAAAGCAGTCAGCAAATGCTGCGTCAGGGATTTGACCTGATGGTGCACGACTTGCCCGAGCTGCCGATGCCGGATGCTCGCTGAGTAGGCCAGCGCCCTTCAATCGCGAGGGGCGTAGGCAAACACGTCGGCGTGCATCTGTTCACCCGGCATGCCTGCCTCAACCAATGCATCCAGGGTGCCGTAGACCATAGGCGGCGAACCACTGACGTAGAACTCGTACTCGCTCAGGTCGCCGAGGTCTGCGCGGATCGCCTCATGCAACATGCCCTGGCGCCCTGACCAGTCGGGATGGTCGCTGACGATCTTGTGCACAATCAGGTTCTCCTGCTCCTCCCAGCGCTGCCAGTAGGTGGTCTCGTACAGATCATCGCCATGACGCACCCCCCAGTAGAGGTGAATCGGGTAGGCGAAGCGCTGCTCGAGACAGTGCTCGACCATGCTCTGCATCTGCGACAGACCGGTGCCTGCGGCGATCAACACAAGCGGGCGATCCGGCAATGTAGCAAGGTGGCAATCACCAAAGGGTACCTGAACATGGGCAATGCGATCACGCCGCATTTGCTCGATCAGGGCTTCGGTCGCCGGATCCTTGGCCAATATATGCAGTTCCAGCGTCCGCTCCTGGTGGGGTGCAGAGGCGATAGAGAACGGGGTCGCTTCACCATCGGGTCTTTGCAATAGCAGATACTGGCCGGCGTGATAGCGCAGGGGTTTACCTGCCGGGGGGCGTAAATCAATCTGCCATACATCCGCCCCTATTGGCTCACAGGCGACTACCTGGCAGGCAACGCTGTGCTGCGGCAGCTCGCCGGGCGCAAGTACATGCTCCCAGAAAAGCTCGCAGTCTTCTTGCGGCGTGGCCAGACAGGTGAAAATTTCACCCTGGGTACGTGTTTCGTCGTTCTGCATGACTCTGCCCTGCAGCAGCTGCGCATTGCATACATGACAATTACCGTTACGGCAGCTTTGCGGCGCGTCGAAGCTAAGCCGGCGCGCGGCATCAAGAATGCGCTCGCCGGGTAACAGGTCCAGTACATGACCCGCCGGTTGCAGTGTTACCTTCATAATCCGCTCTCTGGCCTCATTGGAGTTGGCGTCATCAGTCAATACCCAGCTCGGCCCAGATATCGTCAATACGCTTCTTTACTGCAGGGTCCTGGGCAATGGCTACTCCCCACTCGCGCGTGGTTTCTCCGGGCCACTTGTTGGTGGCGTCCAGGCCCATCTTGCTGCCGAGCCCGGATACCGGGGAGGCAAAATCCAGATAATCGATCGGCGTGTTGTCGATCATCACCGTGTCCCGCTTGGGGTCCATCCGGGTAGTTATTGCCCAGATCACATCATTCCAGTCGCGGATGTTGATATCGTCGTCGGTAACGATCACGAACTTGGTATACATGAACTGGCGCAGGAAGCTCCAAACGCCGAGCATTACCCGCTTGGCATGGCCCGGGTATTGTTTCTTCATCGAGACAACGGCCATCCGGTACGAGCAGCCTTCAGGCGGCAGATAGAAGTCAGTGATCTCCGGAAACTGCTTCTGCAGAATGGGAACGAATACCTCATTCAGTGCTACACCGAGGATAGCCGGTTCATCCGGTGGTCGTCCGGTGTAGGTGCTGTGATAAATCGGTTTTTCACGCTGGGTTATACGCTCAACAGTAAATACCGGAAAACGATCTACCTCATTGTAATAGCCGGTGTGGTCACCAAAGGGGCCTTCGTCAGCCATTTCGCCGGGATGGATCACGCCCTCCAGCACAATCTCGGCACTGGCTGGCACCTGCAAATTGGAGCCCCGGCATTTGACCAGCTCGGTACGTTGGCCGCGCAGAAGCCCTGCGAAGGCGTATTCCGAAAGACTATCGGGTACGGGAGTCACGGCGCCGAGAATGGTGGCCGGGTCCGCGCCGAGCGCGACGGCAATCGGAAAGGGCTCACCCGGGTGTTTTTCACACCAGTCCTTGAAGTCCAGAGCGCCGCCCCGGTGGCTCAGCCAGCGCATGATCAGCTTGTTGCGACCGATTACCTGCTGGCGGTAGATGCCCAGGTTCTGCCGCTCCTTGTTCGGGCCACGGGTGACCACCAGACCCCAGGTGATCAGTGGCCCGGCATCCCCAGGCCAGCAGGTCTGCACCGGGATCGAGGAAAGATCCACGTCCTCGCCCTCCATTATCACTGCCTGGCAGGGAGCGTCGCGCACAACCTTGGGGGCCATGGAGATGACTTTCTTGAAAATGGGCAGCTTGGACCAGGCGTCTTTGAGACCCTTTGGCGGATCGGGTTCCTTGAGGAACGCCAGCAGCTTGCCGATTTCACGAAGCTCGCTGACTTCCGTAGCGCCCATGCCCATGGCCACTCGCTGCGGAGTGCCAAACAGGTTGCCAAGCACTGGCATGCTGTAACCGGTCGGGTTTTCGAATAACAGAGCCGGACCACCCTTGCGCAGGGTGCGATCGCATATCTCGGTCATTTCCAGTATTGGCGAAACGGGAGTCTGGATACGCTTGAGCTCGCCGCGCTGCTCCAGGCCCTTGATGAAATCACGTAGATCGGAGTACTGCATCTCAGCTTCAAGCCTCAAGCGGCAAGCTGCAGGCATCCTGGAGACTGCCTCAGCCTGTGGTTTCTGGTTGGAAGCGCATTATGCCGGTAAAGCTGTTTGCGGGGGTGGCGTAAAATGCAACAAGCTGCAAGCAGTGTAGATCTGCTTGCAGCTTGAGGCTTGCCACTTGTCGCTGCGGTTCAGTTCTTGCTGCGCTTCATCGACTGGAAGAACTCGTTGTTGGTCTTCGTGTCTTTCAAGCGGTCCAGCAGGAACTCGATTGCGGCGATTTCGTCCATCGAGTGCAGAATCTTGCGCAAGATCCACATGCGCTGCAACTCGTCTTCGCTGGTCAGCAGCTCCTCGCGGCGGGTGCCGGAACGGTTGATGTTGATCGCAGGGAACACACGCTTTTCGGCAATCTTGCGATCCAGGTGGATCTCCATGTTGCCGGTGCCCTTGAACTCCTCGTAGATCACCTCGTCCATCTTCGACCCGGTGTCGACCAGTGCGGTGGCGATAATGGTCAAGCTGCCGCCTTCCTCGATGTTGCGAGCTGCGCCGAAGAAGCGTTTGGGTTTTTCCAGGGCGTGGGCGTCGACACCACCGGTAAGTACCTTGCCTGAGCTGGGGATTACGGTGTTGTAGGCGCGCGCCAGACGGGTGATCGAGTCAAGCAGAATGATCACGTCCTGTTTGTGTTCGACCAGACGCTTGGCCTTTTCGATCACCATCTCGGCGACCTGCACGTGCCGGCTCGGCGGCTCATCGAAGGTAGAGGCAACGACTTCACCGCGCACGGTACGCTGCATCTCGGTCACTTCTTCCGGGCGCTCGTCGATCAGCAGTACGATCAGGTGACACTCGGGGTTGTTGCGCGCAATGTTTGCCGCAATGTTCTGCAGCATCAGCGTCTTACCCGCCTTGGGCGGAGCAACTAGCAGGCCTCGCTGACCTTTGCCGATAGGTGCGCACAGATCGATGATCCGGGCCATCAGATCTTCTGTCGAGCCGTTACCCGCTTCCATCGCCAGACGCTGGGTCGGAAACAGCGGTGTCAGGTTTTCGAACAGGATCTTGTTCTTGGTATTTTCCGGCCGATCGAAGTTGATGGAGTCAACTTTCAGCAGCGCAAAATACCGCTCGCCGTCCTTTGGAGGTCGAATCTTGCCGGCGATGGTGTCGCCGGTGCGCAGATTGAAGCGCCGGATCTGGCTGGGTGACACATAGATGTCGTCAGGGCCGGCCAGATAGGAGGAGTCTGCAGAGCGAAGAAACCCAAAACCGTCCTGAAGAATTTCCAGCACGCCGTCGCCGTGAATGTCTTCACCGCCTTTGGCGTGTTTTTTCAGGGTTGCGAAAATCACATCTTGCTTGCGCGACCGGCCCATGTTCTCGAGGCCCATCTGTTCGGCGATTTCCAGCAGTTCGGTAATAGGTTTTTGTTTGAGTTCGGTCAGGTTCATAGAGTCGGTAGGATATAATTTTTCGGCAGGACGGGTTAGTAAGAGGCCGCCATGAATGCATGGGGCGATGGGTTTGGCTGATGTTGGAAAGCCACAATCGCAGGGTGCGACAAGGAATTGAGGGCTAAATCTAGCACTGCTTGCTGGGAACGTCCATAGTCAGATAGCAGAAAGTCTGCACGCAGTGAACTCCCCCGGTCGGCGGACAACCGGGGGAAGGTAGTTCAGATGTTGCTATCAAGGAAAGCAGAGAGCTGTGACTTCGAGAGTGCTCCTACTTTGGTCGCCTCGATATTGCCGTCCTTGAACAGCATCAAGGTCGGAATGCCGCGTACACCATACTTGGGCGGCGTGTCGGCATTCTCGTCGATGTTCAGCTTGGCAATTTTCAGTTTGCCCTGATATTCCTTGGCAATCTCATCCAGAACCGGGGCAATCATTTTGCAGGGGCCGCACCACTCTGCCCAGTAATCGACCAGCACGGGGCCGTCAGCCTTCAGCACTTCGCTATCGAAGCTGCTGTCTGTGACATGCACGATCAAATCGCTCATTAGTTTCTCCAGGGTTCAAAGACAAATCAGGTTTCACTATAGCATCACCTCGGCAAACAGCGGAAGGCGGCGGGTAAGCAGTTATGCACACGTGCACGCGGGCCAAAGGCTTCAATGCAGTGTTAGAATCCGGGGAACTTACCCCCGGAGGCAGTCGCATGGTGCAAAGAGAACAGTCCGATTTCCCGCTGGTTGCTGCCATTGACCTTGGCTCCAACAGTTTCCACATGGTTCTGGCCAAGGTGGATCACGGCGAAATTCGCATTCTCGAACGACTCGGTGAGAAGGTGCAGTTGGCCGCGGGCCTTAATGAAAAGGGTGAACTCAACGAAGAGTCAATGCAACGCGGTCTCGATTGCTTGAGGCGTTTCGCACAACTGACCAATGGGTTGCCTGATGGCGCGGTACGTATAGTCGGTACCAATGCGTTACGGGAGGCGCGCAACCGGGGTCAGTTCATGCGTCAGGTCCGGCAGATAATCGGGCACAAGGTCGATGTTATTTCAGGTCGTGAAGAAGCGCGTTTGATTTACCTTGGCGTTGCCCACACTCAGGCGGACGATCAGGGCAAGCGTCTGGTGGTGGATATCGGCGGCGGAAGTACCGAGTTCATAGTGGGTGAACGTTTCGAATCCTTGTTGCGAGAAAGTCTGCAGATGGGCTGCGTGTCCTACACGCGTGCGTATTTTTCCGAAGGCAAGGTCAATGCCAGTCGCTATGCCCAGGCCTATACCACGGCGCGACTGGAGCTGATGAACATCGAGCAGGCTATCGGACGCATGGGTTGGCAGGAGGCAGTGGGTGCCTCTGGGACCATTCGTACCATTGGGCAATGTATGCAGGGTTCCGGACAGAAGGAGCCGGGATTGACGCTTGAGGGTCTCAATTGGGTCAAGCGCCGGGTCATACGGGCAGGGCACGTCGACAAGATCGATATCCCCGGCCTGAAGGCCGATCGTCGTGCGACCCTGCCAGCCGGCTTGGCGATTCTGGAAGCGATCTTTGACGCACTCGGTGTGCAGAATATGGCCCACTCCGACGGCGCGCTCCGGGAAGGTGTGCTTTATGACTTGCTCGGCCGCCATCAGCACGAGGATGTGCGCGAAAGAACCCTGAGCGCGCTGATGGAGCGCTGCCATGTGGATGTTGACCAGGCATCGCGTGTAGAGCACAAGGCGCTCAGTCTGCTGGGCAAGGTGGCTGGGGCCTGGGGTCTGACTGAAGTCAGGCACGCCGACATGCTGTGTTGGGCTGCGCGGGTACACGAAGTAGGCCTGGATATCGCACATAGCCAATATCACAAGCATGGCGCCTATCTGATCGAGCATGCCGATCTGGCGGGATTCAGTCGCCAGGAGCAGCAGGCTCTGGCGCAACTGGTGCGCGGCCACCGACGTAATTTGCCCAGTACCGAGCGCCTGGCGGAATTCGGTGAAGAGGCAACCTACCTGCTCAGGTTATGCATGCTGTTGCGCCTGGCGATTCTGTACCACCACATTCGCGGCAATCAGACCATGCCGGAGCTTGCCGTTGAGGCCGGCTCCGACTACCTGCAGTTACACTTCCCCGAAGGTTGGCTTGACGCCAACCCGCTGACCAACGCCGACTTTGCCCATGAGGCCCAGTTCTGGGCCAAGGCGGGTTATACGTTGACGGCGCGCTGAGGCGAACTGGAGAGCTTCTCCAGCAGGGTGCTCTGGGCACTGCGCGCCAGTTGATTACCCGTAGGTGAGCTGCGCACGTAGGTGCCATCGGTTTGCAGAATCCAGCTCTGGGTATTGTCAGTCATGAATACCAACAGCTCCTGCTTGGCTCGGGTGATCAGCTTCTTGCCCTCGAGGGGGAAGCAGGTCTCGACGCGCTTGTCCAGGTTGCGCTCCATCATGTCGGCACTGGACATCCACACCTGCTCCTGGCCGTCGTTGAGAAAATAGTAGACCCGGCTATGCTCCAGAAAACGGCCGATAATCGAGCGCACGGTAATGTTGTGTGACACCCCCGGTACCCCTGGACGCAGGCAGCACATGCCGCGAACAATCAGATCGATTTTCACGCCGCACTGGGAGGCCTTGTAAAGCGCCTTGATGATCTTTGCATCGGTAAGGGCATTGGCTTTGGCGATAATATGTGCAGGCTTGCCGGCCATGGCATTCATGGTTTCGCGATTGATCAGTTCGAGCAGGCGTTTCTTGAGGGTGAAGGGTGCCTGCAGCAGCTTCTTCATGCGCAGGGTCTTGCCCATGCCGATCAGCTGGTTGAAGAGTTTGTGCACGTCCTCGGTCAACGCCAGGTCGGAGCTGAGAATGCTGTAGTCGGTGTACAGGCGAGCGTTGCCTGCGTGGTAGTTGCCGGTGCCCATGTGCACGTAACGTCTGAGGATTTTGTCCTCGCGACGCAGGATCAACATCATCTTGGCGTGGGTCTTGAACCCGACCACGCCGTAGATCACTACAGCTCCGGCCTGCTGCAGGCGGCTGGCCAGTTGCAGGTTGGACTCCTCATCAAAGCGTGCGCGCAACTCGATCACCACGGTGACTTCCTTGCCGTTGCGGGCGGCATCAACCAGTGCGTTGACAATTTCCGAGTTCGCTCCAGTGCGATACAGGGTCTGCTTGATTGCGAGGACGTTGGGGTCCTGCGCGGCCTGGCGCAGCAGATCGACCACCGGGCTGAAGGACTCATAGGGGTGTTGCAGCAGAATGTCCTGCTTGCCGATCGCCTGGAAGAGGGTGTCGTTGTTCGACAGCAGCTTCGGAATGCCAGGGCTGAAGGGCGGGAATTGCAGTTCCGGATGGTTTTCCAGTGCGGTAATGGAAAACAGCCGGGTCAGGTTGACCGGGCCATTGACCTCATACAGCTCGGACTCGCTCAGACCGAACTGCTTGAGCAGAAAGTCGGTAAGCGGCTTGGGACAGTTATCCGCGACCTCCAGGCGCACCGCATCGCCGTAGCGGCGCGAGAGCAGTTCGCCACGCAGCGCCCTTGCCAGATCATCCACCTCGTCAGGGTCGACGATCAGATCGGCGTTACGGGTCAGACGGAACTGATAACAGCCCATCACCTTCATGCCCGGGAACAGATCATCGGCATGGGCGTGGATCATCGACGACAGAAAAATGAAGTTGTCACCACCGTTGCACAGCTCGTCGGGCATGCGGATCAGACGTGGCAATGAGCGCGGCGCGGGAATAATGGCCAGGCCGGAATCGCGACCAAAAGCGTCGATACCTTCGAGCTGCACTATGAAGTTCAGGCTCTTGTTCACCAGCAGCGGGAACGGATGCGTGGGATCCAGACCAATGGGGCTGATGATCGGCGCCACTTCCTGGCGGAAGAATCGGCGAATCCACAGGGTCTGCTTATGCGTCCACTGGTGTCGGCGAACGAAACGGATGCCTTTCTCCGCCAATTGCGGCAGGAGCATATCGTTCAGCAGGGCGTATTGACGACTTATCTGCTGGTGGGCTATCTCGCTGATCTTGGCCAGCACCTGCTGGGGCTGGAGGCCATCCGGGCCGGTCTGTTCGCGGGCGAAGGTAATCTGCTTCTTCAGGCCGGCCACGCGAATCTCGAAGAATTCGTCGATGTTGCCGGAAAAGATCAGCAGAAACTTCAAGCGCTCCAGCAGGGGGTAGGATTCATCCAGCGCCTGTTCGAGCACGCGGATATTGAATTGTAGCTGCGATAGCTCGCGATGAATGTACAGCTCCGGGGCATTGATGTCGGCCAGGGGCGCGGCTGGCTCAGTCTGCGTCGCAGTCGGCGCTGGAAGCCTGGGTGCGTTGGCTGAGCCACTCGGGCTGGTCTGGTCGGTCTGACTGGCTGGCGCGACGGTGTTGTCCGCGGTCTCACTTGTCTCGTCACGCACGCTCTTCAACTCCTGCATGGGTACCTCGAATGATTATTCTTTTTGCTGCAGCTGTCTGGCTGCCGCTTTGGCGAAATAGGTCAGGATGGCATCGGCGCCTGCACGCTTGATGGCGGTCAGGGACTCGAGGATAACGGCTTCGCTGAGCCAGCCATTCTGAATTGCCGCGCAATGCATCGCATATTCGCCACTCACCTGATAGACGAAAGTCGGCACGCGGAAGGTACTTTTTACCCGATGAACGATATCCAGGTAGGGCATGCCTGGTTTGACCATGACCATGTCGGCGCCTTCAGCCAGATCCTGGGCAACCTCATGCAGCGCCTCGTCACTGTTGGCCGGGTCCATCTGGTAGGTGGACTTATCGGCTTTGCCGAGATTGCCGGCAGAGCCCACGGCGTCACGGAAAGGCCCGTAATAGGCGCTGGCATACTTGGCGGAGTAGGCAAGGATACGGGTGTTCACATATCCCGCAGCTTCCAGGGCGTGACGCATTGCGCCGACGCGGCCATCCATCATGTCTGATGGTGCGACTATATCGGCTCCGGCCTGCGCATGGGACAGCGTCTGTTTGACCAGAGCCTCCACGGTCACATCATTCAGGACGTATCCCTGATCATCTATGATGCCGTCCTGGCCGTGGGTGGTGAACGGGTCCAGAGCCACATCGGTAATCACGCCCAGGCCAGGAAAACGCGCTTTCAATGCGCGCGTAGCACGCTGAGCCAGCCCCTCGGGATTATAGGCCTCGGCCGCATCCAGAGACTTGCAATGGGCTGGTGTGACCGGGAACAGAGCGATCGCCGGGATGCCGAGCTCGACCAGTTCAGCCGCTTCCTCGAGTAACAGGTCGATGGAAACTCGCTCGACACCGGGCATTGAAGCGACGGCTTCGCGCTGACCTGTTCCTTCAAGGACGAACATCGGATAGATAAGATCGTCTACGCTGAGCCGGGTTTCGCGCACCAGTCGGCGGGAAAAGTCATCGCGACGGGCGCGGCGCAAGCGGGTGTTGGGGAACTGTCGATTGGCAGGATTGAAACTCACTGGAACTCCTCAGGTTTGGATGCAGTGGCCCTCACAAGTAACAGAAGTCTGCACGATAACCTGTCTGTAAGGGACGTTATACCTCCAGATTATGACGGAATTGCGACAGTAAGCGTAATGCCATTTGGTCGCCGGGGTCGGCGCCCTGTTCTGCGGCGAGCTCAACGCGGTTGCGACCCAGCGCCTTGGCCTGGTAAAGAGCGCCGTCAGCAGCGCCAAGCAGAGCGTCAAAGTTATAGCCCTGCTGGACCGAGCAGGCGACGCCCAGGCTGAGGCTGAGGTTCACCGGGGTGCTTTCGCAATGCCATGGCTGGTTGCACAGGCCTACGCGAATCCGCTCGGCAACCTGACTGGCACTGTCGGTATCCAGGCCTGGCAGGATGAGCACGAACTCTTCACCACCAAAGCGCCCGAGAAGATCGTCGGTCCGAAGATGCTGGCGAATCCGGCTGACCATATGGCAGAGCACCGCGTCTCCTGTCTGGTGACCGAATTCATCGTTGATGCGTTTGAAATGATCGGCATCCATCATGATCAGGGTAACAGGTGCCTGCAGCTCCTGAGCCTTGACCAGCACTTCGCTTGCCCGGGCGTGCAGGCTCCGGCGGTTCAAAGTGTCCGTGAGTGAATCGCGCTCGGATAGGCGGTGCAATGCCATGGTGGTGCGGTAGTGCGTCATCAGAATGAAGCCGCTGGCCAGCCATATCTGGGCGACCATGGCTCCCAGTAATGTGGCACTCTGCAGCGCGTTGTCGGCGATTGCGGTGGTCGGTGCAAATTCGGTCAGACTTAAAAGTGCGCGTATTATCAGGCCCGAACCGCAAAGCAAGGCAATGCTACCGGTCAGCCAGAAGGCGGTGCGCAGAGGTTGCTCTGCAGTCACGAACAGCTCGCGGGCACACAGCAGGCTCATGCTGGCCAGGATCATAGATGAGATGCCCAGTCTGGCAGTGAAGCTGTCGATTTCAAACCGGAATACCCACAGCAATGCCATTGTCAGTAGCGCGGCAATGATGGGCCATGTCTGCGGCTGGCTCTTGCCCTTGAAGGCGCGTATGCCAAGCCAGGTGACACCGATACCCAGAGTCATCAAGCCGTTGGCCAGGACAATCGACAGACTCGGGTGGACCAGTTCCTGATTGACGTTGAGCAACAAGCCCAGCATCAGCGCAAAATTCCCCACGGCCCAATGCCGTAACCCTGTCTGAACTCCCGAATGCCAGGCAGCAACTGCTAGCAGCAGCGTCATGCTCAGGGTAACCAGCGAGAGCGCCGCGCCTAGAGAAGAGAGGTCCAATTGACCGAGCATAGCGGGTTTTCATCCTTGTCCGGCCAGGTGCAACCGGATCCCTTGCATGCGTTGAGTTCAGCCCTTGAAGGATACTCCCGATGGTGGGGGTGAGATAGCGAGATGCCAGAGCAATATTCCAAGTTGTGGATGAGTTAGCACTATCCTGTCGGACACTTCTGCGGAAGCTGTACAAAAAACAATCTGTGTATAATAATGTGCTGCCTTACAAATAGCTGGCGTGTGGAGTTGAGTCTTGAGCAGGCAGGAAAGCCGTTATTCCTCGACGAAAAAAATGGCGGTCGGGCTGTTGCTGTTGGGATGGTTTGCCGGACTTGCCTGGGCATTCTGGTGGTTCGAAGGACAATATGTGAAAGCCTTCGAGCGGCCTGTGTATTTCAGCGCGCAGAACGTTCAGCCGCCATTCGCTCCCGGCCAGGTTCAGGTGTTGCATGTGTGGCAGCCGGGTTGCCCCTGCAACGGAGGTCATGAGGATTATCTGGAAAGCATGACGGAGCGATTCTCGGAGCTTGGCGTCATGTTTGCTCGCGCCGGGTCGCAGAGCACTGAGGGCCTGCTGCCGGCACTCAAGCAATTGCCTCATTGGCCGATACCCAGTGAATGGAACGACTGGCCAGGGGCGCCCTCTGTGGCGATCTGGGACGCGGCGGGAAACCTGGCATACGTTGGGCCATACAGTGATGGAGCGCACTGCAGCAGGGATAGCAGTTTTATAGAGCCGGTGATCACAACCCTGTTGGCCGGACGACCGGTCAATATTGTCACCCAGGATACGGTAGCTTGCCTGTGTGACCTCAAACGAGGCATCTAGCGTGAATACAATGCAATCCAGCTCCCTGGCAGCTCACTATCTCAAGGCTGACCGCGTCATGCTAGTGGTGCTCTGGGTTTGTCAGGTTTTCGCGCTGGGGCTGGCGGTCTGGTACGGCACCTGGTTGCAGGCCCTGCTGGTCGGCGGCGGCACCCTGGCGGTTATGCACGGTCTGCATGCGTTGATCGGCGGAACTCGCCTGTTTCGTTGCGTGATGGGCGCCGCGCTGATGGTGATGTCGATGCTGCACATCAACCAGAGCATGGGCACTGTCGAAATGCATTTTTCGATTTTTGTGCTGCTCGCTGTGCTGATCTTCTATCGCGATTGGCTGCCAATTGTTGTTGCTGCCGTGGTCATTGCCGTACATCACCTGCTTTTTTTCTACTTGCAGTCGCGCGTCGCGGGTGTATGGCTTGCAGCAGAGGCAACCTGGGGTCTGGTCTTCGTGCATGCCGGCTATGTGGTGGCCGAGACAGCGGTGCTGGTCTACCTGGCGCGCGAAAGTTATCGCGACGCCCGTGATGGCGAGATGCTCGCTTCGCTTACCAGTGCCATTATGAAAAATCCGGAAGCCATGGACTTGACCCATCGCGCTACGGACGCTACGCCAGTCCTGCTCGGTTTCAACCGTCTGATCGGTCAACTTGATGATCTGATCTCAGGTGTGCAGGATACCCTCAAGCAGCTTAGCGGCGTAAGTGGCGCGGTATCGGACAAGTCAGGTCTGGTACGCGAGGGCGCTGACCGTCAGGCTAGCGAAGCGCAATATATGAGCCAGGCAATGCAGGAACTCAGCTCTGCGACCACAGACGTGGCGCGCAGTGCCGAGGAGGCCGCGGGCGCGGCCCGCAATATGAACAATCATGCCCGTCAGGGGAACGAGGCAATGCAGCAGATACGGGTCGAGATCGATTCACTGAGCGGCGATCTCGCTGTGACGGGTGACGCGGTCAACGGTACCGCCAATCTGGCCAATGAAATCCATCAGGTCGTGGATATGATCCGCGGTGTGGCCGAGCAGACCAACCTGCTGGCGCTGAACGCAGCGATTGAGGCGGCGCGTGCAGGTGATCAGGGCCGAGGGTTTGCGGTGGTTGCCGATGAGGTACGTAACCTTTCGCAGCGCACGGCAAAATCTACCGCCGAGATACAGGATCTGATAACTCGCCTCCAGCATGCCTCTGAGGCTGCGCGATCGGCAATGGAGCGCAGTCAGGAGTCGGTGCAGCGGTGCCTGGGCTCCGCGGACGCCAGCGCTTCTACGTTGGCCAATATGGTCGAGGAGATGGGCCATATTTCGCGTCTAAATGACATGATCGCAACGGCAACGCTGGAGCAGTCCACCGTGGGTGATGATGTGTCGCAGCACCTGGTCGGGGTCAAGGACGTTGCTCGGAATAATGCCGAACAGGCGGTTGCTCTCGATGGGCTTTCCAACGAGGTAGACCGGTTGCGCACAGAGCTTGAATCCCAGGCCCTGGGGTTCGTGACTACTGCTGGCGCTCGGGGCCGGTCCTAGCGTCAGAGTTTTGCCAGCAGCCGGTCGAGAGAGTTGGCGAATGCCTGCTTGTCTCGATCGCTGTAGGGGGCGGGCCCGCCACCGCCTGCCAGCCCTGCACCGCGAAGCTCGTCCATCAGGTTGCGCGTGGCCAGACGTTCGCCCACGTTGGACTTGGTGTATATCTCACCGCGCGGGTTGATCGCGGTGACATTGCGGTCGACCAGGCCTGCTGCCAGCGGGATGTCGGCAGTGATCACCAGATCGCCGGGTACTGCATGATCGATGATGTACTGGTCCGCCACATCGGCGCCGCTGGCAACCGTTACCTGGCGAATTCCCGGTCCGGGCGGCAAGGTCTGAGCGCTGTTGGCAACCAGCACCAGCTCTATCTGGCGACGCCGTGCTGCGCGTACTACCACGTCACGAACCGGTCTCGGGCACGCATCGGCATCAATCCACAGGGTCATATCAGGCTCCGTCAGCAATCCGGATATTGTGGCGCAAACTTACGAGGTATGCAGTATGGATTCCAGTGGGCAAGACGTAAAAGCGCGCGGGGCGCTGATTGCCGGTGCAAGTAGGGGCATCGGTCGTGCTCTGGTTGAAACCCTGTTGCAGCGCAACGATTTCGATTGTGTGTTTGCGGTGGCACGAAACTGGGACGGCCACTCGTTTCCAGCCGATTCCAGGTTGCATACTATCAGCGCGGATCTGACTGACGATGCCGCGCGTGACGCTCTGGCGTTAACGCTGTCAACGCACTGCAAGCAGCTTGACCTGGTGATCAACACGGTCGGGTTTCTTCATGAGCCGGGTGGCCAGCAGCCGGAGAAAAGCCTGAAGCAACTGAATATGGCTGCACTTCAACACAGTTTCTCGATCAATGCCGGCGTGCCGATTCTGCTCGCGCAGGCGCTGCTGCCGCTGCTACGTGGCCATCGCCATTGTGTGTTCGCCTCGCTCTCAGCTCGGGTAGGCTCAATTGGCGATAATCGGCTGGGTGGGTGGTATGCCTACCGTGCCAGCAAGGCCGCGCAAAACATGCTGATGCGCACCTTTGCCGTCGAATGGAAGCGTTTGAACCGCGACAGTGTTTGCCTATTGCTGCATCCGGGCACGACCGATACGGAGCTGTCTGCCCCCTTCCAGGCCAATGTGCCGGAGGGCAAGCTGTTCACCACAGAGTTCGTCGCAGAGCGATTGCTGGCGGTGATAGCCCAGCGCTCAGCGGCCGATACCGGTAATTTTTACGCCTGGGATGGGGAGCCGATACCCTGGTAGGAAGGCTGTCGAGGCCGCTTCAGCCGGCCTCGGCCTGTTCGAGAACCTCGAGTTCTTCATGGCCTTCCAGCCAGCGCTCCTCCAGCTGTTCGACTTTCTGAGTGCAGTTTGCCTGGCGAGCCAGTACCTGCTTGAGCTGGTCCTTGCGGTCGGCGCCGTACAGATCGGTATCAGACAGTTCTTCTTCGATACTGGAGAGTTCCGTCTGTGCTTTGGCCAACTCCTTCTCCAGTTTCTCGATCGCTTTTTTCAGTGGTGCAAGACGCTGTCGGCGTTCAGCGGCTTCTCGGCGCTGGGTCTTGGCGTCAGGTCTGTCGTCCGTGACGCTGGCGTCGCCATTGGCGGCTCTCAGTTCTTCCTGTTGTTGCTGGCGGAAGCGCGCCAACCACCTCGTATAGGTATCGAGATCGTCGCTGTAGGTTTGCAGCCGCCCGTCGGCTACAAGCCAAAGCTCATCGGTGGTGTCGCGAATCAGTGCACGGTCGTGGGATACCAGTAGCATTGCCCCTTCAAAGCGCTGTAACGCCAGAGTCAGTGCGTGGCGCATTTCCATGTCCAGATGGTTGGTAGGCTCGTCAAGCAGGAGCAGATTGGGTTTCTGCCAGGCAATCAGTGCAAGGGCCAGACGGGCCTTTTCGCCACCGGAAAAATTCAGTACGGGCTCTTCGGCCCGAGCCCCATGAAAATCGAAGCCGCCGAGGAAGTTGCGCAGGCCCTGCTCGCGTTCCTGCGGTGCTATTCGGGCCAGGTGTAGCAGGGGGCTTGCCTTCGCGTCGAGGCTGTCGAGCTGGTGCTGGGCAAAATAGCCAATTGCCAGATGCTCGCCCGTTTTCAATTCTCCGCCTATCAGTGGCAGAGTGCCGGCCAGTGTCTTGATCAGCGTCGACTTGCCTGCGCCGTTCGGGCCCAGCACACCTATCCGTGCGCCAGGTACGAGCTGCAATTTGACCTGCTCGAGTATTTGCGTGTCGGCATAACCGAGTACGCCCTGGTGGAGGTCGACCAGGGGGCTGGACTGGTGATCGGCCTCGCGAAAGCTGAAGGAGAAGGGCGAGTCGATGTGCGCCGCTGTCAGCGTTTCCATGCGCTCGAGCGCCTTGATCCGGCTTTGTGCCTGCTTGGCCTTGGTCGCCTGCGCACGAAAACGGGCGATGTACTTCTGCATGTGCTCGCGTTCAGCCTGTTGTTTTTCGAAAGCGGCCTGCTGCTGGGTCAGGCGCTCTGCGCGGGTGCGCTCAAATTGCGTGTAGCCACCGCGGTACAGGGTGAGCTGTCGACCTTCCACATGCACGATATGGCCAACCACTGCATCGAGAAAGTCCCGATCGTGGGAGATCAGAATCAGCGTTCCCGGGTAGGCTCGCAGCCAATCTTCCAGCCAGAGAATGGCGTCCAGGTCCAGGTGGTTGGTTGGTTCGTCCAGCAGTAGCAGATCCGATGGACACATCAGCGCCTGGGCCAGGTTGAGGCGCATCCGCCAACCACCCGAAAAATCACCGACCAGAGCGGTACATTGTTCACTCGAAAAACCCAGGCCGGCGAGCAGCGTGCGGGCCCGGCTGTCGGCACTGAAGCCGTCGTGGGCTTCCAGCTCTGCGTAAAGGGTGCCGAGGGCGTGGGCGTCCTCCCGTTCCTGCGCGCTTTGCAGACGGGTTTCTATATCACGCAGGCGCTTGTCGCCGTCGAGAACATAGTCCACCGCACGGCGTTCCAGGTTCTCGATTTCCTGTTGCATATGCGCGATTCGCCAGTCTGCCGGAAGCGAACAGCTGCCGGCGTCTGTGCTCAGCTCGCCGCGCATCAGCGCAAAAAGACTCGATTTTCCTGCCCCATTGGTGCCCAACAGGCCGACTTTCTGGCCCGGGTGCAAGGTGAGGTTGGCGTTTTCCAGGAGGCGCAATGGCCCACGCTGGAGCGTTAGAGATTCGATTTTGATCATGGCGCGAGTATATCAGCGCCCCGAGCCACTGTGATCATCCTTTGCCAGGGAGTAAGCTGGCCCCATGTTGCTCCGCGAAACAGCGCTAACCGATTACGTATCCCGTCTCTATCCCCACCCCGGGGTGGAGCCATTGCTTTTGCGGTTACAGAATGATCGAGACCTGGATGTACTGCTTCTGCTGGTAGCCTGTTGGCTGGGCTGCAGCGGCCGAGCGGCGGCGGTCGCAGATTGGCGTGCCATCTGTGACTGGCAAGCGCCGTGGCACAGGCAGATCATTGGCCCCCTGCGAGCCGCGAGAATCGCGGTGCGCGGGCTTGATGGTGATGCGCAGCTGTATTCGCAGATAAAAGAATGCGAACAAGCGGCGGAGTGGTCACAATTGCAGCGGTTGCAGATTGAGTGTCTGCGGCTGATACCTTCTGGTGACGCTGAGCCCGACTGTTTGCAGCATCTGATCAGTTGCTGCCTGGGGCAGGGAGTCTCGGCCAGTGAAGAGCTTCGGTTGACGCTGCAGCAGCTTGCTGATCTGGCCGCTGAGGTCGGTTGAGGGAGGCTCCCTGTCGGGGCTGCTGATCGGCCGGTGCCTGTTGGTTCATTTTTTAAAGTGTCAATAAATGTTGCGGTGCCCTTCAGCCAGCTCCCTGGTTGTCGATACTTTGCAGACCTACCTTCTACGCTCCGGTGCATCATGTTCAAACATTCCATACGCGCTCAGACGCTGGCACTTATTGCCTGCAGTCTGCTCCTCCTTACCGTCATCGCGTTGGCCAGTAGCGCCATCCTGGCGGCTGGCGTGAGCTCTTATCGGTCGCTTGTTGATGGGCCTGTTCAGGCCGCACAGCTGATCGAGCGGGCCAATAGTCAGTTCAAGACCCAGGTGCAGGAATGGAAGAACGTGCTCTTGCGGGGTCAGGATCCTGCGGCCCTCGACAAATACTGGACTGCATTCCAGGCTCAAGAGCAGGAGGTGCAGACGATTCTGGCCGAGCTCGTCGCTCTGGAGGGTGTGCAGGAGAAAACCACAGCCGCGGTCAACGAGCTGCGTGCCGAGCACCGACAGCTGGGAGAAGCTTATCGCAGAGGCTATCAGTCGTTCATGGCAGCCGGTCAGGATGCGCAAGCCGGTGATACCGCGGTGCAAGGGGTTGACCGGGCTGCATCAGCTCAGATGAATACGCTGGTCGCTGATCTGCGCGCCCATGCCGAAACACAGGCGGCTGGTATTGCTGCTGAAGCTGCCAGGGCAAGGCTGGTAGGTACACTGACCCTCTTGCTGGCGGGAATCCTGCTGACGTTGCTCAGTGTCTGGCGGATCGACCGCGCTCTTGTCGCGCCTATTCGCACACTGATAGACCAGGTAACCGCCCTCAGCCACGGACGAACGGGCAACAAGGCAAGCCTGAAACGGGATGACGAACTGGGTCATCTGGCCGAGGCCGCCAACACGTTGAACGACTTCCTTGCCGAGACTTTTGCCCAGTTGCGCAGTAGCACGGTCGAGCTTGACCAGGCCAGCGGTGAGCTCAACAGCGTTGCTACAACTATCGCCGGCGGAACCCGCGAGCAGTTCGATCGGACCGACCAGGTGGCTACGGCAATGCAGGAAATGTCCGCCACCGCGCAAGAGGTTGCCCGCCATGCCGGAACTGCGGCGACCTCAGCGGATGCTGCGGATAACGCTGCGCGTCAGGGTGAGGGGGTTATGCAGTCGACAGTGCGCAGTATTACCGAGATGCAGAGCGAGATAACCCGTACTGCCGGCGTCATAAACCGTCTCGCGGATGACAGTAGCCGCATAGGAAAGGTTCTTGACGTCATTCGCGGCGTTGCCGAACAAACCAATTTGCTGGCCCTGAATGCCGCGATTGAAGCTGCCCGTGCGGGTGAAGCGGGAAGAGGCTTTGCCGTAGTGGCTGACGAGGTCCGGACCCTCGCGCAGCGAACGGCCGCGTCAACTGCTGAAATCAACGAGATTATTGCAGCCGTTCAGCGCGGGGCTATCGAGGCTGCCCAAGCCATTGAGACTGGTCAGGAACGCAGTGATCAGGGTGTGCGCCTGGTAACCGAAGCGGGGGAGATGCTGCATGACGTGACGCGTGCCATTGAGGCGATCAGGGATATGAATCGTCAGATTGCAACCGCGGCTGAAGAGCAGAATGCGGTGGTAGACGATATTTCGCGTAACTTGACGGAGATTACCGAGATTGGCATGGCTAACCAGGAAAACATTAAGCGCACCGCCAAGGCCAGCGAGCGTTTGCATGTGCTTTCAACTGATCTGGGGAATATAACCAAACGCATCAGCGCCTGAGCCCCGCAGGGTTCAGGCATTGTGCGTGATCGGTCTGCAATCGATCAGGTGTTACTGCCTGATTCGGTCTTTTGCTCGCCAGGCCGGGTTGCGGCCGGCTTGCGGCTGCGTGGCTTGCGGGGTCGACTGGCAGCTTTGCTCGGAGGCTTTGGGTTGTTGCGCTTTTCGATGGCCAGGTCTGCCTGGCTCTCGATACGCTCCAGGCCTTTGGCAATACGCAGTGTCTGCCGTACGTCACCCTGAAGTTGCCGGGTATAGGTCTCCGCGGCGTTACGCGCATCCTGCAATTCGTTCAGCCCTGCCTGTAGGTTGGCTACTTTCTGTTCGCTCTTCTCGATAGCCTTGCGATCAGCTCCCGACGTTTGACGATTGCTCAGTTTTTCCTGGGCCTCGGCCAACTTTTCCTGCAGCTTGGCATGCTGGCGGGTCAATTTCTCCATGGCCTTGCGCGCATCTTTTTCCGCTTCGCGGCACGCATCGGCGAGATGCTCGTTCAGCGTGCGGGTAAGCGTCTGCAGCAGGTGCAGTGGGGTGATGACGGGGGCAGCTTGCTTGCCGTTATCTTTCTCTTTGCTTGTCACATCAAGCTCCGTTGCGTTCAGCTTGCGCTGAGTATGTCCTGGTGGGCGGTATGTAGTACTTCGATAAGGCAGTCTTCGAGCTCGAAACGCTCATGTAGCAGGCCGCCCAGTCGAAGCAGGCGTTCGTGCATCTGCTGTCGGTCATCATCCGATCCGGCCCGTCCGTACAGATCATTGAATTCAACTGCACTCTGGGTGATGGTCTCGATCCGGGGGTAGACCTGACGCGCAAGCGCCAGTCCGCCCTGGTCCTCGAAAGCCTCGGCTTCGTGGATCAGTTGCTCATAGACTTCGAAGTGACCTGCGGAAACGTAGTCGACGAGGACGTCGCAGAAGGATTCGAGGGTGGCCTGGCTGGCTTTGCCGGTTTCGGCAGCCTGGCGTAACTGGTTGTATTGCAGCACCAGTTGCTTGCGCTCTGCCAGCCAGCGGTCAATCAGTTTATGTACACCGCCCCAACGTTCCTGGGCTGTTGTGCAGCTCTCCAGCATGATCCACCTCTACTTGCAATTGGCTGGTTGGATCGATGCCAGACGGCGTCAATCCCTTGTAGATGGACAGCATAGGTCAGCCAAGGTGCCTGCATCAAGGCTTGATGAAGCTGAGGGTTACCTGGCCCAGCTCCACGCCCCATTTTGACATTGTCGCGCGGTTGAGCATGACCTTGTCATCGATCAGGTACATCCAGTCGTCAAAGTCGACCAGCCAGGTGCTGTCATCAACCTTGAGCCTCAGTGTGTAGCGCCAGTGAAAGGCATTGCCGGACACTTCGCCGACGGCCTCACCCTCCACATCGTCCGCGGTCCCGCGCCAGGTTCCATCAGATTGCTTCACCAGGGTCCAAACGCGACGCTCGGTGGAGCCGTCTGAGTAAGTGAAATATTCATCCAGCACGCCGGTGTCGCCTTCCCAGCTCCCCACCATGCGCACGTGGAAGCGTCTTACCAGCTCGCCATCACGCTTCTGGAACATGCCCCAGGCTTCCAGTTCGCCATTGAAATAATCCTGCAGGCGCAACTCCGGGGTTTCATTGGCATAGTGTTCCACGTCGGGGCTTGCGCAGCCCGCGAGGGCCAGGGCAAAGACAAAAGCGATGATCAGGCGCATGGGGTCTCCATTTCAGTCGTTACTGCGAAAGAGCTGTGTGAGTCCGAACAGGCTGAAGGCGATAAACGCTAGCAGCGTACCTTCGGCGATGCTGAGGCCGAGAAAAGTCCAATCGACCTTTGCGCAGTCGGCGGTGCCGTTGAACAGCATGTGCATGATGTCCTGGAGGGGCAGAACGTCAATCATGTAGTCCAGGCTCGGCAGGCAGGACGGTAGCTGGTCGGACGGCTGGTGCTGCAGCCAGACCTGGCGCCCGGCCACGGCGGCGCCGAGGATGGCAAACAAACTCACTCCGACTCCATAGAGGCGAGCTGCTGTGGGTCTGCGGGAGGTCGGCTCGGCGCTTGGGCTGTGTATCAGGGCGGCCAGGCACACCAGGCCGACAAGAACAAGTATTACGCGCTGAATGATGCATAGCGGGCAAGGTATCAGGCCAACAACATGTTCAAGATAGAGCGCAACGCCCATCAACAGAACGCATGTGATCAACGCAAGCAGATACAGGGGGCGGGAAGCAGGTAGGGCCATGGAATTTCCGTCTGTTCGAATAGGCAGGCGAATTACAGTAGATCAAGGAGTGCGGGCTGACAAGGATGTCGCAGGGCGGGGTTGTAACAACACCGGGCCGCCGAGTGGATGGGCCTGGCCGCGGTCCGCGCCGCAATCGAGCTATGCGGCACGGATCGTTTCAGCCATGGGCGGCTGACCGGGCGACTCAGTTCTTCTCGGCAGCTTCTGCCACACGGCGCTGTTCTGCCTGGGCAAACAGGGCGTCGAAGTTGACTGGTGACAGCATCAGGGGAGGGAAGCTGCCCCGGAGTACCAGGTTGTCAATCGCTTCACGGGCATAGGGGAACAGGATGTTCGGGCAGAATGCGCCAAGAGTGTGGCGCATGCCAGCCTCATCCAGGCCGCTGATAGCGAAGATGCCGGCCTGCTGAACTTCGGCGATGAAGGTGACATCGTCTTCGCCATTGGTAACGGTGGCGGACAGGCTGAGTACTACTTCATGTACGCCTTCCTGCAACTCGCTGTGGCGGGTGTTCAAATCCAGATTGACGTGGGGGTTCCATTGGGATTGAAACACCGCTGGCGCCTTGGGAGACTCGAAGGACAGATCCTTCACGTAGATACGCTGCAGCGTGAACTGTACCTGGGGCTGCTGATCCGCAGCGCCGTTGGCGCCCTGAGTGTTCTGGTTTTCTTCGGCCATGATGGGGTCCTTGTATTGTGGTCTTGTTAATAGTGTTAGCTGGCGAGCATGGCGTCGAGTTTGCCTGAGCGCTCAAGCGCTTGCAGCTGATCGCAACCGCCGACGTGGGTCTTGCCAATCCAGATCTGTGGTACCGAGGTCGCACCGCCGGCAAGGCGGGTCATTTCTGCCCGCACCTTGGGCTGACCATCGACGCGAATTTCGTTGTACTTGACGCCTTTCGCATCCAGCAACTGCTTGGCACGGATACAGAAGGGGCAATAGTTGCTGCTGTAGATCGTTACTTCTGACATGTTATTTCACCACTGGAAGGCTGTCGGCGCGCCAACTGCTCATGCCACCACTGAGGCGACTGACGTTGTCGTGTCCAGCTGCCTTGATCTGCTTGGCGCAGGATCCGGCGTGCTGGCCGCTCGCGCAGGCAAGAATGATCGGGCGCCCCTTGTACTTGTCGAGGTCACCCAGGCGAGTATTCAGACTGTCGTACGGGATGTTGATCGAGTCCACGATGTGACCGGCGGCATAATCCTTCTTGGAACGCAGGTCGACGACCACGGCGCTTTCGCGATTGATCATGGTGGTGGCCTGCTGAGTGGAAACAGTCTTGCCGGCTTTGCGGCCCTCGGTAACGATCAGCAGCGTGACTACCACCAGGAAGGCGACCGCCAGAAACGGATGATTGCCGAGGAACTCGGCGAACTGGGTAAAGAAATCGATAACGCGTTGCATGCGAGTACTTCCGGATAAATAAAGTCCGCCAGTATACACAGCAGGCGGCGGTGGCAGAACCATCCCTGCCGAATGGTACGCGGGGCGTTGCAGCATGACAGGCTGGTGCCGGCGCAGTAGACTGTGGGCATCGCGTCTGCCCGGCCGTCATGCGGCCAGGGCTGCTATCCGATCATTCAAATATTTTGTGAGTCGCCTTCATGACAGATGCCCCCAAACCCCTGGTTCTGATGATTCTCGATGGTTTTGGCCACAGTGAATCGCCTGACTCCAACGCCATCATGGCCGCCCGCACCCCGGTATGGGACAAACTGTGGGCGCAGGCTCCCCATACGCTGGTGTCCGGCTCGGGTATGGACGTAGGGCTACCTGACGGACAAATGGGTAACTCCGAAGTAGGTCACATGAATCTGGGCGCTGGCCGGGTGGTCTATCAGGACTTCACCCGGGTAACCAAGGCGATTGCCGATGGCGAGTTCTTCGACAATCCGGCCATTGTCGAGGCAGTGGACAAGGCGGTTGCAGCCCAGGGCACCGTGCATATCATGGGTCTGGTCTCGCCCGGCGGCGTGCATAGCCACGAAGACCATCTGGTAGCGATGGTGGAGCTGGCAGTGCGACGCGGCGCCGACAAGATTGCCGTGCACGCCTTCCTTGACGGTCGGGATACCCCGCCGCGTAGCGCCAAGCCCTCCCTCGAGATGCTCGAACAGGCCTATAAGCGCCTGGGCAAGGGACGGACGGCTACGCTGATCGGCCGTTATTTCGCGATGGATCGTGATAATCGCTGGGAGCGTGTGGAATCCGCCTACAACCTGATCGCTGATGGTGAGGCGCAGTTTACCGCGGCAACCGCTGTGGACGGTCTGCTTGCCGCCTACGAACGTGAAGAGAACGACGAGTTCGTCAAGGCTACCCGCATTGGCGAGCCTGCACCGGTTGCTGACGGGGATGCACTGATATTCATGAATTTTCGTGCTGACCGCGCCCGGGAGCTGAGCCGCGCCTTTGTCGAACCTGATTTCAAGGGGTTTACTCGCCAGCGTCAGCTGCACATGTCCGGTTTTGTCATGCTGACCCGGTACGCGGCTGATATTCCGGCACCCTGTGCTTACCCGCCTGCTTCGCTGAACAATGTGCTGGGCGAATACCTGGCCAGTCAGGGCAAGACCCAGCTGCGGATTGCCGAGACGGAAAAATACGCCCACGTGACGTTTTTCTTCTCCGGCGGCCGTGAAGAACCCTTTGCAGGTGAAGAGCGCATTCTGGTTCCATCTCCCCAGGTGGCTACCTATGATCTGCAGCCTGAAATGAGCGCGCCAGAGGTCACTGATCGAATCGTCGAGGCGATTGATCAGCAGCGCTATGATGTGATTATCGTCAATTATGCCAATGGTGACATGGTTGGGCATACCGGCGATTTCGACGCTGCGGTCAAGGCTGTGGAGTGTCTTGATACCTGTATCAAGCGCATCTGCGAGGCCCTTGCCCGGGTAGACGGAGAGGCATTGATTACGGCTGACCACGGCAACGTCGAGAAGATGTCCGATCACGATACAGGTCAGGCACACACCGCACATACCTGCGAGCCGGTACCCTTTGTGTATGTAGGGCCGCGGCAGGTGAGCATGCGCGAAGGCGGCATACTGTCTGATGTGGCGCCAACCATGCTGACTCTGCTGGGTCTGCCCAAGCCGGCTGAGATGACGGGTCGATCGATTCTGACATTGGCCTCCTGAGACTCCGACATGCTCAAGCTCAGGCCGTTGCGCACACTTTCACAGCACTTTTGCACCGCTGCAGTGCTGGCAGCGCTGGTGTATAGCGCTCCGTTGACTGCGCAGGAGACCCAGACCGACTCCCGTGAGGCGAGAGCCGAGCTGAAACAGACCGAAGCGGAAATTGCACGGCTGAAAAAAATGCTCGAGAGCTTCGAGCAGGAGATGTCCGGTCTGGAGTCGCAACTCAAGCGCAGTGAAAGCGAGATTGGCAGGTTGCAGCGCGAGAGCGAGCAGATCGAGGAAAAGATCCGCCAGGGCGAAACCCGGGTTCGCGATCTGCGCGAGCAGGCAGCCGGTTTGCAGGTCGCACTGACTGGGCAGCAGGATCAGATCGCCAGGCAGGCACGCGCGGCTTATATGGCTGGGCAGCAGGATTATCTCAAGATGTTGCTCAACCAGGACGACCCTGCGCGCATGGCGCGCATGATGCGCTATTACCAGTATCTGAGTCGTGCTCGAATGACCGAAGTGACGCGCTATACCGATACCCTTGAGCAGATACGCTTGGCCAGCGCGCAGATTGTCGAGCAGCAGGCCCTTCTTGAAGAGCGCCGCGAGCGGCTCGCTGCCAATGCCACGGAGCTACAGTCTCAGCAGACCGCGCGCACCGGGCTGCTGGCAAATCTGCAGGGCAAGAGCCGTAGTCAGAGTGAAAAGCTGGCAACAGCTCAGGCTGAGCGTGCGGGCCTGGAAAAGCTTATCAAGTCCATTGATGAAACCATAACCAGCATCCCTACTCCCGCCGGCAGCCTGCCTTTTGCCAGCGCCAAGGGGAAGTTGCCATTGCCGGTCAAGGGCCCTATTCAGGCGCGTTATGGTAGCCAGCGTGGTGGCGATGCGCGGCTGAAGTGGGATGGTCTGTTGATCGGCGCATCCCAGGGCACTGCGGTACATGCCGTTCATGGTGGGCGAGTGGTATTCGCCGACTGGCTGCGTGGTTCGGGTTTGCTGGTAATACTTGATCACGGCAGTGGTTATCTGAGTCTGTACGGCCATAACCAGAGCGTGCTCAAGGACGTTGGTACCTGGGTGCAGCCCGGTGAGGCCGTTTCCACAGTTGGCGCCAGCGGGGGGCTCACGATGCCAGCTCTGTATTTTGCGATTCGCCACCAGGGCCGTGCACTGGACCCTGCGGCCTGGTGTATGCTGTCGGGGTGAAGTGCCGGCGGCCAAGACCTGCAAGTGCGTTTCCTGCCCTAGTCCGTAAACAAGCCCCTGTGTTGGGAGAGATCGATGACCGCTGTGCGTACCATGCTTGCCGCCTGCATCAGCCTGGCATTTGTTGTTGGGCCCGTGCTGGCCCAGGAAACAACCGCACCTGCTCCTGTGCCGGCACAGGCGCAGAGCCCGGCAGCCCCTCTGCCGCTGAACGAACTGCGGACTTTTGTCGAGGTAATGGAGCGTATTCGCACAGCCTACGTCGAGCCGGTTGATGATGCGACTCTGCTGGAGAACGCCATCCGCGGGATGCTCGATGGGCTTGACCCGCATTCTGCCTATCTGGAGCCAGAAGCATTCCGTGGGCTGCAGGATGCAACCAGCGGCCAGTTTGGCGGCCTGGGTATTGAGGTGGGTCAGGAAGATGGGTTCATCAAGGTCATCTCGCCTATCGATGACACGCCCGCCGCTCGTGCTGGTATCGAGGCTGGCGATCTGATCGTCAAGATTGATGGCGAGCCGGTAAAGGGTTTGACTATCATGGACGCGGTGGAAAAAATGCGTGGCGAGCCGGGCACCACCATCACTCTTACCGTGATTCGCGATGACGGCCGTCCATTCGAGGTCGAGCTGGAGCGGGCGGTGGTCAAGGTGGCCAGTGTGCGCACTGAGCAGCTGGATCCGGGTTACGCCTATATGCGGCTCACCCAGTTCCAGGTCAACACGGGCGACGAAGTGCGCCGCGAGCTTGAGAAGCTCAACGCGGATGGCGATCTCAAAGGGCTGGTACTGGATCTGCGTAATAACCCCGGTGGCGTGCTCCAGGCCGCAGTCGAGGTGGCGGACAGTTTTCTGGATTCAGGTCTGATTGTTTATACCCAGGGCCGGCTGAGCAACTCAGAGCTGCGCTTCTCTGCCACCAACACCGATCCGAGCATTGGCGTGCCAATGGTTGTCCTTATCAATGGCGGCTCGGCTTCGGCCTCCGAAATTGTTGCTGGCGCACTGCAGGATCATGGCCGTGCGGTCATCATGGGTACCAACACCTTCGGCAAGGGCTCGGTACAGACGGTCTTGCCGCTCAACAACGACCGCGCGCTCAAGCTCACTACCGCGTTGTATTACACTCCTGACGGACGTTCTATTCAGGCGCAGGGTATCGAGCCAGATATCAAGGTGGAGCAGGCCAGGGTGACCAGGGATGAAGCGGAGATGGGATTTCGCGAGGCAGATCTGGCAGGACATCTGTCGAACGAAACGGGTGTCGAGAGGCCCACTGTGCGCAAGCCCGCGGGTCCCGAGCGGTCTCAGGACGCCGACTACCAGTTGAATCAGGCGCTCAATCTGCTCAAGGGTCTGAATATCTCGCGCGCCAGAGGCTAGCGCGCCAGATAGCGTTCCAGGCGGTTGATCAGAGACGCATTTCAATGCCGCGGTCGGCCATGTACTGCTTGGCCTGGGTGATCGAATACTCGCCAAAATGAAAGATGCTCGCAGCCAGCACTGCATCGGCACCGCCGAGCTGCACGCCGTCAGCCAGGTGCTGCAGATTACCGACCCCGCCCGAGGCGATTATCGGGATATGCAGCCTGTCACTGATCGCCCGGGTGACCCCCAGATCGAAACCGCTCTTCATGCCGTCCTGATCCATGCTGGTTAGCAGGATCTCGCCCGCGCCCAGCTCCTGCATCTTGAAGGCCCACTCTACTGCGTCCAGGCCAGTTGGCTTGCGCCCGCCATGGGTAAAGATCTCCCAACGCGGGGTTGCCGCCCCCTCATCCGATACCCGTTTTGCATCGATGGCCACCACGATGCATTGGGAGCCAAACCGATCGGCAGCCTCGCCCACGAATTCGGGGTTGAATACCGCGGCGGTATTGATCGACACCTTGTCGGCACCGGCATTGAGCAGGTTGCGTATATCCTGAATGGTGCGAACGCCGCCACCGACAGTCAGCGGTATGAACACCTGGCTGGCCATGCGCTCGACAGTGTGCAGGGTGGTGTCCCGCTCCTGATGGCTGGCAGTGATATCGAGAAAGGTGATTTCATCTGCGCCCTGCTCGTTGTAGCGCCTCGCTACCTCGACCGGATCACCAGCGTCACGGATGTTTTCAAACTGCACACCTTTGACCACGCGACCATTGTCGACATCGAGACAGGGGATAATGCGTTTAGCGAGACCCATCGACTTTCTCCGAAAGCAGCTTCAAGCGGCAAGGCGGTTGGCCGTCCCCTTCAAGCTGCAAGATAATTCCATTGAGCGGCGCGCCCTAGCTTGTGGCTTACCGCTTGACGCTTGAAGCTGCTTTATCACACAGCGCCTGGGCCTCTGCCACATCAAGCGTACCTTCATAGATCGCCCGGCCGGTGATGGCGCCGACAATGCCTGGGGCGCCAGCATCCAGCAGTGTCTGGATGTCGCCCAGGTGATGAATGCCGCCTGAAGCAATAACCGGAATGGATGTGGCGTTGGCCAGTGCGGCTGTAGCTTCGACATTACAGCCCTGCATCATGCCGTCCTTGGCGATGTCGGTGTAGACGATCGCCGATACGCCATCTGCTTCGAAACGGCGCGCCAGATCGACTGCCTGAACGCTGCTTACCTCTGCCCAGCCGTCGGTGGCTACAAATCCGTCCTTTGCGTCCAGTCCGACAATGACCTTGCCCGGGAAGGCGCGGCAGGCTTCGGCAACGAATTCCGGTTGCTTGACTGCCTTGGTGCCGATGATCACGTAGCTGACGCCAGCGCGCACGTAGTGCTCGATTGTTTCCAGGGAGCGGATGCCGCCACCAATCTGGATCGGCAGGTCAGGATAGGCGCGGGCGATGGCAGTCACCACTTCGCCATTGACAGGCTTGCCCTCGAAGGCGCCATTCAGGTCGACCAGGTGCAGGCGGCGGCAACCAGCCTTGACCCACTTGGCGGCCATTGCCACAGGGTCATCGGAAAATACGGTGGCATCGTCCATCAGGCCCTGACGCAAGCGAACGCAGGCGCCGTCCTTGAGGTCGATAGCGGGGATTATAAGCATGACTTTTTCCTTTGGAAAAAGAGCTTCAAGCTTCAAGCCTCAAGCCTCAAGCGGGGTTGCTTGCAGCTTGCAGCTTGCAGCTTGCCGCTCGGGTTTCTACCAGCGACCATCCCATGCCAGAAAGTTCTGCAGCAACTGCAGGCCATTGGTATGGCTTTTTTCCGGGTGAAACTGGGTGGCAAACAGGTTGTCCTGAATCAATGCTGCGGCAAAGTCGGTGCCATAATGGCATCGCCCTGCCACATGGGTATGGCGTTGTGGTTGGGCGTGATAGCTATGTACAAAATAGAATCGCGCATCCTGTTCGATGCGGTGCCACATAGGGTGATCTATGGTCTGTTTGACCTGATTCCAGCCCATGTGCGGCACCTTGAGGCGCTGCTCGCCATCGTAGAGCTCATTCCCGAAAAAGCTCACTTTGCCGGGGATCAGGCCGAGGCCTTCTACCCCACCATTTTCCTCGCTGTGTTCGAGCAGCATCTGCATGCCCACACAAACCCCCAGCAGCGGCTTTTCGCGCACCACATCACGCACTACAGCATCAAGGCCGAGTTGGCGTAATTCGCTCATACAGTCGCGGATGGCGCCGACGCCGGGTAGTACAACCCGGTCGGCCGCCATGATGATTTGCGGGTCGCTGGTGACGTCCACACGGTTCGCGCCCACATGCTCAAGGGCTTTGGCGACCGAGTGCAGGTTGCCCATGCCGTAGTCGATGACTGCTACCTGACCTCCAGCCATGGGTTAAAGACACCCTTTGGTGGAGGGCATCATGCCACTCATGCGTGGGTCTTCCTCGACCGCCATCCGGATTGCGCGACCGAAGGCCTTGAATACGGTCTCGATCTGGTGGTGGGTATTCACGCCGCGCAGGTTGTCGATATGCACGGTGGTTTGCGAGTGATTGACGAACCCCTGGAAGAATTCACCGAACAGATCCACATCAAAACCACCCACGCTGGCACGGGTAAAGTCCACATGCATGTGCAGGCCGGGTCGCCCGGAGAAGTCGATCACCACGCGTGACAACGCCTCGTCCAGCGGGACGTATGCGTGGCCATAGCGGCGCAGGCCTTTCTTGTCACCCACCGCCTTGGCGAACGCCATGCCCAGGGTAATGCCGACGTCTTCCACCGTGTGGTGGTCGTCGATATGCAGATCGCCACGGGACTTGATGCTCATATCGATCAGCCCGTGCCGGGCGATCTGGTCAAGCATGTGCTCCAGAAAAGGGACACCGATGTCGAAGTCCGACTGCCCGGTGCCATCCAGGTTGATGTCGACTCTGACCTGGGTTTCCAGAGTGTTGCGCTCGACGCTTGCCTTGCGCTCCGCCATGGCTGTTTCTCCACTGAGTGATCTATCGAGGGTGGGCATTATACGTGCAGGCAGTGCGAGGGGCTACCGCGTACTGATTGCTTATGTGTATCGGGTCTATGGCTCTTCTCCCCGCATCCGAGTCAGGGCAGAATAACCTGATGACCGATATACAGACAGTGGTTGTGGGTGCCGGAGTAGTGGGGCTGGCGGTAGCGCAGAAACTGGCAGAAGCCGGGCACGAAGTATTGGTGCTCGAGCAGGAGGCCTGGCCGGGACAGCATGCGTCCAGCCGAAACAGCGAGGTGATTCACGCCGGGCTGTATTATCGACCTGGCTCGCTCAAGGCCAGGTTATGCGTGCAGGGGCGCGATCTCTTGTACCCCTGGTGTGTCGAGCATGGCGTGCCGCATCGGCAAATCGGCAAACTTCTGGTAGCGGTTGAGGAGGCAGAAGTGCCGGTTTTACGGGCGCTACAAGCCAATGCCGCGGACTGCGGCACCCGGCTTGAGTGGCTGGATGCGGATGCTGTGGTGCGGGCCGAGCCGGAGGTCAGGGCGGTTGCCGGTCTTTTTTCACCCCTGACCGGTATTGTTGACAGCCATGCTCTGCTTCAATCGCTGGAGGCTTCTCTGCAGTCAGCTGGCGGGATGGTCAGTTATCGCACACAGGTGACGGGAGTGGCGCCAGGTGCAAGCGGATTTCTGGTGCGCGGACGTAGCGCAGGCGAGTCGTTCAGTCTGCGCTGCCGGTATCTTATCAACGCGTGCGGCGTATTTGCCCAGCAACTGGCTGCATGCATCGAGAATCTGCCAGCCAGCACCGTACCTGCACTGCATTTGTGCCAGGGTCGCTATCTGGCTTACAGCGGGAACTCGCCGTTCAGTCATCTGGTCTACCCCGTGCCTGCAGCCAACACCTCTGGTCTGGGCGTGCACGCCACCCTGGATCTGGCCGGCCAGGTTCGTTTCGGACCTGATGTGAAATACCTTACGCGAATCGATTACGACGTCGAAGACGGGCTGGTTGATGAGTTTGCCCGGGCGGTCCAGCGCTACTGGCCAGGCTGCAAGCCGGATCGGCTGGTGCCAGGCTATGCCGGTGTGCGGGCCAAGCTCAGCGGACCGGGAGATGCCCCGGCCGACTTCGTCATACAGGATCATCGGGAGCATGGTATAGAGGGGCTGATCCAGTTGTTCGGCATAGAGTCGCCCGGCCTGACCGCAAGCCTGGCATTGGCCAGGGAAGTGGTCATGCGTCTCGACAAGCTCTACCCTATGACAAAGGCCCCGATGGCCTGAACTGTTTACAAGGAATACCCATGAAAGCGCTTGCCAAGGTCCTGGGACTGGTTGTGTTCGGCGTGTTGTTGCTCGCCGTCGCTCTGTTGTTTTTCCTGACCCGGATATTCGACCCCAACGATTACAAGGACAATATTCGTGAAATCGCCCGCGAAAAGGCCAACGTCGAGCTGACCCTTGGCGGTGACATTGGCTGGTCCCTGTTCCCCTGGCTGGGAATCGAGCTGAAACAGGTCGGGGTAACACCGGTTGATCAACCAGATCAGTCGCTGGCCGAGGTGGGTAGTCTCGGGCTCGGAGTAGAGGTGCTGCCATTGCTGCGCCGGGAGCTGCGCTTCAGTGATGTCATCCTCAACGACGTCAGTCTCAACCTGGTCAGAAATGCTGACGGCCAGGGCAACTGGGAAACGGTAGGTCCGCAGACCAGAGAACATGCCGACACCGGATCAGGCTCCGTAGAGGCACCTGATACCCAGAGAGAAGAGCTGGATATAGCGGTGCAGAGTGTGAATATCACCAACGCCCGGATTCTCTATGAGGATCGCGAAACCGGCCAGAGTGTGCAGCTTAACGACGTCAATCTGGAAACAGGTGCGCTGGTTGAAGGGCAGCCGTTCGATATCGCCTTTATCGGTTTGTTGACGACTGAGCAGCCTGCCATGCGCATGCGAATTGACCTGCAGACCGTTGCGCAGTTTGATCTGGGACTTGAGCGCTATCAGTTCGATGCCATCGATCTCAAGCTGGATGCCAGTGGCGCGCCATTTTCGGGTAGGGCAGTTTCTCTGCAGCTGCAGGCCGACAGCGTGGTCGATCTCGGCGCCCAGGTGGCAGAACTGAATCAGGTTCGGCTGTCGCTGGCAGATCTGCGCGCAACGGGGGCAATCAAGGCTACACAGCTGGATCAGGATATGCAGCTGGCCGGCAGGCTGGACGTAGCAACTTTCAATGCCCGCTCACTGATTGAGGCGTTTGGGCAGGAGATTCCGGAAACGGCGAATCCGCGAGCGCTGGAAGAAGTATCCATGGCAGCCAATCTGGTTGGCTCGGCCACCAGCCTTATGTTCGAAGACCTGCAGTTGCAGGTCGACGGCAACGAATTTACCGGCAGTATGGGGCTGGCAGATCTCGAGCGTCAGGCGCTCCGGTTCAGGCTTACGGGCAATCGCCTTGATCTCGACGACTACCTGCCACCTGTCGATGAGGACGCCGCGCAGGAGCCAGCGGGCACCAGTGGGGGCAGCAAGTCGGAGTCTACGCCTATGGCCTGGAGCGATGAGCCAGTCCTGCCGTTGGGGCTGATCGCAGAGCTGGATGTGGATGGCAGTTTGGACATGCAGGAAGTCGTATTGACCGAGCAGGTCATCAGGCCATTCAAAGCTGCTGTTCAGGCCCGGGGAGGCATGGTGAACATCAGTCGGTTCGAAGGCGGCGTGTTTGGTGGCGACTTTGCTGTGACCGGGCAAATTGATGCGCGCACGCGACCTGTGACCCTGAGCGCGAAGAAAAAACTTGCAGGTATGAACTCGATAGCCATTCAGGAGGCCTATGACGTTGCACCCCAGCTGCGTGGAGCCATCAACCTGGATATGGATGTGCGCGCCACTGGCAATAGTATGCAGCAGTGGATGTCGAGTTTGAATGGTCGGGCCAGCTTCGATGTGAACGACGGCGCATTACTCGGGATTAATCTCGAACAACAGCTCTGTCAGGCGATTGCACTGGTCAATCGTGAGCCCCTGGGCGCCCCCGTGGGTTCACAGGACACTCCGTTCAGCGCCTTGAAGGGTAATTTCCGTATCGTTGACGGCACAGTTATCAATGAGAACCTGGTGGCCGATCTGCCGGGCATCACCGCAAAGGGCCGCGGTGAAATCGTCCTGCCGACTCAGCGTCTGGACTACCGCCTGGGTCTGGTTCTCAAGGGCGACAACATCGAGATGCCTGACTCGGCTTGTCGGGTCAATGAGCGCTATGTCGGCGTTGAGTGGCCGATCCGTTGTAGCGGCTATCTGCATAACGCTGCCAGCAGCTGCGGGGTTGATACCGAAGCGGTTACTCAGCTCGCTGGTCAGCTTCTGGGCAATGAAGCAAAGCGCAAACTGGGCGACAAGTTGGAAGAAAAGCTGGATCAGCAGGCGCCAGCCGTCCGTGACGCGCTACGTGGCTTGTTCGGCCAGTGACCGAGCCAACCTTCGCCGAGGCCGTGCTGGGTTGGTATGACCTGCACGGCCGCAAGGATCTGCCCTGGCAGCAGAACATGACTCCCTACCGCGTCTGGGTGTCAGAAATCATGCTGCAGCAAACCCAGGTAGCCACGGTGATTCCTTACTATGAGCGGTTCATGCAGGCGCTGCCGGATGTGCAGGCTTTGGCTGCAGCTCCGGCAGATGAGGTGTTACATCTGTGGACCGGTCTCGGCTATTACAGTCGGGCCCGCAACCTGCACAAGGCCGCCAAGCGGGTGGTCGATGAATACGCTGGGGAGTTTCCCCTTGATCTGCCCCTCTTGATCGATCTTCCGGGTATCGGGCCGTCCACAGCGGGTGCGATTGCCAGTCTGAGTATGGGCTTGCGCGCCCCCATCCTGGATGGCAACGTCAAGCGGGTGCTGGCGCGCTTTCATGCCGTGCAGGGCTGGCCGGGCGAAAAGGCAGTTCACGACCGGCTGTGGGCGATAGCTGAAAGCCACACGCCTCACTCCCGGGTCAATCACTACACCCAGGCGATGATGGATCTGGGCGCAACCCTGTGTACGCGGAGCAAACCATCGTGTCTGATATGCCCGCTGCAGGCTGGCTGTCAGGCTCGCATGCTGGGCGAGCAAACTGCGTATCCGCAACGCCGGCCGCGCAAGAGTATTCCGGTACGCAAGTGCCTCATGCCCCTGCTGGTTAATCCCTTGGGCGATGTCTGGCTGCAACGCCGCCCCGACAGCGGGCTCTGGGGCGGTCTCTGGTGTCCGCCGCAGCTGGATGATCACAGGCAGCTCGAGGCTCTTATCGCCCGTGAGGGCTGGCAGGCGGCCGAACCTCAGGTGCTGGAGCCATTACGGCACACCTTCAGCCACTTCCATCTGGATATCCAGCCACTGCTGATCAGAGTTGAGCATGGTCATGGCGTGGCCGAGAGCGGGCAGGTCTGGTATAACCTGCGCCAACCTTCCCGTCTGGGGCTGGCCGCACCGGTCAAGAAACTGCTTCAGCGGGTCGAATCGATTATCTGAATTCATCGTGGAGGATTGCCCATGACCCGTATGGTGATGTGCCGCAAATATCAGCAGGAACTGCCTGGCCTTGATCGGCCGCCTTATCCGGGCGCCAAGGGGGAAGCGATCTTCACGGATGTCTCGAAAAAAGCCTGGGACGAATGGCAGGCCCACCAGACGATGCTGATCAATGAGCGCCGCTTGAACATGATGGATGCCGAGGACCGCCGCTTCCTGCAGGGAGAGATGGACAAGTTTCTCGCCGGCGAAGATTACGCCCAGGCCGACGGTTACGTGCCTCCTGTGGAATGACAATCGGGTAAGCGGCTGAAAGAATGGCAAATAATTTGTGCGGCCGCTTGACAGCTAAGGTCTTAAACCGTTTAATAGCGCCCCGTTGCCCAGATAGCTCAGTTGGTAGAGCAGAGGATTGAAAATCCTCGTGTCGGCGGTTCGATTCCGTCTCTGGGCACCATCTTTTTTTAAAAAACTCGCCGAATGGCGAGTTTTTTTTTGCCTCGGGTTTTTGCAGGCTACATCCTGTTGCGCCGGAAAACTCAGTCGGGAATGTGGCTCGGTAGTGGGCAGCGGAACTTTGGCACCCACCATTGTCTAGAGTCCTGTCGGTGAGTTTTCGCTTGCTGACTCGCAAGAAGATCTGGTTTGCACAATGGATATAGTCTAGTGACCGACAAAATCGACAATACCCAATTCGACCGCCTTCAGACCGGTGTACCCGGGCTCGACGAAATCCTCTGTGGTGGCTTGCTGCCCCAGGCGGTATATATCGTGCAGGGCGGGCCCGGCGAGGGGAAGACGATTCTCGCCAACCAGTTCTGCTATTACCGCGCCAAGCTGGGCGAGCGCGCCCTGTACGTCACTCTCCTGGCTGAGACTCACAACCGGCTCTTGCGTCATCTGCGCAAAATGGATTTCATGGCGGATACCGGCGATCAGCAATCGGTATTTTACGGGAGCGCCTTTGATACCTTGCGTCAGGACGGGCTGGAGGGGGTACTGCGCTTTCTCATGCGCAACGCCAAAAGCCATGACGTATCGACGATCGTTGTTGACGGCCTGTTTGCGCTGGAAGAATCCGCTGAAACGGAGCGCAGCTTCCGCGAGTTCATCAATGATCTGGCGGCATTTGCTGACATCAGTGGTTCTACGGTTTTGTTGTTAACCAACAGCGAGCGCAGCACAGGCAGTCCCGAATTCACCATGGTGGACGGCTGGATAGAGCTCAATAGCGGCGAGCTGGAGTGCCGGAGCTTTCGTTACATTCGCGTGCACAAGCTACGCGGTAGCGGCTTTGTCGCCGGGCGTCACATGACTCGAATCAACCAGCAGGGCTTTCACGTCTACCCGCGCCTTGAGTCTGTTGCTGGCGATGCCAGGGCCGTGGCAATGCGGGAGGAGCGAGTCTCCAGCGGTGTGCCGAGTCTGGATGAGCTGATTGAGGGTGGTTTTCCCTACTCCTCCAGCACAGCTCTGGTCGGCCCCACCGGTATCGGCAAGACTTCCCTTGGGTTGGCATTTATCTGTCAGAGTACAGTCGAGGAGCCAGGCCTGCTGTTTGGCTTTTATGAAGACAGCATTCGGCTGGAGCGCCGCGCGGCTGCTTTGGGGCTGGATCTGGCCAGTCTGCTGGAGTCGGGCGCTGTAGAAATATTGAATTACCCGCCGACCGAGCAGATTGTCGATCACTTGGCTGAGGATATGCTTCACGCCGTCCGCCGCCGGGGGGTGAAAAGATTGTTTGTCGATGGGGTGGACGGATTCCGCCAGGCGGCTGTCTACCCATTGCGCACGGGACGATTTCTATCGGCCCTGATCAGTTGTTTGCGCGCCGACGGTGTGACCACCGTATTTACCGCCGAGCTCCCAGAGCTCATGGGTGGTGAGAACGCAATGCAGTTCACCGCCATCTCGGCGGTAGCCGAAAATATTCTGCTGTTGCGCTACGCGGAGCTGGACGCCACGCTGCATCGCACTCTGGCGGTAATGAAAATGCGTGAAAGTTCCTTTGCACCCTACGTCTTCGAGTTTCACATAGGCCAGGACGGCTTCCAGATTGATAGCCGAATGAGCGGGACCGAGGGTGTCATATCAGGCCTCCCACATCGGCAGGGCCGCGGGGAAAACACCGATGGCTGAAGCCGCTGGCAAGTCTGGCAAGCCACTTATCCTGCTGGCAGAGGACGAGCGTGCAATCAGGAAGGTAATGGAAATTCTTCTTGAGAGTGAGGGCTACGATGTCATGTGCGCGCAGCACGGGATTGCAGCCCTCGATATTCTTCTGACCGTCACGCCGAGCCTGGTCATTACCGACTACATGATGCCGGAAATGGATGGCGCAGAGCTTTTGCGTGCTATTCGCGGAAATGCCCGACTCAGCGCCATTCCTGTGCTGTTGATGAGTTCGGCTGTTCCGACGGATCTGCCTGATCATCATTTGGCCGACCAGACCTTTTTGAAAGGTGGTGAGCTGGAATCACTGCTCGCGATAGTCGCCTCCTTGGTTGCCCACGGCGCCCCACCGTCGACCGAGCCTGCCTGAACAGCACCGTAATCGTGCGGTTCTCGTTCGCATTCGCTCATTGAGTATTTTTCCTGGCACCGTTAGAAGGGGGCTGCAGGCTCTCGGATGAATGTGGACAACAGATTTAATCTGGACAGACTTTTGCATGCACATTCGGGACATGACCCGGAGAGGGTTCTTGGTCATGTGGCGGACCTGTGCTAGTTTTGCCTGATTACAGGATCATTACTCCTATACAGACGGAACTGTGTTGGTACGCTGGACCACTCCGGCCAAATTTACTGACGCCCTCTGGCGCCGATCTGGAAAAACATACGTGACACCGCCCGCACTGGAAGTCCGCAATCTGCACAAACGTTTTGGCGACCTTGAAGTGCTCAAGGGCGTTGATCTGGTCGCCCATGATGGCGCCGTCATCTCGATTCTCGGCTCCTCCGGTTCGGGTAAAAGTACGCTGCTGCGTTGTATCAATCTTCTGGAAAATCCCAACGAAGGTCAGATCATCGTTGCCGGCGAAGAAATGAAACTCAAGCCCGGCCGCGATGGCGCGCTGGTTTCGGCGGATAATAAACAGATCAATCGACTGCGTGCACGGGTCGGCTTTGTATTTCAGAGCTTTAATCTCTGGCCGCACATGAGCATTCTGGACAATATTATCGAGGCGCCTCGCCGCGTTCTGGGCCAGCCCAAGGCAGACGCTATCGCCGCGGCCGAACTGTTTCTGGAAAAGGTCGGTATTGCCGACAAGCGGCACTCCTTTCCTGCGCAGTTGTCTGGCGGGCAGCAGCAGCGCGCTGCCATTGCCCGAACTCTGGCGATGCAGCCTCGAGTCATTCTGTTTGACGAGCCCACCTCGGCACTGGACCCGGAAATGGTGCAGGAAGTGCTTTCCGTGATCCGGGCGCTGGCCGACGAGGGTCGTACTATGCTGTTGGTAACTCACGAGATGGGCTTTGCCCGACAGGTGTCGAGTGAGGTGGTGTTTCTGCACAAGGGGCAGGTCGAGGAAATCGGCACTCCTGAGCAGGTGTTCGAACATTCGAAATCAGAACGCTGCAGACAATTCATGTCCAGCCACAAGTAAGGAGCCGTACCCATGAAAAGCTATAAGAAGGTTCTGTTGGCGGTTACTGCCGCCATGGTATTCAGTGCCCCGGCCCTGGCAGACAAACTGCGCATCGGTACCGAAGGTGCTTATCCTCCATTCAACATGATCGACAGCAGTGGTGAAGTGACCGGTTTCGATCTCGACATCGCCAAGGCGCTGTGCGAGCGGATGGGCGCTGAGTGCAGCGTGGTTATTTCCGATTGGGATGGCATCATCCCAGCTCTGAATACCCGTCGCTTCGACTTCCTGGTGGCCTCCATGTCGATCACCGAAGAGCGCGAGCAGGCCGTGGACTTCACCATGCCCTACTACACCAACAAACTGCAGTTTGTTGCGCCGAAGAAGTCCGAGTTCGGCGTGGATGAAGAGAGCCTCGACGGCAAGACCATTGGTGCCCAGCGCGCAACTATCGCGGGCCAGTGGCTCGAAGAAAACATGGGCGACGTAGTCGATATTCGCCTGTATGACACCCAGGAAAATGCTTACCTGGACATGAACGCCGGTCGTATCGATGGCGTGCTGGCTGACGCCTTCGTGCAGTACGAGTGGCTGCAAAGCGAAGCTGGCGAAAACTTCGAGTTCAAGGGTGAGCCGGTATTCAGCAACGACAAGATCGGTATCGCTGTGCGCAAGGGTGATCCACTGCGTGAGCGTCTGAACGAAGCCCTGCAGGAAATCGTTGACGACGGCACCTATGCCGAAATCAACGCCAAGTACTTCCCCTTCAGCATTTATTGACCTGACTGGCCGGGCCCCTCGGGGCCCGGAACTGATACCCGCCCATGTTTGAATTACACGGTTTTGGTCCGGCCCTGATTGAAGGGACCTGGATGACCATCCGCCTGTCCCTCGCATCCGTTGCACTCGGGTTGCTGCTCGGACTGCTGGGTGCTAGTGCGAAAATATCCGATAACACGCTGGTGCGAGGTGTAGGCGGATTTTACACATCAGTGGTGCGCGGTATCCCGGAAACACTCTGGGTGTTGCTGGCCTATTACGGTACCACCTCCATTTTCAATTACCTGGGCAGCTTTTTCGGCAACCCCTACCTGACGCTGAGCCCGTTCATTGCCGGCACCCTGGCCCTCGGTCTGTGCTTTGGTGCCTATGCTACCGAGGTATTCCGGGGCGCCTTGCTGGCCATTCCAAGCGGCCAGAAAGAGGCTGGACTGGCCCTGGGTATGTCGCGAACCCGAATCTTCTGGCGTATTACTCTGCCCCAGTTGTGGCGCGTCGCGTTGCCAGGCCTGGGTAATCTGTATCTGATTCTGCTCAAGGACACCGCTCTGGTATCGCTGATCAGTCTGGAAGAAATCATGCGCAAGGCGCAGTTTGCCGCCAATGCCACCAAGGAGCCCTTCACCTTCTACTTCATGGCCGCACTCATTTATCTTGGGTTGACGGTGATTATCATGGCTGCACTGCATGTGTTCGAGCGGCGAGCCAACCGGGGTTTTGTGAGGACTGAACTGTGAGCTGGGCTGAACGCTGGGAAATGATCGCGCGATTCCTGCCAGACTTGCTCGAAGGCACCTTGATGACCCTGGAGCTGGTAGGAATTGCCGTGGTCGTCGGCCTGATCCTCGCCATTCCGCTAGGTATCGCCCGTGCATCGCGCCATTGGTACGTGCGCGCGCTACCCTATACCTACGTGTTCTTTTTTCGCGGTACGCCGCTGTTACTGCAGCTGTTTCTGGTCTACTACGGACTCTCGCAGTTCGAGGCCGTACGCGAGAGCATGTTCTGGCCCTATCTGCGCGAACCCTACTGGTGCGCGCTGATCACCATGACCATGCACACGGCTGCCTACATCGCGGAGATCCTGCGCGGTGCCATTCAGTCGGTACCCGGGGGAGAAGTGGAGGCGGCTCGTGCCCTGGGCATGTCCCGGCGGCAGGCGTTGCAGTACATCATTCTGCCGCGTGCCATTCGCATCGGTCTGCCTGCCTACGGCAACGAAGTGATCCTGATGCTCAAGGCCAGTGCGGTGGTCTATACCATCACCCTGATGGACATCATGGGCGTGGTGCGCGGCATCAACGCCCGGACCTATCAGTTCGAGCTGTTTTTTCTGGTAGCTGGCCTGATTTACCTGGTGATCACTGTGGTTTTCACTCAGCTATTCAAGCTGGTAGAGCGCTGGCTCAAGGTTGAGGCCAGCCGCAAACGCTGAGGCAAACAATGAATTTTGCCGAGCGCTTCCAGCAACTGGATGCCTGGCTCGTTGAGCATCAACAGCTTTGGCGAGCCAAACCCTTTACCGAGCACCAGTGCTCCTGGGAAAACCAATGGCCCGAGCTTGCCATCTGGCTACGCAGGCGCAGCCTGGAGCAGGCTGAACAGGCGCATACCCAGCTTCATCTGCTCGATGCACCCGCGCCCTTTGGTAATTTGGCGCGAGCAGGTATCGCCCTGACGCGGTTGCCTGACTGGTCTTCACAGCGGCACGACGAGCTTCCTGAACCGCTGTACCGTCACATCCCCGGACGCAAATGGCAGCAGATATCCCGCTTTGCCCAGGCAAGCCAGGCTCGTTGGCAACAGCCAGCCAGCCACTGGGTTGACTGGTGCGCGGGGAAGGGCCATCTGGGTCGCGTGCTTGCCTGGAAGACGGGGCATCCTCTGTTGTGTCTGGAGCACAATGAACAGCTCAACCGCGATGGTGAAAAGCTCAGTGAGCAATTTCACCTTAGCGCTCGGCATCAGGATGCAGACGTTCTCAGCCCAGCGACCTGGCATCATCTGGCACCCGAGCAAAGCCTTGTGGCGCTGCACGCCTGTGGGCAGTTACATATGACGCTACTGCAGCAGGCAGCAGCCAGCAGATGCGTTCAGGTGGCGCTGGCGCCCTGCTGCTATAACCGCATCGAGGGGCCGGAGTATCAGCCCTTGTCAGACACAGCCAGAATTGCGCAGTTAAAACTCAGCAAAGACGATCTTGGTCTGCCGATGCAGGAGAGTGTTACTGCAGGCCAGCGGGCGCGCCGCCTGCGGGATTGCTCCATGGCATGGCGTCTGGCATTTGATCTGTGGCAGCGCGAAGCGCGGAACTCGGACCAGTATCTGCCTACCCCCTCGCGTCCGGAAAGCGCCACTAATAACGGTATTGCGTCTTTCTGCCGTGAGCTGGCCAACTATCACCAGCTGGATTTGCCAGAGCCTGACAGTTGGCCGGAGATGGAGCGGCGCGGCTGGCAACGGCTTGCCGAGGTGCGCAATCTCGAGCTTGTGCGCGGACTCTTTCGCAGGCCGTTGGAGATGTGGTTGCTCCTGGACCGGGCCCTGTTCATGCAAGAGGCGGGCTACCGTGTCGAGATCGGCCTGTTCTGCCCATCGGAGCTGACGCCGCGCAATTTTCTACTGATTGCGGAAAGACCTTGCGCACAAGTCATCACCAGTCTGTGAACGGCTTGCACACAGACTTATCCACAGATGCGCGGTCTGGTAACTTATCCCCGGCGTCTGTGCATAACAATGTTGATGACTTATTAGTATCTCCCTGAAAGCCACACAGAATGCGGCTTTCAGCTATCTGATCAAAAATGAATCAAAGTGGATAACCGAGAAGAAACAAGAGGTTAAGGCCTCTTTGTCAAGTGCTGCTATAGATTTCATGCACAAGCTGGCCAACCCTATGAATAACCCCTGAAACCAGGAAATTTCACTCCAAGGGCCTCTCACGTCTTTACACAGCACACAGCCTAGATATAATGCACCCCGCGCCGGTATAGCTCAGCTGGTAGAGCAACTGACTTGTAATCAGTAGGTCCCGAGTTCGACTCTTGGTGCCGGCACCATATAAATCAGGGGCTGCAGCGATGCTGCAGTTTTTGACACCGCATTCAGATGTTCCCGAGGTACATTTTCAGTACAGTCGTACTGATCGCCACCTCGGAGAACGGCATGGCAACACTCGTTAAAACCCCCTCTGGTACCTGGAAAGCCCTCATCCGCAAAAACGGATGGCCTACTACCTCGAAGACCTTTCGTACAAAACGTGATGCCCTTGACTGGTCCCGGCGGGTCGAGGATGAAATGGTGCGCGGCGTTTATATTCAGCGCACAGCCTCGGAACGAACGACGCTCGAACAGGCTCTCAAACGTTACCTCTCGGAAGTCAGCCCCACCAAAGCCCCTAAAACCCTTATTAGCGAGCAAGGCAGCGCGAAGAACCTCGTTCGTAGGCTTGGGGGCTATTCCTTAGCAGCCCTGTCTGCAGAACTGATCTCTGGCTACCGGGATCAGCGTCTAAATGAGGCAACGCGGCGCAATACACCTGTTAGCAACAATTCGGTTCGCCTTGAGCTGGCGTTGCTCAGTCACATGTTCAACGTCTGCATCAGAGAGTGGGGTGTCGGGCTTCCGTTCAATCCGGTCTTGAATGTCCGAAAGCCTGCGGCGGGAAGGGGGAGGGATAGACGTCTGACGCCTGACGAGGAGCGTCGTCTTTATGCTGCCGTTGACGCTCATTCGAACCCATTTCTCGGCTACATCGTCCGGGTTGCTATCGAGACGGGGATGCGGTCCTCCGAAATCACTAATCTCCGAAGATCGCAGGTAGATATCCGACGCCGAATCATCACATTAAGCGCCACCAAGAACGGCGAGCGTCGCGTGGTACCGCTCAGTAAAGCCGCGACTGCGGTTTTCAGCCGGGCGCTCGACCATCCATATCGACCTATCGACACTGATCTGATTTTTTTTGGGGAGCCGGGCGCAAACGGCCGCAGACGTTCTTATGCCTTCAATAAGACATGGCAACAGATTAGAAACCGACTGGGAATGCGTGACCTGCGCTTTCACGACCTGAGACACGAGGCGGTTAGCCGCTTAGTAGAGGTTGGGCTCTCGGATCAAGAGGTGTCTGCCATTAGCGGCCATAAGTCGATGCAAATGGTTAAAAGGTACACCCACCTGCGGGCGGAAGACCTCGTGGAGCGTATTGATTTGCTGCGCAAGCAGCGGCAAATCTAGAGAAATACAGCCATCTTTCGCATGCGAAAGATTTTATTTTGAGTTTTTTGCGAGGGGGCCCCAAAAAGGGCCGAAAAAGGGGCACCTCTTCGCACTATTAGTGAAACCCATAGAATATTGGAGTTTCACATGGTTGACCCTAGTAACCGCGAGCATGCTGCGGAAAAAATCGAAAAAAACCTGATCGCGACTTACGGCATGATGCTTAGTCGCGAACAGCTCGCAGATTTGCTCGATCGTCGTATTGGCGGACTGAACTGGGAGCTTGCTCGGGAAGAGTCTCAGCTTCGACGAGAGCTCGGTCCGTCGATGGTCCGATTTGGCCGTCGCGTCTATTACAGTGCGCCTGAGCTTGCTCTAATTCTGGCTGCTCGGCTGGGCCGTGATTGATGGAGCAAGAACAAACTTCTGCTGATGATGACGAGACCATGTCAAGCGGATTGGGGTTGAGCGGTCCCAAGTTAAAGCGCATGGATCGCGCTATCGATCAAATGCTTGCTATCGAAAACCAAACTGCTCAGGAGGCGGGAGAAATTGGCTTTTTAGCGAAAACCTTACTGCAGGCTAACCTACCACATAGTAAAAATTCCGACAGTTCCTGGACTCGTATCAATGGAAATTTAACTTTTCATGTTACGAGTCAACCGGCAGTAGGTTTACCCTATGGGAGATATCCCCGGCTGCTCTTGGTTTGGATAACCACCGAGGCCGTGCGCAACGCGGCTAAATTAGCGCGTGGCCAAATTACGAATTCCGAAGCTCGGCTGCTAAGTTTGGGCGCTTCTTTAAAGCGGTTTATGGCTGATCTGGGGCTTAGGGCTACAGGTGGGAAAAGTGGATCGATATACCCATTTCGCGACCAAATGGACAGGCTATTCAATGCTACGGTGACGGTCAGCGTAACTAAAATTCAAGGAGAGACCGGGTCGGTTGTTATCAGCTTGGGGCCTTTGCGCGTAGTAGATAGGTTCGAATTGTGGCCTAAGACCTTCGATAGCACAAAGGACTCATACATAGAGCTTTCATCGGGATTTTACGAGCTCGTTACCAGTAAAGCGGTGCCCATCGATAAACGTTTTATACGGCATTTAAAATCATCGATGTCGTTTGACGTCTACTGCTGGGCGACTTACAGAGTTAGCTATTTATCCAAGTGGACTGAAATACCATGGTCCGATTTGAAGAGCCAAATAGGAGCGGGTTACCCAGATACCGTCCAGGGGCGCAGTGATTTTCAAAAAAACTTCAGAAAAGCGCTTCATGCCGTGAAGTTGCTGTGGCCGCAACTAAAGGCGACACCCACCAAAAAGGGGCTGACTCTTAAGCCCTGTGCACCTCAAGTACCTCGACGCGTCTCAGAACCAACCTAAGCTACCCAGCTGACGCAGTCGCTAAGCTGCCAATTTATCCACGCATATTTACTCCCGCATATCCGCACATGACTGCTCCATTTAAATGAATATTTACTCCTTTTTCACGCATATTTACTCCTTCTGACCTTCGTCAAAGGCTTTAAGAACGGGCCTTTCAGAGGTATTCCTGTTGAGCCTGTAACTTCTCCTGTAAAAAAGATCTTCCTCTACGCGAAGAAGCGACTTTCCGTAGGACACAAAAAAACCGCCCCTGGAGGCGGTTTTTCACTTTTATCACCCTCAGTCGAAGGTTTCTCCTCCAGCATACTCGGCGTACATGTACACCGTAGATTGCGTTATCTCTGCTGCGTCCGTGAGGGATAGGTTGAGTTGGTTATTGTACGTCTTCAGTTCGGCCCAAAGCTCTCTCTCGGGTAGGGGCGGGAGGTTTCTGATGTGCTCAATCTCCCTACCCTGCTCATCGCACTTGATAACGGCATGTGGATTCCGCGCATCATCACTATTAACCAAGCAATAACCCTTGCGATTGAAGGGCTCTACCCCAGTAACTGTCTCAACAATGCTGTTGTACATAGGCTTGTGCGAGGCACCGTTGAAGTAAATCGGTGAATCACTCAGGGCGGAGAAAGTCACAAGCCAGAGGGTCAGCTTGAAGGAAAACCTCCCTGTATGATCAGCGAAGGTCACCACGATAGGGGTGTGGTTATGATGACAGTAACTGATGTCGTTGGGGTCTAGCGGCTCTCTGTACTCGGTGTGCTCGTCGACAGCCCTGCTAAAGCCAATGGTGAGGAATCTGGGCTTCTGAGCTAACACAGGGGTAGGCCTTGTGTAGCTGGTAACCCCAAACCCATCGGGGTCCAAGGATTGGGCGATCAGGTAATCACGAACCACCAATGGCATTTTCCAAGGCGCGGCACGCCCATGTGCCAGAAACGTCATTGGTGTTTGGCCAGGAACCTCCAACAAGGCGATCGCTGCCGCAGTTTCCTCAGGGATCGTCTCTGGAAGGCCAGCACTTGCCGCATTCCAATGACGGTAGCCCAGCAAGTGGCTGAGTTTTTCTTGATGTGTAGATAGTTTGCTGCTTTGACCAAGGGCTTTGGTCGTCGAATGCAGGATTTTGGCTAGTTCAAGGACTTGCTTGCGAGATAGGCACATACGGGGCTTCCTCAGATCTGGTTTGCATCTGCTCCCCCGTTCCAGACGATTCAAAGATCGTAGGATTGACCCAATGTATGGTTTAACGCGATCCGCTGACGCGGACAGGGGAAGGCATTCACCGCGGCGTAAATTGCGCTGGGGAAGGGCAGGGGCTCCCGGAACCTGCCTTCAGGTTATGTCCTACCCGACGAAGATGCAACTGGGTTACTGCACCATCGAGATGGCTTGCTGAATAATCGGCGCAACCGTCGCCTCAGAGATACCGCGCTCCTGACAGTATTTCGAGCTAAGCCAGGACGTTACATGAGTTTGCCACTTGGATGCGTCAGATACTTGGAATGCTTCTGGATTGGCCGATGACCTGAAAGAAGAGTGTGCTGATTTTTGTATAATCAGGTGGGTTTTAGCTGATCTCAGGCTAATGCGACAGGCTCAAAGCGTCCAAAAGCCGACATTAGCAACCCTTTGGGGCATAACGGAGGGTAAACAAACACTTTTCAGAGCCGGCAATCCATAAGATGAGGAAAATCAAGTGAGTCAGCATAGGATCATAATAGTTAATTTTCATCTGAACTGACCCGAATTACTCGCGCAAGTTTAGGGTTTTTAGAGTGCCCACCCTATGCACCTTTAGTAATGGGTTATGAAAGCGAACACAAGCGCCGCAACGGTAGCACCTATCGCGACGACACCGTAGACGTACCCAAGAAGTACAGAGACAAAAGATCCCTCGAGCTTTGCCATAACCAACTGTCCCGCTTGTTGCAGCATCAGTGATAGCAGCAGACCTACCGGGTAAAATCCAGAAAGTTCGTGGGTTGCGAGAGTCGGAAGCGTGAGGACAGCAGCACTAGCTAAAAAGATTGGTAACATGGCCGCGATAAGGAACCCCGGGCCAACCGCCACGTTCCTCGTTCTCGACATCAGAAGCCCAGTGATCACACCTGCGCTAGCACCCAAAGATAAGAAGCCAAATGCAGTCACGAAAATTTCCCAAAATTCGATTTTTTGACTTCAAAGTACACCCAAATGCCAGGCACCTTGACCGAGGCGAACGAAATTATCAGACTGGATCCGCCAAGTCACCATCGTTGACTATCTGCCTAGGACTTTCCCCCAGATGACGATACGCCCGCTGAAAAAAGGCAAAGATTCTGCTTCTCTGAGACATGATCGCTCTCAAGCGGAAATCATCACGGAGGTGGTTCAAGATGCCTCGAACGTATCATTGCTGGCCTGCTTGGATGGGCTGTTGGCGGATGAGGATCTGCTAGCTGATACTGCTAGACGCTCCCACAGGCACCAGCTTGGCTTTTGGAAGTACGTGCTGATGGTAGATGACGAAGGGAGAGCCCTTCGTATGCATCTCTGGGACCGTGATCACTACGTGCTGGAGGACATTCACTCACACTGCGCTGATTTTACGTCCCGCATAGTATTCGGGAGGCTGACAGAGAATGCTTTTAATCTGGTCGAGGGTAGTAGTTTAGCAAGCTTTCTATATCGTTTTGATGAGGGCGTCGGACATAGTGTGGCTGTGCCAAACGGTCATGTAGAGGGATCGCTCCGCTCGAGCCGGGTTCTGGGGCCAAATGAAGTGTATTCGAAGACAGCGCAGGAATTACATAATGTGAGCGATGTCGAAGTTGGTACGGTTACCGTGTCCGCATGGTTTCAGCGCTCGCACGATGCGCTGGTATTGAAGGGCGCCAATGCTTGCGCAGAGGATTGCGTGGCTACCATCGGGATCGAAATAGGGGAACTCCGTTTGGTCCTAGAAGAAATCAGAAAAAGGATTTCCGCGAAATGATTCTTCCAAATACAGTCATTAAGAATCTCTCTCCTAGTGCCGGTGGCGGCTTGATTCACCCGTTTAGTGATGAGCAGCTTCGGCCGAGCTCTTATGATTTGACCGTCGGCGACGAATATTACATCGAAGAAGGTAATGGTGCCCTTACTGTTGAGACCCAAAACCTGAAAAAAAAACAGACGTTGATTATCCCACCTCATGCTATTTGTTTTTTGCTCGCCGCCGAAACCATAAATTTGCCAGCTGACGTTACAGCAAAAGTATCTTTGCGCATGACTCATATATACGCCGGCATGATGCTGACTACGCAGCCGCCTTTTGACCCAGGTTATTCAGGTAAAGTCATCGTCATGCTTCATAATTTTTCCTCGTCTCCTGTATGCATAAAATCCGGGGAGCGGATAGCGACAATCGAATTTATGCGGCTCGAATCTGGTGTTACTAATCTAAGGGCACATCGATCAGTCAATAATCTTGTCGAGCAACTTAGGCAGCCTCTGATCAGTAGCTTGCGTCAGATAGCAAACTCTTCCAAAGACGCGCAAGACAAGGTTGCTTGGCTTAGCGGGCAAATGGTTATATTTGCCGCCCTCATTGTCGCGATACTAGCGATTCCGGGACTTCTTTCCTACAACGCATTATTTGACCGTCTAGGGGATCAGACGCAACGGTCCAACAACATGGACGTGGCCTTGGATCAATATCGAGAAGAACTCCGGCTGAATAAGCTCGAAACGGAAAAACTTAGAGTCCAGATGACTCAGCTGCAGTCACGATCATCTTCCGTTGCATCTTCACCCGAGGCAGAGAAATCTATTACGGGCGAAACACCCTGATGACTTCAATGAGTGATCTTGGGGAAAAGGCCTTCCTCCGATCGTTGTTGCCGAGCCTCAAGGTCGACCCCTCTTTTGTGAATGGTTTCGGGCACGACGCTAGTATCCTAGACATAGGACTAGAGCAATTATTAGCGTGTAAAATCGACCGTGCTCCGTTTCCGGTGGCAATCGGACGCGGAGTCGGTTGCTATAGGGTATGGGGTCGTTTAGCGGTTGCCGCCAATGTCAGTGATCTGCTCGCTGTCGGCGCAGAGCCAAGGGCTATGATGCTTTCGTTGGTTGTTCCGGGAAACTTCGAGGCTGATGCCGCTCGGGAAATCGTAATGGGCTGTGAAGAATCATGCATTTCCCACAGAATCGCCTTTGTTGGCGGCGATACCAAGGAGGGGACGTCTCCGCAGGTGGTTGGTGCTGCTTGGGGTACGGTCATCCGAGGGGCTGGTTTCGGTCGAGAGGCAGCAAAACCTGGTGACTTTCTGTTCATAGCTGGGCGGCTGGGTGCATTTGCAAGCAGTCTTGCATTAATGGATTCGCAGGATGGTGTCTCTGGATATCCTAAAAGTTGGATTGATGCACTCGTGTCCCCCATGGCCAGAATCAATGAGGGGCGCTACATGCGCGAGTCTTGCAAAGTCGTAGCCGCCTGCGATTTAAGTGATGGACTAGCCGACGCTATTCGCATCTTTTGTGCGGATGGGGCTGGAATTACTCTCTCTGAGCCCAACTTGCCTATGAATCCCTTAGCTAAAACCGCCTCTGAAAAGCTCCGAGTTCCACTCTGGCGGTTCGCGTTTGGCGTAGGGGACTGGGCGATTGCATTCGTTGTTCGGGAATCGGATGTAGAGACGTTTAGAGCAGGAATACCCGATGGCATGGAGCTAACCCAAGCAGGTCGCTTCGACGGTTCGGGAGATATCTTGGTTAAAGATCGAGCGGGTCGGATCCAGAAGCCGCCAGAGCTAATTAACGAGCACTTCCGACGTCGCGCGGAAGATGATGACAACCACTATTTGCGAGCGCTAACTAGGAAACGATAGGCAGCCTCTCGCTATGACTAGGACCCCATATCCATCTGCAGCTAGGCCACGTTCAGAGCTTGAAAGTTGCTGACGTTTTTGTACTGCGCTGTCGTAGCGTTGAGCAAGCGAATTTGCTCGGTAGTTTCAAACGGCACAGCTCGCAGGGTAACTGGGGTCACATGAAAATTAACCCTTGTTTGCGAAGCTCGCTTTCTTCCTAAATTTAACCGTTTCGATAGACGGCTTTGAACGTCCGCTTCTGGCCAATTGCTTACTCTAGAAAGGGACTGCATTCGGCCAAAAGTGGACGTTCGCTATGGCTAGCCGTGCGGCACCGTTGTCCGAGAGTCTCAAAGCGCAGATCATTCACCTCCGCTACCTAGTTTTACGTTCGCAAGCTACTCCAACCCGTCTGCGACATCATTGCTCCATAGTTTTTCCAGATCGACGTCCTCGCTTGCGGGCTGCTTGCTACCTGGTAGCCGATCAACCTGGATCACCATTGGCAGTTCAAAGGCGGTGCCAGTGACCACGCAACACCCTTGTGAGAGTCCAGGAATGAGACTGCGTGATAGCGCGTCCAGCGTAGAGATCGTGTTGTCGACCAAGTACAGGTCGCGGTCATTTACCAGGCGGTGAATAAAGAAATTATGAATTTGCGAGACGATTGTGGGCGATATGTCTGCTGGGCGCTGGCTAGCGATAGTGATGAACATCCCGAACTTACGTCCCTCTTTAATGATTTCCTCGAATTGCTCAAGCCGATAATCTCTCCAGGTTTCGCTTTCTCTAGCCGATTGAGCGGACAAAATGTTGTGAGCTTCGTCGATGATAAGATGAACTGTTCGGTCCGGCGGATTGGCAACCGTGTCCTTGTGATCGTTGTAATAATGCTTTGCGAACAGCAACGGTAAAACCTTCTTGACCTCATTATTGCAGCGGCGCATGGAAATCACGGTCAGCAAGCGCTCCTCTGCCGGCACATCTGATACGCACAATACTTTACGTAGATTGGCGAGCGAGGATTCGACGCGCTTAAGAAGCGGCTGAATGTGCTCGAACTGGACGTATCCAGCATTCAGGTCGGAGATCAGCTGTAAGTTGACGCGTAATACCAGCTGGTCGAATACGTCGAGGCCATCGGCACTGAGCGTTTCCACTGTGGGACCTACGTGCAACGCGTATTGCGCGCCATCGGTTCCGATGAATGCTCTGTTGTACATGAAGCGGCCACCAGTCCGATGCCAAGTGATGTTTGCCAACATCTCCTGGACCTGCTGGTTTTCCATTAGCTTCGCGACCGTTCGCATCAGATCTAGCGTCGCCGGCTTGACCTCTCCGGCACAAAACGCAATCTTGAAAGCCCACTTCGTATAGTTCTCAAGCGAGCCAGGGATCGCTCCATAGCGTTCCCAGCCTGCGATGACACGGTTGAGAAAGGGCTTTTGTGTGTTGGGCGTGGCTTGAAAAAGCAGGGCCATAGTTTCCAGCTGCCAGAACTCCTGCACGGACAGCGGAAAGCGGGATGAAGGGTCATCCAAATCAGGGTTAGTCAGCGTGGACAGCGTGTAGACAGCCTTGTGATCTGCCGCCGCGAGCTGCTCGCCTCCATACTCACCGTTGAAGTCAAGAATAATGAAGCGGCTCTTGCCTGTAATCAGAGGAAGCTTCTGATCGAAAAGAACAGTATATAACTTCGCTAGCGTATTAGATTTGCCACTTCCGGTATTACCGAAGATACCGATATGGCTATTGAAGAGGCGCTTCCATGGCAACCCAATTGCTATCTCCTCTTTGAGCATGGTGCCGATCCTGAAATCGCTTTCTATTTTGCGGTCAAAGATGGATCTGATTTTTTCTTCAGAAAGCAGATAGGCCGCATCCTGGATCATTGGCAAATACTTTATGCCCTGAGTGAAGCCCGCGCTGTCGAAGTATCCGATAGGCCTCGCTTCTACCTTCCGCACAAATGTTTGCCGGCCGTCATGCAGCTCAGTACGGCCTTCATCCAAGAACTCTCCCTCCACCATGCAAACGATATCGCGAAAGCCGCGCTGGATAGACAGGTACTCGCGGATTGAGACTCCCTTGTATTTCTCGCCCTCATAGAACAGCGTTTCCTTGCTCGACTGCTCATCGATCTTTAAAACCAGTTTGGTACCGTGAACTGCTATTACCTCCCCAACCCGAATGCTCATGCCGGGTCCTCAACATTGGGCGCTGAAGCCAGGAGAGTATCCGGTTTAGGAGCCGCTGCGCTTGGCCAAGCCAAGACCTGCTCATTGAATGCGGTAAAGTCCATCTCTCCATCTTGCAACATCAGGCACTCGACGTTGCGGTGTAACTTGAACCTGGCTTCCATTACGGCGTGTTCTGCCGCGCTGTAGCAGCAGACAAAGACCTTCAGGCCGGGGTTGGAAAGAGACCGCATTACTAAACTGAGGATGTGCTCGTCAGCAAAAGAGAAGCCGAAGGTGACGAGGACGGCGTTGGGCTTTTCAAGCTCGTAGCTGAGCAGCCGCAGCATCTGATAATAGTGTTCCTCGTATACCGTCTCGTGGAACTTCCATTTGGTAGGGTTGACGATAGGGATCTGCTCATAAGCTGCCCAGAACGCTTCCAGTTCTGGATCGGAAAAATCCGTGCCTGGCACGTCGGCAAGGGTCGATGCCGGATTGTTAAGTGCCTCCGAAAATGGCTTTAACAATTCCATCGCATCGTTATCCAGCAGGCTCTCGCGGCGAGACAGGTCATAGTCAACTTGGATCTTGGAGTCCTGCTTGCTCCAATAGATGGACCCATGCAAGTGGATCAGATTGATCTGGGGGATACTGCTCTGATAACGACCGAAGACGCCTGCCTGACAAAGGTAAGACCCAAAGTTTCGGGCCTGTAGGATGCGCTGCGTGAACCCCCGCGTTCCATCATTCAGCACGAAATCAATGTTGCCCTCCTTAATAAGCGCGTCAGCCACGAGAGGGAAACAGCCGTCGTAGTTCGTTGTGAACACATTGCAGCGGCGATCCAGCGCTTTGCGGCGCTTCACCATCTCAAGTGCCGTAGTTAGGAACGTGCGGTAGTTTCTGATAACGGTGGCGCCGGGCTCTTCGGCTAGCGCCTGCTCTAGGTTGAGGCGCTCTGCGGGACGTATGCAACTGGCGTAGTAGTGCATGAACAATGGGACGAGACGCTTGTCTTCGTCATGTTCAAATTTGGTAGCTAGTTCTTCGAGTGTATAGCGAGACTTACCATCACCGGCCTGAACCTGCAGCTGGAGGGTTGGAAGCAGCCCGAACGATGCGCCTGATCCGAATAGAAAATTGATGTCTTGGTTGTAGATGTCGCCGATAGAGATCATAGGCCGTCTTCCCTGACTAATCAGTTAAAGGACTTAGTGGTGCAATTAGAGAATACAGAGCACCGCGGGCAAAGTGCAGCAATAAAGGACCGGGCTGGCTTCCAGGCGGAAAAGGCCGGCGACTTATGGGAAAGTGAAACATTCAACTGCGGTGGCCGAAACGCTTGTGGGAGATGTGGCGCGTAACGATCATCTACCCCCTGTCGTAGCAGGATAAAGGGATGCTAGACTCCTGATGGGATCTAGCATCCCTACCTTGCACCACCACAGCCCTGACCAGTCAAGACTCGACCCTAGGCTGGTTCAGGGCTTTCATTTTGAGGGCATCAAGTTGGGTGGTCTGGCACTCGATGCCCGAGACTCTTCTCCTCGAGATCCGCATACGGCCTCCTTAGTCTTTACTCTAGCGTTATACCACTACAGCCTTCGCCAGCAAGAACTCTGGCCGGCAAGGGCCCCTAAAAATTTGGGGTCATTCAGGAGGGGCTAGCACCCGAGGGCCCCAGACGTTCCTACGAACTCGACTTGGCCCTACTGATACGTTTGGGCTTGGTGGGTGGATCAGGAGGCGTAGACACGCTCGATGCCTGTTTGGCAGCTTTAGCCATGGCTGCTGTCTCTGCTTCCTTGCACGTTGCCCAATACACGCGGAGCGCCTCGATATCGCCATAGGCTCCTATCTCAGGCAGTCGCTCAATGAAGCGGCCATATAAGCCATCCTGAACCTTGCCGTGGCTGCGCATCCACTCAATCGCAGCATTAGGATTGGTGAGCATCACATAGTGAAATTCGCCAGATGCTCCAGGCTTGGTTACGATGAATTGCAGTTCCCGGAGTTTCTTCATTCGGCGACGCCAGGTGTCCACAGCCCGCTCGCCGAGGAATCCCGCTTCGGCAGCAAAAGTGCTGGGGTTTTCGATCGTGATGACTGGATGATCCGGCATACGCGTCCATAAACAAAACAGCACATGGCCGGCAGGCTGTCCCTTTGATTGGGCGTCGATGATCTGCATGGCAATGGGCAAGGTTCGAGGAATCGTGCTGAAGCCATGGTTAGTTTTGCGAGTCCATATCCACTGCTCGGGAAAGCTGGGGAAGTGAACCTCCATCAATTGCTGAGCACGCTCAGCCATATTTAAGCGGCGTTTTGCTGACTGCTTTACGTTGGCCATTCTGAAGCCCTTATCCGATTTCTGCTGAGCCCAGTTTCCCGTTATCCGCTAACGATAACAAACCGTAATTACACGCTCATATCGTGCATCTTTACGCATCCGAATGAGCGATACAGGCCAATCAAATTCTTTATATCATGCTATCCCATTGACTTAAGTTGCGTTATACCGCGCAAAATCATACTTTAACTGTATGATTTTAATACTTTTTTATATTTAATTTCGGTGCTCATTGTGCTCCTTGTGCTGATTTGTACTCATTGTGCTCGCCGTGCTCTTGGGTGATGGGTGTGGGAAGAGGGTCATATTGAGGTTAAGCCGCTCGAATCTTTTGCGCCTAAAACCCCGAGTATTGTCAGCAGACTCTTCAAGGTCGGGGGGATAAAAGCGGCTGTCGGCAACTATGACCCAGCAGCCCCAACAACAGGCTTCATGTCACACGGTACCCCTTGGGAGGTTTCATTAGTTCTGTCAGTATTGTCGTACAGTTAGTCTTTGCCGACTTACCTTATCGCTGGCGTCACCTCCTAGCCACTTTGATTCACCGCTCCCCCGCCAGGGGTTCTACCCTCCCTACGGCGTACCAACGCGTCATTGACCTGCCTCAGGGCGAAGAACTTCAGGGCCATGCAGCACTTACTATCCCACACGAAGCTGGGAATCATGGTCCGCTATCTGGGAATCGACGTGGACGACGCTCCTGATTTGGCAGAACAGACCTAGGTCAGGCCAGCGATAGCGACGGCCTAAGCCAGGCCATCACTATCAACTTGAAGCAGACATTTACTGTCAAAAGGGTGGGGCTACCCACCTCTACCTGGTAACGAACCTGCCTGATAGTGACACCACTGAAGCGAGAGAGCTCCTATAAAGACCGGTGTGATTCATGTCGCTTACCAGTACTCTCTGACTATCCACTCATGGCCGTTAGCCGTCCAAAGCCCCAAATTGGCATCGCCCAAAGCTTGCCGATCAACCCATGTCTTAACTCGTCTCCTTTTAAGGTTTCGAGATTCCAGAAAAGCGGGGAGATTTAAGGTACTGAAAGGAGATATTCAGGCATACAGGGTTTTTCTGAGTCATTTAGAGGGGGTGTTAGGGATGTCAGGGAGATTGAGAAAAGATCACGTGAAGCAGTTTTCTGTTTTTTTAGGAGTAAAAGGAGGGATCCTGCGAATTGCAAGGATAGGGATAAGGCCGGTAAGGGTGTGTAAGGGACGGCAAAGTAATTCATCATGAGGTTGGATGAGTTTCACGAGGTAGGCCTCCTGCGAGCCCTCGTCATCGCAGGTAAATCTCGGTGATCTCCGGCCGGAAATGCCCCAATTCCTGACTCACCGTCTCCAGTGCTTCGTTCCTTAATAATCCTTTGGATTGAAGCTCGACCATTCTCTGCTGGGCATAGGCATGCCGCAGCCCGTGCGCTCCGGTAGACCAGCCTAGGGCTCTTTGGGAGGCCGCTGTGACAGACTGGCTCCACGCGTGTCCCCCAGGTAGCTGGTAATGCTGCTTGTAATAGACGCCGCGATCTGCAACTACCACTGGCACCTCCAGCCTTAGGGTCTCCAGGGCTTTGGCTAGATCTGCCGGCACTAGGACCTCTCTTGCTAAACCACCCTTTCCGATAACAACGTATCGATGTCCTGATCTACCCAGAAACTTCTCATCCCTAGCTGGTCGGCTGTCAGCTCTTCGTTCTTTGGCTGGTTGCAGAGTGATCAACTCGTGGGCTCTCAGTCCTGCTGCGTAGGCGATTTCCGTCGCTAGTGCATTGGCTTCTCGCTGATGCGAAGCAATTCGACGCACTTGTTCTCTCGAGTAAGCCCGAGACTGCAGTGCTTGCGTCTGCTCTGACTTTATAACGGGCAGACGTTCTGAGGGTTGCAGTTTACCAATGGACCGTAAAAAGGACTGCACAGCCTGACGATCCAAATCCAGGGTCTTTTGTCCTACAACCTGGCCTCGTGTCTCCAGGAAGCGGATAGCGTCCTCACGGGAAAGTCCGTGGAGACCACCTGGGACGCGCTCTGAGCTGGCGTATTCTGCGGCTCTTGTGAGTGCCTGGTGATAGTTGCGACCCGTCCCGACACTTTTCAGATTGCCACTGCGCTGGACCTGTCGAATCGCTGAGAGAGCCTGCTTGGCGGGCTTAGCAAATTTCGCCATTCGTTGCCCCCTTGCGCTTGAGCCAGCGGGCTACTGTCGAATGTGTTACTCGGACCCTTTGCTCGAGCAGCCAGCGCTGTAGCTCAGCTGGACGCGCACCTGCTTCATGCAAACGCAGAAGCTCTCCGGTGTATTTGTCCAGCCGGGAGGTGCGATAGGGTTTTTTGCGCCTAGCGAGTGAATCCTGGCGTAGGCGCTTAGCTAAAGCGTTGGGGTCGAATTCGTGAGGCATGTTGTATTCCAGTCAGAGCGATTGGAACACGATATCCAGCAGGAAATAGGCGCGCCACCGAAGTGGGGTGTAAAAACGAGATGTTCAACTGCATTGTAAGAATGACTGGCCAAATTCTGGCTCAGCGGCTTGTCGCCTATTCGCCCCTGTTCGCATGTCCCATGCGGGCTCGGACTGGTCTCGCCCCTACCACTTATACAACAGTCCTTAAGTCAGCCGTCGCGTCGAACATGCGATGCGGTATGGCTCGGTTAAGGACGTCTCATTTTGGCTAGATGAGTTACTAGATCTCCAAATTATGAGCCGGAGCGGGCCCTAGTGTATCTGCCGCTGAATGGCAGCTAAGACGCAGAAACACCTCAGATTAACGTGGTGGTGCACGCGTGAACAAAGTGCTCACGATTTCAACAAGGTCATCATAGCGCGCCGGCGATGGGTAGGATATGGCCTTTTGAAATCGTGCGTTGGACTCTGTGCGCGAAACTTGCTTAAAGGCTCTAGCACGGCTATGTCAGGCCGGTTTTTGAGGCTGACATAGCCGTGCTACGCACGGAAGCGCGACGTAGTCGCGCTGGGTTGTGCGAGTCGTACTCGCACAGCACGTGGTTGGGTCATCCACGTGCGCAAGGAGCGCGAATCCAACCATTAGGTGAGGTGTTGACACAGAGTCCGTAGCTGCAAAGTAGGACTGGCTCTTGGGGAATGGGGCACGTGCTGCAGGGTGCGTATAGTCATCACCTGCAGCACCAGACATCTCGAGACGGATGTTCTCCTGCTGTGTATGAAAATACGCATGTTAAACATTTGCCCAACTCGAATGGGGGGGTAGAAATGGTGTTGTTCGATTTAGCTAACCAGTTCCCAATCTTGGGCGCTCAGTTAAAAATTCTGATGCGAGACGAGTCGTCAGCGATTGGAGTCATTGTGTGGATAGAAGAGTATTTATCCGGCCTTTGTGATGCAGGAGTCATTGACTGGCGCCAGCGCCTCGAATGCCAAGCTGCAGTGGCCATGTGTATTGGTGTCGGGGAAACGCATTTTCAGATGCTTGTGACACCGATACTGCACTAGACAATACGCTTTTGGCTGAGGCTTACATTATGCAAAAGGGTAACGAAGTCGCTATTGATGAATTGGTCGGTCAGTATCCGAGTTACCAGTGGCGCATTTGGACGCGTCGCTACAGCGAAGAATTAGGCAATGAGGTCCTTTCGGCGAGCTCATTTTTTCTAGATGTGCCGGAGGAAATCCTTTTCTTCGCGCCAGCCATTGGTGACGGCAAGCTTGATGCTCTCGTTGAGGAGCTGAATGCGCGCGCAGGTTGGGATGGCGCAATTCAGAAGTGGCAATCGAGGCGTCTTCGAGCTTTGATAGCTGAATTACCGTTACCAACGCCTGGTCCCGTCGGGCATGGGTAAAATTGAGTAAATGATAGCCCGCGGTGATCAATGTTTTTGACCCCTGATTCGGATGAACGGGACAGCCGTTATTGGTAGCGTTTCTTCTCACACTGTTGAGGAGTACCTATGTCGAGCCTTACTGAAACAATCGCAATGAAAATCCCGGTTACCGCTGTATCGAACCCTAACGGCTTTAAGCCTGGGTTTGTGAGCTGCTACGACATGAGGCAAATACTTAATGACGCTGCGAGTTACTTTAAGCTAGGGGACGCGCTGGCCGCGGTAGGTATTCTGGAAGACGTCTTATGGTCACCGAAGGCATCCAAGCTATCCATAGTGCATTGGCTTCGCTTGCCGATTTATCTGCAGCATGCGGGCTCTAATGAAATGGCATGGCAGGTTCTCGAGATTTATCGCTATCGGCGTAAGGATTGGGGATCGCAGAAGGAAATCGCTCGTACAATGCGAGAAATGGCTGTAAATGGAAACCGGAAAGAGAGTTTTTACGTCGCTATGTTCTGGTTTATCTGCTGTGAGGATAGGGAGAGGGCATCACAAATCAAAGCCGCTCGTTCATCACTAGGTATGAGCGCGCAGGACCTGAAGCAGTTTACAAAGACCTTAGCTGAAAAAAATGGCACCTTACCAAATGCAGGAGATTATTTAGACGACGGTTTTTGTGCGCTCAAAACAGCTGTCTGGCAGAACATCTGTTCACTGAACCCCAAGCGCCTGCAAACGCGACTACAAAACTACGCGCACAGGCAAGGTATGCCCTTTCCGAAGCAGTTAACAGAAGCGTTGATTCAATACCGCCTAACTGAAAAGGAGTATAGGTTTGATTCGATCGTCGCTCTGGTTCGCGCGCAAAATCTGTAAGATTAATGATCCGGCGCTGGTGACACCGTTTCACTGATTGATGATGACGACTCCAACCAATGAAGGAGCCGTCATCATGAATGTATCTAGCAATAAAGTGGTCAAAATCGGCAAGCTCGCGATGTCGCCGTCACAATTTATGGTGGTATGTGCTATTGGGGGCGCGCTGGCTGCAATACCAGGCGCTCTCGCCTCAAGGTCACAACCTTGGCCTTGTTCAAATTTCCTGGAAATCCTCATGAGCCGACAGCTGCTCAATACCCTGCTGCTTGGCGCGCTGCTCCTAGTCGTATGTGCAGGGCTGGCCAGCTTCAAGCCACTAGTCGAGATGCGTCAGATTGAGCGGTTGACCTGTCTATTCTGGGGAGCTTACGCAGGGTCCTCACTCGGCCCGCTCCTCAGCGGCATGGGTATGGGGTAGTAAGTAGTAATAGTAATAATCCTACGATTACTACTGTTGCTGCGTGGTCTCAGCTCATTTGCAAAAGTTACACCGGGTTCGGTGGCGGCGTGTTTTGGTTGACGGTAGCGTGGAGATTCATAACCACATGAGACTGAATGATGACGCTAAGTACCGAAATCCGAGATCGCATTTACACTGCTGCAGACGAGCTGTACGAGCAGGGCGGAAAGGAGTCTTTTCCAAAAGTTGATGCAGTAAGGAAGGCCGCTCGCGTGAACATGAACGATTGCTCAACTGGAATGAAAGACTGGCGTCGAGCGCAGACCGTTCGTGCGGCACCTTTGGCCGTACAGGTGCCGGAAGCTATTCAGCTTATGAATGGGCAAGCCCTCGCCCAGCTATGGGCGCAGGCTCAAGAGCTGGCGAACGCATCTCTACGGGCGGCCGAGGCAGCTTGGGAAGGGGAACGCGCCGAGCTGGAGGTGATGAGGTCTGAGTTGGCAACGGCTTACGAGCTGCAGGCCGGCGAGTTGGAGTCGTCGCTGGCCGGGCTCGAGTCTGCAAAGGAAGTGGAGCGAGCGCAGGCCCAATTTGTTGAGAACATGGAAGCAGCCTTAGCGTCGGCTAATGAAGCTGCCGTAGACGCTGAGCAAAAAGCTGCGGAATCTAAACGCCTGGCACGGGAGCTCCGCGCCGAACTGGATCGGGCTCACACAAACGCTGACCGTCTACGTGAGGAAAGGGATCGGGCGGCTGAGCTCGTCAGGGAGGCGGATGAATCAGCGAAGGCTCAGGAAAAAACGCTTGCCGAGCTACGTATAGCCATGGCTGCATCTGATCGCGCAACAGCGTTGGCAGAACAGAGAGCCGAGGAGGTGGAGCGTCGCGCGTTGGAGCTAAGAGCCGAGCTGGACCGTGCCCATCTGGATGCTGACAGAGTTCGTCAGGAAAGAGATCATGCGGCCTCGTTGGTCAGAGCGGCGGAAGAGGCGAGGGATGGCGCGCGTCAGGAGCTGGCCACGATGCGTGAGGAAGTCGCATTCCTGCGCGCAAAAGCTCAGGAGCCAGAAATGACTGATTCGTAAGGGATCGCTCGCCCTTCCGTCAATGCTGCGGTTACCTCGAGCAGGGATGCTCTTCAAGCCCTTCATTGGGCGCTCTAAAGTGCTATTTCTACCATTCGCAAAACTCAGCAGGTAAGCTGCCTCCAGAAGAATATATTTTCAGGAGCAGTACCATGAACACGGAAAATCACTCCCAAACCGCGGCCTTCCTATGGTCCGTTGCGGACCTCTTGCGCGGGGATTTCAAGCAATCGCAGTACGGTCGAATCATCCTGCCTTTCACGCTCCTGCGGCGTATGGAGTGCGTGCTTGAGTCAACGCGGCAGGAGGTTATCCGTGAGGCCAAAGCCCAGGAGGGCCGGCCAGATCTGGTACGTGAGCAGATGCTGCTGCGCGCTGCGGGTGGGCTGCAGTTCTTCAATGCTTCGCCTCTGTCACTTGGCACTCTGTCGGATACCCAGACTGCTGACGACCTGATGAGTTACGTCCAGGCGTTCAGTAAGGACGCTCGGGAGATCTTCGATCATTTTCATTTTGAGGATTATGTGCAGCAGTTGGCCTCCGCCGATCTGCTCTATCAGGTAGTGCAGCGCTTTGCCGCCACGGACCTGAGCCCGGCGCGCATCAGCAACTTCGGCATGGGCATTGTTTTTGAGGAGCTGATCCGGAAATTTGCAGAGAGCTCGAACGAGACTGCCGGGGAGCACTTTACCCCGCGCGATATAGTTCACCTGACCACCTCCCTGGTCATCACCGGCCAGGACGATAAGCTCAAGCCCAACAGCATCGTGACTATCTACGACCCGACAGCAGGCACGGGTGGTTTTCTGTCCGAAGGCGAGGAGTACATCCAGTCCATCAGCGACAAAGTCACAGTCTCCCTGTTTGGACAAGAGCTGAACCCCGAGTCCTATGCCATCTGCAAGGCGGATATGCTGATCAAGGGGCAGACGGTAGGCAACATCAAGCTCGGCAATACGCTGTCGGATGATCAGCTACCCGGCGGCGAAAACCACTTTGATTTCATGCTTAGCAATCCGCCTTTTGGTGTGGAGTGGAAGAAGGTTCAAAAACAGATCGCAGAGGAGCACAGCCGCAAAGGTTTCGATGGTCGATTCGGTCCTGGCCTTCCACGGGTATCTGACGGCTCGTTGCTGTTCCTGCTGCACCTGGTCAGCAAGATGCGCGAAGCAAAAGACGGTGGATCTCGGATCGGTATCATTCTTAACGGCTCGCCGCTGTTCACGGGTGGCGCGGGTTCTGGGGAGTCAGAGATTCGCCGCTATTTGCTGCAAAACGATCTGGTCGAAGCCATCGTCGCGCTACCCACCGACATGTTCTACAACACAGGTATCGCTACCTATGTATGGGTGCTTTCCAACCACAAGGTTGCTGCGCGCAAGGGCAAAATTCAGCTGATTGACGGTAGTAAGTACTACGCCAAGATGCGCAAATCCCTCGGCAGCAAGCGTCAGTACATTACCGACGAGCAGATCGATGAACTAGTACGGCTCTATGGTTGTTTCGAGGAGACGCCGCAGAGCAAGATCTTCCCCATCGACGCTTTTGGTTATCGGCGCATCACTGTCGAGCGGCCGCTGCGGCTGAATTTCCAGACCACTGCCGAACGCATCGAGCTAGTGCTGGAAGAGAAAGCTATCCAGAAGCTCAATGCTGCCGCCCAGCAGCGCCTTATAAGCGCCCTGGAGTCAATGGACGCAAGCCTGCAGCACCGCAACCGGGAACAGTTCACGAAGCTGCTGAAAAAGGCGCTGAGCAACCACGATGTATTCCCGGCAACGGCAGAACTGAAGGCACTGCTCGCTGCCCTGAGTGAGCGTGATCCGGAAGCTGATATCTGCATAAGCAAGGGCAAGCCGGAGCCCGACGCGGGCCTGCGCGACAATGAGAACGTGCCGCTGGGTGAGTCGGTCTATGACTATTTTGAACGGGAAGTGATACCCCATGTGCCTGATGCTTGGATCGACGAGAGCAAAACAGATGCGCAAGATGGTGAGGTGGGTATCGTCGGTTTCGAGATCCCCTTCAACCGCCATTTCTATGTCTTTCAGCCGCCGCGCCCGCTGGAGGAAATCGATCGTGATCTGAAAGCCTGTACCGACCGTATCAAACAGATGATTGAAGAGTTGTCAGCATGAGTGGATTTGAGCCGTACCGGCAGTACAAGATGTCCGGCGTGGATTGGTTGGGTGATGTGCCGGAACATTGGACTACCGGTACGCTACGTTGGTACGCAACAATCCAAGGCGGGATTGCTAAGGGTAAGGACTATCAGGGGCGCGATACCGTTTCCGTTCCGTATTTGCGCGTCGCGAATGTTCAGGATGGCTTCTTGGACTTGACTGAAGTCAAAGAAATTTCCGTCTTAGAATCCGAACTTGAACGTTACAGCCTCCAGCTTGACGACGTGCTGATGAATGAGGGCGGTGACAACGACAAGTTAGGTCGTGGCGCCGTATGGCGAGGCCAAATAAATCCCTGCCTTCATCAGAACCACGTTTTTGCAATCCGGACAAACCATCTACTTAAGCCGGAGTGGCTGGCGACGTTTACTGGTAGCCAGCCGGCGCGCACATATTTTTTTCTAAACTCGAAACAAAGCACGAACTTAGCATCAATATCTGCAAGTAATATTATGAGTCTTGCTTTGCCAATACCGCCTGTTGCAGAGCAAGAGCGAGTCCTTCGCTTCCTCAACCATGAAATCGCCCGCATCGATGCCCTGATCCAAGAGCAGCAGCGCCTTATCGAGCTCCTCAAGGAAAAGCGCCAGGCAGTGATCTCCCATGCCGTCACCAAAGGTCTCGATCCGACAGTACCCACGATGGACTCCGGAGTGGAGTGGCTGGGGCCAGTGCCGGCGCATTGGCGCCAAAACTACAAGCTAGGAGCAATGGCTGATGAGCGTCGTGGCGGGTTTGTTAATGGACCATTTGGAAGTGATTTGCTGTCAAGTGAACTGACGCACGAGGGGGTGCCAGTTGTCTACATTAGAGATGTTAAACCGACCGGTTACTTTCGAAAGAGTACCGATTGCGTAACTAAAGAAAAAGCACGGCAGCTCAGTGTATGCCGAGTCCTGCCCGGAGATGTATTAGTTGCTAAGGTCGGCTCGCCCCCTGGAGATGCCTGCATCTATCCAGGCTCAGAACCAGATGGGATTGTTACCCAGGATGTGGTGCGCATTCGAGTTAAATCGGAAGTGGTCGATGCAGAGTATTTGGTTTTTTTGCTCAAATCAAACTACGCAAGAGCGGTGGTAGATGCAGTTAGTGTTGAGTCAACCCGAAAGAGATTCAGTCTGGGTGATTACAAGCAGTTAAAGCTTCCTCTACCACCACTGGCCGAGCAGGTTCAAATAGCGCGCAATATTGGGACGCAGTTTGAAACGATGGATGCTTTACTGTCGACTGCGAATGAGGGCATCTTCTTGATCCAAGAACGGCGCTCTGCACTCATCACCGCTGCAGTTACTGGCAAAATCGACGTACGGGATTGGCAGCCCTCGGCCATCGCCCCGTCTTCTCAACTCGCGCAAGAGGCCGTGTAATGGCAGACAGCAAGGAAGCTCAGTTACAGCAGGACATCATCACTGCCATGACCGCCCGAGGGTGGCTCACCGGGCCGGCCACTGGGTACGATCGTCGTTCAGCACTTTATACCGAAGACCTTCTCGGCTATTTCAAGCAAGCCTGGCCAGAGCGTTGGGACAAGTTCAGCAAGGCCAACCCCAAAGATCCGGAGGGAGTGCTGATTCAGAAAGTGGTACGCGAACTTGAACAGCACGGCACCCTGGATGTGCTACGGCATGGTTTCAAGTTGCCAGGGGTCAAAATTGATCTCTGTAGCTTCAAACCTGACCACGGCATGAACCCGGACACCCTCACGCGTTACCGGGCCAATCGCCTACGTGTGGTGCAGGAGGTTTCCTATTCGCCCCATGCCCGCGAAAGTGCAGACTCAGGGAAGGGATACAATCCCAGGCTGGATCTGGTGCTTTTCGTCAACGGCATACCGGTGGCGACGCTGGAGCTGAAAAGCGAGTTCAAGCAAACGGTAGAGAATGCCAAGCGGCAGTACCGTTATGACCGCCCACCCGTGGACCCCGTCACGCGCAAGCCCGAGCCGCTGCTGACTTTCAAGCGCGGCGCGCTGGTGCATTTTGCAGTGGGGCAAAGTGAGGTGGCGATGACCACCAAGCTGGCGGGTAAGGACACCTTCTTTCTGCCATTTAACCAAGGCACAGAGGAGAATGGTGCCGGCAACCCTGTGCCGGCAGATGCAAGCCAGTACGCTACTGGGTATCTATGGAATCGGGTTTTCCAGCCAGAAGCCTGGCTCAAAGTGCTGGGACGCTTCTTGCACCTGGACAAACAAACCAGCGAAGGATTTGACGGCAAGCGAATCACCAAAGAAACGCTGATCTTTCCCCGCTTCCACCAATGGGAAGTGGTCAACAAGCTGATCGATACTACGCGTAGCGAAGGCCCAGGCCAGCGTTACCTGGTTCAGCATAGCGCTGGCTCGGGCAAGTCCAACTCAATCGCCTGGACTGCCCACCAGCTCGCTTCACTGTACGACGCTCAGGGCAACAAGCTGTTCAACTCGGTGATCGTGGTTACTGACCGCACCGTGCTGGATACCCAGCTGCAAAACACCATCTATCAGTTCGAGCATGCCCAGGGCGTAGTTAGGCCGATCAGCAGGGATATTGGCAATCAGAGCAAATCGGAGCAGCTGGCTGATGCCCTGTCTGAGCAAACGCGGATCATCATCGTCACCATCCAGACCTTTCCTGCGCTGTTTGCTGCCTTGGACAAACACCCAAAGCTGGCTGCTGGGCGTTATGCAGTTATCGCCGACGAGGCCCACTCCTCTCAGACTGGTTCCTCAGCTAGCAAGCTGAAACAGATCCTCGGCAGTGATGCGCCAGAGAAGGACGAAGAGGAAGTTTCAGTTAGCGCCGAGGAGTTGCTGGATGCCGCCGTCGCCGCACGTGGGCCGAATGAGCGGATCAGCTACTACGCCTTTACCGCCACGCCCAAAGCCAAGACGCTGGAGCTGTTCGGTCGCCCGCCTGATGCCTCAACACCCCCCAGCGCAGACAACAAGCCCGAGCCCTTTCATCTGTATTCCATGCGTCAGGCTATCGAGGAGGGTTTCATTCTCGATGTGCTGCGCAATTACACTACCTATAGCACCGCCTGGAAGATTGCTCACCCCGATGCCGACGACGAGGAGGTCGACAGCAAGAAAGCCCGTATGAAACTGGCGCGCTGGGTGCGGCTACACCCATACAACATCAACCAGAAGGTCGAGGTTATTGTTGAGCATTTCCGCGCCAACGTGCGGCACCTGCTCAATGGGCAAGCCAAAGCCATGGTGGTCACTGCAAGCCGACAGGAGGCTGTGCGTTATCAGCTTGCGGTCAAGGCCTACGTGACACAGCAAGGCTACGACGATGTGCACCCGCTGGTCGCGTTTTCGGGCAGCGTACTGCCTGATGAAGTGATCCGAGAAGAGGTGACTGAGAACAGCAGCCTGCTCAATGGCGGGCTGAACAATCGCGATCTGGCGGAAGCATTCGATACCCAGGACTTCAACGTGATGATCGCGGCCAACAAGTACCAGACCGGCTTCGATCAACCCAAGCTTTGCGCCATGTATGTAGACAAGAAGCTGCAAGGCGTCGATTGCGTCCAGACACTCTCGCGCTTGAATCGTACGTTCGGTGACAGCAAGCAGACCTTTATCCTGGATTTCTTCAATGATCCGCAGGACATTCTCGATGCCTTTCTGCCCTACTATGCCAAGGCCGAACTGAACGACGTTACGGATCCACAGATCCTCTACGATTTGCAAAAGAAGCTGGATGCCGAGGGTATCTACTACCGTTCTGAGGTAGAGAGTTTCGCGCTGGCTTTCTTTGATCCCAAGGCCCCAGCTTCCAAGCTGAGTTACCACTGCTACTCGGCCAAGGACCGTTTCGCCAAGCGATACCGTTTCAGCCAGGATGCCCGCCAACACGCACTGGATTACAAGCGCAACGCTGAGGCCAATGGCGACAGCACGGGCTTGAAGAAGGCCGAGTACGATCTTAAGGAAGCCGGCGAGCAGCTCGACCAGCTCACGTTGTTTCGCAAAAACCTGCAGAGTTTCGTGCGGCTATATGAGTTTCTGTCGCAGATAGTCCCTTACGAAGATCGGGACCTGGAAGCCTTGTGTGTATTCGCGCGCCATCTGTACCCGTTGCTCAGCGTTGAGCAGCTTGAGCAGGAGAGCGTGGATGTGGGCGACCTGCAGCTTACCCATTACCGCCTGACAAAAACGGCTGAGCATCAGTTGAGGCTGGAGGACGAGAAAGGCGAATGGGGCCTAGACCCTGCTACCGGTATTGGCTCAGGCAAACCTCACGACGCAGAAAAGAAACGCCTGGCGGAGATCATAGAAGCTTTGAATGATCTGTTTGGCGCTGAGGTTGGCGACGACGATCAGCTGCAGTTTCTCACCGGAATAGCCCAACGCATTAGCCGGCAGGACGATGTAATGGCGCAGGTAAGCAATCACAGCGAAGAACAGGTAATGCACGGTCTTTTCCCCAAGCGCGTTGTGGACACGGTGCTGGACGCCATGACGGACCATGAAAAGCTGTCGCTGGACGTGCTGGACAACGAAGTCAGCGGCCGCAAGTTTGCGTTGCTGGTCTTGCAGATGTTGAAGAGTCTGGGGGCGCAGCCTGAGAGGCGAGAGCTGTAAGCTGATAAGGCGCCTCTCTATGACTTAGCAAGGTTCTGCATCGGTTTTGAGCCACTCCAGTTTGTGACACCCGATTGGGTCGCGGGCGAATAATTTTTTGTGCACGATCGTATCAACTCATTTACAGGAGATACGCGATGCACCCCACGACCATGATTTATTCCCTAGTCACGAAAACCAGGACCAGAATACATTCCATAGAACTGCCCATCAGAGCTACTGCGCGCAGCCTGCAATTAGAGCTGCCGTTTGCCAACGTCGACGTTTGGCTGGGCGGCTACGGAGAGATAAATGGGCGGATATTGCAGAGCTTTTCATGTGAGGAGACGGCACGTTCTTCGTATAACCGGTTGTGTGACAGAATAAAAGTCTGCACGTCTTCGCTAGCAAAAGTTCAGCCAGCCGGCAAAGGCCCGACCGAGAGAAGCAGGAAGGTGCGGGTCCTTGCAGTCTACGTTGGGTATCCCGAAGACTATCGCGTTCCAGTTGAATTAGTGCATGAGCACACAATTACTATTCCCGCGTCCATGGTTAAAGAAATTTCGGGGAGCCTCTACGTACCGCGCTGGTTTCTAAGGAAAGCCCTGATAGATAGACAAGTACGCCAACCCTATGAGCACTTGGTTCGTGTGGAAGGGGAGTGGGATGGTGAAGAAAAGCTTTGGGCGGCAGTGTTTGAGCCTATGCTCAAGTACTTGAACGAATCGGTTTGAGAGATTTCTCAGAACTTATGTATCGGCCCTAGTTTCGTAGACGCCTAAGGCTAGAGGCGGCTGGGAGCACTGTCATTTCAAGCTACCCAACGTAGGTATTGAAGGGCGCGCTGTTGAGTTGCTTTGGCTCAGGGGGTCGTAACCACGGTTGGCTAGCTAAAGGTACAGTGCGCTTGCGTATGAGAGCGTGCCGAGCCGACTCCAGCACGGCCTTATTTCCCCAAATGTTTTTCTAAGCCTTGCTATTTGCTGCGGTTTGAGGTGCGTTAAACGCACCTTTTTGTATTCCAGCGTGCTAATATTTATGAGCAAACGCTAACCCGGACGCCATTTGGCTTCGGGTATTTGCATGGCAGTCCGAAAAGGAGGGCGCATGAAATATCACTCAGCAAACGACGTCCTCAAGGCTCATTGGGACGGCAAGCTGCCCGTGAACCCGGCGGCTATTGCGCGAGATATGGGGATCACTGTTAAGGCGCAACAGGACTTAGGCTACTGCGGCCTTTATCGTTTTAACGACGGCGCTCCCGAGATCATTTATAGCCCTGAGGCGTATGTCCCGCGTTTGCGATTCACAGTAGCCCATGAACTTGGCCATCATGTAAATGGAGATCTCCACGCACCACGTGACGACAGCTCAACTTTTTCATCGGCTGCCTCTAGTCCGATTGAGGTGGCGGCTAATCAGTTCGCCGCCGCATTGTTGATGCCTGCCGACGTGGTGAGGTACCTCGTTCGGGATAAAGGAATGAGGGATCTAGGTGGGCTGGCGGATAAATTTGGGGTTTCCCCTGCCGCCATGCGGTTCCGTCTGAAAAATCTTGGTCTCATATGATAGAGCGGGGAGAGGATTTAGCTGGCTCTGCGGAGCAGGTACTTGCGGGCGAGGAGACAAAGGACGTAGCTGCGACGCTGGACACTAAGGCTTGGCGCTTCAAATGGGAGAGACGGCTTACCTGGGTGACGCTAGGGGTGGTGGCATTATTTTATGCCGCTCTACTAGGGTTTATTTTCATTGGCCCTTTCAGGCTAACCATAGGGCCTGGTTTTCATTTCTTTGCGGCTCGATCCCTGGGAATGGCTGATATCCCAGTTATCATCGCGTTGTCGACGGTGCCCACCCTGCTACTGATTGCTTTGCTGCGATACTTTCATCATCACGATAACCTTCAATCGGAAGGAACCGAAACCTTTCCCATAAGTGTTCAGGCGATGCGAGAGATTTTCAAAGGCATCGATACTACGCCCAAGCCTTAGTTTCTCTACCGAAGGTCTCACCTTCGACACGCGAGTTTATACACATCTGTCATCGAATATTCCTTGAGATTATTGGCCCGCGGTAACACACCGCGTTCTATGGGGGCCGCCTCGTTTAGGCTCGGAGATTACGGCCGGACCGGTGAATTGGCCATGGCTTCGTGGACGTCTCCAGTCTAGGGGGGTTCGGAGGTGCAACTGACCTTTACTTTGAACCTCCGCCGTCCGGTTTCGCGTGACGTTTGTCTCCGGCAGGGTTCCTTGGGCGTTTTTCTACAAGTTGGCAAGCTAGGGAGCTGTCTCATCTCAGGATCTCGTTTGGCTTGCCCCGCTTAGGATTTCGCATTGTGATTCGGGCCCGGTATGTAAATACTCTGGTCGTCCGATTTTGGTAGGTAGGTTCTCCGACATATCTACAGAGCTAGGGGCGGTAAACATTGCAGTAGGCTTTAATTAGCCCTGAGCAAACGGCCCAATCGTGGCGGCCGACGACTTGGTCGGGCTGCACATCACCTTCAAGGATAATGGCCGATGCCAGCACTGCATTTATTTATCGATACAAACATCTTTCTTAATTTTTACTCCTTTTCAGACGACAAGCTCGAAATCCTTGATGAACTCAAAGAGCTCACGGCGCCGGGCCAAATTGTTCTGCACCTGCCTAAGCAGGTTGAAAATGAGCTTAAACGTAATCGTGAGGCGAAGCTGCAAGTAGCTATGTCTGACTTCAAGAAGGCTCAACTCCCGACCGGCGTGCCACACCATATGCGAGGGTCTGAAGCAGCTAGGCAGTATGATGAAGCCGTAAAAAGTGCTGAGCAGGCTAAGAAGCTATTGATCGCAAATGCTATAGCCCTTGCGTTGAGTGATGAACTGGAGGTTGATCAGAAGCTCTCGAGACTGTTTGAAAAAGCGACTCGTTATGTCGAAGACGATGAGTTATACCAAAAAGCGCTGGTGCGAATGAATAAGGGCAATCCTCCCGGAAAAGCTCAAAGCATTGGTGATCGGTATATCTGGGAGACACTGCTGGCTCAGGTGCCAAACGGCGATTTATTTATCGTCTCGAAGGACGGTGACTACGCTTCCCCTCTAACGATGGACAAAAATACTCGCCCACTTGCGTTTTTAGCTGAGGAGTGGAACGAGCGAAAGCAGGGCGGACATCTGACTATTTTTAGGACTATCAATGAGGTAGTGGCTTACTACAAGAACACTCAAAATCAACCAGATGCCGGGGAGCATGTGGCTACCAGGATTCCGGAGGAGCCCGAAAATCCAGAGGTGGAAGATGACGGTCAGCGGCAAGTCCCTGAGACCCCTGCTCCGGCACTTCAATTCGGTGTGCCGCCGCAGGAGGTTATTGCTGCGGTGCCACGTGAAGAAATAGAAGCCGCCATCCTCCAGTTGGTGGAAAGTGGAAGTTTCGCTACCACTCATTTTGCAGTGGCGAACCTGAATCGATATCGGCAGTCCCTGACGAAACAAGACGCCGAACGTTTATTCCAAGCGGCAATCGATAACAGTCAGATTGGCTGGATCGTCTCTGACGAAGACGTTAACGATTTTTACTTATCTTTGATCACTCAATGGGTAACAGAGATAAACCAAGAGCTGGCGGATAGCATTATCGAACTGTTGGGCTTGTCGCCCGAAACCCCTGTGGAAGAAATTTTCTAGTTTGAAGCTCTCCTCAAGTCGTCTGAAGGGCTACTGACACCTCGGGCCCTCACGCAGGATGTAAAGCCTGAACCCACCGAAGGAGAAAGGTTTTATGTTCTATAAATGTCTGGTTATCGGTATGGTCTGCGTTCTGGCAGGCTGCAAAGGTGATTTTGATGGTAGCTATGCAGGAGATAATGGCATGGGTACCTACGCCGTTATGACTGTGAACGGAAACAGCGCTCGGATCGAATCTATCGGCCGGATGAGACGGGACATCAAGTGGGCGGATGATTTTGACGCAGATGTCCGCGAGGGAAAGTTAGTCCTTTCAAATGGCCCTGTTGTTTTCGTCTACGGTCTAGGCATCGATGAAGAGAGTCTGGATTGCTTGAGCAAAAGCTGTCAGGGATTTGCTGGTCTAGGCGCGGCTGGAATGCCAAGGACATGGAAGCCGTTCACGCGCTCAAAAGGTACAAAATAGGTACACCAGAAAGGTACAGTAGTGGTACAGTGCCCAGTTTTTGCGATCTCGGCAAAACTCATGAAAACCAAGCATAAACAACTAGTTAACTCTATTGTACCCTTGGCAATACTAGCCTAGACTTTACTGGCCTCAGGGTAACATCTAGCGACTTGTAATCAGTAGGTCCCGAGTTCGACTCTTGGTGCCGGCACCAGAAAGAGAAAAGACCCGTTCCGAAAGGAACGGGTCTTTTTTTTGCGGCCTCAGCCGGCCTCAATCTGGCATCACCTATCTCAATCGCCTTTCTCTCCTCGCATTCGCTACATACAGCCATTTCTGCGGCTATGCTCAATGTAACGGCAAGGGGACCGCACCCTTGCCGACATTAAAATAATCCACAAGGTTCTGATATGAACGTCTTGCGCTGGACTAGCTGCTTGCTCCTTCTGGCGGTATCCATTCCGATCCATGCTGCAGATTCGGTTTCTGTATACACAAAAGGTGGAGCCAACCCGGCGGCCATGGCTTGCATTACCTGCCATGGTGCTGAGGGTGAAGGGATGGGTGCCGCGGGCTTTCCCCGGCTGGGTGGCCTGTCTGCCGAGTATATGAAAAAGCAGCTGACTGATTTCGCTTCCGGTGAGCGCGCCAATCCGATCATGCAACCCATTGCTGCGGCTTTGAGCGCTGAAGAAGCTCACGCTGTGTCTACTATGCTTGCCGACAAACCCTGGCCCGCGGTCGAGCGGGTTGGTCGTGCAGCTGCGGCTTTGGGTGTCGGTGAGATACTGGCATTACGCGGTGCATGGGAACGCAATATCCCGGAATGTGTAGCCTGTCACGGACCTGGAGGTGTGGGCGTAGGCGAGGCGTTTCCGCCACTAGCAGGACAATCAACTCAATATATAGCCGCGCAGCTCAATGCATGGCGCCAGGGTGCGCGCAATAACGATCCCAATGACCTGATGGGCCACATCGCTCGCAAACTGACTGATGCCGAGGTGGGAGCCGTAGCGCAGTACTTCGCCGGCTTGGCTGAAAAAGGAGCAGGCCAATGAGAATGCGCATAAAGCCTTTATTGCTGATCGCTCTTGCCCTTTCCGCGTCAGCTGAAGACATTGTGATGGAGGATCAGTCGCAGATTGTCACCGGTGCAGTTGTGGGCGCAGGCGTCCATGATTTCAGACCACCGCTGGAAAGTGCGCTTTCAGACAATGCCTATGGAAAGCTGGTGCAGGAGGGGCGCGCGGTGTTTGTCGACACCAGAAACCGTGCCCCGGAGTTTGTTGGTAACGGTCTCGCCTGCGCCAACTGCCATCTTGAGCAGGGGCGCAAAGCCAATTCCGCACCGCTTTGGGCGGCGTACACCATGTACCCTGCTTACCGGAGCAAAAACGACAGGGTAAACAGCTACGTTGAGCGTATACAGGGTTGCTTCCAATTCAGCATGAACGGCACAGCTCCGCCGGCCGACGGACCGGTTATAGCTGCTCTTTCGGCGTATTCCTACTGGCTTGCTACTGGTGCGCCTACCGGTCAGGAGCTGCCCGGGCGGGGCTACCCGGCTGTGCCTGAGCCATCGGATGGATATGATCTTGTGCAGGGAGAGCAGATCTACGCGTCCCAGTGCGCGGTTTGCCATGGTGATAATGGCCAGGGCCAGAAATCCGGGGATGACTATGTTTTTCCACCTCTCTGGGGCGCGGATTCCTTCAACTGGGGTGCAGGCATGCATCGAATCAATACTGCCGCTGCGTTTATCAAGGAAAGCATGCCTCTGGGTAAGGGTGGATCCTTGTCAGATGCTCAAGCCTGGCATGTGGCGGCCTATATGAACAGCCACGAGCGGCCACAGGATCCCCGGTTGATTGATGGTTCGGTTGAGAAAACCCGCGATAAGTATCACGCCAATGATGGGGAAAACCTTTATGGCAAGACCGTCAATGGTCAGATGCTCGGTAAGGGTATGTAGCACTTGGGGCCTGTGCGTGTGAATTGCTGGCGGCATATTGGTGGACGCGGGGCGGCCCGTCTCGGTTTTTCGCCACTGTGCCTAGGTGCTATGCTTGGTTACGGGCTTGACTGGGATTCTCATTCTGACGGAGGTGCTCCGCATTGGCGTTACGCAACGCAGTACAACTGATCTGTTACCCCAATCGTCTTGGCAATAATCTTCATGACCTGCACACCGCGATCAGTCGTCATCTATCCGACGCCATCGGTGGCATTCATATCCTGCCGTTCTTTCCTTCCAACGCCGATGGCGGATTTTCCCCCCTGACGCACAAGGAAGTGGATCCTGCATTTGGGACCTGGGAGGACATTGAGCGGTTGGCTGACGAGTACGATATCTGTTCGGATCTGACGGTCAATCACATCTCTGACGAGTCCGAGCAGTTCAAGGATTTCCTGCAGAATGGTTTTGACTCGCCCTATGCCGAGCTCTTCGTACACGTCAACCGGTTTGGCGAGATCACTCCCGACGACCTGGCCAAGATTCATATCCGCAAGGAGAAAGAGCCCTTCCGCGAGATAACCTTTGCCGATGGCAGCACTGACCGCGTCTGGTGCACCTTTACCGAACGGCAGATTGATCTCAACTATGAAGCGGACATTACCTATCGGCTGATGGAAGAATACATCCAGTTTCTTACAAGCAAAGGCATCAAGCTTCTGCGTCTGGATGCGTTCGGCTATACCACCAAGCGCATCGGCACCAGTTGCTTTCTGGTCGAGCCGGATGTGTATCGCATTCTGGAGTGGGTCAACGAGACCGCTGCCCGGTACGGCGCGGAATGCCTGCCGGAGGTGCACGACCACACCAGCTTCCAGTACGCGATCAGCCGGCGCAACATGCACCCCTATGCTTTTGCCTTGCCACCGCTGCTGCTCTACACGCTGCTCGACAACAACAGTGTGTATCTGAAGAACTGGTTGCGCATGTGCCCGCGCAACAGCATTACCGTGCTCGACACCCACGATGGCATCTGTATTCCTGATGTCGAGGGTGTACTACCCCATGACAAGATTCGCGAGTTGATCGATAACATCAACGCGCGCAGTGCCGACCCGATCCTGCGGCGCTCTGCTGCCCGGGTAAACAGTGTGGGAGCCATATATCAGCTTACCTGTACCTTTTACGATGCCTTGATGAAGAATGACGACAGCTACATTGCTGCCCGTGCAATTCAGTTTTTCACGCCCGGCATTCCCCAGGTGTATTACGTCGGCCTGCTCGCCGGCTGCAATGACGAGGAGCTGATGAACGCCACCGGCGAGCTGCGTGATATCAATCGGCACTATTACAGCCTGGAGGAAATGGATGAGGCCATCGAACAGCCTGTAGTGCAACGGCTGCTGAAACTCATGCGTTTTCGCTCGAGCTATCCGGCCTTCGATGGACGTTTTGAGCTCAATTACTCCAATGACTCAAGTGTCGCCATGGCCTGGCGACACGGTGAGTATTACTGCCATTTGCTGGTGGATCTGAATTTCAAGACCGCGCGGATCACCTACCTCGATGAGGTGGATTTCAGCGAGAAGTTGTTTACCTGCTGAGCGCTGCTGGAGTGGGCCGGTTGTGCCTGCCAGCAAATTCGGGCGCTTAATCTAGAGGTGATATTCCCCGTTAGCCTCTGGCTGATAGGGAATGTCCAGGACCTTCAATTTGAGTGGCCGGCATTGCGCAGATGACCACTCGATGCGTTGGCCGATCTTGAGACCAAGGATCGCCATGCCCACCGGGGCCAGCACAGATACCGTGTCGGGCCCACCTGCATTGTGTGGATACACCAGCGTCACCAGGAATTCTCGTGCGGTGGTTTCATCCAGCAAACGCACTGTGGAGTTCATCGTAACGATGTCGGGCTTGATGCGCTTGTGGCTGACGACCCGTGCGCGGGCTATTTCAGTCTCCAGCGCTTCCAGGGTATCCATGGGGTATTTCAGCGGGTCCAGGACCTGGTCCAGGCGCTGTAAGTCGAGCTTGCTGATAACGATGCTTGGATTGCTGCTCATGAGCGCGATTCCTTTTGATCTTTTCAAACGATATATGTCCGCTGGCGCGCAATAGCGGCGCGGCGGGCGACAGATACGGTGTTTAATTGCAGTGTGAAACGGCCGGGTACGCGAAAGCGCCCCGGCTTAGACGAGGAAGTCCTGAGGCGTTCGAAATGGAGTGCGCGAATATTCCATTGGCGGCGAAAGGTACTTTGTAAGGTAAGAAATAAAGTAAATAAAAAGTAGGGTAAGCGAGAAAATTACTCGGCAAAAGCTACTGCCACCATAATCAATCTACTGGTAAAAGCAAGGGCCTCACGGTGGGGCGTCAGCCAGGATCTGCAACCGCATCGCCTGCGCCGCCGGCGACAGGGTATGTCCAGCACGGCTCACCAGTCCGTACGCCGAGTGCTGGTTGAAGCTGTTATGCCTTAACGGCAGGATCACCAGTCGACCGGCGCTGACGTCGTCGGCAATGACATCCCAGGGCGCCATGCTCAGCACGTTGCTCTGCGCCACCAGGGCTTTGAGCACCATGAAGTTGTCGCACTGGATACTCACGGGCTGTTCCCGACCGCTCACCGAGCTCAATTCACGCTCGACACTTTCAGGCAATCGGGTAGCGGCCAGGGGGTATTCCAGGAGCTCCTCGATATCCAGATTCCTGCGTTCTGCCAGGGGGTGATCGGGACGGCTGAACATGACGCCCGGGTGCACGCCCAGCGCTTGGATGCTCAGTAACGGATCCTGTGAAAGATCACGAATGTCAGCGACGAACAATTCGAGCTCATCGCGCAGCAACCGCTCACGAAGGCCCTGCCAGTTGTCGATCAGCAGCTTTACCCTGACCCGCGGCCAGTCGCTTGCCATGCGGCCCAGCGCCTGGGGTACCAGCCGCGCTGCGGGGTAAGGCCCGCTGCCTAGCAAGAGTTCACCTGCCTCCAGATTGTCCAGTTGACTCACCGCGTTCTCCAGGGCGCGGCTGCCGGCCAGTAGGCGCTGAGCATGTTCGAGCACTACTTGGCCATGCACAGTGAGACTGATGCCGCGGGTATGGCGATCCAGTAGTCGACAATCCAGGCTGGCTTCCAGGGCCTGAATGCTGCGGCTGAGGGCCGGTTGGCTAAGGTGGGCCGCTTCGGCGGCGCGGGCGAAGTTGCCATGCTCGACCAGCGCGGCGAAGTGGCGTAACTGCTGCAGATTGGTCATGCGGTCTCCGCATCGAATGAGGTCATAAAATGCATTGGAATTATGCATCCGCTTTTGTCAGCCTGCCACTGTCGTCTACCAACAAAAGCCCGCGTCAAAGACGCAAGGAGCATCAGATGAAGCGACGGGAACTACTGAAATGGGCTGGAGCGCTTTCAGCCGGCAGCCTGGCATCATCCATCAGTGCCCGCGCGGCTCTGCCTGGCACGGCTCAAAGTGCGCCACAACCGCCCGGACCGCGAGCGAGCAAGCTGAACATTCTGCTCATTGTGACCGATCAGGAGCGGGCCTTTACGGACCTGCCCAGCGTGGTGCACCTGCCTGGGCATGAGCAATTGCTGGCTTCGGGTGTAAGCCTTGAGAATTTCCACGTCAATACCACGCCCTGCTCACCGTCCCGGTCGGTGATGTTTACCGGCCAGCACACGCAAAAGACCGGGGTGATTGCCAATATCGGTCTGCCCCCCTTCAACGAGCTGGAAAGCAGCATGCCGACCCTGGGCCATATGCTGCGTGACCAGGGATACCACACGGCCTACAAGGGCAAATGGCATCTTTCGCATATCCCTGAATCGAGCGATTTGACCTATGGTCTGGTCAGGCCGACCACTGACGAGTTGATGCCCTATGGCTTCGCTGATTTCAATCTGAATGGCGACCCACATGGTTCACACCTGAGCGGTTTCATCTTTGACAAGGTGACCGCTAGTGACACCGTAGGCTGGTTGCATGATCACAAGGATGACGAGCAGCCCTGGTTCCTGGCGGTCAATTTCGTCAATCCCCACGACATCATGTTCTACAGCTCGGGGGCGGAGCAGAAGAACTCGCGTCTGCGCCAGAATTACCTGGGGCCGATATCTCCGGGCCCCAACACGGGGGTCTATGCCAAGCAATGGGACGTGCCGCTGCCCAAGAGCTTCTACGCCGATGACCTGAGTACCAAGCCCTGGGCTCAGCGTACCGACGTGGCCATCTGTAATCAGGTGTATGGGCATATTGCGCCGGATGATGAACAGGCATGGCAGGGCTTGCAAAGTTACTATCTGAACTGCATCCGCGACGTGGATCAGTCCATTGCCCAGGTGCTTGCGGCATTGAAGGAGAGCGGTCGCGATCAGGACACCATCGTTATCCTTACCGCAGACCATGGCGAGATGGCCGGGGCGCACAAGCTGCGGCAGAAGGGGCCGCATATGTACAAGGAAAATACCCGGGTCAATTTCATTGTGCGCCATCCCGATATTCAGCAGTCTCGCAGTACCCCGGCGCTGGGCTCGGCAGTTGATATCGTACCCACGGTGCTCGAGCTGGCGGGGATAACCCCCCAGATGCAGGCAGAGCGCTACCCGCAACTGGCAGGGGTCAGCCTGGCGCCGAGCCTGGGCGGTGCGGCGTTGCGTTCTCTGCGTGACGAGCGCGGGCACCTGTTCAACTATGGCGTGGTGATGTATCTGGATCCGGAATTCAGTGAGGCGGTGATGACCAACACTGACAAGGTTACACCCTGGGCGATCATCAAGGAGTCATTGCGCCAGGGTCAGCTCGGACCGTCGCGTAACAACCGCGCACTGTTTCGCGGCATTCATGATGGACGCTACAAGTTTGCCCGCTATTTTGCGCCGAGCAATCACCACACGCCCGAGGGCCTTGACGACCTGATGCGCAACAATGATCTGGAGCTTTATGACACCCAGGCCGACCCCGATGAGCTGCATAATCTGGCGGTGGATCCGCCCGCTCAGTGGGGTTTGATCAACGGGCTCAACCAGCGCCTCAACGCGCTGGTCAGCACCGAGGTCGGAGTGGACGACGGCCGCGAGCACCCCGGGCCGACGTTCATGTACAACTAGCGGGGCAGGGACTGATCAGGTCAGATTTTCAGCCCTTGCAGTTGTTCTCTCAGGACATCGGGAATGGGTGCCGGGCGACCACTGGCCTGGTCAATCACCACCATCACGCTGTTAGCCGCTGCCTGCAAACCGTGCTCGCTGGTAGCGCAGCCGGTGAAGACGAAAGAGCTGTTGCCAATGCGGTTGATGCCGGCGCGCAGGTCAACCGGTTTCCAGCCAGCCTGGAAGTGCAGGTAGCTGACGTCCATTGATGCGATCAGTATGCCCAACCCGCCCAGATCCAGATGGCGGATGGCGCCGAAGCGCGCCTGTTCCATGTAGCGAGCCAGAGCGGCTTCGCTGCGTTGGCTGTCAGCGTCGAGATCCGCATAGCGGGGCGTCAGTTGCTGGATGACCGGGAAGCTTGTTACCAGGCCGACTCGCTCTACATAATCCGGGGTCGGCAGGAGCTGCGCATCATTACTTACGATGGCTTCCAGCCGCTCACGGGTTGCTGCTGGCAGGTCAACCCGTTTGCCGTTCTCGTAGGCACCCATGAGCGCCTGCTGGGTGCCTACATGTTCACCGTTCTGAAACAGATCGCTGCGCACCCTGTAATCGTCATTGGTACAGGTTTGCACCTGCACCTGCGCTTTTACCTCGCTGCCATACCAGGTGACCTGACGAAAGTCGGTAATGCTGCGCAGCGGCCGCAGGCGAACCTCGTCGGAAAACCAGGCATCAGGACCAAACAGGTCCAGGTGGGCCTGCAATCTTGCTTCCTGATGCAACTGATAGATGCGCGAGTTGTTTACGTGGCGCCAGGTATCCAGGTCGGTAAAGCGCGGTGTCAGGCTGCAGTGAAAGGTGTTTTTATTTTCGTTCATGTCGACGTGGTAATCCTGTGCGTGGTTCTTGTTCAGCCTTCAAGCATCGGCATTTGCCCGGTGGATCGCAAGTCGCGGCGGCCATGATAGGCAGCGCAAATGGCCGATCATCTTGGTGATGCGATGCGGCGAGGCTGACAGCCTTGGCGCTATGGCCTACAGTTCCCGTTGATTCTCCATCACTGGTTAAGGACACATGTATGAAAAAAGCAGGGATAGCCGTCGCGGTCGTGGTTGCACTTGGCGTGGCCGGCACGGCGGGCGCGTGGTACACCGGCACGCAAATGGAAGAGGTGCTGCGTGACGCGGTGGCGCGCAGTAACGCGCAGATTGAAGAGGCAATGCCCGGTGCCTCGGTGACCATGGAGATGACCCGATTCGAGCGCGGGCTGTTTTCCAGTGCCGCCCGGTATGAAATCACTTACCCGGGTGAAGAGGAGGAAGGGTTGGTTACCCTCGCGGTTATCGACCGGCTGGAGCATGGTCCGTTTCCTGCCTCGCGCCTTGCCCGGTTGAAACTGACGCCGGTTATGGCGACCAGCAATGCGACACTGGAACGCAGCGACAGACTGGAACCGCTGTTTGCCGCCAGCGGCGACCAGACGCCCGTGCAAATAAGCAGCACCCTGGGTTATGGCAACAGTGTTGACGGCAGTTTCAGTGTGGCACCGCTGGTGTTCCAGAACGAGAAAGTGACGGCCGAGCTGGCGCCGGTAACGCTCGACTTTGCCACCGACGTCGAGGGTAATGCAGTGTTGTTGGAAGGGCAGTGGGACGGCATGCGCATGACCTCGCAGCCGGATCTTGAGGCGTCATTCACTCTGGATCTGGAGGGGGTCACCCTTTTCACCGATCAGCAGCGTGGCTCTGCCGGCATTTACCTGGGTGAAGGGCGTCTTGCGGTAGAGACCTTGCGGCTGGTGAGTGAGAACGACGGAACCATGTTGCTGGAAGGGCTGACGCAGAACGCTGTGCTTGGTGAAGACGCCGGTAATCTTGCAGGCGGCATTGATTTCGGGTTGGCGAAGGTCAGTTACGACGGTCAGGAGCTGGGGTCGGCGGAAATGAAATGGAGTTTTTCACAGTTCGACCAGGACGCCACAGCCGAGATCAATCAGTTGTACAACGAGCTGAACATGAGTATTTACCGCGGTGAAGAGCCTCCAGAGCAATCCGAGCGCTGGAGAGAGGCACTTACTGCTCTGTTGGCTGCGCAGCCAAAACTGGCACTGGATCTGCTGGTGATCCGCACGCCCAATGGTGAGAGCAGGGCGCGAGCAGAGGTGCACCTGGCCAATCCGGAGTCCTTCGATCTTGCGCTGCCCGAGATGCTCCCACAATTGTTTTCCAGGGTCGACTCACATGTGCAGATATCCCTGCCCATGCTGCGGGACATGATCACGTACAAGACTCTGTTCGATCCGGGTGCGGATGCCGAGGCGGTTGCCGTGGAGGCCGAGGTGGTAGTCGAGATGTTGGCGGGTATGGCTGAAAGTACCAATCTGGCCCGCAAGGAAGACGATAATCTGGTGACCAACCTGATCTACGCTGACGGCGAAATCGAACTCAATGGTGAGACCATCCCGCCACAGGCGCTGGTAGGTATGTTGGCGCTGTTCAGTCCAGCCAACCCAGAAGCAGCAGGAGAATAATGATCCAGGCGCTGACCGCCACAGCGCCGCCGCTCCAGAGATGATTCCAGCGCCGCTCAATGTCGCGCCAGCGGTGGCGCTGGATGTCAGGGTGAGCTTGTGGCACCGGGGGGCGCTGGAGCATGCGCTTTAGCCGCAGCGAGCAGGCCCGTGCCGGATTCGGCAGAGTCTGCAGTCGTGCGGGTAGCTGCCAGCCGCTTACGTGTACCGCCCAGGCCGTGACCGTTGCGCCAAGAAGCGGCCACATGGCTGCCCACAGGGGCTTGAGAGGCAGGCTGGCGAGCAGGGCGTTGCGCAGCTCGGGCCATATCCATGGCAGCAGGGCCGGCATTGAGCAGAGTAAAACCCAGGGCACCCATTGGCCAGCAGGAGGCGAGGCAGCTGGTGCTTCGGGCTGATTGCGCCACATCAACCAGATGGCCCGCAGCACCAGTAGCGCGGTGGCAGCAGAGCCCAGGGTCAGCAAAACAGACCAGTGACTTACGTCGCTTGCATACACCGTATCCTTGAGCAGGATCTTGACCGCTGCACCGCTAGTAAATGGCAGGCCTGCCAATGCCAGCGCTGGCAAGGTCATCAATAGCCAGTGGATAGCACCCAGGCGGTAGTGCGCTGCCAGGCCTGCACCCATGAACAGCGCGCCCTTGGCGAGGCCGTGATGCACGCCGTACAGAGCCAGCAGGACGGCAGCCGCGGGGCGCGCATCAGGATGTAGCCAGGCCAGTGCCACAATCACCAGCAGATAGCCGATCTGGCTGACCGAAGAGTAGGCAAGGGCGCTTTTCGCCTTGATCTGTATCAGACCCAGAGCCACACCGTAAAAGGCGCTGATCGTGCCTATGGCAAGCAAGGGCATTGCCCAGCTCTGCAGGAGCGGGTCCTGCTCCGGCAGAAATCGCCACATTCCCAAAATGCCTGCCTTGATCATTGCGCCGGACAGCACCGCACTGGCCGCCGCCGGAGCCGCAGGGTGAGCCAGGGGCAGCCATACATGCAATGGCCAGAATCCCGCCTTCAGGCCAAAACCCATGATCACCAACGCCGCGGTCAGCGTACCGACCGGCACGCTTTGCCAGGTTGCCAGATCAAGCGCGCCACCAGATTCGTGAATGCGCAGCAGCATGCCGGCAAAGATCAGCATCTCACCGAGGACTGCCAGCTGCAGATACAGGCGCCCTGCCTGCCGGGGCTTTGGTCCGCGCTCGTGCACGATCAGCCCGTAGGCAGCCAGGCTCATCAGGCTGAAACCCACGTAGAAACTGCCCGCGTCCTGAGCTATTACCAGCAGCAGATTTCCGGTCAGGGATAACAACCAGCAAGACCAGAACCGAAACTGGTGTTGATCGTCCACCAGGTCGGTGCATGCATAACGGCTGGCGCAGCCCCAGAGCAGGGCGCTGAATGCCAGCCAGGCGCGCGATAGCAGGTCCTCTGCGGCCCAGGCGGCACCGGGCCATAATATGCCGGGCTCCAACGCTGGCGCCGGCCACAGGCTCAGCAGCAGGGCTGGCAGACAGCTCAACCATAACCAGGGGGCCAGGCGTTCAGGCCAGCGCCACAAAAGCGCCCCCGCAAGTAGCGGTGCCAGGGGGATGAGGAGCCAGAGAAGCGCACTCATGGATCGAACTGCCTGTCGATAATCAGTTGGCTCCAGGCCAGCGGGCTGAGTTCGGTGTTGGCAAAAATGCCTACCAGGAGCGAGAGAACGGTGGTGAAGATCACGGGGGCTAGCAGCATCCAGTGGGTTTCGCCGAGCCCCGGTTTGCCATTACCCAGGTTGCGTTCTTCAGGCCACTGCGCCGGGGGCGCAGAAAACCAGCCGCGATAAATCAGCGGCATGAAGTACGCTGCGTTCAGCAGGCCGGAGGCCACCAGCACCAGCAACACCCAATCCTGCCCGACATCCAGCGCACCGATGCCAAGGTACCATTTGGTAATAAACCCGGCCGTCGGCGGCACACCAATCATGCCAAGGGCCCCCAGGGTGAAGGCAGTCATGGTCACGGGCATGCGTTTACCCACGCCATCCATTTCCCGGATACGGTGGATACCCAGGGTCTCGGCGAAATTACCCGCGCAATAGAACAGGGTGACCTTCATCAGTCCCTGGTGCACCAGATGCGCCAGCGCGGCCACGGCGGCCAAAGGCCCCAGCAGTGCGACGCCGAGTGTAATGTAGGACACCTGGCTGATTGTAGAGTAGGCCAGTCGTTTTTTCAGTTCCTGCTGCTGCAGCGCTTTCAGCGACCCGTAGAGAATAGTGGCGGCCGCCAGAGCCAGCAGTGGGGTCGCCAGCCCCAGCGCCTGCATCTGTTCCACACCATATACGTCAAACACTACCCGGATAATGCCAAAGGCCCCTGCCTTGACCACAGCTACCGCATGCAGAAGCGCGCTGACTGGTGCTGGCGCGACCATGGCCTGGGGCAGCCATCCATGCAGGGGAATCAGCGCGGCCTTGACCCCCAGGCCGGCGATCATCAGGGCGAAGGCCAGAATCAGGCTGGGGCGATGGGCGTCAAGCATGGGCCCCAGATAGCCTCCGGGTTGGAACTCGGGGCTGCCGATCAGGCTGTGCAGCAGTGCCACACCCATCAGCAGCAGGGCGCCGCCGCCCATTGTGTAGGCAAGATACACCCGCCCTGCATGCAGGGCCTTTTTGCTGCCGCGATGTACTACCAGAGGAAAGGTCGCCAAGGTCAGCAGTTCGTAAAAAAGCAGGAAGGTGACCATGTTGCCAGCCAGCGCCACCCCCATGGTGGCGCTGACACACAGGCTGAAATAACCGAAAAATCGGGAGCGCAGTGGGGAGTTTTCCAGGTAACCGATCGCATAAACGGTGGTCGCCAGCCAGAGCACGGCGGACAAAGTGATGAACTGCAGGGAGGTGGCGTCAGCCTGCAGAACGAGGCCGCCGCCGGGCAGAAAGTCGATGGCAAAACGAAAACTCAGACCCCTGTCCACGCCCCAGAGCATGACGCCAACCAGACATAGCTTGAGAGTGGCGGCCAACAGGTTCAGGCTGATGCGCAATCTGACCTGATCTTCACGCAGGGTGAAAATAATCAGCCCGGGCAGCAGCGAGCTGAGCACCAGTGCGAGCGGCAGGAAGGTAGTCCAGGCGCCGGTCACAGGCCTGCCTCCCCGAACCAGCGGATGACGGGTTCGCTCATCAGGGCCATGGCCCAGACCACCAGCGCTGGCAGCATTGCCAACCATTGGGCGGATGTATCCGGATCATAGTCCGGGCGGTTGGGGTCGGCGCGGTCGAAGGCGATGGCCACCACCCGAAACACATAGGCGGCACTTGCCAGGGTGCCGAGCAACACCCCGAGTGCCCAGGGCCAGTGCGAGGGCTGGGAGAACAGTGGTTGCAGAAGCACCCACTTGGCCACAAATCCGCCGCTGGGGGGCAGCCCGACCAGGCTGCCGCCGGCCACCGCAAAGGCGAACATGGCAATCGGCATGGTCTGGCTGGCCCCTTTGAGTGCGCTTACCTTGCGGCTACCCAGGGTCGCCTGCATCTCGCCGGCGGCAAGGAACATGGATACCTTGGCCAGGCCGTGGGCAATGACGAACAGCCAGAGCGCGGTGGACAGGGTCGGGTCCTGCCAGTGCAGCAGCAGGCCCAGCGCCAGCAGGGCATAGCCCAGCTGGGCAACGGTGGAATAGGCTACCAGCACCTTGATCCAGGGTGTACGCAGTGCCGCCCAGCCTCCGCTGATCAGTGCTGCTATGCCAGCGACGGCAAAGAAAACACCTGCCTGGCGGGCCAGTTCGACCGGAGCGAGGTTGTCCCAGAGCATCCAGAGGATGAACAGGGGCCCCTTGACCACCAGTGCCGAAAGCAGCGCGCTGACCGCGGTGGGCGCGGACGCATGGGCGGCCGGTAACCATTGGTGCAGAGGCCAGAGCGCGGCCTTGAGCATCAGGCCCAGGGTGAGTAGCAGCAGCGCCAGTCGCGTTACCCGATCATCGGTCACCATGTCTGCCAACAGGCGAATATCCAGCACGCCGTATTGACCATAGATCAGGGCGACGCCGAGCAGATAACAGAGGGATGCAGCGAGCGACAGCAGTAGATAGCGCAATGCGGGTGCATGTGCCTTGGGCCCGGAGAGGATGACCATTGCCACCGCAACCAGGCCGAGCAGTTCGAGTGTGACGTACCAGTTGAACAGATCCCGTGACAGCCAGAGCGCCGCGAGACTGGTATGCAGCAGGCAGGACAGCGGCCAGAAGTCGGTGTCGCGTGTCTGGCTGTGGCGGCTGCGCTCGGCATAGACCGCGACCAGCAGATGCACCAGCGCGGTGAAGACGAGCAGGGACGCGGTCAGCGGTCCAAGCTCGAAGCGTATGCCCAGGGGCGCGTCCCAGCCGCCGAGATTCAGTTGCTGTGTGCCGGTCGATACCACGGTGCTCAGGGCCATGACAGCCAGCCCCAGGCTCAGGGCATTGGCGGCGATCACCAGGCCGCCGGCACGCAGCCGCAACAGCAACAGCAGTAACGCGGTGAAGAGTGGAACCAGCAGGCTGAGTAATGCCGCGCTCATCTGCGCTCCTGGTCTGCGGGCTGCTTGGTGTCAGCGTTGTCACCCGCGTCAGCGGTCGCTAGCCGAAGGGCAAAGGCGGTAGCGCTCGCGGCTACCACTAGGCCGGTCACCACGAGCGCCTGGAGCACCGGGTCTATATCTGCGCCGCGACTGGCCAGTGCTACCATGACCATGAATACACCGCTACCCATTACATTGACAGCCATGATGCGGCGAAGTGCGCTACGTTGCAGCATCAGGGCATGCAGGCCGAGGACCCAAAGGGCAATACCGCCGAGAAGATAGAGAGATACATGGGTCATGGCGAGGGTTGCTCATTTTCGCCGATCACCAGAACGGTCAGGCTGACTGCAATTGACAGGGTGGCGGCGATCTCGATCAGCACGATAAGCGGCTTGCTCCAGTTCAGCGGATAATCCAGCCAGCCCGCGCCAAACCAGTGGGTACCAACGGCGACCAGCGCAAATACGGCTATGCCACCCAGGATCAGAGAGCGGGTTAGCCCGCTGTCCCAGCGGATATTGGGCAACAGGCCAGCCAGGTTGAGCATCACCGCTCCCGCCGCCAGCACGGCGCCGGCCTGAAATGCGCCGCCGGGCGCCACGCTGCCCCGCCACAGCAAATAGCCGCCGATCATGATTGTGAGTGGCGCGAGCAGCCGGCTCCAGGCGCGCAGTATCGGCCAGGCGGTGGGTAACTGCATGGTCGTTCGGCCGAGTTGGCGCACCCCGAGCAGCGCCAGCAGCAATACCACCAGCTCCAGCAACGTATCCCAGCCGCGGAAGTTGAGCAGCACCGCAGTGACCGGGTGGCTGACGCCACTCGCTGCAAGTTGGATCTCGACCATGTCCGGAAGTGCCGCAGTGTTCTGTGCCAAGGGCCATACCGCGCGGGTCAGCATGGCAACCAGCAAACCGCCCAGACCCAAGCTGACGATTATCGCCGCCCGGCCTGAGCGCGGGCCGGGTTCTGCATCGCTGCGCGCCAGGGCGGCAAGCAGCATGACACCGATCAGACCGGCACCGATTGCCGCTTCAGCCAGTGCCAGGTCGACTGCTCCGAGCCGGGCCCAGGTAAGCGCCAGAAGCAAACCGAACACGATAAACAGCACGATTGCGTTATAGAGGCTGCGCACATGCAGGGCCCCACCGGCGAGCATGAGTAGCAGCAGTATGAGTATGCCATCGAAGATCAGCTCAGCGGGCATCGTTTGCCTGCCTATGCTCGGTCGTCGCCTTGCTGCTCTCTGCTTCGCGCTGGTAACGGGCCAGCAGCTGACACGCAGTTGCACCGGAAGCCATGACCAGCAGCCAGACCATGATCATCAAGCCGACGCTCTGCCAGCTGTCGCTGCGCAGGGAAAGGCCGGCAACCAGCAAACCCAGACCCAGGGTGTCGGCCTTGGTGACGGCGTGCAGGCGACTATACACATCGGGAAAACGCAGCAGGCCCAGTGTCCCGGCCAGAAAAAAGAACACGCCACCAAGCAGGAATGGCCAGCTCAGCCAACTCATCCATACTGTCAGCTCAGGCATGGGGCCTCCGGCGCATCAGCTGGACCAGCGCGGCGCTGACCACGGCGGCAAGTACGGCCAGCACCAGGGCTGCCTCGATCAGTGCAGGCTGACCCTGTGCGTGGGCCAGGACCAGTAGAATTGCCGCACCAGTAGTGCCGAACAGCTGCACGGTGAGCAGTCGGTCCGCCCGGGTCGGTCCGCGCACCAGTCGCCAGAGTCCGGCGGCTATACTCAGAAGCAGCAGGGTTGCGAGCAGCATCATATTGGCGTGTCTCCAAGCAGTTGTGCGAGCAGGGATTCCAGCCGGGTTACCGTGCTCTGCCAGTCTTGCTGTTGATCCAGCGCGTGTATATGCAGCGTCTGTTCCTCATGGTGAGAGGCGAGGGTGCCCGGTAGCAGGCCAACCAAGGCAGACAGAAGGAGTTTGGCTCGTGGATCTGTGGCTTTGAGCTCGAAAGTCTGCCAGGCGGGCGCGATCGGTAGTCTGGGGTGCAGTGCGCGTCGGGCTACATCCCAGCCACCGGCAAAGAGCTCAAGCAGAAAGAAGCCGATAAAGGCGGGCAGGACCTGCAGGCGCAATTTGCCAGTGTGTAGCCGCAGGCGGTACCCGACAAATGCCCCGATCAGCGCCAGTGGCACACCGAACGCCCAGCCCTGCCCCTGGCTTAAAAGCGCCCACAGGGCCAGCCAGGTGCAGAAACCCAGAAAGGGGCCGAGCCATCTTTCATCAGAGGGCGGCTGGCTATCGGTACCAACACGGGCGCCGGCTTGTTGCTGTGTTCTGCTGGAAGGGATCGCCACTGGCTCTTCGCTGGTTGGGATAAGGCTCCATCTTAGAAGATGCGACTCCACGGCTCAAAAGTCTTGCCCGAACCGTCGGAATGCTAGAGGTTGTCATCTTTGCTTACCGGGCTCTGATTGCGGGTGACGCTGGCTCGGCTCAGTATCGGAACTCCATATCTTGAATAGGTTCCGTGCCTTGTCATCTGCCAGACCGCCTTCCGTCTCCGCCGCCCGACGTTTTTTGCGCCTGGCCGGCACTGCCACCCGTATTGCCGGTGGCGTATTCGGTCAGCGCGTGTTGCGCGGGCGTTCGGGAATTGACTGGCAACCGGTTGGCGAGTTACTTGCCGCCGTGCTGGGGGACATGAAAGGCCCGGTGCTCAAGCTCGGTCAGATGGCTTCTCAATGGCATGACGTGTTGCCGGAGCCGATTTCCCGTGCGCTTGGAGCATTGCAGAACAGGGTTCCGGCTCTGCCCTACGATCGCCTTCAAGCTCACTTGCGCAAGGTTTATCAGGGCGAACTCACAGACTATTTCGAGTTTATCGACGAGCAGCCTTTTGCGGCGGCGTCACTCGGGCAGGTCCATCGCGCCCGCGGGCTGAATGGTGAAGCCCTGGTGCTGAAAATCCAGTACCCGGGGATCGCGGAGATTTGTGCGGCTGATCTCAGGCAGGTGCGGCGGCTGTTGCCTTTGGGGCGACTTTTTCGCGCCCCTGCTGCGCAGCTTGAGGGCATTTACCGGGAGTTGGAGCAGACCATTCACGCGGAGCTGGATTACGCCGCAGAAATGCAGCGGCTCAAGCGCTTTGGTGATTTTTTTGCCGACTGGGATGCTGTTCTGTTGCCGCGCCCGATCGAGCATCTCTGCCGGCCCGGTGTGCTGGTGCTGACCGAAGTGCCCGGTTTGCCCTTCGCCGAGGTCGCTCAGGCGCCATTGGAGGTCCGACAACGGCTGGCGCATACGCTGCCGGCCTGGCTGGCAGCGCAGGCTTTCGACCTGGGCGAGTTGCACGCAGATCCGCACCCCGGCAACTTTGCTTATACACCTGCCGGTGAGTTGGTGGTCTATGATTTTGGCTGCGTGCAGGCGGTTGACCCAGCGGTGCTGGCCGCTTACGTCTGTACCTTCAAGGCCTTGCAGTCAGGCAATGCTGAGCAGCTGGAAAGAGGCTTTCAGGCGCTGGGGACGCGTCAGCCGCAATCTGCACCGCCCTGGGCATTGTATCGCAACCTGACGCAGCTGCTCGGTCCCCTGCTGCAGCCGGGCGTGCTATGGGATTTTGCTGACCAGCCGGTACACCAGGAAATTCAGCGATTGATACCCGATGCACTGGCGTCCCTGAGCAGTCTGCAGCCCGCACCGGGCACGCTGTTGGTCAATCGAACATTGGAAGGGCATTACTGGAATCTGACGCGTTTGGGTTTGCGCGTGCCGGTGGCCGATCTGCTTGGGCAGCAAATCGAGCAACACCGGTGAGTTGGGCGATTAAAGAACGCGTTCAGAGCTGAAAGAAACGCACCTTTTCCTTCAACTGCACTGCCAGGGTCGACAGCTCCCGGCTGGATGAGGCGACTTGATCAGATCCGGCGGAGGTCTCAACCGTCGCATCGTGGATCCGGTTGATGTTCTGGTTCACTTCTTCGGCAACCGCGCTCTGCTCTTCCGAGGCGCTGGCGATCTGCGCATTCATGTCGTTGATAGCGCTGACCTCGTGGCTGATCTTGCCCAGGGCGCCTTCGGCCTGGCGGATCTGATCTACGGTCTTCTGCGCCAGTTCCCGGCTGGTTTCCATCACGCCTACCGCGTTGCTGGCTCCTTCCTGGAGTGTGCCGATCATGCCGCGAATCTCGCGAGTTGAATCCTGTGTACGGGTGGCCAGCGAGCGGACTTCGTCGGCGACCACGGCAAAACCGCGACCGTGTTCACCGGCCCGGGCCGCTTCGATCGCAGCGTTCAGGGCGAGCAGATTGGTCTGTTCCGCAATGGCGTTGATCACTTCGGTAATCTTTTCGATGTTGGCGCTGTCGCGGGAGACTTTCTTTACGGTCTCGGTAGCATCTTCCAGTGTTGTGGCCAGGTCTTGAATGGCGCTGGCCGTGGTGCCGACAATCCGGTTGCCGGTGACCACTTCCGCGTCGGCATTGCGGGTGGCATTGGCGGCATTGGCCGCATAACCGGCAACCTCGTTGACTGTGGCCGCCATCTGGTGAATGGCAGTCGCCATTTGCTCTGACTCGCGCGATTGCAGACGGATCTGCCGGTTATTGCTGTCGGAGGTACCAAGCAACTGCTCCGCAGCTTCGTTCAGATCTACCGAAGCCGAGCGTACCTGCTCGATAACGTCCGAGAGGTGTTTTACGGTGTCCCGGGCAGCACCCATAACGCTATCAGGATAGGTCGTTGTGATGCGCTGATTGAGCTGACCATTGGCCAGGCGCTGCATGACTTCAGCCACCTCATGGGGCTCTGCGCCCAGGGTCGAACGGATCTGTTTGATAATGAGCATCGATACGCTGACGCTGAGCAGCACGGCGACCCCTGCAAGGACCAGTATCAGGAACTGGAAACCGCCAGCCACTTCACGAACGGTGCCAATTTCGGCAGCAATTATGTCCTCCTGGTAGTCGATAAAGGCATTGATACGACGCAGCCATTCACTGTAAGCCGGCGAGACTTCTTCAAGCAACATGCTGCGCGTCGCGAGGGTATCACTGGCGCGCCTCTGCGCAACTAGTTCGGCAGTCAGGGGCAAGGTCTGGCTTTCGATCTGCTTGATGGCCGTTAGCAGGCGTTGCTCTTCGGCGTTCGGGTTGCCCTGGGCAAACAGGCGATCCATGGCGACAGCCGACTCCTGGTAAAACCCGTTTAGCTGCTCGATCTGCTGCAAAAAACCATTGAACGACTGAGCATCCGGCGCGAGCACCGCATCGCGTATTGCAATGGCACGGTCATGCACGCTGCCCCGGAAGTTGATCGCATAACGTTGCTTGACGGTGTCAGTGTCGCTGACCTGAGTCAGGGTGGAATCGATAACGCTGACGCGGTTGATACCGACCAACGCGATAATAATCATCAGGGATAAAACAACGCCGAATCCCATTCCGAGACGTTGCGCAATAGTGAGCTGGCGGAACATGGATTGTGTCCTTGGTTGTGTACAGGAATGCCGTAAATTCGAGACAATCTTATACACATTTTATCCGACGTACAAGAAAGTGCTGGCATTTTGATATTCTCTGTCACACAGGAGCACTGTAATACGGGGCTCATCCGGTTTGAGCAATTCGAGGCGGGAGGGTGCGATTGACTTGTACAAGAACCGGCGTGCTTGGCATGGAGGCAGGTTGATTGGTCTGCAGCGCAGTGCCTGCCACAGACCGTGTCTGTTCAGACCCTAGGGCGCTTGTTCAGGAATACGCCGACCCTTTCCAGCGCGAGGTCGGCCACCTTGAGAATGCCGGTGTTGGCCTGAAAAACATGCCAGCACTCGGGATAGCGCTCCAGTTGCACATTCACGCCCGCAATGCGGGCCTTTTCGGCCAGTCTTAAGCTGTCGTTGAGCAGCAATTCGTCCTCACCGACCTGGATCAGCAAAGGTGGCAAGCGAGTCAGATCGTCGTTGATCGGCGATAACCCCGGATTGCGCCGGTCCATCCCGGGTGGACAAAAGAGATCGGCGGCCTGTTCGATCCAGCTTGCATTCAGCAGTGGATCACCTGACTCGGGGGCATGCAGTTGCTCGCCGGTAAAGTCGACCACGGGTGAAAAGCAGACCAGCGCGCCCGGCATATGTTGGCCCTGGCGATCCAGCTCCAGGGCGGTGATGAGTGCCAGGTGTCCTCCTGCAGAATCACCGGCCAGCACGATGTCGGCGGGTTCGTAGCCTCTGCGTAGCAGGGCCTGGTAGGCGGCTACCGCGTCGTCCCGCGCGGCGGGGAAGGGATGCTCCGGTGCTAGTCGATAGTCAAGTACACACAGATCCCGCTCGCCAGTGCGGGCCAGGGCGGCAGCCAGCCCCCTGTGAGTTGCCGGCGAGCCGATCAGGTAGGCGCCACCATGCAGATAGAGAATAATCTTGTCAGAACCCGCCGGGAGACGGTGCCATTCGCAGGGTCTGCCGGCAATCAGTTCGCGGCTGCGCTGCACTCCACCACTGACCGGCATGGCGGCCGTCAGGATGCGAATGACCGCCCGCTGGATCGCGATAGGTACACCTGGGCGTATCAGGCCGCGGAATAACAGCCGCATTACTCCGCGGATAATCGAGCTGAGTATTGGCTGGCCCGGATTGGGGTGAGTGTAATCAGCGTGCACATTCATAATCGTTGAGCTCCGGGGTCCGTGTCAGGCGGCGATAGTTGAAGGTGTAGCCCGGCCAGTTGTTGGTCTGCTTGCCTTCTGCAGTCTGGTACCAGCTATTACAGCCGCGACTCCAGATGGTGGTGCTGATATCGTCCTGGATCAGGGTGTTGAAGGCAGTCTGTACCTCGGGTTTCACGTCAATGAAGCGCAGCCCTCGCCGTGCCAGGGTCTGCAGGCAACTGATAACATAGTTGAACTGACTTTCCAGCATGTAGATGATCGAGCTGTGCCCCAGGTTGGTATTGGGGCCATAAAGCATGAACAGGTTGGGAAAGCCGCTGACGCTGATGCCCTTGTAGGCTTCGGCCCCTGCCTGCCAAGCCTCGTTCAGGTCGTGGCCGCCGCGGCCCTGTATCGTCATCGGCGCCAGAAAGTCGGTGGCGGCAAATCCGGTGCCGAAGATCAGCACGTCGGCTCTGTGTTCCTGGCCATCATCGGTTTGTATCCCGTCCGGGGTGATGGCATCAATGCCGGTGGTGATCAGCTCGACGTTGTCACGATCGACGGCCGGAAAGAAATCATTGCTGATCAGCATGCGCTTGCAGCCCATGGGGTAGTCAGGCACCAGTTGGGCGCGTTTTTGCGGATTGCTTACGCCCTTTTCCAGATGCTTGCGAAAGCTGCCTTCCATCATTTTCATCAGCGACGGAAAACTGATAAATGCCAGAGCGCGCATTTCGTGGGTCAGGTAGTGGCCGCTGCGACTGAGCTTTTGCAGAGTTGGAAAGCGCCGCAGCAATGCCTGCTCACGCTTGCCGTAGCGTCTGTCCGACTTGGCTATTACGTAGGGTGCGCTGCGCTGGAACAGCATGAGCTTGCTGACCTTGGGTGCTATCTGCGGGACGAACTGGATTGCCGAGGCGCCGGTGCCGATCACCGCCACCTGTTTATCCTGCAGATCAATGTCATGGCGCCAGCGGGCGGAGTGAAAGGCCTCGCCGTTGAAGCTGTCGAGTCCGGGAATCGAGGGGTAGATCGGACGATTGAGCTGGCCGCAGGCGGTTATCAGCGCGCGCGCCTGGTACTCACGTCCATCGGTCGTGGTGACATGCCATAGCCCGGTGTCTTCATCAAATCGGGCCTGGCTGACTTCGGTATCGAACTTGATCCGTGGGTAAAGGTGATACTTGCGTGCACAGTGGCGGATGTAATCGTGGATCTCGGCCTGCGGCGAATAGCGGCTCGACCATTCGGCGCGGGGCTCGAAGGAGAATGAGTACAGGTGCGAGGGAACGTCGCAGGCAGCCCCCGGGTAGCTGTTGTCGCGCCAGGTGCCGCCAACATCTCCCGCTTTCTCCAGAATCAGAAAATCACTGATTCCTACCTTGTCCAGACGTATTGCCAGACCTGTTCCGCCAAACCCGGCGCCGATGATCAAGGCGCTGAGTGGCGCTTCCTGTTGTTTGTTGTTGTGCATTGTTAACAGCTCCTCCAGTGCCGGGGACCGGCCTGCTCTATCCTATCCCGTTGGCAGTGAACAGGGTGAAGGCTGAATGGCCAGCGATAGCGGGATTTCAGTCAGGTCCGGGCGCTAACGCCGGGCAATATATTGCTGTGACTAATGGGTCATTATTCCTGCGATCAAGGCACGGGTGTTGGAGGCACCCGGAGAGTATCTTATGCTGCCTGATTACACATTCACCGATACACGCTGTCGATTCATTGAGGAGACCATCCCGTGACCGATCTGGACGCATTCCGTCAGGAAGCTCGTACCTGGCTTGAAGAGAACTGCCCCAAGAGCATGCGCACGCCCTTTTCCGCTGACAATGATCAGTGCTGGGGTGGCCGTGACTTCAAATTCAAGAGTGAAGAGCAGCGCCAGTGGCTCGAGCGCATGGCCGACAAGGGCTGGACAGCGCCCGACTGGCCAAAGGAATACGGCGGTGGTGGGCTGAGCCGTGAGGAGCACAAGGTTCTGCGTGAGGAGCTGTCGCGCATTCAGGCGCGCCCGGCGCTGTCCAGTTTCGGTGTGTGGATGATTGGCCCGGCGATTCTCAAGTTCGGTTCCGAAGAGCTCAAGCGCCAGCATCTGCCGAAAATGGTGCGTGGTGAGATTCGCTGGTGTCAGGGTTATAGCGAGCCCGGGGCAGGCTCTGACCTGGCTGGCCTGCAGACCAAAGCCGAGGATATGGGCGATCACTTCATCGTCAACGGTCAGAAGATCTGGACCTCCTACGCCGACAAGGCCGACTGGATGTTCTGTCTGGTGCGCACCAACCCTGACGCCAAGAAGCAGATGGGCATCAGCCTGGTGCTGTTCGATATGACCACTCCCGGTGTAAGCACACGGCCGATCAAGCTGATCTCGGGCAGCTCACCGTTCTGTGAGACCTTCCTGGACGACGTACGGGTCGATAAGGATCAGGTTGTCGGTGAGGTCAACGCTGGCTGGACCATTGCCAAGTATCTGCTGACCCACGAGCGCGAGATGATCGGCGGTATGGGTCGCACTGCCGCAGGGCAGAAAACCGTTCCGGAGTTCGCAGTCGAAGCTCTGGGTCTGGAAAACGGCAAGCTGGCTGACGGTTACCTGCGCAGCGATATTACCCGCTGGGAACTCGATGCCAAGGCGTTCGAACTGACTGCCGAGCGCGTGCTTGATGAAGTCAAGGCGGGCCAGGGCGTGGGCAACACATCGGCGATGCTCAAGTATTACGGTACCGAAGTGAACAAGCGCCGTCAGGAATTGCTGGTAGCGCTGCGCGGCAGCGACGCAATGGTCTGGGAGGGTGAGGCCTGGAATGAGGGTGCAACACCACGCACCTGGTTGCGTTCCAAGGGTAACTCGATCGAGGGCGGCACCTCGGAAATCCAGCTCAACGTGATCGCCCGCAATATTCTCGGGCTCCAGTAGAACGAATCGAGGACAGCATTCATGGCAGCTTTGGTACTCAATGAAGAACAGCAAATGCTCCGGGACGCCGCACAGGGCTTCCTGAGCGAGAACGCTCCGATCAGCCAGTTGCGCAAGCTGCGCGACGAGCGTGACGAAACAGGCTTTTCCACCGATTTGTGGAAGGGCATGGTAGAGATGGGCTTCGTCGGCACACTGGTCGATGAAGAGTTTGGGGGGTCGGCCTTTGGCAACGTGGGTATGGGTCAGGTATTTGAATATGCAGGTCGTAATCTGAGCGCCTCACCGCTGCTGTCGACCGGCGTGCTTGGCGTGTCGGTGCTGCAACTGGCCGGGTCGAAAGCGCAGAAGCAGGATCTGTTGCCGGCTATCGCCGAGGGCCGCCTGCTCACAGCATTGGCGGTGGACGAGACCCCGCGACATGCGCCAAGTCGGGTTGCCACCACCGCCCGCCGTCAGGGCGACATGTTCGTGATTGATGGCCAGAAGTCTTTCGTCATCGATGGTCACGTTGCCGACAAGCTGATCGTTTCAGTACGCACCAGTGGTGAGCTGAATGATCACGAAGGTATCAGTCTGTTGCTGGTCGATCGCGATACCGCCGGCGTCAGCGTTGAGCGGACCATCATGGTCGACAGTCGGAATGCGGCGATCGTGCGTTTCGACAATGCGCAGGTGAATGCCGACGCGCTGCTGGGCGACATTGATCAGGGGTTCGCGACGCTCGAGAAAACGCTTGATATTGCCAATGCCCAGTTGGCGGCAGAGCTGCTCGGCATCTCCCTGCAGTCCTTCGAGGTCACGGTGAAATACCTGCAGGAGCGTAAGCAGTTCGGTGTGACACTGGGTTCCTTCCAGGCTTTGCAACATCGATGTGCGCACCTGTTCAGCGAGCTCGAACTGGTCAAGTCGGTGGTCCTCAAGGCGCTGGTCGCGCTGGACGAGCAGGATCCAGAGGCATCGGTTCTGGTTAGCTTGGCCAAGGCCAAGAGTTGTGAAGTGGCCGAGCTGGCAACCAATGAAGCGGTGCAGTTGCACGGCGGCATGGGCATGACCGACGAGTTCGATGTGGGCCTGTTCATGAAGCGGGCGCGGCCGGTGCAGGCCCTGTTCGGCGATTATCGTTACCATGCTGATCGCTTTGCCAGCCTCCGCGGTTACTGATCACAGTCAGACTGTCACTGCATCACCCAAAGACCGGTCATTTGACCGGTCTTTGCGTTTGCGGACCATGGTAGGGGTGGTCAGACCCGCGACCAGCCATTAATCTTCGCACTTCTTCCACTGGCCACTCGAGGCTTTGATCATGTTACTGCGCGGACTGACCTGGCTGATTGTCTTTCAGTTGCTTGGTAGCGGCCTCAGCGTTTTGCTGTTGCCATTCCTGCCTGGGCCGATCATCGGCATGGTGCTGCTGGTGCTTTTTCTCTGTCTGCGCGGTGAAACAGGCGAGTCGCTGGATATGGCAGCCTCCGGACTGCTCAAGTATCTGCCCCTGATTCTCGTACCTCCGGCCGTCGGGGTGATGGCCTACGGCAGGGAAATTGCCGCCGACGCCACAGCGATCATGATCGCCCTGCTGTTGTCTTTCGTGCTCACTCTACCCCTGTGTGGCTGGCTGATGCAGAAACTGATCAGGCGCCAACGCAACGCGGAGAGCGGACGATGATCGGCAACTTGCATGGGGCCTGGCAGGCGGTTGCCGGGCATCCGTTGTTCCTCCTGGGACTGACGCTGGGGGCCTACCAGCTTGGATTAGCTCTATACGAGCGCACGCGTATGGCGGTCTTTCATCCGGTATTGGTGTCGGTCGCTATTCTGGTTGTATTGCTGTCGCTGCTGGGTTTTGAATATGCGGTTTACCGCGAAGCAGTCTGGCCGCTGGTGATTCTGCTCGGCCCCGCGACCGTAGCGCTGGCGGTTCCGCTGTATCTGAATTTGCGACGGATCCGGCTGTATTTCTGGCCGGTGGTGCTGACGATCCTGCTCGGCGGATTGTTTGCCACTGTCATTACCCTGTTGATTGCCTGGGCGCTGGGTGCTGACCTGATGATGTTGATGACGCTGGCGCCCAAGTCTGTCACCTCACCGATAGCCATGCTGGTGGCCGAACAGATTGGCGGTATTCCCGAGCTGGCGGCGGTATTTGTGATGTTCACCGGGGTGCTCGGGCCTCTGTTCGGTCCCTGGCTGTTGCGCAAATGCAAGATCACCGAGCCCGCCGCCTGGGGCATGGCCATGGGCATGACCGCCCACGCGGTCGGCACCTCCCGCGCGATCGAAGAGGGCGAGGAACAGGGGGCGTTTTCGGCCCTGGCGATGAGTCTGCTCGGCGCCGCCACTGCGCTGCTGTTGCCCCTGGGCGTGACTCTCTGGCTTGCATTGGCTTAGGCGTAATGCTGCGGCAATTCACCACCTGTCCTTGATCTGAATCAAGGAGCACACTTAATTCAGGAACATTCAGGACCCTGCTGCAGTCACAGCCACGATTCGTTTCGGTTGCTATGCTGACTGAGCCGGGCCGTCGGTGCCATCCATTTCCATAAGGAGCTGTGCTCATGGAGCTCGATCCCCTCCTGCTGTCGCGCATCCAGTTTGCGTTTGTGGTGTCTTTTCACGCTATCTTTCCGGTATTTACTATCGGTCTGGCCTCCTTTATCGCCTTCCTGGAAATACTCTTTTTCAAGACCGGCAATCCGGTATGGGAGCGTCTCTCCGCGTTCTGGGTGCAGGTCTTCGCCGTAGTATTCGGCATGGGCGTGGTGTCGGGTATTGTCATGTCCTTCCAGTTCGGTACCAACTGGAGTAACTATTCCTATGCGGCGGCCAACTTCCTCGGCCCTGTGCTCAGCTACGAGGTAATCACTGCCTTCTTTCTGGAGGCGGCGTTCCTCGGGGTATTGCTGTTTGGCCGCAACCGCGTGCCCAAAGGGGTGCACCTGTTTGCTGCCTGTATGGTGGCTCTGGGTACCTTCATCTCTTCCTTCTGGATTCTCGCTGCCAACAGCTGGATGCACACGCCGGCTGGTGTAGAACTGCGTGAAGGGGTGTTTTTCGTTACATCCTGGACGGAGGCGATTTTCAATCCGTCCTTCCCGTACCGGTTCATGCACATGGGCCTGGCGTCCTTCCTCACCGGTGCCTTTGTTGTAGCGGGTGTCAGCGCCTGGTACCTGCTGCGCGGGCGCGAGGTGGAGGTAAACCGCAAGGCGCTTTCCATGTGCCTGTGGCTGATACTGATCATCGCCCCAACCCAGGCAGTTGTCGGTGATTTCCATGGCCTCAATACGCTGGAGCACCAGCCGACCAAGGTGGCGGCCATGGAAGGCAACTGGGAAACGACCAAGGGTATGCCCTTGCTGTTGTTCGCCTGGCCGGATCAGGAAACCCAGAGCAACCGCTTTGAAATCGGTATTCCCAAACTGGGCAGTTATATTCTTACCCATGACTGGGAGGGCGAAGTGCCTGGTCTGAACGAGGTGCCGGCAGTGGAGCAGCCACCAGTGGCCATTGTCTTCTGGTCGTTCCGGATCATGGTCGGCCTGGGCCTGCTGATGATCGCGGTGGGCGTGACTGGCTTGCTTCTGCGCCGTAAACAGCGCTACTGGCAAACGCCGTGGTTTCTGCAGGCCCTGCGTCTGATGAGTGTGACGCCGTTCGTGGCGGTGCTGGCTGGTTGGGTGGTAACGGAAGTGGGCCGCGCGCCCTGGCTCGTCTACGGTCTGGTGACCCATGCCGAGGGGGTGACACCCTCCCTGACCGGTCCCATGGCGCTGTTTACCCTGCTTGGCTACATCCTCGTTTACGCCATGATTTTCAGTGCCGGGCTGTATTACCTGATGCGCGTATTGCAGGACGGTCTGGAGATCAACAGGCACGCCGATGACGCCGATGAGGTGCATCGTCCGGCACGTCCGCTTTCGGGCAGCGACGTCTCATTTGAACAGAAGGGGGCCTGAGCATGGATATGGAAATCTTCGATTTATCAATGATCTGGGCAATGATCATCGCCTTCGCTGTGATCATGTACGTGCTGATGGACGGCTTCGATCTGGGCGTAGGAATGCTGTTCCCGTTCGCCCCGGACGAGGATGCCCGCGATGTGATGATGAATTCGGTAGCGCCAGTCTGGGACGGTAACGAAACCTGGCTGGTGCTCGGTGGTGCTGGCTTGCTGGGTGCCTTCCCGCTGGTCTACTCGATCCTGTTGCCGGCGCTTTATATCGGTGTCTTTCTGATGCTCGCGGGTCTGATTTTCCGCGGTGTAGCCTTCGAGTTTCGCTTCAAGGCCAAGAGCTCACGCTACCTCTGGAACTGGGCGTTTGCCGGTGGCTCCTTTCTCGCAGCCTTTGCCCAGGGCGTGGTAGTGGGTTCCTACATTCAGGGTTATGAAACAGAGGGTCTTGCCTATGCGGGCGGCGCGTTCGACTGGCTGACGCCCTTCACCGTGACTACCGGGCTTGGGTTGATGGCTGGCTATGCTTTGCTGGGTTGCACCTGGTTGATCATGAAAACGGAAGGGTACATTCAGGAGTGGGCCTACGGTCTGGCGCCCTGGTTGCTGGGTGCGGTGCTGGCGGTATTTGCGATCATCAGCATCTGGACTCCCTCGGTCGATCCTGCGGCCTTCGAGCGTTGGTTCGCCGAGATTCGCTGGATATGGATCTTCCCGGTGCTGGCAACGTTCTTCGCCTTCCAGATCTGGCGTAGCCTGAGAAAGCGCAAGGAGGCGATCCCGTTTATTGCCACCATGGCGATGTTTGCGTCGACCTATTTCGGTTTGCTCTGGACCCGTTGGCCCTATGTGATTCCGCCGAACTTCACCCTATGGGATGCGGCGTCCGCGCCGGAATCACAGTTGTTCCTGCTACTCGGCATGCTGTTTGTGATTCCGATCATCCTGGCCTACACAGCCTGGACCTACTGGGTATTCCGCGGCAAGGTCCGTGTCGGTGAAGGCTATCACTGAGTCGGGGCGCCGCAGCCGTGACTGGTTGCGGCAACAGGGTCTGCCGATCAGGCCCTGGCTGCGCGCAGCGGTGGTGTTGGGTGTTTTACACACGCTGACTATCGTTGTGCAGATGGGGCTGATTGCCTGGTTAGTGCATGCATTACTGATTGCAGATGTACCCCCTGTGGCGTTGTTCTGGCCGGCTGTGGGCCTGGTTCTGGCTATCGTTTTCCGCGTCTTGATGCAATATGCCCAGGAGCGTTGCGCCCAGCATGCGAGCGCGCAGGTACGTCAGCAGGTGCGCTGCCAACTGGCTAACCATTGGGCCCTGCTGGGCCCCGTGCGTCTTGCTGACCGCTCCAGTGCGACTCTGACCAATCAATGGGTTGAGCAGGTCGAGGCCTTGGACGGTTATTACGCCCGATACCTGCCACAACAGTGGCTTGCCTTGTTGTCCCCCCTGTCGATTCTGCTGGTGGTGTTCTGGCTTGACTGGCTGGCGGCACTCTTCCTGCTGTTTGCCGCGCCGTTGATTCCGCTGTTCATGGCGCTGGTGGGCATGAGCGCGGAGAGGGTCAGTCAGCAACACGTGCTCGAAGCAGGCCGTCTGGCCGGGCATTTTCTTGATCGGGTGCGCAGCCTCACCAGCCTGCAATTGTTTGGTCAGGTGGGGGCGGCTACGCTGTCGGTAGAGGCCGCAGCCGAACGCTATCGTGCGGTAACCATGCGAACATTGCGCATTGCCTTTCTGTCTTCGGCCGTATTGGAGTTCTTCGCCTCGGTGGCCATCGCCGTGGCGGCGATGTACATCGGCTTTGGCCTGCTGGGGTATATCCAGTACGGTCCTGCGGCCCAACTGACATTGTTTTCCGGCCTGTTCATCCTGCTGCTTGCGCCGGAGTTCTTCCAGCCCCTGCGCAGCCTGGCGCAGTCCTATCACGATCGCGCTGCGGCACTCGGGGCAGCAGACAGCCTGGGCGCGTTGCAGCTCGAATCGGCAGACCTCGATCAGGCTGACAGCCTCAGCCGCGGTGCGGATGACAACAGCATATCTTTGCAGAACCTCTCACTGGCTTATCCTGAGCGGGGCCGGGTGCTCAACGACATCACCTTGACGCTCACCCGTGGCCAGGTTGTTGCGCTGGTGGGGCCGTCGGGGTCCGGTAAGTCCAGTCTTCTGCATTGCATGGCCGGCTTTGTGCAACCCGACGCCGGCAGCATCAGCCTGTTCGGTCTATTGCCCGGTCGGCAACCTGTTGCGTGGCTTGGGCAGCGGCCTTTTCTGATCCAGGGGACCTGGGCCGACAATCTACGTCTTACTGCGCCTGACGCCGATGAGCATGCCATGCTGCACGCTGTTGAGGCTGTCGGCCTGGGCTCGGTTCTGGCCGCCCAGCCAGAGGGTTTACACACGCACCTGGGGGAAGGTGGTCGCGGATTGTCCGGTGGCCAGGCACAGCGCCTGGCGCTGGCGCGCGTATGGCTGTCGGATGCGCAGCTGGTGTTGCTGGACGAACCGACGGCCAGCCTCGACGAACAGAGCGAAGCCGAGGTAATAGCAGCCCTGCGCGCGCTGGCAGGCAGTGGAAAAACCCTGATCATTGCTACCCATCATCCAGCCCTGATGGCGCTGGCGGAGCGGCGTATCGAGATCGCCCGGGGGAGACTCGTCGATGTCTGACCTCAGCCCCTGGTTGCAGATGATCATGCAGCGTCGTGGCCGCCTCTGGGTGGGTGCGCTGTTGTTGGCGCTGACGTTGTTCAGTGCGGTGGGTCTGCTGGCGCTTTCGGGTTGGTTTATCACCGCCACCGGCGTGACGGCTTTATTGTGGGCCGCCGGGCAGCGGGTGATGTTTGATGTATACATGCCGGGTGGCGGCATCCGCTTTTTTGCCCTGACGCGCACGGTGGCGCGGTACTCTGAGCGGGTTTTCAATCACAACACGGTGCTGAGCCTGCTTGCGGATCTGCGCGGCCGGCACTTTGCCGCACTGGCGGTATTGGACGGTGCTACGTTAAGCCGGCTGCGGGCAGCGCAGTGGCTCAACCGTCTGACGGCTGACATCGACACTCTCGATACGCTTTATCTGCGTCTGCTGGCACCGCCCCTGGTGGCCCTGCTGGGCGTTGTGCTGGTAAGCGCTCTGATCGCGGTTTTTCATCTTTCCCTGGCGTTGTTGATCGGAGTAGTGCTGCTTGCTGTGTTGTTGATTCTGACGTTGGGGATGGCGCGAATTGGCTTGCACTACAGCGCGCGGCGGGTAGAGCAACTGGACGGATTGCGGGTGCAGGCCGTTGAGCAGTTACAGGGTATGGCTGAGCTGACAGCGGCGGGCACCCTGGAGCTGCACCGCCGGCACCTGCTCCAACGCAGCCAGCAGATGCTCGACGATCAACTGGCGCTCCAGGGTCGTATTGCGCTGGGTCAGGCACTGGCAACTCTGGGTGTCATGGGCGCCGTGGTGGTTGGTCTGTTCGGCGCCATCCAGGCGTATTCCGAAGGGCTGTTGTCCGGCCCGGTGGCGGTGATGATCCCGCTGGCGCTGATGGCATTGAGCGAAGGATTTGCCGGTCTGCCCGCGGCCTTTGCCCAATATGGTAGCACCCGGGCAGCGGCCAGACGGTTGAACCAGCAGACGGCAATGAGTACGGCTCTGGTGGACCCGGAAAAACCCGCCGAAGTACCGACTGATCTGACCCTGCAATGGCAGGATGTGTGCGTGCCGTACGCAGGTTTGCAAAACGTCAATCTGACTCTTCATCATGGAGAGCGATTGGCTTTGATCGGACCCTCAGGCTCGGGGAAATCGACGCTGGCAGCGCTGGCTGCGCGTCTGATTGATCCGGAGATCGGCCAGATGACTGTGGGCGGCACTCCGCTGGGCGGCATACAGTTGGGCAGCACCCGGCTGCATCAACTGTCGCTGACCCAATGGCGGGCGCAAGTGGGCTATCTGACGCAACAGACCGAATTACTCCACGACAGCATCGCCGCCAACCTGTTACTGGGCAATCCTGCCGCAACTGACGAACAGCTCTGGCGGGTGTTGGAGATGGTTGACCTGGCCGAGTTGGTCAGTGGTTTGCCTGCCGGGATCAACACCTGGGTCGGCGAATCAGGCAAGCAGTTCTCGGGCGGGGAGGGGCGACGACTGGCTCTGGCCCGGGTACTGCTCAAGGAGGCGCCAGTGGTGATTCTGGACGAGCCCTTCAGCGGTCTGGATGCGGCGACGCGCAAGCGTGTAATCGCCCGCATGGAACCCTGGCTTGCCGGGCGAACGGCACTGCTGCTGGGGCATGATGCAGGTTTGCTGCCCCAGGCCGGCCGAGTATTGTCGATGGCCGACCTGTAGGCATCAAGTCGCGGACCTACCGCATTACCAGGTATCCACAAAGGGGCGCAGCCCCTTACGCAGTGACTCGGTGGGTGCCGAGTTGAGACCCCGCAGCAGCCAGTCCCGGGTTTCCAGCGGATCAATTACCGCGTCGATCTCCAGGAAGCTCGCCATGCTCACGCCCTTGCCCCGCTGATACAGCTCGGCGACCAGTTTCTCGTACATCGCGTTACGCTCGTTTTCATCCTCGATAGCTGCCAGCTCCTTGGCGTAACCCAGGCGTACCGCGCCTTCCAGACCCATAGCGCCAAACTCGCTGCTGGGCCAGGCGATGGTGAACAGCGGCGCCTGGAAGCTGCCGGCGGCCATGGCCTGGGCACCCAGCCCATAGCCCTTGCGCAGCACTACGGTCATGAACGGGATCTTCAGACTGGCTGCGGTGACGAACATGCGCGAGACGTGGCGCACGGTCGCCTGTTGCTCGGCTTCCGGTCCGACCATGAAACCGGGCGTGTCGCACAGCGAGACCATCGGCAGGCCATGGGCCTGGCACAGCTGCATGAAGCGGGCGGCTTTGTCGCCACCCGCTGCATCGATCGCGCCGCCCAGATGCATGGGGTTGTTGGCCAGCAGACCGAACGGGCGGCCTTCGATACGGATCAGTGCGGTGATCATGCCGGGGGCGAACTGACGGCGCAGCTCCAGCACCGAGCCGCTATCGGCCAAGGTCCCGATGACCTGGCGGATGTCGTAAACACGCAAACGATTTTCCGGGATCAGGTGGCGCAATTCGCGCTGGTCGGCGGTTTCCCAGTTCTTCATGTCGCCCTGGAAGTAGGCCAGGTATTGCTTGGCCACGCGTGTGGCTTCAGCCTCGTCCTTGACGACCACATCCACCACGCCGTTGGGACCTTGCACGCTGGTGGGCCCGACCTGCTCCGGCGTATAGCTGCCCAGGCCGCCACCCTCGATCATAGCCGGTCCGGCCATACCGATGGTCGCGTTCTCGGTGGCGATGACTACGTCGCAACACCCCAGCAAGGCGGCGTTGCCGGCGAAACAGCGACCGGAAACCACACCCACTAGCGGCACCTGACCGCTCAGGCTGGCCATGCGCATGAACGTGGTGCAGTCCAGACCGGCAACGCCCACCTTGTCGATATCACCGGGCCGGCCGCCGCCGCCCTCGGTAAAGAACACCACGGGCAACTTCCATTTCTCGGCCAGATCGAGCATGCGGTCGGTTTTCTTGTGGTTCATCGCGCCCTGGGTGCCGGCGAATACGGTGTAGTCGTAGGACAGGGCCATGCAGCGACTGACGTGCTCGCCAAACAGGTCGGCATTGATAGTGCCGATGCCATTGATCAAGCCGTCCGCCGGGCTCATGGCCAAGAGCTCTTCATGGGTGCGACGGCCGCGTTGTGCCGCCAGGGCCATGGAGCCGTATTCCTTGAAGCTGCCGTCATCGAGCAGGTCTGCGAGATTTTCGCGGGCGGTGCGCTGACCGGTCTTGCGCCTTTTTGCAACGGCGGCAGGGCGGCGCTCGTCGGTCAGGTCGGCCTGCCGTTCGAGGACTTCGGCGAGATCGGCACGAATATGCGCAATATCGATCTGCTCTTCGTTGGATTGCTCGCCTGCGGCCACATCGGCGGGTTCGAGGAACAGCAATGGACTGCCTTCGAACAGACTGGCGCCAGCTTCGACCAGTAGCTCGCGGACGATACCGCTTTGCGTGGCCTTGACCTCGAATTCCATTTTCATCGATTCCATCACGGCGACCTGTTGGCCGACCGCAATGGCATCACCGGGCTGCACTGACAGAGCAACCAGCACACCTTGCACGGGCGCGTTCAGCGGCTCGGTACCCGGGGGCGCGGTGATCTGACTGGCGTTCTGGTGGGCTTGCGCAGTTTTCTGTGGGAAAAACAGGTTTGGGTGCGCGCTCCTGTCGACCAGCTCAGCAGCATGCTGCTCGATAAACGCAGTAGTGACGTCATTGGCCTGAACCTGTGCATTGCCGAGCAGGTTCTGCAGAAAGGCAAGATTGCTGCTGACACCTTCCAGCCGAAACTCGCAGAGGGCGCGATAGGCGCGGCGCAGCACGGCGGGGTAATCGGCATCGGCCTGAACAATGACCTTGGCCAGCAGGGAGTCGAAGCTGGGGCTGGTGGTGTAGCCACTGTAACCGTATCCGTCGACCCTGATGCCCGGCCCACTGGGTGGCTCGTAGGCGGTAAGGGTGCCGCCAGCGGGGCGGGCACTGCCATCGGCAGACATGTTTTCCAGATTGACCCGTAGCTGCACTGCAAATCCGCGCGGGGCCGGGATCTGCGACTGGGTCAACCGTAGGTCGCTGAGCGTCGCCCCGGCAGCCAGGCGAATCTGAATCTGCGCCAGATCCAGGCCGGTGACCGCTTCGGTAACGGTGTGCTCGACCTGGATGCGCGGGTTGGCTTCCATGAACACGAAGTCGCCAGCATCTTCGTCGAGCAGAAATTCGAAAGTACCCAGACCGCGATAGCCTGCTGTCTTGGCCAGGGTCAGGGCTGCTTCCAGCAACTGGTCACGTTGCTCCGGGGCAAGGCTCGGGCTTGGCGCTACTTCCAGCAGTTTCTGGTTGCGCCGCTGCAGGGTACATTCGCGTTCCCATACATGGCTAACGTTGCTGCCATCACCGATGATCTGCACTTCGATATGCCGGGCATTGCGAATCAGTCGCTCAACGTAGAGATCACCGGTGCCGAAGGCGGCCTGGGCTTCCGAGGTGCAGCGGGCATAGGCCTCGTCGAGTTCATCCAGGCTATATACAGCGCGCATCCCGCGGCCACCGCCACCGGCCAGGGCCTTGAGCATCACTGCTCCGCCCGGGCCTTGATCCTGCAGAAATTGCATGGCCTGTTCGAGGCTGGTTGCCTGGTTGGTGCCCTGGCCCAGCGGTACGCCGCACTGGCTGGCCAGGCGTCGGGCACTGGCCTTGTCGCCAAAGGTGTCGAGTACCGAGGCGTCGGGCCCAATGAAGACGATGCCGGCGCTATGGCAGCGGCGGGCGAAATCCGCGTTTTCGCTGAGAAAACCGTACCCTGGATGTATCGCATCGCAGCCGTGCTCACGTGCTATGGCAATGATCTGCGCTGCGTCCAGGTAGGCGCTGGCACCGCGACCGCTCAGGGCTACCGCCTGATCGGCCTTGCGCACATGCAGGGATTCGCTGTCATCTTCGGCGTAGATGGCAAGGGTAGGGATATCCAGTTCAGCCGCGGCGCGGGCCAGGCGGATGGCGATCTCGCCGCGATTGGCGATCAGCAGACGCTTGAAGTTCATATCAGATCCATTCCTGCAGTTCCTGTTTTTTGACCTTGCCGGTTGCTGTCATGGGTAAGGATTCGACCAGCCGGATTTCGGGTATCTTGTACACCGCCATGGCTTTCTTGCACCACTGATGTAATACGTCGGCAGTCAGTCCGCTGCCGGGCTTGGCGACTATAAAAGCCAGAGGCATCTCACCACGCTGTTCGTCCGCCCGGCCGATCACTGCCGAAGCCAGAATGTCCGGATGCTGGCCGAGCATCGCTTCGAGCTCACTGGGGAACACGCTCATGCCGTTGACCTTGAGCATTTCCTTGCGTCGTCCCAGATAGCGAATGTGGCCCTGTTCGGTGATCACGCCGCTGTCGCCGGTATGCAGCCAGCCATCACGCAGGGCCTCGGCGCTGGCCTCGGGCTTGTTCCAGTAACCCTTGAGCAGTGACGGTGTGCGCACGCACAGTTCACCCTCGGCACCCAGGGGTAGCAGCTCGCCGGTGGCGAAATCACACACCTTGAATTCGGTGCCGGGTACCGGCAGGCCGACAAAGGTGGGCGCCGAGCGCAAATCGAAGTCGTCATCCTGCATGCCGGCGGTAAAGGTATCGCAGGTATGCGTCTCGGTCATGCCGAAACTGGTTTCGAACAGGGTGCAGCCGGTCAGCTCGCGCCAGCGGCGACGATATTCCGGTGTGAGCTTTTTTATAAAGGAAACGCAGCTGGTGACGGCAAGGGAGCTGAAGTCGAACTCGCTGACCCTCGGGTGATCCAGTACTTCCGAAGCGCTGTCGACCAACAGGCCGGTGTGGCCGACCCGGTAATGCTGCACTGCACTCATGAACGCAAGGGCATCCCACCGCGCCAGCAGCACCATGGTGGTTCCGGCAAAGACGGGAAACAGCAGGCCGGCATTTTCGCCGGCAATCCAGAATTCCGGCATGAAATTCAGGCTCACACGGTCCAGATCCAGACCCAGGGCGACAGGCATGAAGCTGGCGCAGGTATAAAGCATGTCGCCATGAGTGTGTATGCAGCCCTTGGGCAGGCCGGTGGTGCCGCCGGTGTAGTTCAGTGCGGCAATATCATCCAGCTGCAGTTCCGGCAGGTTCGTTGCAGGTGCGAGCTTTTCCAGGGCCGGCAGCATATCGATGCTGTCGGTAATGGCCAGTTTGGGCGCCTGCAGCAGATCGGGTACGGGTATCGAGGGAGTGGTGGGGCACAGTTCGGAGAGGCTGGTACTGATGACCAGTTTCAGGTCGGTTTCGGCCCGCACTTCGCGTATCACCGGCAGCAGCTGATCAAAACAGACTATGGCGCTGGCGCCGCTGTCCTGGAGTTGATAGCCCAACTCCATACCCTTGGCCATCGGGCTGACGGGAGCGTGAATGGCTCCGGCTTTCAGAATGCCGTAGAAGGCGATGTGTAATTGCGGGCAATTGGGCATGAACACCGCAACCCGGTCGCCGGCGCCGATACCGTGCTGGTAGAGCAGCGCAGAGAAGCGATCACTGAGATCGTCCAGTTCTGCATAGCTGAGCTGGTGGCCGTAGAAATGGATGGCGGTTTTATCCGGAGTGCTTTTTGCCCAGTGCTGCAGATAGCGGGTGATTGGCTGCTCGCCCAGGGGGTAAACAGCTTCGGTGGGTGCGCCCCTCGGCCAGGCTGCTTCCTGCAGGTTACGCAATGTCGACAGATACTCATGTTCCCGCATCGGCTTGTCTCCGTGGATTATTGATCTTGTGCTGAGCAGCTTAGGCCCAGGAAGCCGCGGGGTGAAGCGAAGGTTATTCATCTATAATCATGAATCAATTTCATAATATTGGGAGGGCGGCGGGGTGAGTGTCGCACGCTACCGATCCAGAGCTTCTTCACATGAATGAAATGAATGGCATTCCATCGCTTGCGCGCATGGATCTGAACCTCTTCAGGGTTTTCGAAGTGATTTTTCGCGAACGCAGTCTGACGCGCTCGGCAGCGGTACTGCATGTCAGTCAGTCTGCGGTCAGTCATTCCCTTGCACGCCTGCGCGAGCATTTTGCGGATCCACTTTTTGTACGTGAGGGGCGAGGCGTCATGCCTACTGTGCTGGCGCAGAGGCTGGCGCCAGTGATCAGCGATAGTCTGGCGCGCTTGCAGAGGAGTCTGGAGGGGCTGCAGGACTTCGACCCCTTGCGTGATGAGCGCACCTTTACCTTGAGTCTGCCGGAGCAACTGGAGATGGTATTGCTGCCTCCCTTGCTCACCCACCTACGTCGCAGCGCTCCCGGATGCAGGGTGCGCACGGCGGGGCTGAGATGGTCGGAGCTGAAGTTGGAACTGGCAGCCGGGCGCATTGACCTGGCGGTACAGATCGCGCGGCCGGTAGAGGCCAGTCTGCGCCAGATGCAGTTGCTGTCGGAGCCCCTCTGCGTGGTTGCAGGACCGGGTTTCGAGGGCGAGTTGACTACCGATCGATACCTTGAAAGCGACCATATTGCTGTAGCGTCATGGCGTCGAGGGTTATCCTATGAAGATCTGGCGCTGGGGCATATGGGTTTGATGCGACGGGTCGTGCAGCGGTGTCAGAACTACCAGGCCGCCAGCCTGGTAGTGGCGCAGAGTGACTTGCTGCTGACCATGTCACGGCGTCATGCAGAGCTGGTAAATGCGGCACTTGGCAATCGCTTGCTGGATATGCCGCTACCGTTGCCCTCTATCGGCCTCAACCTGTACTGGCATGAGGCCGCGGAGCACGACCCAGTGAACCGCTGGCTGCGCCAGCAGGTATCTGCTCTGGCTCAGAACAGTTCGAGAGGTGTGACGGCGCCTTCGCTTGAGTAGCCGCCGGCATCCAGTTCGCTGAATGAGGGAGGGGCGTCCTCCTCCTTGAATACTTCGAACAGGGCGTTGTCGCTTCCGGGTCGGGCGGTCCGGCCGGTATCAGGATCAATCCGCGCGTTCACCAGCCCATCCGGCATGGGTTGGGTGCTCTCCGGTCGGTCTTCCAGAGCTTCGGCCATGAATGTCATCCATACTGGAAGTGCTGCTGTACCGCCGTATTCCCTGCGGCCCAGAGTGGCTGGCTGGTCGAACCCAACATACACCGTGGCAACCAGGTCGCCGTTGTATCCGGAGAACCAGGCGTCCTTCTGCTCGTTGGTGGTGCCGGTCTTGCCCGCCAGGTCAGGCCGCTGCAATGCACGCGCCCGGGCAGCGGTGCCGCGGGTGATGACGTCCTTGAGCATGCTGGTTAGCTGGTAGGTTGTGCGAGGGTCAATCACACGCTCTGCCGAAGGTATCTCCAAATCCGGCACTGTCGATATTGCACGGTATTGTTCTACACGTAGCTGATGGGCTTCGATCACCTTGGGCGTAACTGCGGGTCTGGCAAAGTCGATGACTCCGCTCTGGTGGTCCTGAATCCGCTCGATCAGGTACGGTTTGACTGCGTAGCCGCCATTGGCAATGGTGGTGTAACCCTGGGCAATCTGCAGCGGCGTCAGTTCCGGTGTTCCCAGGGCGGCTGAAAGATTTCGCGGTAGTTCGCGACGACTGAAACCGAAGCGTTCAATGTAGGTAAGCGCCCGATCCACACCGATGTCCTGCAGCAGGCGGATAGAGACCAGATTGCGTGAGCGGTAGAGTGCTTCACGCAGTCTGATCGGGCCGAGAAAATCGCCCCCCGAGTTTCTTGGCCGCCATGCTTCTTCCATGTGGCCATCATCTACTACCAGAGGCGCATCGTTCACCAGGCTTGCGGGTGTATAGCCATGGTCGAGAGCTGCACTGTAGAGAAAGGGTTTGAAGCTGGAGCCTGGCTGACGTTTCGCCTGGGTGACACGGTTATATTTACTTTGCTCGAAGGAGAAGCCGCCGACCAGAGCCTGAATGCTGCCGTCGTCCGGAGAGAGCACTACCAGGGCCCCCTGGGCTTTTGGAATCTGGGCGAGCCGATAGCGAACATCTTCTTCATGCATTACCCGGATGATGTCCCCAACATCGAGCACGTCCGAAGGGGACCTCGGATTTGGCCCCAGGCTGTTGGTGTTGATGTGCTTTCGGGCCCAGCGCATGCCTTCCCAGGGTATCTCGCCGAGGGCGCCGCCGCGCATCTGAATCAGAGCTTTATCAGCGCTGACGGCAGTGACGACTGCGGGCAATAATCCGCCCATCTCCCGGTAGGGCCTAAGAAGGGTTTCCCACTGATCGGGCGTAGCTTCAGGGTTGCTCGCCTCCGGCCCCTTGTATCCGTGCCGCCGGTCGTATTCCATGAGACCTTCACGCAGTGAGCGGTTGGCGAGGGTCTGCAGGCTGCTATCGACAGTGGTGTAAACATGATAGCCGCTTGTGTAGGCGTCATCACCGAAACGCTCGACCATCTCCAGGCGAGCCATTTCAGCGACATAGGGCGCCTCGAGCTCGGCCTTTGCCTCGTACTTGGTCGCCTTTATCGGCTTGGCGACAGCGTCTTCATAGGTTTGCTGATCGATATTGCCAAGACTGAGCATTCGGCCCAGAATCCAGTTACGACGAATCAACGTTCTTTCCGGATTGGAGACAGGGTTGTAACGTGATGGAGCCTTTGGCAGGCTGGCGATCATGGCCAGATCGGCAAGGTCGAGTTGGTCAATCGACTTGCCAAAGTAGATCTGGGCTGCAGCCTCTATTCCATATGCACGATTGCCCAAATATATCTTGTTGACGTAGAGTTCGAATATCTCCCGTTTATCGAGGCTTCGCTCTATTTGCAGAGCAAGCAGAATTTCGTTGAATTTGCGGGAAAAAACACGTTCGCTGCTCAAGAAATAGTTCTTTGCCACCTGCATGGTGATAGTACTACCGCCTGTTTGGATCTGGCCGGTTTGTACCAGTTCAACAACAGCGCGCAGCAGGCCCATCGGGTCTACGCCACGATGGTTTAGAAAATTGTCGTCTTCAGCGGCCAGCAAAGCATTGATGAAATCGGGCGGTATCTGGTCATAGCTTATTGGAATTCGACGCATCTCACCGAATTCTGCTATGAGTCGATTATCTGTGCTATATATCCGCAAAGGGGTTTGTAACTGAAGGTCACGTAAAGCGTCGACATCAGGCAAATCCGGGCTGAGATACAGGGCTACCCCGCTCAAAACAAGGATTGGGGCACTGACGAGAGCAATTATTGACCAGAATATAAATTTTAAAAATGGCATGGGGGAGAAGCGAATTCCCTGTCAAATGAAATGGTTAGGGATGAGGCCAGATGAGAACGGGTTAACAGACTCCATTATAAGCGTATTTTTTTTGTTTTAGCTATTTGCGCTTGTGCTAGGTCTGTTATTTAATGTAGGAAAACATAAACCGTCCGTAAGTGTCGGATGCTGATAGGAAATTGGCTGTGCTAGGGCTCATAAAGAAAAAAGCGAATACGCTTCTGGGTATCGATATCAGCTCCACTACTGTGAAGCTGCTTGAACTCAGTCGCTCCGGCAACCGCTACAAGGTCGAAGCCTATGCGGTTGAACCCCTCCCACCAAGTGCGGTCGTCGAGAAGAATATCGTCGAGCTCGAAGGTGTTGGTCAGGCGCTGGAGAAAGTCCTGGCCCGATCACGCAGTTCGCTGAAGCAGGCTGCCGTTGCGGTTGCCGGCTCCGCCGTCATTACCAAAACCATCGAAATGGATGCGGGTCTCGATCCTGACGAGATGGAAGAGCAGATCAAGCTCGAGGCGGATCAGTACATTCCCTATCCTCTCGATGAAGTCGCCATCGACTTTGAGGTGCAGGGTGTGTCACCCCGGAATTCCGAGAGGGTAGAGGTGCTGCTTGCTGCCTGTCGTCGGGAGAACGTCGACATCCGTGAGGCAGCCCTGGCATTGGCGGGGCTCAACGCACGGGTAGTCGAGGTCGAGGCATATGCGATGGAGCGTGCCTGCGAGCTGGTCATCGATCAGCTTGAGGGTGACCGAGACGACGTTACCGTTGCGGTGATCGATATCGGCGCCACGATGATGACCCTCAGCGTCCTCAGCAAGGGGCGGATCATCTATACCCGCGAGCAACTCTTCGGCGGCAAGCAGTTGACCGACGAGATTCAGCGTCGCTACGGACTTTCCCAGGAGGAAGCCGGTCTGGCGAAGAAGCAGGGCGGCTTGCCGGACGACTACGAAAGCGAAGTGTTGAGCCCGTTCAAGGATGCGGTAGTGCAGCAGGTCTCGCGCTCTCTGCAGTTTTTCTTTGCCGGCGGCCAGTACAACGATGTGGATTATATCCTGCTGGCAGGGGGGACCGCTTCCATTCCGGGGCTCGATCAACTGATCCAGCAAAAAATAGGCACCACAACGCTGGTTGCCAACCCCTTTGCAAACATGACCCTGTCAAACAAGGTCAACGCCGTCGCGCTCAGCAATGACGCTCCTGCGCTGATGATTGCCTGTGGTCTGGCAATGAGGAGTTTCGACTAATGGCTCGCATTAACCTGTTACCCTGGCGCGAGCAGCTCAGGGAAGAGCGCAAGAAAGAATTCATGACTGTTCTGGTGCTGATTATCATTTTTGCCGGTGGCCTGGTTTTTCTCGGGGATCGTTTCCTCAACGGCAAGATTGATCACCAGAATGCCCGTAACGAGTTCCTGCAAAAGGAAATCACCTTACTCGAAGCGCGTATCAAGGAGATCGAGCAGCTGCAGGCGCGTCGCACGCAACTTCTCGATCGGATGAAGATCATTCAGGACCTTCAGGGTAATCGGCCGATCATTGTCAGAGTGTTTGATGAGTTGGCCAGAACACTGCCGGATGGCGTGCACTTTGATTCGCTCGGGATGCAAGGGCCGACAATCAGCATCAAGGGTCGGGCCGAATCCAACAGCCGGGTTTCCAATCTCATGCGTCAGATGGATGCGTCCGATTGGCTCACCTCACCGAATTTGACCGCGGTACGAGCCGTTACCTCCGGTGGGCTGGATCAGGCTAACGTGTTTGAGCTTTCAGTGAAGCAAACCGAACCAAGTGCCGGTACCGCTGGGGAGAAGCAGCCATGAGCCTGTCTAAATCCATGGATAGCTTCAAGAAGATCGATATCAACAATATCGACTTCAATAATGTTGGCTCCTGGCCCGGTGCCTTGAAGTTCATAGTCGGTCTGGTATTACTTATTGCCTTGTTGTTTGCCGGCTACCATTTCCATCTCAAGGATCTACAGCTGGTCCTCGAGCGCAGTGAGGCTCAGGAAGTTACCCTGCGCAAGGACTTTGAAGCCAAATCCTTCCGCGCTGCCAATCTGGAAGCCTACAAGGAACAGTTGGTGGAAATAGAAGAGCGCTTCGGTACGCTGCTCAAGCAGCTGCCAAGCGACACCGAGGTGCCGGGCCTGCTGGAAGATATAACCCAGATGGGGCTCAACAGCGGCCTCGAGTTCGAATCCATTACGCTGCAACCGGAAACGGCGAAACAGTTCTATATCGAGTTGCCCATAAGGATCGTGGTGCAGGGCAGTTACCATGACATGGGTTCTTTTGTCAGCAGCGTTGCCAGCCTGCCGCGTATTGTTACGCTGCATGATTTCAGCATCGCGCCGGTAACCGAGGGAAATGGGGACCTGCTTAAAATGAGTATTCTTGCCCGTACCTATCGCTACAACGATACAGGAGGCGAGCAATGATCATGCACAAGCGTGTATGGGGCTTGGCCCTTGCTTCCTCCCTGCTCCTTTCCGGCTGTGGCGATAGCGGCTTCGGCGATCTGCAGGCATTCATGGCTGATACGCGGGCCAAGCCTGCAGGAAGTATCGAGCCACTGCCACGGTTCAAGGCATATGAGGCTTTTACCTACAGTGCAGCTTCATTGAGAAGTCCGTTCCAGCCACCTATTCGAGTTGACGTGACTCAGAGGCAGCGTGGATCCCAGGACGTCAAGCCAGATGATGACAGAATCAAACAGTTCCTCGAAGGCTTCAATATCGAGGGGTTCGAGATGGTTGGTACCCTGAGCGACGAACAAGGCATGCAAGCGCTTATTCGAGGTGCAGGCAGCGTCCATAGGGTGCAGGTAGGAGACTATCTGGGTCGTAACCATGGACGCATCATCGCAATCGAAGAAGGTCGTGTCGAGGTGATGGAGATCGTCCCGGACGGTGAAGGCGGTTGGTTGGAGCGCCCGCGAACGCTCAGCTTGCCTGTGCGCGGATAGGACAACCAGGGAGAGAAATCATGAACTGTAAACAGTCAAGCGTGGAACGCAATCAAATGCCTCTTACCAAGAAAGTTACGCTCGCCGCGGTTATTGCGCTGCTGAGCCCTCTGGCCCTTGCGGCCAACCTCCAGAACCTAGATGTTGCCTCTCTACCGGGTGAAAGGGTTGAACTCAAGCTGACTTTCGATGAGCCGGTGCTCTCGACACCGAAGGGCTACACAATCGAGCAGCCTGCGCGTATTGCCATTGACCTGCCGGGCGTTACCAACCAGCTGGATTCCCGTAATCGGGAGCTGGGCATGGGCAACGCGCGAAGTCTGACGGTCGTCGAGGCCAACGATCGCACTCGGTTGATTATCAATCTGGACAGCCTGGTCCCTTACACTACTCGCACCGATGGCAATGATCTTTACGTGCTGGTAGGAGAAGGTGCGGCCCCGGGTTATGCAGCTGCACCTGCGGCACAGCCAGCGACTGCTACAGCAGTTCCGGGTAATTGGAGGTCCTCAGACGAGCCCGTAGTCAGTAGTCCCGGAACCAGCGGATCGGCGATTCGGGGTTTGGACTTTCAGCGTGGTGATCAGGGTGAGGGTAACGTCGTTATTGATTTGTCCGATCCTTCGGTACGGGTTGACGTGCAGGAGCAGGGTGGCAAGATTCGGTTGAACTTCCCCAATACCGAGTTACCGGATGCTCTGCGGGTTCGGCTGGACGTCACCGATTTTGCTACACCGGTCAACTTTGTGAATGCATCCAGCAGTAATGGCAATGCAGTTATCAATATCGAACCAACCGGCTTTTATGAACACCTTGTCTATCAGACCGACGATCGTCTGATTGTCAGCTTCAAACCTTTGAGTCGTACCGAGGCGGAGCAGCGTCGTGCCGAGGACTTCGCCTACACCGGCGAGAAATTGTCTCTCAACTTTCAGGATATCGAGGTCCGCTCGGTACTGCAGCTGATCGCTGACTTCACCGATCTCAACCTCGTAGCCAGTGACACGGTTCAGGGCAGCATCACCTTGCGCCTGCAAAATGTACCCTGGGATCAGGCTCTGGATCTGGTGCTCAAGACCAAGGGCCTGGACAAGCGCAAGATTGGTAATGTGTTGTTGGTTGCACCGGCTGATGAGATTGCTGCGCGTGAGCGCCAGGAGCTGGAGGCAAAGAAACAGGTTGCCGAGCTGGCGCCTTTGCGCAAGGAGATTATCCAGCTCAATTACGCCAAGGCGTCCGATGTGGCTGGGCTGTATGAAGATACTGCCAATGCAGGCACTCTGAAGGACGACATGCGCGGCTCGGTCATATTCGATGATCGTACCAACAGTCTTCTGGTAACCCTGACCCAGGAGCGCATCGACGAACTGCGCCGCATCATTACTCAAATTGACATACCAGTTCGCCAGGTAATGATCGAGGCACGCATCGTTGAAGCCAACGTCGGCTTTGACAAGGCGCTTGGTGTGCGTTGGGGCGGCAGTATCGATCTTGGGGACCGCTATGAGGTCTTCGGTCGTAACCCCGGCGGCGGCGCAGCAATGCCCACTCCGGCGGTCAATGCTCCTTTTGTTGACATGGGTGTGATTGGTGCGAGCTCGGGAATTGGTATCGGTTTCATCACCAATAACGCAATCCTTGATCTTCAGCTTTCAGCCATGGAAAGCACGGGTAATGGCGAAATCATTTCCCAACCGAAAGTCGTCACCTCAGACAAGGAAACAGCCAAAATCCTCAAGGGTTCGGAAATTCCTTATCAGGAAGCCAGCTCCAGCGGTGCAACGACTACGGCCTTTGCCGAAGCCGTTCTGTCTCTGGAAGTGACTCCCCAGATCACGCCGGATAATCAGGTGATCATGGAGGTCATCGTCACCAAGGATGAGCCCGACTTCACCAATGAAGTGAACGGTGTGCCAACCATTCGCAAGAATGAGGTCAACGCCAAGATTCTGGTGGGTGATGGCGAAACCATCGTTATTGGTGGCGTATTCTCCAGTGAAACCCAGAACAGTCAGATGAAAGTACCTTTCCTTGGTGATCTGCCGGTGCTCGGGAAGGTATTCCGCCGCGACGTGACTTCAGAGACGAAGTCCGAGCTCCTGATCTTCCTGACTCCACGGATTATCAAGAACGGCGCCATCACTGTGGCCAGGTAATCGCCTTGCGTAATGTCTTTCTGGTAGGCCCGATGGGGGCAGGAAAAAGTACCATCGGGCGACTCCTTGCCAAGGAGCTCAAATATCCTTTCAAAGACTCTGATCGTGAAATTGAGGCGCGAACCGGCGCCGATATTCCATGGATCTTTGACGTGGAAGGAGAAGAGGGTTTTCGTCAGCGCGAAGAGGCTATGATTGCCGAGCTGGTGCTGGAGAGCGGTATCGTTCTGGCTACCGGCGGCGGGGTAGTCATGCGCGAAGCCAATCGGCAAGCTCTGGCAGCTAACGGCCTGGTTGTTTATCTGCGTACCAGCGTTGACCAGCAGTTGCAGAGAACGTCCAAGGACCGGCAACGGCCCTTGTTGCTGAACGCTGATCCCGAACGAGTGTTGCGTGATCTGATGGCCAAGCGTGATCCTCTGTACCGGGAAATTGCCGACATCATCATCGATACGGATCAACGGGGCCCAAAAGTAGTGGTTAATACCGTTGTTGCGCGGCTGCTCGAATCTGATTCCTGAATCCGTTCCCGTCTACCTGTCAGGTCGCTTCCGTACCTGACTGCCCATAATGCCATCGTCTGTTGTATTCTTGCCGCATTCGCTTGGGAGAAACTATATGCAGCAACTGACGGTCGAGCTCGGTGAGCGCAGTTATCCAATATTCATAGGCTCCGGACTGTTGGAGCAGCGCGAGCTGTTCGCTCCCTATATCGCAGGTAAGCAGGTTTGTATTGTAACGGACGATACGGTAGCTCCTCTGTATCTTGATGCTCTGTGTCGCACTCTCGACGGTTACCAGTTGTCCCGAGTCGTGCTGCCTACCGGTGAGGCGTACAAGAACTGGACAACCCTGCAGCAGATCTTCGATACCTTACTGGCTTCGCGGCATGATCGACGCACTACCCTGATTGCTCTGGGTGGTGGCGTTATTGGCGATATGACCGGATTTGCCGCCTCTTGTTATCAGAGGGGTGTGGATTTCATCCAGGTACCAACGACGCTGCTTTCCCAGGTTGACTCTTCTGTCGGCGGCAAGACGGGGATCAATCATCCGGCCGGAAAGAACATGTTGGGGGCTTTCTACCAACCGCGCGCGGTCATAATTGATACGGCGAGCCTGAGATCGCTGCCTCCTCGTGAGGTGAGCGCCGGTCTGGCTGAGGTCATAAAGTACGGGCTTATCCGCGACGAGACCTTTCTTGATTGGCTAGAAGCCAATATGCAGGAGCTTCGAGGCCTGGACCATGACCTGGTAACGCAGGCGATTGCGCGTTCCTGCGCCATCAAGGCGGAGGTTGTTGCTGCGGATGAGCGAGAAGGAGGTGTGCGAGCGATCCTGAATCTGGGTCATACCTTCGGACATGCGATCGAAGCTCAACAGGGTTATGGCCAGTGGCTACACGGTGAAGCGGTTGGGGCCGGCATGGCCATGGCGCTGGATATGTCCAGGCGGCTTGGCTGGATTGACGCAGCAGCTTGTGATCGCGGAATCCGGATAATTGCCCTGGCAGGTCTCCCCGTAAGGCCGCCTGAAACAATGACGCCGCAGGACTTTGTCCGTCTGATGGCGGTGGACAAGAAAGTTCTTGATGGACAGTTACGCCTGGTTTTGCTGGAAGCCATCGGCAAAGCGGTGGTTACCGCCGAATTTGATACTGAAACATTGCAAGCTACCCTTGCACAGGGCCACCCATGACAGATTCACAGGAAACAGGCATGAACGCGTTGAGCGGTGCTGAAAGTATCGAAGAGTATTACCAGCTAAGCCATGATCCTTTTGCAGCGCGTACGCCGGGATTCAAGTTTTTCACGCCGCAACGCAAGACAGTGCTGGCGCAACTGCACCATCTGGCCCGATTTGGTGATCAGGTTCTGTTGGTCACCGGCCCGCAGGGAAGTGGCAAGACGCTACTGCGCCAGGTGTTGGTAGCCAGCAGTAACAAGGATACTACCCAATGCGTGGTGACCACCGCGCGCGAGTTTCCGAGCGCCAGCGCACTGACTTCCTTTTTTTGTCAGGCGGTTAATGCCAGTGGACGAGACTCCAGGTCGCTGTTGCTCCGGGCCGGCCAGCTCAATGATACGGGCGTAAACCTTTATCTGATTATCGACGACGCGCATCTGCTGGAACAGGATGCGCTACAGGAGCTCGTTGACTTGAGCCGGGTGAGCGGCGGGGACTCTCCCCTGCGTATCTTCCTGTTTGCCGATGATAGTATCCAGCCCATGCTGGACAGCGTCAGCGCCGATGAAGAGGGTGCTGAATGGCTGCATCTGATTGCCCTGCAGCCCTACACCCTTGACGAGACTCGGGATTATCTTGCTCAGCGTCTGGAGGCTGCAGGACAAGGCATCGAGTTGCTCGATGAAGATCAGACGCAATGGATTCATCGACATAGCGGTGGCTGGCCTGGTCGTATCAACGACGCAGCCCGGCAATCCATGGGCGAAGCCATGGCTGAGCAGGAGTCGCCCATCACATCCCGCCGTGCCGTCCTGCCGTTGAAGTCCCTTGTGGCGGTGGTTCTGGTGGCTGTGGGCATAGGTTTTGCCTGGTTCATGGGTGAACGCGAGGGAGAGCCGGTCACCACGGTGCTGGAGTTGCCGGATCCGGTAGTACCGGTCGATGCAACCAATGACCCCCAGCTCGCCGAGCTCACCGAATTAAACGCTGCCCCCGGCCTTGCTCCATCAGAGAGACCTCCAGGGTCAGATGAGCTCGCCGAGGTCCCGTCTGATAACGAAGATACCCGTATTGCGGACTCCGAACGTTCTGCCACGGTCAATCTTTTTCCCAGTAACGGTGCTGGAGAAGTTCCCGTGGAAGCCTCTGCTGAGGCGCAGGTAGAGAGGTCGGAACAATCACCAGCTATGCCAGCTCAGCCAGTGCAGCCTGTACCCGAATCGCCGGTGGTGGACGCGCCGACACCGACGTCAGAGGCTCAACCGGTTCAGCCTGCCCGCGAGCCGGTAGCTCCCTCGGCACCACAAACAGCTGCGGCTGGTGCGAGTGGTGATGACTGGTACCGTGCGCAGCAACCAGGTAGATATGTGTTGCAGGTGCTCGGCTCGCGCAGTCGTGGCGCAGCCAGTGGTTTCATCAGTAATAATCCCGGCGTGGCAGAGTTGAGATTTTTCCAGACGACCCATCAGGGTGAACCCTGGTTTGTCGTTACTCAGGGCAACTATGCTGGTCGTCAGCAGGCTCAGCAGGGAATCTCCGGACTGCCTGCTTCAATGCGCAGCGCTAACCCGTGGCCACGCTCGGTGGGTGATATTCAAAAAGCCCTGAAATGACATAGGTTCTGGTGGCGGGGTGAGGCTTTCACTTCGCCGCTAGTAGTCTGGTCACTGAAAAGCTTTCTTATTTACGACATTTGGATACGCTTATGCGGCACTTCTAGCCGAAAAAAAATTGTGGCTGTACAAACCGCTGTGTACAATTACTCCCCTTTTGTCCGGCGCCGAGCCAGATCCAGTCTCGTTTGAGTCTCGTAAGCGTCTGAATTCAATAGCATTTGAGAGTGTGCCTATGAAAGCAGGTTTATATCAGCCTGATCAGTTCAAGGATAACTGTGGTTTTGGTCTTATCGCCCATATGCAGGGAGAGCCGAGCCACCACTTGTTACTGACGGCAATTGAAGCCCTGACGTGCATGACACACCGTGGCGGCATCAACGCTGACGGCAAGACCGGTGACGGCTGTGGTCTGCTCATTCAGAAACCGGACCGATTCCTGCGCGACGTAGCCCAGGAATCGATTGGCGTCGCCCTGCCTGAACAATATGCCGTTGGCATGGTCTTCATGGGTGCTGATCAGGCCGCTACAGAGGCAGCCCATTCGGCCTTTGATGCAGCGCTCCAAGGCGAGGGTCTGGTATCGCTGGGCTGGCGTGAAGTGCCGGTAGACAGCAGTGTCCTCGGGCCGCTGGCTCTGAGCAGCATGCCGCGAATCGAGCAGGTGTTTGTCTCTGGCGAAGGCCTCGACGAACAGCAGTTCGGCATCAAACTCTTTTACGCACGACGCAAGGCCGAGATTGCCATGCAGGCGGCCCCGGATTTCTACGTCTGCAGCCTGTCGCACAAGGTCATCTCCTATAAAGGTTTGATGATGCCGGCTGATTTGGGCCGCTTCTATCCAGATCTGAGCGATCAACGTATGGAAACCGCTATTAGCGTGTTCCACCAGCGTTTTTCCACCAACACACTGCCCAAATGGCCGCTTGCTCAGCCGTTCCGGCTGGTTGCCCACAATGGTGAGATCAACACCATTACCGCCAACCGCAATTGGGCCCACGCTCGCCGCAACAAGTTTACCAATGAGCTGTTACCTGACCTTGAGAGCATTTCGCCCATCGTCAACGTGACTGGCTCGGATTCCTCCAGCATGGACAACATGCTCGAGCTTCTGCTTGCCGGTGGTATGGATCTGTTCCGTGCGATCCGTATGGTGGTGCCGCCAGCCTGGCAGAACGTTGAGACCATGGATGCTGATTTGAAGGCATTCTACGAATTCAACTCGATGCACATGGAAGCCTGGGATGGCCCGGCCGGTATCGTGTTGACCGAAGGCCGCTACGCCGTGTGCCTGCTTGACCGTAACGGCCTGCGTCCTGCCCGTTACGTGGTTACCAAGAACGGCTACATTACCCTGGCCTCGGAGATCGGTGTCTGGAATTACCAGCCCGAAGACGTGATTAGCAAGGGCCGGGTGGGCCCGGGCCAGATTCTCGCGGTTGATACCGAGACTGGTGAAGTGCTGCACACGGATGACGTCGAAGGTCGACTGAAGTCCCGTCATCCTTATCGCAAGTGGCTGAAGGAAAACGCACTACGTATCCAGGCCACGATGAACGATCGCGATCATGGCTCGGATTTTCTCAGCCCGGAACAGCTCAAGCAGTACATGAAAATGTTCCAGGTCACCTTCGAAGAGCGGGACCAGGTGCTTCGTCCATTGGCCGAAAATGGCCAGGAAGCAGTTGGCTCCATGGGTGACGATACGCCGATGGCAGTGCTGTCGACCCGTGTACGTTCGGTTTACGACTACTTCCGCCAGCAGTTTGCCCAGGTAACCAATCCGGCAATCGATCCGCTGCGGGAAGCCATCGTGATGTCGCTGGAAACCTGTGTTGGCGCCGAGCGCAATGTGTTCGAAGAGACTGCCGAGCACGCCAACCGCGCCATCCTGAGCAGCCCGGTCATGTCGCCTGCCAAATGGCGCACATTGATGAATCTCGAACGCCCGGGTTTTGCCGTTCAGCGTATCGAGCTTAATGTGCCAGCCGACATGCCCCTGGCCGACGCGGTCAAGGACATAGCACTACAGGCTGAGGCCGCCGTACGCGAGGGCAAGACCCTGCTCGTGCTCAGCGACCGCTATATTGAAGAAGGCAAGCTGCCGGTACACGCGGCCCTCGCCGTGGGCGCCGTGCACCACCACCTGATTGAAGTGGGACTGCGTTGCGACTGTAATATTCTGGTCGAAACGGCTACCGCCCGCGACCCGCACCACTATGCAGTGCTGATTGGCTTCGGTGCTACTGCGGTCTATCCGTACCTGGCTTACGAAGTGCTTGGCGACCTGATCCGTACCGGCGAAGTCATTGGTGATCTGTACGAGGTCTTCAAGAGCTACCGCAAGGGTATTTCCAAGGGGCTGTTGAAGATCCTGTCGAAGATGGGTATCTCCACTATCGTCTCCTATCGCGGTGCTCAGCTGTTTGAAGCAATCGGTCTGGCTGATGAGGTAGTCGACGTCTGCTTCCGCGGGGTGGTCAGCCGGATTCAGGGTGCGCGCTTCAGTGACCTGCAGATGGAGCAGGGGCTGCTGGCCAAGGAAGCCTGGAATCCACGCAAGGCTATACAGCAGGGCGGCCTGTTGAAGTTCATCTTCGGCGGTGAGTACCATGCCTACAATCCTGATGTGGTGAGGGCATTGCAGGATGCGGTTCAGGGCGACAGCTACGACAAGTATCTGGAATATGCAGGGCTGGTAAATAGCCGTCCGGTAGCGTCCCTGCGTGACCTCCTGCGCCTGCGTGACGATCAGACGCCGATTGATCTCGACCAGGTCGAGCCGCTCGAGAGCATCTTCAAACGTTTCGATTCAGCGGGTATCTCGCTGGGTGCATTGTCGCCGGAGGCCCACGAAGCCATTGCTGAAGCGATGAACCGTCTGGGCGCCCGCTCGAACTCGGGTGAGGGTGGTGAAGATCCTGCCCGTTATGGCACCTCACGCAGCTCCAAGATCAAGCAGATCGCCTCTGGCCGGTTTGGTGTTACCCCCGAATACCTGGTCAATGCCGATGTGCTGCAGATCAAGGTGGCCCAGGGCGCCAAGCCGGGAGAGGGTGGTCAGTTGCCTGGCGGCAAGGTCAATGAGCTGATTGCCCGCCTGCGCTATGCAGTGCCCGGCGTAACGCTGATCTCGCCGCCGCCGCACCACGACATCTACTCGATCGAGGATCTTTCGCAGTTGATCTTCGACCTCAAGCAGGTCAACCCCCAGGCCCTGGTATCAGTCAAGCTGGTATCCGAGCCCGGGGTAGGCACCATCGCTGCCGGCGTTGCCAAGGCTTATGCTGATCTCATCACGATTTCCGGGTATGACGGCGGTACCGGTGCCTCGCCACTGACATCCATCCGCTATGCAGGGTCGCCCTGGGAACTGGGCCTGTCTGAAGCGCATCAGACTCTGCGCGGTAACGATTTGCGTGGCAAGGTCCGGGTACAGACTGACGGTGGCCTGAAAACGGGTCTGGACGTAATCAAGGCAGCGATACTCGGTGCCGAGAGCTTCGGTTTCGGCACAGCGCCGATGATTGCCCTGGGTTGCAAGTATCTGCGGATCTGCCACCTGAACAACTGCGCTACCGGTATTGCAACGCAGAACAAGCACCTGCGTGACAACCATTACATCGGTACCGTGGAAATGGTGATGAATTTCTTCACTTATGTCGCGACCGAGACCCGGGAGTGGATGGCGAAGCTGGGTGTTACACGCTTGCAGGATCTGATCGGGCGGACCGACCTGCTGGAAATTCTGCCGGGTAACACCAGCAAGCAGCAGAACCTGGACCTCGAGCCACTGCTGTTCAGCAAGGATGTACCTGCTGACAAGCCTCAGTACTGTGAATCGCCACGCAACGAGCCCTTTGACAAGGGCCTGACTGCGGAGAAGATGGTCGAATTGGCGCGTTCCTGCATTGACGGGCTGACTGGTGGCGAGTTCGAGATGAAGCTGACCAACTGCGACCGTTCTATCGGTGCGCGGGTATCTGGCGAAATCGCCCGGGTACATGGCAACCAGGGCATGGTCAAGGCGCCGATCACCTATCGTTTCAAGGGTACCGCAGGTCAGAGTTTCGGCGTCTGGAACGCCGGCGGACTGCATATGTACCTAGAAGGTGATGCCAACGACTATGTGGGCAAGGGTATGACAGGGGGCAAGCTGGTAGTAGTGCCGCCCAAGGGCAGCCCGTTCCGCTCGGAAGAGACGGCGATCATCGGCAATACCTGCCTCTACGGCGCCACTGGCGGCAAGCTGTTCGCCGCGGGCAGTGCCGGTGAGCGTTTTGCCGTGCGTAACTCCGGTTGTCACGCGGTTATCGAGGGTGCCGGCGACCATTGCTGTGAGTACATGACCGGCGGGATGGTTTGTGTGCTGGGCCATACCGGTCACAACTTCGGTGCAGGCATGACCGGTGGCTTTGCCTTTGTACTTGACCAGGACAACAGCTTCTTCGACAAACTGAACCACGAGCTGGTGGAGCTGCATCGGATTTCCAGCGAATCCATGGAGTCCTACCGCAGTCACCTGACCATGGTTCTGAACGAATACGTAGCCGAGACTGGGAGTGCGTGGGGTGCCGAGGTTCTGGACAACCTGGACAATTACATACGGCGCTTCTGGCTGGTCAAGCCCAAGGCGGCCAGTCTGGGTGCCTTGTTGAGCAGCACCCGAGCCAATCCGCAATAAAGCGGCTGTCTGGCATCAGGCTCGCGGTGTTTGAGCGGGTCTGAGCCCAAGGTGAATGTTTGCGGCCGTGCTCCGTTGGAGCACCGCTGCTGCTAAGAGGTTTTTTATGGCTGACCGTTTGAACAACGACTTCCAGTTTATCGATGTGGGCCGCAAGGACCCGCAGAAGCGTCCGCTGCGTATGCGCAAAACCCAGTTCGTCGAAATCAACGAACAGTTCAAGCCAGAGCAGGCGGGCGATCAATCGCACCGTTGCCTGGAGTGCGGTAACCCATACTGCGAGTGGAAGTGTCCGGTACACAACTATATTCCCAACTGGCTCAAGCTGGTCTCGGAAGGCAATATTCTCGAAGCTGCCGAGCTGTGTCATCAGACCAACACGCTGCCTGAGGTGTGCGGACGGGTCTGCCCCCAGGACCGCCTCTGTGAAGGTGCCTGCACCCTGAATGACGGCTTCGGTGCCGTAACCATCGGCTCGGTGGAGAAATACATCACCGATACCGCCTTTGCGATGGGCTGGCGACCAGATCTGTCCCAGGTAGTGCCTACGGGCAAGCGTGTTGCCATCATTGGTGCCGGCCCCGCAGGCCTTGGCTGTGCCGATGTGCTGGCGCGTGCCGGCGTTAGTCCGGTGGTGTTCGACCGTAACCCCGAGATCGGCGGTCTGCTGACTTTCGGTATCCCCGAGTTCAAGCTCGAAAAAATGGTCATGTCACGCCGTCGCGAGATATTCGAGGGCATGGGTATTGAGTTCCGCCTGAATACCGAGATTGGCAAGGACGTGACTATTGACGAACTGCTAGGAGAGTTCGATGCGGTATTCATGGGTATGGGCACCTACACCTACATGAAAGGTGGCTTCCCGGGTGAAGATCTGCCGGGTGTATACGATGCTCTGGATTTTCTTATCGCCAACGTCAACCGCAACCTCGGATTCGAGAAGTCCGAAGCTGATTTCATCAACCTCAAAGGCAAGCGGGTGGTTGTGCTGGGGGGTGGTGATACCGCGATGGATTGTAATCGTACGTCGATTCGCCAGGGCGCCAAGTCGGTACACTGTGCCTATCGTCGTGATGAAGAAAACATGCCCGGCTCGCGCAAGGAAGTAAAGAACGCCAAGGATGAAGGCGTGAAATTCCTCTTTAACCGCCAGCCGATTGCGATTGTTGGTGAAGATCGCGTTGAAGGCGTAAAGGTGGTCGAGACCCGTCTCGGTGAGCCCGATGCCCGCGGTCGTCGCAGCCCCGAACCTATTCCCGGCTCGGAAGAGATCCTGCAGGCCGACGCGGTTATTATCGCCTTCGGTTTTCGTCCCAGTCCTGCGGACTGGTTTGCCGACAAGAGTGTGGATACCGACAGTCAGGGTCGAGTGGTTGCAGTCGAGCAGGCGCAGTATCGGTTCCAGACCAGTAACCCGAAGATCTTTGCCGGTGGCGACATGGTTCGTGGGTCCGATCTGGTAGTGACTGCGATATGGGAAGGTCGTCAGGCTGCAGAGGGAATTCTCGAGTATCTCGATCTCTGATCGCGCCAGCGTGAAATACAGGGCGCCTTCGGGCGCCTTTTTTATGCCTGTGACAGTGGTCGCGCTCTAGAAAACATGACATGTGGCAACATGCCCTGAGGTTTGGCCGGCCAGCGCTGATCTTTCTGCCGATTTCCCGGTACAATGGCGGCTGATTCCGCTATTGGATGCTACTACATGCCCCAACTGAAAAATGACCGTTTCCTGCGCGCCCTGATGCGCGAGCCTGTTGATGTGACTCCGGTTTGGATGATGCGCCAGGCCGGGCGCTATCTTCCCGAGTACCGCGAAGCGCGCAGTCGGGCGGGTGACTTCATGGGGCTGTGCATGAATCCCGAGCGAGCCTGCGAGGTGACATTGCAACCGCTGGAGCGCTACCCGCTGGATGCGGCGATCCTGTTTTCCGACATTCTGACTATTCCGGATGCGATGGGGCTCGGACTGTATTTTGAGACAGGCGAAGGCCCACGCTTTCGCAAGCGTATCGATACCCCGGCCGATGTTGAGGCACTGAAGGTGCCTGATCCGGAACAGGATCTGGGCTACGTGATGAATGCCGTGCGCACCATTCGCAGCGAACTCAATGGTCGCGTGCCGCTCATCGGCTTTTCCGGCAGCCCCTGGACGCTGGCTACCTATATGGTCGAGGGCGGATCTTCGAAGGATTTTCGCAAGACTAAGGCCATGTTGTACGACCAGCCTGAAGCCATGCATCAATTGCTCGACAAACTGGCCCAATCGGTAACCTCTTATCTCAACGGTCAGATCATGGCCGGCGCCCAGGCAGTGCAGATTTTTGATACCTGGGGTGGCAACCTGTCGGCTGATGCCTATCAGAAGTTTTCCCTGGCCTATATGCGCAAGATTGTATCTGGCCTGATCCGCGAGCATGACGGGCGCCGCGTACCGGTGATTCTGTTCACCAAGAACGGCGGGCTCTGGCTGGAAAGTATCGCTGATAGTGGGGCCGATGCGCTGGGTCTGGACTGGACGATCGATATGGGCGCAGCACGCTCGCGGGTGGGCTCGAAGGTCGCACTGCAGGGCAATATGGACCCCACGGTGTTGTACGCCAAGCCGGCTGCTATCCGCGAAGAAGTCGCGCGCATCCTAAAGAGCTACGGCAAGGGCAATGGTCATGTATTCAATCTTGGTCACGGTATCACTCCAGAAGTAGATCCTGCGCATGCGGGTGCGTTTATCGAGGCCGTGCACGAGTTGTCGGCGATCTATCACGACCCCTCTGCTATCGTAGTCTGAATCAAATCAGCCATACGCAGGACTGACCGGGAGAAGGTTATGCGGCGAGTCATTTTCAATCAGAAAGGCGGTGTCGGCAAATCCAGCATCGCCTGCAATCTGGCCGCAGTCAGTGCTGCGGCGGGGTACAAGACATTGGTCGTGGATCTTGATCCTCAGGCCAATTCCAGCCACTACCTGCTCGGCGACGGTCTCGAAGATGTTGACCTGACCATTGCCGACTTCTTCGCGCAAACGCTGTCCAGTAGTCTGTTCAACAAGAAGGCCGAGCAGTTTGTCACCGAAACGCCCTTTGAAAACCTCTGGCTGATGCCCGCGAGCCCGGAACTGGGTGAGCTGCAACATAAGCTCGAGTCGCGCTACAAGATCCAGAAGTTGCGCAAGTTACTCAACGACCTGAAAGACAATTACGAACGGATTTATATCGATACCGCGCCGAGCTTCAATTTCTATACTATTTCCGCGCTGATCGCTTCTAACCGCTGCTTGATCCCCTTTGATTGCGACAGCTTTTCCCGCCAGGCGCTCTATGGTCTGCTCCGTGAGTTGGAGGATATCAAGGAAGAGCATAACGAGGACCTGGAAGTTGAAGGCATTGTGGTGAACCAGTTCCAGGCGCGGGCATCGCTGCCACAACAGATGCTCGACGAACTGATCGCCGAGGGGCTGCCTGTCTTGCCTGTGTATCTTTCCAGTTCAGTGCGAATGCGCGAGTCTCATCAGGTCAATACACCGCTGATTTTTCTCGATGGCCGGCACAAGCTGACCCAGCAGTTCATCGCGTTGCACGACCATATCGAGGCTGGCTAGGGCCTCAGCGAGCAACCAGCACGTCACAGGGCGGCTCTCTCAGCAGCGCGAGCGCAAGGCTGCCCAGTAATGCTTCCCCCATGCTGCTGCGGCTATGGCTGCCAAGAGCGATGAATCCGGGATGGATTTGGGCTATTTCCAGTTCAAGCAAGGCGCGGAGTTCTCCACTGCGCATCTTCAGCTCAGTATCGGGTCTGGGTGTACCAATAAGATCCAGAGTCTCCATCTCATCTTCCAGTAGATACGATAACGTTTCCTGTCTCTCGACCATGAATGCTTCGCGGGCAGCCGGCCCAGCCAGCCGCGCTCCCAGCGGTGGATTGCACATGTGCAGTGCATGTAGCTTGCCCCCTTGCAGCAGCATTGCAGCACAACGCAAGGCCTCACTGGCGCAGGTTGAAAAATCCAGCGCCAGCAACCCGTTGTCATAAGAGCTGCTCTCACTGGCGACTAACAGCACCGGTACCGAGGAAAGTCGGCTCACTCGCTCGAGTGTGGTGCCCACAAATAGCTCCGGATTGCGTTGATGGTGCCGACCCAGTATCAGCAGCTGTGCCGCACATTCACTCGCTGCGCGCAGGATGGTCTCGGCAACAGGACCGCGCTGAATGACAATCTGTACGTCGGCAGTGCCACCGGGGCATCGTTCGAATTGTTTCTCGAGCAGGACCCTGGCCTCGGCACAGGCCTTGTCCTGAAGGGCCAGGGATAAATGATTATCCACCGTATGCAGGGCAATGAGTGGTGCGCCCAGACGGCCGGCGAGCATGCATGCCCGGCTAATGGCCAGATCGGATTCGGGGCTGAGGTCGCTGGCAACGATGATCGGTGACACGGCAAGCACTCCTTGAGGTTTACTGCTCCAGTATGCCCTCCTGTTTTGTGTGATTAGTTGACCGAAAGCAAGCTTTGCTCTCAGGTCCGTTTCCGATATTGACCTGTCACCTGCTGCATGGGCATGCTTGTCGGCACACCCCTCGACGGACAAATATAACCATGAAGCTCGAAACACTCGCGGTACACGCCGGTTATTCCCCGGATCCGACCACCAAGGCAGTAGCGGTCCCGATCTACCAGACTACCTCTTACGCGTTCGATAACACCCAGCACGGTGCTGATCTATTCGATCTCAAAGTGCCCGGGAATATCTATACGCGCATCATGAACCCGACCAACGATGTACTCGAACAGAGGCTCTCGGCGATGGAGGGTGGTGTGGGTGGTCTGGCTGTGGCGTCCGGTATGGCGGCCATCACCTACGCTATTCAAACCCTGGCCGAAGTCGGTGACAACATCGTTTCAGTTGCCAAGCTGTACGGCGGTACCTATAACCTTTTTGCCCACACCCTGCCGCGTCAGGGTATCGAGGTTCGCTTTGGTGATCACGCCGATATAGCCAGCCTGGAAAGCCTGATTGATGCCCGGACCAAGGCGGTTTTCTGCGAGTCAGTGGGCAACCCCTCGGGGAATATTATCGACATTACCGCTCTGGCCGAAGCGGCCCACAGGCATGGTGTACCGTTGATTGTCGACAATACAGTGGCCACGCCAGCACTTTGCCGGCCAATCGAGCATGGTGCAGACATCGTCGTGCACTCATTGACCAAGTATATCGGCGGCCATGGCACCACGCTGGGCGGCATGGTTATCGATAGCGGAACCTTCCCCTGGGCAGATAACGCAGAGCGTTTCCCGCTTTTGAATACGCCCGATCCTTCCTACCATGGCGTGGTGTATACCGAGGCCTTTGGCCCGGCTGCATTTATCGGCCGCTGCAGAGTGGTGCCGTTACGCAACATGGGGGCAGCACTGTCGCCGATGAATGCGTTCCAGATCCTGATGGGCCTGGAAACACTCACCTTGCGTATGGAGCGTCACTGTGAAAACGCGATGAAGGTCGCGCAATACCTGCAGCAGCATCCGCAGGTCAGCTGGGTGCAGTTTGCCGGACTGCCGGACCACCCGGAACACGCGCTGGCGCAGCGATACATGGGAGGCATTCCAGCCTCGATTCTGTCATTCGGCATCAAGGGCGGTCAGGAGGCAGGTGCGCGCTTTATCGACGCCCTGGATCTTGTCGTGCGACTGGTGAATATTGGTGACACCAAATCCCTTGCATGCCATCCGGCAACCACCACCCATCGCCAACTGGATGACGAAGAGCTGGCCAAGGCTGGCGTACCGAGGGATATGGTGCGGTTGTCGATCGGTATTGAACATATCGATGACATTCTTGCGGATCTGAAGCAGGCGCTTGAGAAAAGCGAGAAGGGCTAAGCCGCAAGCCGCAAGCTGCAAGCGGTAAGCGGTAAGCGGTAAGCTTCAAGCTGTCCGAGCTGGTTGATAGTGAGCAGGTTTCAGCCTGCCAAGTGGTAATTGGCGGGCTTTATTATAAAAGCCACTTCAAACTGCTTGAAGCTTGAAGCTTGAAGCTTGCCGCTGCGTTAGCCGGGAAATAACGGCCAGACCAGCGGTATCACCAGCGTCGCCGTGGCCCACATGATCAGGTTCATCGGTATCCCGATGCGCATGAAGTCGGTGAACTTGTAACCCCCTGCACTGTAGACAAAGGTGTTGGTCTGGTAGCCGATTGGTGTGGCGAAGCTGGCGCTGGCGGCGAACATCACGGCAACCACAAAGGGCCGCGGGTCGGCGCCGAGCTGATAGGCAACACCCATCGCGATAGGCGTCAGCAATACCGCGACGGCGTTGTTGCTGACAATCTCGGTGAGGATCGAGGTCAGCAGGTAGATGAAAGACAGCATGAAAAGCGGGCCCATCAACGGTGCCAGCAGCATGACCTGATCGACAACGCTATCCACCAACCCGACCTTGTTCATCGCGACGCTTATCGCCAGCATACCGAAGATAATCGTCAGAATGCGCCAGTCTATGGCCTTGTAGGCGTCTTCGGTATCCAGGCATCGGGTCGCCAGCACAGCGGCGGTAGCGATCATTGCCAGACCCTCTATAGGCATCACTTTCAGTGCTGCCAGCACCATCACCGCCAATACGGCAGCAATCGCGATAGGCGCCTTGTCGCGGCGATAGGCACGCTCCTGCACGGTGTTCAGACTGATCAGATCACCGTTGTCGGCAAATTTGCGGATCTGTGCGGGGGTACCCTCCACCAGCATCACGTCACCGAACTGCAGCTGAAAATCATCCAGGTTGTCCTGGATGTTTTCGTTATGTCGATGGATCGCCAGTACGTGAATACCGTAGCGGGCGGTCAGGTTCAAATCGCGCATGGGGCGATGGCTGTAGCGCGAGTTACGGCCAACGATGGCTTCGGCCAGCACCACATCCCGGGTGGATATGGTTTCGAAATTGGCTGGCTGCTGGTGATTGAAGGTAAGCAGGCCGGTCTGACGTAGCTCTATGAAGTCGCGCATGTTGGCGTGCAGTACAAGCCTGTCGCCGGCATTGAGCACAGTCGTATTGACCGGAGTAGAGAGCTCTTCATCGCCGCGGAAAATCTTCAGAACCTGAATGCCGGTATCGCCATTGAGCTTTGCATCGCTGATGGTCTGATTGACCACGGGGGAGTCATGGGGGACCAGCAGTTCGGTCATGAAGGGTCTGCTTTGATCCGGGCGCAACTGCTTTGACAGACTCTCGCGGTCAGGTAACAGTCGATGACCGACCAGCATGATGAATGCCAGGCCGATTGCTGACATGATCAGGCCAGGCAGGAATATTTCAAACATGCCGAAGGGCTCCATGCCCTGCTCTCGAGCCACGCCGTCGACCAGAATGTTTGTCGATGTGCCGATCATGGTCATGGTGCCACCGAGGATCGTCGCGTAGGACAGCGGTATCAGCATCTTGGATGCCTTGCTGCCAACCTGGGCCGCGAGCGTTACAGCGACGGGCGTTAGAATGGCAACCACGGGTGTGTTGTTGATAAAGGTAGATAGCACCATGGCGGTCAGCATCAGGCTGAACAGGGTGCGTAACGGGCTGCCGCCACCCATGCGCGACAGCCACTTGCCCAGCGCCTCGACGCAGCCTGTGCGTTCCAGCGCAGCGGAAAGCACAAACATGCAGGCAATGGTAATAGGCGCACTGTTGGACAGGATGCCGAGGACGTCGGAAGGACTCAGTAAGCTGCTGACCAGCAGCACCGCCACAGCGATACCGACCACTACATCAGGGCTGAATTTTTCCCGTGCAAAGGCGTAAAAAACCCAGCACAGCAGAACGGCGACGCCAATCATTGGCAGGGAATCCCAGTTCATCAACCCGAACCTTGTCTTGTAACAGTGGCTCCGCGGGTCGGAACCTTTCAGGCCGCCACATTAAGAGGGATGGCTAAGATTGTCCAAGCACGAAAACTGATTTTTATATAGCTTTATAGAATAAGAGGCCTGGCGGGTAAGGACGAGTGCGGCGCAGCGCTGGTCAATCGTCTCGAACAGAGCACAGCAGTCTGCATAAGGACTCCCGCTGTTCTGCTGGCGCCTTATGGCTTTGTATCAAGCAATGAAATTGGCAGGCATTTGCCTTGACCGACAGGGCCTGGCGGCATAGTGTTCAAACGACTGTATGAATTCTGACGCCTGGCACATGCCAGGTGTTTCTTTAGGAGATTGAACCATGCCTGATTACAAAGCTCCGTTGCGCGACATGCGCTTCGTGATGGAAGAACTGCACAACTTCGGCGCCGGTTACGAGCGTTTCGAGTTGACCGAAGCGACCCCGGATCTGATTTCCGCGGTGATGGAAGAAAGCGCCAAGTTTGCTGGTGAAGTGCTCGCACCGCTGAACCGTACCGGTGACGAGGAAGGCTGCCATATCGACGACGGCGTCGTTACTACACCTGCAGGCTTCAAGGAAGCTTACCAGCAGTTCGTGGACAACGGCTGGGCGTCGATGACAGGACCCGAAGAGTTTGGCGGTCAGGGTCTGCCGGCATCCCTCGGATTTGTAGTGGCTGAAATGATCGGTTCTGCCAACTACGCCTGGAGCATGTATCCGGGTTTGAGTCAGGGCTGCGCTGCAGCTATCCGTGCCCATGGTAGTCAGGAGCAGAAGGAGCTGTACCTGAACAAGCTGGTACCAGGGCAGTGGACCGGTTCCATGTGTCTGACCGAACCCCAGTGCGGAACCGACCTGGGCCTGACCAAGACCCGCGCGGTACCCCAGGCCGATGGCAGCTACCAGATTACTGGCACCAAGATCTTTATCTCCTGCGGCGAGCATGATTTTGCCGAGAACATTGTACACCTGGTGCTGGCCAAGCTCCCCGACGCGCCGGAAGGCACCAAGGGTATTTCGTTGTTCATCGTTCCCAAGTTCCTGCCTGACGCCAATGGCGAGAAGGGCGAGCGTAACGGCGTCAAATGTGGCTCGATCGAGCACAAGATGGGCATCAAGGCATCGGCTACCTGCGTGATGAACTTCGACGATGCCAAGGGCTTCCTGATCGGCGAGGTCAACAAGGGCCTCAACTGCATGTTTACCATGATGAACCACGCCCGCCTGGGTACTGGTATGCAGGGTCTGTGTCACGGTGAAGCGTCCTATCAGAGCGCCCTGGCCTACGCCAAGGATCGCCTGCAGATGCGCGCCCTTTCCGGCCCGGCCGAGCCGAACAAGCCCGCCGATCCGATCATCGTACACCCCGATGTACGCCGTATGCTGCTGACCATGAAGGCCTTCAACGAAGGCAATCGTGCGCTGGCCTATTACACCGCGCAACTGCTGGACAAGGCGCATTACTCCAAGGATGCAGCCGAGCGCGAGAATGCCGAAGAGCAGCTGGCGTTCCTGACGCCCATTTGTAAAGCCTTCATGACCGAAACCGGTCTGGAAGCAACCAACCACGGTGTGCAGATCTTCGGTGGTCACGGATATGTCCGCGAATGGGGTCAGGAGCAGCAACTGCGTGATTGCCGCATCGGTCTGATCTATGAAGGCACCAACGGCATCCAGGCACTCGACCTGCTCGGCCGCAAGGTACTGATGACCCAGGGCAAGATGCTGCGTGCCTTCACCAAGGAAGTGCACCTGTTCTGCAAGGAAAACGAAGGCAACGCCCAGTTTGGTGATTACATCAAGAAGGTCAGTGCGCTGAACGCCCAGTGGGGCGAGATGACGCAGAAGATCGCGATGAAAGCCATGCAGGATCGTGAGGAGATCGGTTCGGCCGCCATGGACTATCTGATGTTCTCCGGTTACGTCACCCTGGCGTTCTTCTGGGTGAAGATGGCGATTGCCGCGCAGAGCAAGCTTGATGCCGGCACCAGCGAAGTGGATTACTACAAGGCCAAGCTGGCCACGCAGGAGTTCTACTTCAAGCGTCTGCTGCCGCGCGCCCAGGCCCACGTCGAGGCTCTGGAGTCCGGTGCTGAGAGCCTGATGCAGATGACTGCCGAGCAGTTCTAAGAGTCAGCGGCAAGCTTTAAGCTTTAAGCTGTAAGTAAAAAAGCCCCGACTGGTTCGGGGCTTTTTGTTTTTAATGCGTAGATAAACACATGTTTATGACGTCAACGCACTATCGAGCCTAGAGAGATAATGAGTCATCAGGAAAATGCGTGCGAAAGCGTTGTTCACTATCAAATTTCAGTTGCGCGCCCTCACTGATTTGATTTTGCGCATTTTCTAGATCGGCTTGGGCGCGACTAAGTTCACGCTCGGCCCTTCGTACAGCACGATCTGCTCGTTTGACGGCTTTTTCGCCATCAATAATCATTTTGTTCCCCGTATCCCAGTCCTTGGCTATTTGTCTTTTCAGTATTACCTGATCACTCAGCTCAGCAGCATGGTCGCGCATCAGGTCGCTAGTGGTTGGAGAGGTTGAGCATCCGGTTACAAATAACGCAAAGCAAAGGGCGAAAGGAATGTGGTGATTAGTATTAAGCATGTTTTTTACCCCTAATAGGACTAAGAGCCTGGGGTTTGGCATCGTGGAGTGCCATTCAACCAGGTGAAGTGAGATGTTCTTGCTTTAGCGAAAGTCACAGTGCCGCGGGGTTTGGTCGCAAAGAGTTCGCTCCTGACTGAAGGGCGCAATTGTGATACTTACTGGCACGATCCTTTGATAACAAAAGCAACGAATTGGCTATGTGACCGGAAATTACAATTTAGTCATTTAAAGACGCTATGACCAAAAACGTTGCCGGGCTACACTTGTGACATTTCCCGGACTGTTCCGGGCGCAACCACTGCTAGAGGAGTGTCCCATGGCCGACTACAAAGCCCCCCTGCGTGATATCCGCTTCGTACTCAACGAGGTATTCGAAGCCGACAAGCTGTGGCAGAGCCTGCCCGGCCTGAACGGCGCAATCGATGCCGAAACCGCTGAAGCCATGCTCGAGGAAGCCGGCAAGATCACCTCGCAGACCATTGCCCCGCTAAACCGTAGCGGCGATGAAGAAGGCGCCCAATGGAACGACGGCGTAGTGACGACCCCGGCTGGCTTCAAGCAGGCCTACACCACCTACGCGGAAGGCGGCTGGGTGGGTCTGGGAGGCAACCCTGAATTTGGTGGTCTGGGTATGCCCAAGACGCTGGGCGTGCAAGTAGAGGAAATGGTCTACGGCGCCAATAACAGCTTTGCGCTTTACCCGGCACTGACAGCAGGTTGCTGCCTCGCGCTCGACGCCCACGGTAGCGAAGAACTCAAGCACGCCTATCTGCCCAACCTGTACGGCGGTTCCTGGGCCGGCACCATGTGCCTCACAGAACCTCACTGCGGCACCGATCTGGGCATCATCCGGACCAAGGCGGTTCCCCAGGCCAATGGCACCTATGCGGTTACCGGCACCAAGATCTTCATCACTGGTGGCGAACATGACCTGACAGAAAACATTATTCATCTGGTTCTGGCCAAGCTCCCCGATGCACCCGCTGGTCCCAAGGGTATTTCGCTTTTTCTGGTGCCCAAGATCCTGGTCAAGGAAGATGGCAGTCTGGGCGAACGTAATACTGTCAGTTGCGGCTCGATCGAACACAAGATGGGCATCAAAGCCTCTGCAACGTGCGTGATGAATTTCGACGGCGCCGAAGGCTACCTCATCGGTGAAGTGAACAAAGGTCTCAACGCCATGTTCACGATGATGAACTATGAGCGCTTGTCCATCGGCATCCAGGGTATCGGCTGTGGCGAGGCGTCCTACCAGACCGCGGTGGCCTATGCCCGCGAGCGCATTCAGAGCCGCTCCCCCACCGGAGCGATTGCCCCGGAGCAGGCAGCGGATCCGATCATCGTGCACCCGGACGTGCGCCGCATGCTGTTGACCATGAAGGCCATGACCGAGGGCAGCCGCGCGTTCTCCACCTATGTCGGTTCGCAGCTGGATATCAGCAAGTTTGCCGACGACCCGCAGATCAAGAAGAAGGGCGAGGACCTGGTGGCGCTGTTGACGCCGGTGGCCAAGGCGTTCTTCACCGATATCGGGCTTGAAAGCTGTGTGCATGGTCAGCAGGTGCTGGGCGGTCATGGTTACGTGCGCGAGTGGGGCCAGGAACAGTTGGTACGTGACGCCCGTATCGGCCAGATTTACGAAGGTACCAACGGTATTCAGGCACTGGATCTGATGGGCCGCAAGACTGTTGCCAATGGCGGCGCCTTCTTCAAGGTATTTGCCGAGGAAGTTCGTGAATTTATTGCCGCCAACCAGGATCAGGCCCTTGCTGACTTTGTGCAGCCGCTAAAAAAAGCGCTGTCCAATCTGGAGGAGCTCACTGCGCTGGTAATTGATCGCAGCAAGACCAATCCCAACGAAATCGGTGCAGCCTCTGTCGAGTATCTGCATGTGTTTGGCTACACGGTTTACGGCTACATGTGGGCGCGTATGGCCAAGGCCGCTCTGGCCAAGCTGGATCAGGACAGCGACGGTTTTTACGCTGCCAAGCTGGGCACCGGACGCTTCTTTATCAAGCGCCTGTTACCGCGCATTCACTCCTTGAGTGAAGCTGTGCGCTCCGGTAGCGAGCCCTTGTTCGAGCTGGATGCCGCGCAGTTCTGATTGCCGGGATGCGCAATTGAGCGCTTTGTAGGTAAAGGCTTACACGCGCTGGTGGCAATCAGCTATGGGCAGTCCCTGCCCTGATCCGTAATATGGATCTTGCTAGGAGCAACGCAGGGACGCACCAAGTTTGAAATGGAATAGGGACAGTGCCTGGAGGCACCTTGATCCACGGATGATCAGGAACAACGTTCTGCAAAACCCCGCTTCGGCGGGGTTTTCTTTGTCTGAAATTTGACCAGACTCCCCAGCCTCCCAGGCTACTCGAAGCTGCATTCAAGTGTGCCCAGCTGGGTCAGTTCCAGGCGGATCAAGTCACCATTCTCGACCTTTTGCATGGGGCCCAGCGAGCCTGAGAGTATGACATCACCAGCCTTGACCGGTGTGCCGCGCTCCGCCAGTTCGCGGACCAGCCAAAGGCACGCCGTCAATGGGCTGCCCATGCATTGGCGAGCGTCGCCTTCAATGGCCTTTTCTCCGTTGCGGTAAAGCTGCATTGTCATGTTTGCGAAGTCCAGCTCCCGAACATCCTTCGCCTCATTGCCCAGCATATAAAAGCCTGATGACAGGTTGTCTGCGACAGCATCAAACAGACTGCGCGGCCAACCGGCGAACGCCGAGTCGCATATTTCAAGCGCGGGTAATACCTTGCTGATACTGTTCTTGAGGGTTTCTTCGTCCACCTTGGGATCATTGATACCGGCACTGAATATGAACGCGACTTCGCCCTCCACTCGGGGCGAGATCAGTTTGCTCGTAGGTATTTCCGCGCCGGCCGCAAAACTCCAGCCCTCCACCAGCTTGCCGAACAAAGGTGTATCCAGTGCCATCTGCGCCTGCGCCTTGGGATCAGTCAGGCCCAGCTTGTAGCCCACTACCTTGTGACCGGCAGTGTTGAACCGTTTGATCAGTTCGTCCTGGACCGTATAGGCCTGTTCCAGCATGCCGATCTCGTAAGTGCCCGCAACCGGATCGCAGGGCTCGACATGCCGGCGCGCCTGATACAGCTGCCGAGCTGCACCCCTGGGATCGAAAAGAGTTTCTTCATTCATTCAGGCTACCTCGTTCGGGCTTTTCACCCACAACAGTGGTTCGGTACATTTCACGGCGCTGGCCGAAGTAGTCAGACACCGGCTGGTGCCATACGCAGCGGTTATCCCAGATAGCCAGGGTACCCGGCGTCCAGCGCATACGGCAGGTAAACGCCGGTGCGCTGGCGACCGAGAACAGGTAGTCCAGCAGGGGGCGCGCCTCTTCGGCCTTCATGCCTTCTATCCCCAGAGTATAGGCAGGGTTGGCGAACAGCACATTGCGGCCGGTTTCCGGGTGGCGGGTAATCAGCGGATGGCTGCGCACATCGTGGTCGATATTCTCTCCGTAAAGAATCTGCATGCTTTCCAGGCCCGCATTGTGTTTGGCATTGGGGCCATAGCCATATTCCGGTGTGTTGATACCGTTTAGCCCCAGCAACATCTTGCGCATAGCCGGCGATAGCCATTCGCAGGCCAGATACATATTGTTGAACAGGGTATCGCCTCCGACCTTGGGTACGTCGTGACCATAGAGCAGTGTGAAGGCCGGAGGGCGTTCCTGGAACGACCAGTCCGAATGCCAGGCACCGCCAAACACAAATGGCGTGCCCTCGCTGGCTTCCTTCACCACATGCACCACGTGGGGGTGATCGGCCATGGGTTTTACGTAGGGTTCCACGCCGAATTCGCCAAAGCGCTGTGATACCGCTTCGAGCTGCGTGACACTTAACGACTGGTCGCGAATGAAAAGCACCTGGTGGTCCAGCAAGGCCTGACGCAGATCCGCCTGGCCATCCTCGGACAGGTTGTTCAGATCAATGTCGTGGATGTCGGCACCGAGCCCGCCACAAACGGGCTCGGTACGGAAATGAGAGCTGCTGCGTGCCTGGTTGTTGCTCGCAGAGGTGTAGAAAAATTCGGGCATGACAGTTACCTCTTGTTATAGGTTGATACCCGCCGAGCATGCCTCAGGTCCTATACTGCCTCCATGATAAACTGTGCCACCGTATGATAGTTACTGCCATTTTAAGAGGGGCATGATGTGGACTGGCGGCAGCGAAGAGATAACACCAATCTGCGTTTTCTGCTCGACGTGGCAGTGGACAACAATGTCGAGTTGGCGGCCTGCCTGGCCAATACGGGTTTACCTTGTGCGGCAGAATCCCAACAGGATATCGAGTGCATTGAAAGCGTGGAGCTGTGGCAAGAGCTCGCGGTGATCCGCAATCTTGTCGCTCGACATTCAATGCCGGGTCTTGGGCTGCAGGTCGGCCGGCGTTACCACCTGACCAGTCTGGGTCTGCTGGGTTACGCGATGCTGGCGAGCCGCACCCTGCGTGATGCGATTGACGTAACCAGCCAGTTCAGAGCTCTATCCTTATCGATTTGTCCCGTGAGTCTGCAGAATCACCCTGAGGGTGTGTTGATGACAATGGATCAGGGTGTCCTGCCAGCTGACGCGCAATGCCTGGTGGTGGAGCGAGGCATGACTGCCTGGCAGTGCCTTTTCTCCGAGTTGCTGCAGCGGCCCTTCATACCACTGCGAATGGATATCTGTGTGCCCGGCGCGGGCACCTCCGAGCTGTATCTTGCGCATTTCGGCTGTGCCGTGAACACCCAGGCGCCCCGTAACGCCATGCTTATATCGGACGCGGATCTTGATGCCGAGTTGCCTCTGGCCAACGCGTTAACCCAGCGAACATGCGCAAACCTGTGTCAGCATCTGTGTGACAGCCTTGAAGATATCCACGCGCCGTTAGCGCGCCAGGTGATGCAGCTGCTTATGAGTCGTTCCGGGCAGATTCTTCCGGCGCGAACTGTTGCCGCCCATCTTGCCCTGTCCGAGCGTACCCTGCATCGCCGTCTGGCCGAGGAGGGGCATCCGTACCGGAGACTGGACGAACGGGTCAGGCGTAACCTCGCCGAAAGGCTATTGAGCGACAGCGCTCTGGGGCTGGACAGCATCGCCCGGCAATTGGGCTACGCCGAAGCGGCCAGTTTTTCACGTGCGTTCAAACGCTGGTCTGGCCTGTCGCCGGACCATTGGCGCAGACGACGCCCGACACAGACATTAGAGCCATTGATCAATGCGCTGGTGCATCCCGGCTCTGGAGAATCGCAACGTGCTTGAAGTAACCAACCTGAAAAAATCGTATCCAGGCCCACAAGGGCAGCTTCCGGTACTCGACGGGGTCAGCCTGCAGCTTGACGCGGGCAGGAGCCTTGCGTTGATGGGGGAGTCAGGTAGTGGCAAGAGCACTTTGTTGCATCTGGTTGCCGGGCTGGATCAGCCCGATAGCGGCGCTGTTCACGTTGCCGGAAGATCGCTTGCCGGCCTGGATGAGTCTGCGCGGGCCGCCTTTCGCCGCGATCAGGTAGCGGTCATTTTTCAGCAGTTCAACCTGATCCCGTCCCTGCGAGTAGTCGACAATCTGGCCTTTCAGGCTCGGTTGGCCGGTCGTATCGACGATCAATGGCTGGGCTGGCTCGCGCAGCGGCTGGGCTTGAGTGCACTGCTGCAGCGCTACCCCGAACAGCTCTCCGGGGGGCAGCAGCAGCGGGTTGCCGTTGGTCGTGCGCTCGCCGTGCGGCCACCGCTGGTGCTCGCTGATGAGCCCACAGGCAATCTGGATGAGGGCAGCGCCGACGAGGTCATGGCCTTGCTTCTTGAGCTGGTGCAGGAAGCGGGCTCAAGCCTGTTGATGGTCACCCATAGTGCATCCCTGGCTGCGCGGCTGGATCGTCAGGTAATGCTCAAGTCTGGACGAGTGCACGGGAGTGATTTGTGATCCGACACTGGGGCTGGGTACTGCACACCCTGCTCAGCCATTGGCGTCGGCATCCGTTGCAGGCCGGCTGTCTGTTGGTCGGGCTGTGGTTGGCTACGGCACTCTGGACCGGCGTGCAGGCACTGAACAGTCAGGCGCGTGAAAGCTATGATCGGGCTGCGGAATTGTTCACTGGCAGCGCCCAAACCGCCCTGGTAGACCCGGCAGGTCAGCCCTTTTCCCAGCAGTACTTCATCACCCTGCGCCGCGCAGGGTGGCCGGTGTCGCCGATGTTGAGCGGGACAGTGGAGCTGGTCGGTGTCGAGGGTACGCGGCGGTTGCAGTTGACCGGGATTGAGCCGCTGACATTGCCCGGCGAAGGGACCATTGCCACCCAGGCCGGCGATCAGAGCCAGCTACAGGCGTTCATGCTGGCGCCGGGCCTTACCTGGATCGCAGGCGATACCCTTAGCGAACTTGGTCTTGCCGCCGGTGACACCCCGGTTCTGGCCAGTGGTGAACAGCTTCCGCCGCTGCATGTCGTGGATACCCTGCCGCCGGGCATGCTGCTGGTGGATATTGGTCAGGCACAGCGGCTGCTGGAACAGACTGAAAAGCTCACTCAGCTGGTGGTTGCCGCTGGCTTCGCCGCTGACCTGCCGCCGCTGCCGGAGAGTGTGTCGCTGGTCTGGGAGACCCGCGGTGAGGATGACCTGGTGCGGCTGACCGACAGTTTTCACCTCAACCTCACCGCCCTGGGTCTGCTGGCTTTCGTGGTCGGGCTCTTTATCGTGCATGCTGCGGCCAATCTGGCCATGGAGCAGCGTCGTGGTCTGCTGCAGACGTTGCGCGCCTGCGGCGTCAGTCTCAAGACACTGCTCGCAGTTCTTCTGTTCGAACTTCTGATACTGGCGTTGCTGGGCGGCAGTCTCGGAGTACTCAGCGGTTTTGCGCTCGCGGCGTTACTGGTTGGTGATCTGGCGGCCAGTTTGCGAGGCTTGTATGGTGCCCAGGTGGCGGGGCAGTTATCTCTGGATGCACTCTGGTGGCTTACCGGGTTGGGCATGAGTTTGCTCGGGACCCTGATTGCCGGTGGAGGTAGTGTGCTCGCGGCGATGCGTCTGCCGGTGCTGGCCTGGGCCAGACCGCAGGCGTGGAGAGAGGCCCAGGGCCGAATGATCAAAAGACAAACGGTACTTGGTGTGCTGCTCTTGCTGGTGGCCGGCGGGCTGATTTTCTGGGGCGACTCACTGCTTGCCGGCTTTGGTCTGCTCGCCTGCCTGTTGCTGGGCGCCGCCTGGTTGTTGCCACTGTGCCTGCAGGCAATATTGCGAGTGGCCCAGTTGCGCCGTGGCGGTCCGGTGCGGCAGTGGTTCTGGGCGGACAGTCAGCAGCAATTATCAGGCTTGAGCGTGGCCCTGATGGCGCTGCTGCTGGCGTTGGCTGCCAATATTGGCGTGGGCAGCATGACCGAAGGATTTCGCCAGACCTTCACCGGCTGGCTGGACCAGCGTCTGGCTGCCGATATCTATGTGCGTCCATTGGACTCGCAACAGGCGGATGTCATTGAAAAATGGCTGAACCATCAGCCTCAGGTGCACGCACAGCTACCCAGCTGGCAGCTGGACACGCGTGTCGGCGGCTGGCCCACCCAGCTGAGCGGTGTTATTGACCACCCGCTCTACGCCGACACCTGGCCACTATTGGAAAACGCCCCGGATCCCTGGCCTCAGCTGGTTGCAGGCACAGGTACCATGGTCAGCGAGCAACTTGCCTACCGTCTGGATCTGGCGGTGGGTGATACCTTGATGCTGGACACCCCTGCCGGGGTCTGGCCGTTGAACGTGCTGGGCCGCTATGCCGATTATGGTAATCCCAAGGGCCAGATGCTGGTATCTGCCGCCGGGTTGCAACAGCGTTGGCCCGATCTGCCACTGACCAGTATCGGGATACTGACTGAACCCGCCGCCGCGCCCAGGATAGCTTCCGACCTGCGCACAGAGTTTGATCTGGGCGACAGCCGGGTGATTGATCAGGCTGCCCTGAAAGCCTATTCGCAGCAGATATTTGAACAGACATTCTCTGCCACAGCCGCGCTTAACACCTTGACCCTGGGGGTTGCCGCGGTGGCGCTGTTTACCAGCTTGCTGGGCCTGGCCGACAGCCGACTAAGTCAGCTTGCACCGCTCTGGGCAATGGGCTTGCGGCCGGGCCAGTTGGCCCTGCTGAGTCTGGCGCAAATGCTCGTTCTGGCGGCACTTACCTGCGCGCTGGCCATTCCGCTTGGGCTGGCGCTGGCCTGGTGTCTGGTCGAAGTGGTCAATGTGCAGGCATTCGGCTGGCGCCTGCCCTGGCACTGGTTTCCACGGCAATGGTTGTTGTTGGTGTTGCTGGCCCTGGCCGCGGTATTGCTGGCGAGCATCGGCCCTGCCTGGCGCATCATGCGCACCGGGCCCGCGCGCTTGCTGAGGAGTTTTACCCATGGTGCCTAAATGGCTGTGCGCATTGATTCTGAGCTCCCTGGCGGCCTGTGACAGCTCCCCGCCGACCGCGCCTGCTGGCTTTGCCGGTTTGGGAAGTGAGGCGGAAGGTTTCAGCGCCGTTACCCCGGGCGAGCCGCTGCGCTTTCCAGCCGATTTTGCCGCCCACCCCGACTATCGGATCGAATGGTGGTACGTCACCGCCAACCTGACAGATGAGCAGGGCAAGGCGTGGGGCGCACAATGGACACTCTTTCGTCAGGCCATGGCTCCGCAGAACGAGCAAGAGGCACAAGATGGCTGGCAAAGTGCGCAGGTCTGGCTTGGCCACGCCGGCCTGACCCATGCCGATGGGCATCAGCATGCCGACCGCCTGGCCCGGGGAGGTATAGGTCAGGCTGGCGTGCGGGTCGAGCCTTTCCAAGCCTGGATTGATGACTGGTCCCTGGAAGGTGATGCCGACGGGCAGCTAAGCCCCCTGCAGGTCAGCGCCGCCTCGGAGGGTTTCAAATACCAATTAAGTCTGCAGGCAGAGGGGCCGCTGGTATTGCATGGTGAACGCGGTTTCAGCCGCAAATCGGATCGTGGCCAAGCGTCCTGGTACTACAGCCAGCCGTTCTATCAGGTTGAAGGCGAAATCGAGTGGCAAGGGGAACAACACAAGGTCAGCGGCAGTGCCTGGCTCGACCGGGAATGGAGCAGTCAGCCGCTGGCAGAGGATCAGCAGGGGTGGGACTGGTTTTCACTGCATCTGCACGATGGCAACAAATTGATGCTTTTTCGCCTGCGCAGTGACGATGGCAGTCATTTTTACTCGGGCACCTGGATTACCCCGAACGGAGTCAGCGAGCCGCTGGACCAGGAGCTCATCACCATGACCCCGCTGGCGCAAACCGAGGTCGCAGGACGCACTCTGCCGACCCATTGGCGATTGCAGGTGACAGGCAAGGGGCTCGATATCGAAGTGCAGGCGCTGAACGAGCAGGCGTGGATGGGCACCGGGATCCCCTATTGGGAGGGTCCCATCAAGGTTACTGGTAGCCACACTGGTGTCGGCTATCTTGAGATGACCGGGTACTGACTAATTTAATGTAAAAGGAGAACACGCAATGGCCAACAGTGCGAAGAACGTTCTGGGCACCGCCCTGGAGCCATGTTGCAATCAAATCAAAGCCGGTTTTTACCGGGACGGGTTTTGCCATACCGGTGATGCCGACCTCGGCCGGCATGTGGTTTGCGCGGTAGTGACCGACACCTTTTTGCAATACAGCCTGGAGCGCGGGAATGATCTGATCACGCCCCGGCCCGAGTGGGACTTTCCCGGGCTCAAGCCGGGTGACAGGTGGTGCCTTTGCGCCAGTCGCTGGAAAGAAGCCTACGAGGCGGGCGTTGCACCTCCGGTGTTGCTCGATGCCTGCCACGAAAAGGCGACCGAGATCATCAGTCTTGAGGTGTTGCAGGCGTATGAGTGAGGCTCTGGAGGTACACGGTCCTCAAGTCGAAGAGGATCGATTGATCGATGTCTATCGAGCGCAGCGTGATGTGCCCTCGCCCTGGGTGGCGATCAGCGATCAGGTGATGGGTGGCGTGTCCAATGCACGGGTTAGTCAGTGCGAGCGGAGCAATTCGAGTGCTAGCTGTCTGACCGGGCAGACCAGTCTGGATAACAATGGCGGCTTTGTGCAGATGAAGCTGGATATCGGGCCGGCGTATTCCCTGGCCAATTTCCAAGGCTTGTTTATCGAATTGTGCGGCCCCGCCCACGAATACAATCTGCATATCAAGACCAGCCAACTGGACAGGCCCTGGCAATCCTATCGCCATACTCTGCGGGTGGAGCCGTATTGGATCCGTTTCAATATACCCTACTCGCAGCTCAGCCCTCATCGTACTGACATTGAGCTGGACCCCGCGCAGATCAAGAGCATTGCAGTGGTTGCCATTGGCGAAGCGTTCGACGTCGATGTCTGCGTGCGCCGGGCCGGTTTCTACATCTGAGTAAATGCTGAACAAAAAGGGGTGGGAAAGTTTCTGCATGATAAGTAGAATGCGAACCGTTTGTATTACGACGAACATATTTGTGCGCCACGCGTGCGTTCTGTCGTTACGGTTTCCCTTACTTATCCTTCAGAGCTGCCTCCCATGCCGACTCCTTATTTCAAGCTTTCCGCCCTTTCCCTGGCGCTAACGGCACTGGCTCCGCTGGCGCATGCCCAAACATCTGCTCAGGATGAGCCGGCCAGTGCAATCGAGCTGCCTACCACAGTGGTTAGTGCCAGCGCGGATGCCTCCGCCGAAGGCCTGCCGGCACCCTACGCCGGCGGTCAGGTGGCAAGCGGCGGGCGGATTGGCATTCTGGGTAACAAGGACTACATGGAAACGCCCTTTGCGCTGACCAGCTACACCGAGATGCTGATCGAAGACCAGCAGGCGGCCAGCGTTGGTGAGGTGCTGATCAACGACCCAGCAGTGCGCGTGGCCCGTGGCTTCGGTAATTTCCAGCAGGTATATCTGGTACGCGGTCTGCCCATCTTCTCCGATGACATGTCCTACAACGGCCTGTTCGGTCTGCTGCCACGTCAGTATCTGGGTACCGAGTTCATCGAGCGGGTTGAAGTGCTGCGCGGCGCCAATGCCTTTCTGTATGGCGCTGCGCCCGGCGGCAGCGGGTTGGGTGGCGCTATCAACATCGTGCCCAAGCGGGCGCCGAACCAGCCGTTGAGCCAGGTCACTGCCGGGGTACGCTCCGGCGGCCAGGCCTATGTGGCTGGTGACTTCGCTCGCCGTTCCGAGGACGACCGCTTCGGTTTGCGTTTGAACATGGCGCGTCGCGATGGCGATACCGCCGTTGATGGTGAGTCCACCGAGCTGGATGTGGTCGCGCTGGGCGCCGACTTCCGCGAGGGCAACATGCGGGTTTCAGCCGATGTGGGTTATCAGGATCATCGTCTGGACGGGTCGCAGCCGAATATAACCATCGCCCCCGGTCTGGATATTCCGTCCGCACCGGACGCTTCTGAAAGCATTGCCCAGCCCTGGACCTACTCCAGCGCCCGGGACACTTTCGGGACCCTGCGCGCCGAATACGATTTCCGCGACAATCTGACTGGCTGGATTGCTGGCGGTCTGCGCAATGGGGAAGAGTCCGGCGATTTCGCCAACCCCACGTTGATCAATGCTGCGGGTGACACCAACGCCTATCGCTTCAACAATGTGCGCGAAGACGAGGTAAAGACCGGTGAAGCGGGCGTGCGCGGCAACTTCGCCACCGGCTCTGTAGGTCACACGGTCACGCTGTCGGCAGCGGTGTTTTCCTCCGAGTCGCGCAACGCGTTCGGTTTCTCCGATTTCGCCGGTTTTGGCAGCAATCTGTACGCGCCGACCGACGTCGCCGCGCCACCGACTACTGCCTTTATCGGCGGTAGCTTCGACAGTCCGCTGGTGACCGAAGAAGTTGATACTCGCAGTGTTGCCCTGGCCGATACGCTGGCGCTGATGGACGATCGTTTGTTGGTCACCCTGGGCGCCCGCCACCAGAACATCGAGACCCACAGCTATGACGCGACTTCCGGCGCTGAGACTGCGGAGTATTCGGAAAGCGCGGTCACGCCAATCGCCGGTATCGTTTACCAGATCAATCCCGAGTTCTCAGCCTATGCCAATTACATTGAAGGCCTGGTCAAGGGTGATGTGGCCAATGCCGGCTCCGGTCAGCCGCCGCTGAACAACGAGGGTGAAGTGCTTGAGCCTTACAAGACTCGGCAGAGCGAAATTGGTCTGAAGTATGACGGTGGCCGGTTCGGCGGCAGCGTAGGCGTATTCCAGAGCCGCAAGCCGATTGGCGGCGTGGAGAACAATACCTACAAGATTGTCGACCATCAGGAAAATCGCGGCCTCGAATTGAGCGCCTTCGGTCAGCCGGTCTCGGGTCTGTCGCTGCTCGGTGGCATCAGCCTGCTGGACGCAGATGTGGATGGCAACGAAGCTATCGGCTCGCCGACTACCCAGGCCAATCTGGGCGTTGACTGGATGGTACCGGGCGTAAATGGTCTGGCGCTGGATGCCCGGGCGATCTACACCAGCGAACAGTACGCCGATCTGGCCAATACCCAGGAAGTCCCGTCCTGGACCCGTTTCGATCTGGGCGCGCGCTACACCACCTTCATCAACGATGCGCAGCAGGTGACCCTGCGTGCTCGCGTGGAGAACGTGGCTGATCGCGACTACTGGGCGTCGGCCGGTGGCTACCCGGGCTCCGGTTATCTGACCGTTGGCGCGCCGCGTACGCTGATCGTCTCTACCACGCTGGATTTCTGAGCAGAGGCGAGGGCGGGTAATGTTGAGTGCAGGTTCGCTTAAGGTCTGGTCCTGGTTGCATACCTGGACCAGCCTGGTCTGTACGGTATTCATGCTGCTGCTGTGCCTGACCGGGTTGCCGTTGATTTTCCATCACGAGATCGGTCACCTGCTGGGCACCGAGGCCGAGCCGGCAGAAATGCCGGCCGATACGCCGCGGATCAGCCTGGATCGGGTAGTCGATATTGCCGGGGAGCGGCATCCTGATCTGGGCGGTATGTTTCTCTCCCAGGAGATGGACGATGACCGCATCTGGTATCTGACGATGTCACCAACGCCGCGCTCCCACGACGGCCTCAAGCAGGTCGCAGTGGATGCCCGCACCGGCGAGATACTGGTGGAGCCGCAGTTGGAAAGCGGCTTCATGTACGTCATAAACAGTCTGCATATCGATCTCTTCGCCGGTTTGCCCGGCATGCTGTTTCTCGGTTTGATGGGCTTTCTGTTGTTGATCTCGCTGGTGTCCGGCGCGGTGCTCTACGCCCCCTTCATGCGCAAGTTGCGCTTCGGCGAAGTGCGCCGTGAGCGGACCAAACGTATCAAATGGCTGGACCTGCATAACGTGCTGGGTATCGTCACGCTGGTCTGGTTCTTCGTCGTCGGCGCTACCGGTGTGATCAATGCCTGGGCCGATCTGCTGGTGGATTACTGGCAGGAGGATCAGCTCAGCGAAATGGTTGCGCCTTACGCGGGCAAGCCGGTGCCAGAGCAGATCGGCTCACTTGAAGCGGCGGTGCAGGCTGCACGGAGACTGGAGCCGGGCATGAGCGTGCAGTTTGTCGCGTTTCCCGGCACCACGTTCTCCAGCCCGCATCACTACGGTGTGTTCATGCGCGGTAACGAGCCTTTGACCTCCCGCCTGTCCAAACCGGTGCTGGTCGATGCAACCACCTCCGAGGTGACTGACAGCCGCGAATTGCCCTGGTACTTCAAGGTACTGCAGGTATCGCAGCCACTGCATTTTGGTGACTATGGCGGACGCGGCGTGCAGATTCTCTGGGCGGTGCTGGATATTCTTACCATCGTGGTGCTGGGTAGTGGATTGTATCTGTGGTTCGCCAAGCGCCGCAGACGCTCCGCGCAATCGGTCGAAATCAGTGATGCAACTAAGCTCTCCGGGGGCAAAGCATGATCAGGCCACGCAGGGGCAGTGCATTGAATATCTGGCTCTGGCCGGTCTTGCTCGGCATGTTGAGCGCGGCTGGGCTGGCGGGCGCGCTGATCGGTGATGGCTGGTGGGATATCGCCTCCACCGCCGCATTGGGTGTCGTCACGCTGGTCTGCTTCCGCTTCTGGCTGGTACCCAGCGACGCTACTGTCAGGGCACCGCGCCGTTAGAGTAGCTCCGGTCATCGCGTGTCAGCCGCTTAGGGATTTGAAAAGTGGATGTAGTCACCGACTGGCTGCTATTAAACCTGCTGATCAGGTCCGATGGTTAATGCCGGGAAAAGTTTTCTTGACGCAAACCGTCTGAGCACATAGATTCAAGCCATGAAGCTATTCAACGTGACCACCAGCCAGATGATTATGACCGCCATTCCACCATTGGCGGGCTGACTCACGTCGCTCTGAAAACCCGCCCTCGAGGCGGGTTTTTTGTTTCTGTCTCCGGGGCCTGCAACCTGACAGGAGTCTGTATGTCCCTTGCACTCGCGCAGCCAGCTGCCGCCGATTCTGAGGCTTTCCCGCAAACGGAGACGAGCTTTCCCTCGCTTCATCGTAGCTACGTCACCCGGATTCTCCGCGCGCCGGTCTATGACATTGCAATCGAAACACCCTTGCAGCACGCACCGCGACTTTCTGCTGCCCTGGGCAACCAGGTATGGCTCAAGCGCGAGGACCTGCAACCGGTTCACTCGTTCAAGATTCGCGGTGCCTACACGCGGGTTGCGGCGCTCGACAGCCAGGCGCGCAATCGCGGCGTAATCACCGCTTCCGCCGGTAACCACGCCCAGGGGCTGGCGCTGGCGGCGCAGAAGCTGGGCATCGAGGCGACCATCGTCATGCCCCTGAGTACTCCGGATATCAAGCTCCAGGGTGTGCGCTCACGTGGTGCGGAAGTGGTGCTCTATGGCGAGACCTTTGCCGAATCACTGGACTACGCCATAGGACTTGCCGAAACGCGGGGCCATACCTTCGTGCCGCCCTATGACGATGCGGATGTGATTGCCGGGCAGGGCACCGTAGGTCTGGAGCTTCTACGCCAGCACCAGGGTCGGTTGGACGCGATATTTGTACCGGTAGGCGGCGGGGGATTGATTGCCGGCATAGCGGCCTATGTGAAGTATCTGCGCCCGGAGGTGCGGGTCATCGGCGTTGAGCCGGTGGGTTCCAATTGTCTGCAAGCTGCGTTGGCGGCCGGTGAGCGGGTGATATTGCCCAGGGTGGATCGCTTTGCCGATGGCGTGGCGGTGGCGCAAATTGGCCAACTGAACTTCGAGTTGTGCCGTCACCTGGTCGATGAGGTGATCACGGTAAGCACGGATCAGATCTGCTCGGCGGTCCGCGACATCTACGAGGACACCCGCTCGATTGCCGAGCCTGCCGGCGCTTTGGCGGCCGCTGGGATCCGGTCCTATGTAGCCCGGGAGCGCTGCCGCGACCAGGTGCTGGTAGGAATCAATTCCGGGGCCAATATCGATTTCAGCAATCTGGGTCTGATCGCCGAGCGCGCCCGGCATGGCGACTGAGCGCAACGGGACGGGATCAGATAAAGCCGATCCCGAGTTGAAACAGTTTCTCGACGGCGCGCACGGCCTTCTTGTCGGCGACAAACAGGATCACGTGGTCGCCGTCTGCGATGACCGTGTCATGGTGGGCCATGATCACCTGTTCCCCCCTGACCACTGCGCCAACACTGGTACCGGCGGGCAAGGCCAGTTCGTCAACACGACGCCCGACGACCCGCGAGCTGTCCATGTCGCCGTGGGCTATCGCCTCCAGCGCCTCAGCCGCTCCGCGTCTGAGCGAGTGCACCGACACTACATCGCCACGGCGTACATGGGTGAGTAATGCGCTGATGGTCGATTGCTGTGGTGACAGGGCGATGTCGATCAGGCCGCCTTGCACCAGATCCACGTAGGCGGAATTGTTGATAAGCGTGATAACGGTGCGGGCCCCCAGCTTCTTGGCCAGCATCGAGGCCATCACATTGGCCTCCTCATCATTGGTCAGGGCCAGGAACACATCGGTAGCTTCTATGTTTTCTTCAATCAGCAGTTCGCGGTCGGACGCATTGCCGTGGAGGATGGTGCTCCCGTGCAACTGTTGGGACAGATGCTCGCAGCGAGCCATGTTCTGCTCGATTATCTTCACCTGATAATGGCCTTCGATGCTGGTTGCCAGCCGTGCGCCGATGTTGCCCCCGCCAGCGATGATGATGCGTTTGTAAGGTCGATCCAGGCGCCGGAGCTCGGCCATTACCTGGCGAATATCCGGTCTGGCGGCGATGAAGAACACCTCATCTTCAGCTTCGATGACGGTATCGCCATCGGGCATGATCGGCTGCTCCTTGCGGAAAATGGCGGCCACCCGCAAGTCGATATCCGGGAGATGTTCTCGCAAGGTTCTTATGCGCTGGCCTACCAGCGCACCGCCGTAGCGCGCTTTTACCGCCACCAGCTGCACCCTGCCGTCGGCAAAGTCGAGAACTTGTAGCGCGCCAGGGTATTGCAACAGCCGCTTGATCCCCTGGGTAATCAGCGACTCGGGGCTGATCAATACATCAATGGGTACTGCTTCGCGACTGAACAGCAACTGGTCCCGGGCCAGATAATCGGGTTCGCGTACGCGGGCGATGCGGGTAGGAATATTGAACAGGCTGTAGCCGACCTGACAGGCGATCATGTTGATTTCGTCGCTATTGGTCACCGCGACCAGCATGTCGGCGTCATCCGCTCCGGCTTTGCCGAGTATTTGCGGATGTGAGCCGGAACCCTGCAGGGTGCGCAGGTCGAGACGGTCCTGCAGTTCGCGAAGCCGGCGGCTGTCAGTGTCGACAACAGTGATGTCGTTGTCTTCGCCTGCCAGATGTTCGGCCAGTGTTCCACCGACCTGGCCGGCGCCCAGAATGATGATGCGCATGAACTACTCCTGATGAGTTGCTGCATGCGTTCATTGTTTGCCAGTGGTGTGTAAACAAACCATGCCAGGCTTCGCCCGGGGTCGTAAAAATTGCGTATACGTCAGTCGGCCTGGCCGATAAACCGGTAACCCACACCCGATTCGGTCTCGATATGGCGTGGCGCCGTGGGGTCGTCCCCCAGCTTGCTGCGCAGGCGTCCGATGAAGATTCGCAGATAGTGGGTATCGTGGGTGTGGTGCGGCCCCCAGATCTCCTTCAACAGCTGCTGTTGGGTAACGATCCTCCCGGGGTGGGCGATGAGACTGCGCAATAACTCGAATTCCTTTTTCGACAGATGCAGATCTTCTCCGGCCAGGCTCACCCGTCGGTCAAGCAGGTCGACACGCAGGTAGCCGTCGTCGTAGCCGGTCGGTGGCACTGCAACGTCACCAAAGGTCCGCAAAACCGACCGAATACGCGCCAGTAGCTCGTTGGCGCCGAAGGGCTTCTCCACGTAGTCATTGGCCCCGTTGTCCAGGGCTAGCACCTTGTCTTTCTCTCCATTACGCACCGAAAGCACGATCACCGGGCCCTTGTAGAATTCACGCATTTGCTGAAGTAGCAACTGCCCGTCCATATCGGGCAAACCCAGGTCCATGATGACCAGGTCGGGCTGATGCAGGGCGGCCTGCTGGAGGCCCTGCCGGGCGTCTTCAGCCTCGAGCAGTTGGTAACCCTGCGAACCCAGGCATATGGTCAGGAAGCGGCGGATCTGTGGTTCGTCGTCGATGATCAGGACGTGCGTCAAAGGTCGTCCTCCTGCATTGTTGTCGGAGTCGCCAGGGGCAGGCTGATTCGCACCCGTGCGCCGTCACCCGGGGCGCTGTCTTCTACCGACGTGCGGCCACCGTGGGCGGCGACGATGCTCCTGCAGATGGCAAGCCCCAGCCCGGTGCCGGCGGCGTACTGATCCCCATGGCTGAAGGTGTGGAACATGTCGAATACCTGTGCTCGTTTGTCAGGAGCAATGCCGGGGCCGCTGTCGCTGACGTCGAGATGCAGCCAGTTATCGTCTTGCAGCGCCTGGAGCCGAATATGCCCGTTGGCGGGCGAGAAACGGATGGCATTCTCCAGGACGTTGAACAGGGCCTGCTCGATCAGCGCCGGATGAACGTGCAGCAGTGGCAGATCAGGTGGGATGTCGATCTTGAGCTCGATATCTTTCAACAGAGGTCGGCTACGACGAATCACCACGCTTATCAGATCGTCCAGGCCAATCCAGTCCCGGTCCAGGCTCAGCTCGCCATGCCCCAGACGCGTCATGTCCAGCAGCTTCTGAATATAGCGATCAAGCCGCCGCGCCTCGGTTAGGGTGTTGTCCAGCAGCTCCGCCCGTTGGCTGGCGTCCAGGGAGTCCGACAGATCTATCAGGCTGGATACCGAACCAATCATGGTCGACAACGGCGTGCGCAGGTCGTGGGATACAGAGGAAAGCAGGGCGGAGCGTAACTGCTCGCGCTCCTTGTCCAGGGTTTCCTGTTTCAGCGATTCGCCCAGTTCGATTCTGCCCCAGGCCAGGCTTGCCAGGTTTACCAATACGTCCAGGCGCTCGCGGTGCCATGCGCTGGTTGGCTCTGTAGCAGACAGCCTGATGGTATTGGCTGCCTCTCCCCTGGAGCCATGGAACAACACGTTTACACCGCCCGGGTCCTCATGCCAACTGACCGTCCGTGGGGATGCTGAAAGTGTTGTGGCGTCCGGCTCGACGCTGCGGGCATACCAGTCGAGGGTTTCTTCCAGTTGGACTGCAAACGCCTTGATCAGGGTCGTCCGGTCCACGCAGACGGAAAGCGCTCTGGCGCAAGCCATTTGTTGTTCATTCCAGCGTTCGCTGGCTCGCAGCGCAGCGACTTGTTCGCTAAGTCTGCCAGCCATCTGTCCGGTGATCAGGGCCACCATTGCCAGCAGGGCAGCAGTGAGTGCGTCCTCCCGGTGCAGCATGCGCAATGAATACCGAGGCTCGGTCAGAAAGAAGTTATAGGCTGCGAAGCTCAACAGAGCGCATACCAGGGCAGGCCATACCCGGGTGCTGATGGCCGTCACCAGTACTGCAGCCAGATAGATCAGCGCCAGGTTGGCAGCGGGCATGACGCTGGCCAGCAGCAACGCCAGCCCAGTGGCAACCAACGGTGTCAGCCAGGGTAAAGTGAAACAGAGCAGATCCTTGCGGGTCAGTTTTTGCAGTGTCATTGAGTTGGTCAGCCCCGCCAGAACATGGGAGAAAACAGTACCATCACGGTCATCAGTTCCAGACGACCCAGCAGCATCGCAAAGGATAGCAGCCATTTGGCCGCATCCGGCAGCGATGCAAAGTTGCCAGCCGGGCCAACGATGTCGCCTAGCCCGGGGCCGACGTTGGTGAGGGCCGTAGCGGTAGCGGTCAGGCTGGTGACCAGGTCGAGTCCCATCATCGCCAGCACCAGAGTAAATCCGGCCAGACACAGGAAAAACAGAAAGGAGAACGCAATGGCGGAAAGGATGATGTCGTCGGCCACCGGCTTGCCGGCGTATTGGGTAACAAATACGCCGTTGGGATGCACCAGCTTGCGTACCTGGCTGCGCAGAAACAGATAGCTCAGCTGGAAACGGAAAATCTTCATGCCGCCGCTAGTGGAACCCGAGCAACCCCCGATGAACATTACTACAAAGAACAGCGCTACGCTGAAGGGCCCCCAGAGTGTGTAGTCGGTTGAGGCGTATCCGGTCGTGGTAATGACCGACACCAGGTTGAAAATCGAGTGGGTCAGGGCCTCAAAGGCTGAATGCGAACCCTGAAAGACCAGATAAAGCGTAAGCAGGGCCGTGACCGCAGCAACAATACCCAACAGCCCGATCACTTGCTGATTATTCAGCGTGGCAAGCCGGGGGCGGCGGGCAAAGCCGATGATCATGGTGAAGGGTACCGCTCCCAGCAGCATGAACCCGGTGGCGATCCACAGTACTGCGCTGCCGAAACGACCCATGGAGCGGTCATCGGTAGCAAAACCGCCGGTGGACACCGTTGTCATCGCATGGTTTACCGCGTCGAATGGGCTCATGCCCGCTAGCCAGTAACTGAGTGTGCAGGCGGCGGTGATGGTCAGGTACGTGACGAGCAATGCTCTGGCCAGGGTCTGGATGCGCGGCATGGACTTGTCTGACCAGTCGGAAGACTCGGTATGAAACAGCCGCATGCCGCCCACGCGCAGAAAGGGCAGGATAGATACTGCCATTCCGATTACCCCCAGACCCCCAAGCCATTGAAGAATCGACCGCCAAAGCAGCAGGCTGGCGGGCAAGGTTTCCAGGCCCGAGAAAACCGTTGAGCCGGTGGTAGTGATGCCGGAGACCGCCTCGAACCAGGCGTCGGTAAAGGCCACGTCATAATGGCTGAGAAACAGCGGCAGGGCCCCGCCCAGCGACATCATCAGCCAACTGGCACTGGTCAGGAGGTAAAGCTGGCGCGACACCAGATTGAATTTTCCGCCGCGGCAAAGCATGACCATAGCCAGGCCCAGAGTCGCCATTACCGCAGCGCTGTAGAGAAAGACCGGCAGCTCGGGATCTGCCCATACCCAGGCTGCCGCGCTGACGCATAGCATCAGCCCGGTCATGATGAGGCTCAGGATGCCGCATACATAAATGATCGGCCGTATGAATTTGAACATGAGTCTGGCTCCCTAACGATAGGGCCAGACTAGAGTCTGCGGGCATAAACAAACGAGCTGCAAAGGGCATGATGCCCGTAAAAAAGGCGTAAACACGGCATACCATCCGGGCCTATTTCACGCTCTGGCTCGGCTCATCCTGGCTTTCAACACAATGGCCAGGCCGCCGATCACCGCGACGGCAGCAACCAGCATGCGCAGGGAAAGCGGCTCACCGAGCAGCAGCACGCCTGCTACCGCAGCCAGAATGGGTACGGAAAGCTGAAGGGATGCTGCCTGCATGGCGCCCAGGCCTCTCAGTGCGCTGTACCAGATGGCATATCCGAGCGCCGAAGTGAGGGCGCCCGAGAGGATCGCATACAGAGCGCCCTCGGTATCCCAGTTGATCCGGTCCAGAAAAGGCAGTGCAGCGAGAAGCACCAGGGGGACGGAGCGCAGGAAGTTGTCGGCGGTCGTTGCCAGGGGATCCACAGAGCCTCTGCCCAAAAGTGAATAGGCGCCCCAGGCAAGACCGGATACCAGCATGATCAGTGCACTTCCCAGCGGTGGAGCGCTGCTGCCTGGTAGTAGCAGAGCGAGAACGCCAATCGTCGCCAGCACCAGTCCGGCGGTTGCCGCAGGGCTGAGTCGTTCGCCGCGGAAAAGACCGAACGCTAGCATGCTCAATTGCACTGCGCCAAACAGCAGCAATGCACCTGTGCCTGTATCCAGGCGTATATAGGCGAAGGAAAACGCTGCAGCATAGACGGTCAGAGCCAGTGCGCCTGCCCAGTTACCAGACGCCGGTCGTGCCCGTTTACGCAGGCTCAGCAGCAGCCACAGCACTATCGCACCGCTGACAATGCGTAGCACGGTAAAGCTCGCGGCATCGATCCGGGTATCGGCTAGTGCCAGGCGGCACAGAACCGAATTGCCGGCAAAGGCGAGCATGGCGATGCCTGCCATCAACAGGGTAGGCAGCGCTAGCGTCCGCTCCGCTGCCGCGGGCATTACACCAGCTCGATACGGTCGGCGTGGATCACGATGCGGCCCTGCTTGAAGAGCCCGCCAATTGCTTTCTTGAAGTTGCCCTTGCTGACGCCGAACTGGCGAGTGATGACTTCTGGAGGACTCTTGTCGCTGACCGACAGTGAGCCACCATTGGCCTGTAACTTGTCCAGAATCTGTTGTTGCAGCGCATCGGCGGCTTGGGCGCCGACGGGCTGCAGGCTGAGGCTGATCTTGCCATCGGGGCGCACTTCACGGATATAACCCTGCTCGCGCATCCCGCCGCGCAGAAATTTGAAAGCCTCGTTCTTGTGGATCAGACCCCAGTGCTCTCCGTTGATAATCGCCTTGAAGCCCAGGTCGGTGGTGCCGACTACCAGCAGATCGACCGCCTGCCCGGTGGAGTAACGGGCGGGCGTCTTGTCCAGGTGGCGATCGAGGTGTGCGGTCGCGGTAATACGGCGGGTGTGTTTGTCCAGGTACAGATAGACGACAACATAATCGCCTTCCTTGAGGGGGCGCTTTTCTTCGGAATGCGGCAGCAGCACATCCTTGGGCAGACCCCAGTCCAGGAAGAGACCAATCTTGTTGATCTCCTTCACCTTCAAACTGGCAAACTCGCCGACCTGCGCCTTGGGCGTCTCGGTGGTCGCGATCAGCCGGTCTTCGCTGTCCAGGTAAACGAACACATTCAGCCAGTCTTCCTCTTCGGTCGGCTGGTCCTTGGGGATGTAGCGGTTGGGCAGCAGAATCTCGCCCTCCGCGCCGCCATCCAGATAAAGCCCGAAGCCCACATGACTGACTATCTGCAAACTGTTGTAGCGCCCGATCAAGGCCATGGTGCAATCTCTCGGTAAATAACGGCAGTGTAACAGGGCCGCGGGTAGTTCAAGTAAGATCGGGAACAACCGACCCATAGTTCCAGTAGTCGGGCCTGGCAATAGCTGCTAGATTCCAAGAATCCCGGACCGAAATGTCGAAAACAAAAAAGGACATCAATCCTAATGGACGAAGCGCAAGACCCTTCTGACATAGCTGGGTTGCTTATGGCCACCGCGCGGCAGGATCAACAGGCATTCGAACGCCTGTATCGACTGACCAGCGCCAAGCTTTTCGGCATCTGCAAACGCATGCTGTTGCAAGGCACCGATGCTGAAGACGTGCTTCAGGAAGTCTATATAACCGTCTGGGCCAAGGCTGCCCAATTCGATGCCCAGCGTGGCAAGCCGATTACCTGGCTAACCACAATTGCGCGCTCCAAGTGCATCGATCGTTTACGTCTTGGTGGTGTGGATCGGCATATGGACCCGGTTGACCTTGACCAATTGCCGGAGCCGGAAAAAACCGACCCAGTCGAGTTAGCCAGCGATCAGCAGCGGCTCGATAATTGCCTTTCCAACCTGCAGACCCAGCATCGCACCGTCATCAAAACCGCCTTTTTCGACGGTTGTACCTACCATGATCTGGCTGCCCGCACTGGTGTGCCCCTGGGAACAATGAAAAGCTGGATTCGACGTGGCTTGATGAGCCTCAAGGCGTGCCTGGAGCAATGAATACGACCCGATTAATAAGTGAAGAAGACGACCAGCGTCTGGCAGAATACGCTCTTGGCGTGCTGGAAGCCGATGAACGCAGATCCGTCGAGGCGCAGCTTGCTGCGGACGCCGGGTACGCTGAGCGATTGGCCGAGTGGCACGCGCACCTCGCGCCCATGCTGGCAGAGATAGCCGACCAGACGCCACCGGAATATGTGTGGGCGCGCATCCGCGACAGTCTTGGTCAGAATCCGCGACACGAAGAGGCGGTTCGCTCCCGACCCGAAGGTCGAGGTAGCATTTGGGAAAGCCTGAATGCATGGCGCTGGCTTACCGCGGGAAGTGCTGCTGCAGCGCTGCTCATGGCGCTGTTGCTGGTGGTCATGCTGCCCCGGGAAGACAGCCTGCAGCCCATCGACAGCATGCTGACCGCGGCACTGCAGCTGGAAACCGGCCAGGTGGTTTATACCGCTACCCTGGACGCCAGCCGGCGCAGCCTGGTGGTGGTTCCGGCGGCAGAGATTCAGCTCGAAGGCCGCGATGCCGAGCTCTGGCTGATTGCCGGTGACCTCCCTCCGCAGTCGCTTGGCCTGTTGCCGGCTGATGGTGCGGCGCGTCTGGCTGTCCCCGAAGAGCTTGTGGCATTGGCCAATGCCAACAGCGTATTTGCCATATCCCTGGAACCGCCCGGCGGCTCACCAACGGGACTGCCCACGGGGCCTGTGGTCGCCCAGGGCGTACTGGCAGACATCTGACCTGACTCCTCAATATCCGACCGGCCGGGCGTAGCGCAACGCACCCTGGCCGGCGCTCCTCTGCAAAGCTCCCCCGGCCTTCTGGCGACATCTTCCGCGGGATCTGGTGGTATCCGAAATAAAATCAACTTGTGCTGCGTCCGTTTTCCGACTCGTTGCGTATATCCATTGAGGTATCCAAAAACAACAGAGAAGGAGGTTCACATGAGCCGGCAATACACGCGTTCCCTTTTGGCAAAATCCGTCGTGGCCAGCATTCTAATTGGTGCGGGTTTTGGCTCGGCCATCAGCTTGGCCTCCAGTCACCGCGAAGCACCGTTTATTACTGAAGTGCCCAAGGTGGATGGCACTGATTTTTACATGTTCCGCAGTTATGAGCTCGGCCGTGAAAATACGGTGACAATGATTGCTAATTATCTGCCTCTTCAGGACGCCTACGGCGGCCCCAATTATTTTGATCTGGATGGCAATGCGATCTATGAAATTCATATCGACAACACCGGTAATGCAGAGGAAGACATTACTTTTCGCTTCAAGATGACTGATGTGAAGCAGGATCTGCAGCTGGATGTCGGTAACGATGGTGCTACGCAAAAGGTATCGGTACCGCTGAAGAATATTGGTGGAATCGGACCGTCTGCTGATCAAACCGCCGCAGTGCAGATGAGACAGACCTACGAACTGACGGTGATTCGTGGCGACCGCCGCACGGGCACAGCCGAAACGGTGATGAACGCCTTCGATCAGTCCGCTACGTTCAGCAAGCCGGTGGATAATATAGGCAACAAGTCGATAGGTGATTACGAAGCCTACGCCAATGATCATGTCTACGATGCAATCATCCCCGGTTGCAACGGGACTGCCCGGGTATTTGTAGGTCAGCGCAAGGAAGCTTTTGCCGTAAACCTTGGCGAGATATTCGATCTGGTCAACACCAACCCGCTGGGTGGCCGTAACGCCGAGGCCAACGATCTGGCAGACAAGAATGTCACCTCGCTGGCGCTGGAAGTGCCCACGTCCTGCCTGACCGGCACCGCGGCCAATAGCAACAACCAGAAAGTAATTGGCGCCTGGACAACTGCCAGCCTGCCTCAAGGCCGTGTGTTGAACCCTCAGCCAATGGCTAACGCCAAGGGAGCGAGTATCCAAGGCGGCGCCTTCACTCAGGTTTCCCGTCTGGGCATGCCTCTGGTCAATGAAGTTGTCATTGGTCTCAAGGACAAGGACGCATTCAACGCCAGCGAACCGAAGGACGATGGACAGTTTGCTACCTATGTAACGCATCCAACGCTGCCCGAATTGCTGGAGATCCTGTTCCAGGGCACCGCAGTGGCTCCGAATATGTTCCCGCGCACCGATCTGGTCAGCGCATTTCTCACCGGCGTGCCTGCTGTCAACCAGCCCCAGGGTGTAGTTACCTCGGAAATGCTGCGCCTCAATCCCGAGATCGAGGTAACACAGCCGGGCTTCCAGAATGATCTTGGCGTTCTCGGCGGTGATAACGCGGGCTTCCCCAATGGTCGCAGACCAATTGACGACGTTGTTGATGTATCCCTGCGAGTCGCCATGGGCGCGCTGATCGCCGACTCGACTGTTGCGCCAAACAACCAGGCGCCCTTCACCGATGGCGTGCAGGTAGATCCGAACGGTCTGCAGTCATCCTTTCCTTACCTGAGCACACCGCTGCCCGGCTCACCCAACTAAGGAGACTGACATGATCAAGACACTATGCATGTTAAGTCTGGCTGGTTGGCTGCTCACCGGCTGTCTGAGTGGCGGTGGTGGCGGCGGCTCTGCTGGGGGCGGAGGCGTTGATGGGGGCGGGGGACAAGGCACGCAGTCGTTCACGGCCCTGGTCAAGGATATCTTTGCTGGCACCAGTGAGACCGCAGAGCCCGTTGCCATCAACGACCTCACCATTACCTATGACGATCAGGAAAACGAAGGAGCGTTTGATGATCTTCTCAGTCAGCAATAAGGGAGGCCGGGGCTTGCGCCCCGGCGTTTTCCCCATCCTGGGTATGCTGTGTTTTCCTCTTGCTGGATGGGCGGGTGCGATAGGTACCGAGATCAAGCTGCCTGCCCGTGATGCCGTTGTTCTCTCCGTCAAGGAAACTGCGGCGGCAACCGCGGCCAGCGCTGTATTGCCAGTGGCCTTGCGCTCACCGGACAGGTTGGCCAAGGAGCTACGCGGCCTTATCGATCTGTCCCGAACTACCGGCAGTCCGCGCCCGTTGGGGTTGGCCGTGGGTTTGCTGAACCAACTGCCGCAGGATCGATGGACCCCGGATGTATACCTCATGCGGGCAACCATCCACCAACGGCTGCACCGGTTTGATCAGGCGGAAGCGGATCTCGCACGGGTGCTAAAGGCCCAGCCCGATAATCGTCAAGCCTGGCTTACCCGCTATAGCATCGCCATGGTACGCAACGATCTTGTGGCGGCTGAGCTTGCCTGTAACAAGCTCGCTCAGCCCCGGCCAGGTCTGTTGTCTGCAAGCTGCACTCAGGAGCTGGCCAGCCTCGGGGCTCAGCCCCGTCAGGCTTATGATCTTTTACGCCAGAGGCTCGATGTCTCTGGTTCTGCTGGCGCTATCGAGCGTGACTACGCGCTCATTACACTGGCGGAAATGGCTTCACGGCTCGGTCTGCCCGAGGCCGATGGTTACTGGCAGCGCGGTCTGCTGCAGGCCCCTGATGATTTGTATCGTCGGGCACGCTACGCCGACTGGCTATTGGCCCAGGGCAGGCCCGCGGAAGTTCTCGTGATTACGGACGGATTCAATGAGATAGACACCCTTGCGGTATTACGGGCTATCGCCTTGACCCGCCTCGATGATCCCCAGCAGCCTGGCCTGGTTTCCGAGCTTGATGAGCGTTTCAGGGAGGCGCGTTGGCGTGGAGAAAACCTGCACCATTGGGAATACGCACGTTTTCTGTTGGACGTAAAAGGCGATGCCGATGCGGCTCTGGAAATGGCCCTTGCCAACTGGGAGACTCAGCGTGCTCATCCAGATCGTGAACTTCTGATACGTGCTGCGGCCAGAGCGGGTAAGAGCCCCAATTTTGCTGTTGAGCTGCGTGATGGGGAAAGTACGTTATGAAAAGCTCAATCATCCTGGTGATTCTCAGTTTCGTCATGGCGGGCGCGGCACATGCACATAAGGCCAGCGACAGCTTCCTGTATTGGCAACCGGCTTTCGTCGAGGCTCCCGGTCGGCTGGATATAGCACTGGTTGACCTGGCGCGCGCCGTTCCGCTAGACGGCAATGGCGACGGTCAGGTGCTCTGGGGCGAAGTGGTGGATCGGCAAGCCAGCGTAAGAAATTACCTCGCTTCGCGACTACAGGTTATGTCTGGTGATCTGGAGTGTCCGCTGGATTTGCGCCTGGCGGGGATCACCCGTCACAGCGACGGCAATTACCTGGCCGTGGAATTTCGTCCTGACTGCCTGCATTCGGAAGTCGCTCCGTCACAGTTGAAATACAACGTATTTTTTGATCAGGACCCATTGCATCGTGCTCTGGTGATGACGCGGATCGAGGGCAATGACCGGTTGGCGGTACTGAGCCCTGACCAACGCACCCTGACCTTTGCCGAAGTGCCCAGTGTCTGGCAAACCGCAGGTGACTTCATCTGGGAAGGGATGGTGCACCTGTGGATCGGCTACGACCATATGCTATTTCTGCTGGCGTTGTTGTTGCCCGCTGCGGTGCGGCGTGAAAAGGGCCATTGGGTGGTAGAAGACCGGCTCGGGGCTGCAGTCAAGGACGTGGCGTTGATCGTGACCGCCTTTACCGCTGCTCATTCGGTGACCCTGGTCATCGCCACCCTGGGTGTGGTCCGCTTGCCCATCGCCTGGGTGGAAACCTTCATCGCATTGTCCATCGTTGCTGCTGCGGTGAATATCATCTGGCCGTTTCTGGGGCACAGAAGATATCTCGTCGGTTTTGGTTTCGGTCTGATTCATGGCTTTGGCTTTGCCAGCGTGCTGGGTGATTTCTTGAGTGACACGTCATCTCGGCTAGTCGCCCTGGCCAGCTTCAATGTTGGAGTTGAGCTGGCTCAATTGGCGGTAGTGCTAGCGGTGGTGCCGGTGATTTTTCTGCTGCGCAATCAGTGGATTTATCAGCGAGTAGTGATGCCGATCGGGGTGGCCGTCGTCGCGCTGACTGGCACAGTCTGGGCGTGGGAGCGGGTACCTCTCTAAGCACCACGCGGTGCTGTTGCAGTGCTGAGAGAGGTCTCAGTCGAAAGAGGGCAGGCTCGGCGTTACAACCGGTTTGCCTGCTTCGCTCCAGGCGTCAAAGCCGCCACTGATGGACTGCACATTCATGTAGCCCATCTCTTGTAGAGAGCAGGCGGCCAGTGCGGCGCGTCCGCTGGTCTTGCAGTAGAGCACCAGCTTGAGATCGCGCGCTGACAGCTCTGGCGCATTGCTCAGTTTGAACTCCAGCATGCCCCGTGGGATGTGCACTGCTCCGGGAATATGCCCGGCAGCAAATTCGTCGCTTTCGCGCACGTCAATCAGCGCGTCCGCGTCGCGAATTGCCGCCTCGGCGTCCTGTATGGACACCTCCTGAATTCGGGTCTTGGCATCGGTTACCAGGTCATGTGCATTTTTCATGGCGCTTGCCTCTCGAGTTGAGTGGGTAGATGAGCAATATGCGCTCCCTGCTTCAGGGTATCCAGGGCGATTTGCGGTGAAAGCGTCTGCAGAGCCTGGAACTGGCTGATAAATACCTGGCCGCCAAAATCCTGCAGAAAACTCGAGCGCTTGAGTTGGTCCATTACCGGGCCCTTGACCTCGGAAAGGTGCAACTGAACCCCCGCGGTGCGAAGTCTCTCTACGATATTTTCCAGCGAGTCCAGCGCGCTGGCGTCGATCAGATTCACCCCGGGGCACATCAACACCAGATGGCGTACCTGCGGCCGGGCAGCAATCAGCTCGGCAATGCGCTCTTCCAGATAGCGGGAATTGGGGAAGTACAAGCTTTCATCGACCCGCAGCGACAGTACATCGGGCGATTCGACCACCGCAAAACGCTCGATATTGCGAAAGTGTTCGCTCCCCGGCACCTGGCCGACTACCGCCATGTGGGGCTGACTGGTGCGCCAGAGAAAAAGCATCAGCGAAAGCCCGACGCCCAGCAGGATGCCTGCTTCCACTCCGATGAGCAGCACGCCCAACAGAGTCGCTGCCTGCGCGGCCCCATCCGGACGCGAGTAGCGCCAAGTGCGTTTCAGCGATTCGAGATCGACCAGGCTCAGCACCGCAATAATAATCGTGGCCGCCAGCACCGCCTGTGGCAGATTGTGCAGTAACGGGGTCAACAACATGACGCTGAGGCCAATGCCGGCAGCAGTAAAAACCCCTGCCATGGGTGTCTGGGCGCCTGCATCATAGTTCACCACCGAGCGGGCAAAGCCGCCGGTAACCGGATACCCGCCACTGAAAGCCGCGCTCAGATTCGCCGCTCCCAGGCCGAGTAATTCGCTATCGGGTTCGATCCGTTGGCGCCGTTTGGCGGCCAGGGTCTGCCCCACGGAGACGGATTCGACAAAGCCTACCAGGCTGATGAGGAGCGCCGCCGGCAACAAGACTATCGCCAGTTGCAGATCCAGCGTTGGGGTCATCATCCCCGGTAGACCCTGGGGAATAACTCCCACCACCTTTACCCCGGAGTCATCCAGTTGCAGAACAGTCACCACCAAAATGGCGGTGATGATGGCCAGTACAGGCCCGGCTTTGGTCAGGTTGCCCGCCATTCCGGCGCCCAGACCCAGGTGTTGCAGCAGCGGTTTGAGCCGGCTCCGTGCCCACCATAGCCATGCCAGGCTGAGAAGGCCGATCAGCAGCGTCTGTAGATGAATCTGCGGAAGCGACTGCCATAACGACGATGAGATCTGTAGCAGGTTCCCGCCTGAACCAGAAACGCCGAATATATGTTTGAGCTGTCCCACTGCGATCAGAATGCCGGATGCACTGATAAAGCCCGAGATAACCGGATGACTGAGGAAATTGGCCAGAAAGCCCAGGCGCAACACCGCCATGAGACTCAGGATCACGCCCGAGAGCAACGCCAGGAGCATAGCCGCGCCGATGTATTCTGCGCTGCCTGCGGGAAACAGCGGGCCCAGTGCCGCAGCGGTCATCAAAGACACCACAGCGACAGGGCCCACGGCCAAAGCGCGGCTGGAGCCGAACAGGGCATAGGCCAGCAGGGGCAGGATGCTGGCATACAAACCTGTGACCGGGGGCAGGCCTGCGAGCATGGCGTAGGCCAGACTCTGCGGGATCAGCATCAGCGTTACGATCACCGCCGCCAGGCCATCCTGGGCGGCGGTGGTTCGATTGTATTGGCGGCCCCAGTCCAGCCAGGGTAACCAATGGCGTAGTTTCATTTGCCCTGTTCCTTGCCAAAATCGCATGCCGGGGGCGCCTCAACCGCCAGCGGTTCGTGGGGCAGGTGCTTGGGGTGGGCCAGCCATTCGCGGCCACGCAGCATCATGTCGAAGTAGATGCCCGGCATCATTTTCACTTTCAGGTCCCAGGCCAGCCGCCGCGGGACGACAGGGTCCAGCGGAAAGGTGGGTAGGAGCTTTCCGCCATAACCGAATTCGGCAAGTATCACCTTGCCTCGCTCAACGGTTAGCGGGCAGGATCCGTAGCCGTCATACAGGGCGCGAGGGCCTTTGCCCGCCAGAACCGCAATCACGTTCTCGGCCACTACCGGGGCCTGTTTGCGCACAGCTGCAGCTGTTTTGGCATTCGGTGCGGCACACACATCGCCCAGACTGAAGATGTTGCCATAGCGCGGGTGGCGCAGGGTTTCGTGGTCAGCCTCCACCCAGCCATCAGCGTTCGCCAGGGGGCTCTGACTGACAAAGGCGGGCGCCTGTTGGTGGGGCACCACATGCAGAAAATCGAATGACTTCTCGACTGTCTGGCTGTTGCCCTGAGCATCCACCTGCTTGAACCAGGCCTTGTGCGCAGGGCCGTCGACTGCGGTCAGCGTGGTATTGAAACTGAGCTGCGCTCCGTAGCGTTCGATGTAGTTCATCAGCGGTGGCACGAAGGTGGAAACACCAAAGAGCACGGCCCCGGACGAGCAGAACTCCACATCGATGTCAGACAGCACGCCTTGTTTCTGCCACCAGTCGCAGGACAGATACATGGCTTTCTGTGGCGCGCCGGCGCACTTGATCGGCATGGGCGGCTGAGTGAAGAGGGCGCGGCCGCGCCGCAGATTCTGTACCAGCTGCCAGGTATAGGGCGCCAGTTCGAACTTGTAGTTCGAGGTCACCCCGTTCTTGCCCAGGGTTTCCCTGAGTCCTTCGACGGCATCCCAGTTCAGGCTGAGACCGGGGCACACGACCAGGGTCCGGTAGCCGAGACGGTTGCCGTCCTCCAACACCACCCGCTGCTGGTCCGGCTCGAAAGCCGCCACCGCCGAGCGTATCCACTGGGCAGCCTGGGGAATGCACTTGCCCATGGGTCGCTCGGTCTGAGCCCGGTCAAAAATGCCAGCGCCGACCAGGGTCCAGCCTGGCTGGTAATAGTGCTGCTCCCGTGGTTCAACCACCGCAATGCGCAGGTGTGGATCGCGCTTCAACAGGCTCGCCGTCACGGCGCAGCCGGCGGCACCGCCCCCGACCACCAGTACGTCGTAGCGTTGGGTAGCGCTGATGCTCGCGGTAGGCGTGGGGCCTGGGGTGGTTTGCGAATACAGCTCCAGCCGGGGAGCAAGACCGGTAAGGTCGTAACCCTGCCCCCGAGCGGCGGCCAATAGCGCCAAAGGGTCAATATGGTGCGCTTCACTCAATGCCCAAAGCGAGATGGAGCGGGTACCTGTTCGGCAAAAAGCCAGAACCGGTCCGCGTACCTGATTGAGCAGCTCGGTAAAGCCAGCTACGTCGGTATCCGTGATCTGCCCCGAAGTGACTGGCAGGTGATGGTATTCAAGTCCGCTGGCCCTGGCGGCCGCGTGCATCTCGGCCGAGGTGGGTTGCCCCTCCTCTTCGTTGTCGGGACGGTTGTTGATAACAGTGCGATATCCTGCGGCAGCCAGGGTGCCCATATCCGCCGGTTGCAACTGGGCCGCCACGGCAATGAAAGGGCTAAGGCGCTTGAGCGAGTCCATGGTTATCTCCTCACAGCACGTCGAGGGGGATTTTCAGATAGCGGATGCCGTTATCTTCGGCGGGTGGCAACTGGCCCGCTCGCATGTTGATCTGCACTGACGGCAAAATCAGCGTCGGCATACCCAATGTGGCATCACGGTCGCTGCGCATGGTAACGAAATCTGATTCCTGGATTCCCTCATGAACGTGCACGTTATGCGCGCGCTCTTCGGCCACCGTGGTCTCGTAGCGAAAGTCATCCCGGCCAGGAGCCTTGTAGTCGTGGCACATGAACAACCGCGTCTCATCGGGTAGCGCAAACAGCTTGCGAATCGACTGGAACAGCACTCGCGCATCACCGCCCGGGAAGTCGCAGCGAGCGGTGCCATAGTCAGGCATGAACAGAGTGTCGCCGACAAAACCGGCGTCGCCGATCAGGTAGGTCATACAGGCCGGCGTATGGCCAGGGGTATGGATGGCGCGGGCTTCGATGTTACCTATCTGAAAGGTATCGCCGTCCTTGAACAGGTGATCAAACTGGCGCCCATCGGTGGCGAACTCGGTGCCGGCATTGAATAGCTTGCCGAAGGTATCCTGCACGACAGTGATGTTTTCGCCGATCGCCAGTTGCCCGCCCACTTCACGCTTCAAATAGGGCGCAGCAGAGAGATGGTCGGCGTGCACATGGGTCTCCAGCAGCCAATCGACTTGAAGGCCCTGCTCGCCCACATGGGCGATCAGGCGATCTGCACTGTTGTGGGAGGTTCTGCCAGATGCTGGATCGTAGTCGAGTACGGAGTCAACGATAGCGCAGCGTTTAGTGGCAGGGTCACTCACAACATAGCTGTAGGTGAAGGTCGCCTGGTCGAAGAAAGCTTCTACAAGAGGTTGCATGATCACACTCCATTACTGGGCTTGAAATACTCAATTAAGATAAATCATAACTGTTTAATAGTTATAACGTTATATCGATTAAGAATAAGTAAGCCAGTGCTTGTATGGGTGGACCATAAGGCCGGGGTTGGCTGCCCGGCCCTTCATTGGTTACTCAGTCTGATCCGTCGGCATGGTCCAACCTCCCCCCAACGCGCGAAACAGCTCCACTTCACTGGTCAACTGATTCAGCCGATCGGTGATCAGTTGCTGGCGAGCAGTGAAGAGCTGGCGCTGGGCGTCGAGCAAGGTCAGGTAACTGTCCACGCCGCTGCGGTAACGACGCTCGGCGATCTGGAAATAGTCTTCGCTGGCGCTGAGCAGACGCTGTTGCGCGGCGACCTGATCCACGTAGGTCTCCCGTGCGGCAAGGCCATCGGCGACTTCGCTGAAAGCCACCTGGATCGACTTTTCGTATTCGGCTACACGCACATCACGAATGACCTCTGCGTAGTTCAGGTTCGCCTGCAGGCGCCCAGCGTTGAAGATCGGCAGGCTGATGCTCGGCGAGAAATTCCAGTACTCCGAGCCGCTGTCGAACAGGCCAGACAGCTGGTTGCTGGCGCTGCCGGCGTTGGCTGTCAGGCTGATGCTGGGGAAGAACGCCGCCCGTGCCGCGCCGATATTGGCGTTGGCTTCGCGCAGCGCATACTCGGCCTGCAGAATATCCGGGCGCTGCAACAGCACCTCCGAGGACAAGCCCGCCGGTAACTCGGCGAGCAGGTCGGTCCCTAGCTCCGGTTTTGCGCCGGGTAAAGCCGGCGCCTGCTGGCCCAGCAGCAGGGTCAGGGCGTTGCGGTCTTCAGCAACCAGTCGCCTGTATGCGGCCAGACTGCTGCGAGCCGTTTCCACCGCTGTGCGGGCCTGGGTCAGCTCCAGCGTCGAGGCGATCCCTACATCGAAGCTGCGCTGGGTCAGTCGCAGACTGTCTTCATAGGTCTGCAAGGTCTCCTGTGTAGCTTGAAGCAGCGCCTGATCAGCCTGCCAGCGCAGGTAGGTATTGGCTACGCTGGCGATCAGGCTGACCTGCACGCTGCGTTCCGCGGCTTCCGTGGCCAGATACTCTTCCAGCGCTTGTTGCTGCAGGCTGTCCACGCGGCCGAACAGGTCGACCTCCCAGGCAACGCCCAGGGTGGCGCTGTACTGGCTGTTGATCCCGCTTTGCGTACTGCCATTGAGGCCGGCGGGTGTACGCGCACGACTACCGCTGCCGTCCGCGCTGAGGGTGGGCAAGCGGTCAGCCCGTTGAATCCGGTAGAGCTCGCGGGTGGCTGCTACATTGAGGGCTGCCACGCGAAGATCCCGGTTGTTTTCCAGTGCAGCTGCTATCAGTTCGCGTAACTCTGGATCGCGGAAGAAGCTTTGCCACGCCGGTGGCGTGACGCTGGATTCAGCAGAGGTAGCCTCGTAGGCCTCGCCTCTCGGCCAGCCGTCGGCTACCGGCGAGGCCGGGCGCTCATACTCCGGGATCATTGAGCAGCCAGTCAGCGCCAGAATCAGGCTGATGCCCATCATGTTCCTGGTAATCATGCTGCGCTTCATGGGGTGATCTCCCTGGTGGTCGGATCGGAGTCGTCGGTCTTGACTTTCTTGCCTGCGAATAGCGATGAAACCATCACGAAGAACAGGGGCACCCAGAAAATTGCCAACACCGTGGCGGTGATCATCCCGCCGATCACACCGGTCCCGATGGCGTGTGAGCTGCCAGCGCCAGCCCCACTGGCCAGCGCCAGGGGCACCACGCCAAGGGTGAAGGCCAGGGAGGTCATGATGATCGGCCGCAGGCGCATGCGGCAGGCTTCCACTGCAGCGTCGAACAGACTCATACCCTGCTCGTGCAGATCCTTGGCGAACTCGACAATCAGAATGGCGTTTTTTGCGGTGAGTCCCACGGTGGTCAGAAGGCCGACCTGGAAGAACACATCGTTGGTCAGCCCGCGGCCCAGGGTCGCCATCAGCGCACCGATCACACCCAGGGGGACCACCAACATGACTACTAGAGGTATCGACCAGCTTTCATACAGTGCTGCCAGACAGAGAAAAACCACGAGCAGGGACAGCGCATAGAGCATGGGCGCCTGGTCCCCGGAAATGCGTTCTTCATAGGACAGTCCGGTCCAGGCTACGCCGATGCCCTGGGGCAGCTTCTGGGCGATTTCCTCTATCGCGGCCATGGCGTCGCCAGTGCTGTAGCCGGGCGCGGCTTCACCCATGATTTCCATCGCTGCCACACCGTTGTATCGCGACAGCTTGGGCGAGCCGTAGATCCACTCACCACTGGCGATGGCATCGAAGGGCACCATCTCGCCGCTGCTGTTACGTACGAACCACTTGCCCAGATCCTCCGGGCTCATGCGTGCGCTGGCTTCGCCCTGCATATAAACGCGCTTGACCCGGCCGCGGTCGATAAAGTCATTGACGTAGCTGGAGCCCCAGGCAATCGACTGAGTGCTGTTCACTTCGCTCAGCGATACCCCGAGTACACGGGCCTTTTCGTCGTCCACGGTCAACTGGTATTGCGGCTCATCGTCCAGCCCGTTGGGGCGCACGGCCATCAGCGCGGGATGTTGCGCTGCCATGCCGAGCAATTGATTACGCGCTTGCATCAAGGTGTCGTGACCAACGCCGGCGTTGTCCTGCAGGAACAGGTTGAAGCCGGTCGCGTTGCCCAGCTCCATCACCGCAGGCGGTGCAAAAGCAAAGACCATCGCGTCGCGGTAGGTGTCGAACTTCGCCTGGGCCCGTTCGGCCAAGGCAAATACACTCTGCTGGGGTTCAGTGCGCTCGTCCCAGGGCTTAAGGCCAATAAAGGCCATGCCCGAGTTTTGTCCGCGGCCAGCAAAGTTGAAGCCGGTCACGGTAAACACCGAGTTCACCACATCACTTTCTTCTTCCAGCAGGTAATCGCGCATCTGGTCTACGGTCTGTTGGGTGCGTTCTGCGGTAGAGCCCGCTGGTGTCTGCACCTGGGCGAAGAGTACCCCCTGGTCTTCGTCCGGCAAAAAGGCCGAAGGTACACGGGTAAAGAGCACCGCCATGACCGCGGCTATGACTACATAGAGCAGCAGGTAAGGGGTCTTGCGCCGCAGCATGCTGGCCACGCCGCGCTCGTATCGGCCTACGCCGCGGTCAAAGGTCCGGTTGAACCAACCAAAGAACCCGCGCTTTTCATGCTGACCGCCCTTGGGGATCGGTTTGAGCATGGTGGCGCACAGCGCCGGAGTGAATATCAGCGCCACCAGTACCGAGAGCGTCATCGCTGACGCAATCGTGATTGCGAACTGACGGTAAATGACACCGGTTGAGCCGCCGAAAAAGGCCATTGGAATGAATACAGCTGAAAGCACCAGGCCGATACCAACCAGCGCACCCTGGATCTGGTCCATGGATTTGCGTGTGGCTTCGACCGGAGAGAGTCCTTCTTCTGCCATCACCCGTTCGACGTTCTCCACCACCACGATGGCGTCATCCACCAGCAGGCCGATAGCCAGCACCATCGCGAACATGGTCAGAATATTGATGGTGAAGCCGAATAGGGAAAGCACGCCAAAGGTACCCAGAATGACCACTGGAACGGCCAGGGTAGGAATCAAGGTGGCGCGGAAGTTCTGCAGAAACAGATACATCACCAGGAACACCAGCACCACAGCTTCCAGCAAGGTATGCACCACGCCGGTAATGGAAGCGGAGACCACCGGTGCGGTTTCGTACGGGTATTCAATCTCCAGCCCGGGCGGGAAGAAGGGCTCAAGGTCGGAAATGGTTTGCTTGACTGCGGTAGCGGTATCCAGCGCATTGGCCCCGGTGGCCAGCTTGATCGCCAGCCCGGAGGCCGGCAACCCGTTGTACTGCGCAGAAACGTTCGCGTTTTGCGCACCCAGCTCAACGCGGGCAACATCTTTCAGTCGAACCTGGGAGCCGTCCGGGTTGGCCCGGAGCAGTATCTCGCGGAACTGCTCCGGACTCTGAAGACGGGTCTTGCCGACAATGGTGGCGCTGAGTTGTTGGCCTGGTACGGCGGGCAAGCCACCGAACTGACCGGAGGAGATCTGCACATTCTGGGCCTGAATTGCAGCGCTGACATCGGTAGGGGTCAGCTTGAAGTTGTTGAGCTTTGCCGGGTCCAGCCAGATGCGCATCGCATAGGGCGCGCCGAACACCTGAAAGTCGCCAACACCTTCGGTCCGGGAGATCGGATCCTGCAGGTTTGAAATAATGTAGTCGGCCAGGTCGTCGCGGTTCATGCTGCCGTCGGTTGAGACCACGCCAATGACCATCAGGAAGTTACTCACTGATTTGGTCACCCGAATCCCCTGTTGCTGTACTTCCTGGGGTAGCAGGGGGGTGGCCAGTTGCAGCTTGTTCTGAACCTGTACCTGAGCGATGTCCGGGTCAACGCCCTGGTCAAATGTTACGGTTATTTCCATGCTGCCGTCGGAGTTGCTGTCCGAGCGGATATAGCGCAGGCCATCAATGCCATTAAGCTGCTGTTCGATTACCTGCACCACGGTGTCCTGCACAGTTTGCGCGGAAGCGCCGGGGTAACTGACCGAGATGCCGACCGCGGGCGGGGCGATACTCGGGTATTGGTTCACGGGAAGGCTCAGCACCGAGAGCCCCCCGGCCAGCATGATCACCAGGGCAATGACCCAGGCGAAGATAGGGCGGTCAATAAAAAAGCGTGGCATGGATTTATCCTTCCTGTCTGGCAGTGGAAACAGGTTCGGCAACGTTGCCAGCTGGCACAGCCTTGACCTTGACGCCTGGCTGAACAAACTGCAGACCCTCGGTGATCAGCCGGTCACCGTCATTGAGTCCATCACTGATCAACCAGCGATTTCCTACAGTGCGTTCGGTACGAACTTCTCGCAGTTCGACGATGTCGTCGGCATTAACCACCAGCGCAGTGGCTTGCCCGCGAGGGGTGCGGGTAATGCCTTGTTGAGGCGCCAGAATGGCCTCGGATCGGGTGCCGGCCACGAGTTGTGCGTGTACAAACATGCCTGGCAGCAGCATATTGTCAGGGTTGGGAAAGATGGCCCGCAGGGTCACTGAACCTGTCCCGGCGTCCACCGATACCTCAGAGAACTCCAGCGTGCCCTGGTGCGGATAGGCGCTACCATCCTCCAGTTGCAAGGTAACCTGGGCGGCATTGTCCCCAACCTTCTGCAGGCGGCCTTCTTCCAGATCACGACGTAGTGCCAGCAGGTCGCGGGCCGGCTGGGTTACATCCACGTAGATCGGATCGAGTTGCTGGATAGTTGCCATTGCGGCTTCCTGGCCATTGGTAACCAGTGCACCCTCGCTGACGGCTGAACGACCGATACGGCCATCGATTGGCGCTCTGACCTGGGTGTAGCGCAGGTCGATCTGCGCGCGCTCCAGAGCAGCCTGGGTTTGCAGGCTGGTCGCACGAGCTTCGTCATAGGCCTGACGGCTCACGGCCTGATCCTCGATCAGTTGCTCATAGCGATCACTTAAAGATGTGCTCGACAGGTGCGAAGCTTTTGCGCTGTTGAGGGCTGACTGATACACCGAGTCGTCTATCTGATACAGCTGCTCGCCAGCCTTGACCTCACTACCTTCGTTGAACAGCCGCTTTTCGATCAGCCCATTCACCTGCGGCCTTACTTCGGCAATGCGAAAGGGTGCGGTACGCCCTGGCAGATCGGTTGTCAGTTCAAAGGGTTCCGCGGCCAGGGTAACCACACCCACCTCAAGCACCTGCTGCACCTGAGCTTGGTCTGGAGCGACGCTGCTCTGTTTTTCACAGGCGCTTAGTAGCGTAAGCAACGCCAATAGGGAGGGTAGCGCGAAGCGCGCAGTATTCAGATGGGGCATGACAGGGTCCTCGCAGAGCGCAGTACTGGTTTCGTTGGTCATTGTGCGTGGGCGTCGGGAGCGCAGATGACCGGGTTGGCGAACAATATACTTACATTCATGAATGTTTGTAAACAGAGATAACATTAGTTAACATAAGCAGCATTCGCGGACCTGCCCGGTCAGGCCGCACGATTCATGAAACCGATTGGATGAAATGGCGGATGGTCAGGCGAACAAAAGAGGAAGCGCAGGAAACCCGTAGTGACATTCTTGCTGCAGCGGAGCTGTGCTTTTACCGCAAGGGTATTTCCCGTACCTCACTGTCGGAAATTGCCACCGCTGCGGGCGTGACCCGGGGCGCTATTTACTGGCACTTTCAGGATAAGTCCGAGCTGGTGGGCGCCTTGCTCGAGCGGGTACATATGCCACTCCAGCCCCTCAGTGAAGCCAGTCGCGATCCCCATGAACCAGACCCGCTTGGTCGCCTCCGTGAGTTGCTCATAAAGATGTTTCAGCGCGCCGGGAGTGACCCGGAGGTACGTCGAGTCGGCGAGATCATGTTTCACAAATGTGAATACACCGAAGATCTGGGCAACATGCGCCAATGGATGCAGGATTTTCGCCGGGAATACGACCACAACATCGAGCTCAGTTTGCGCAATGCGGTAACCAGGGGGCAGTTGCCTGACGATCTGGATCTGCCGGTTGCCAGTCGGTGTGTGCACGCATTTATCACCGGCATGCTGGATCAGTGCCTGCTGGTGCCCGAAGGGCTGGATCTGTATGCCAAGGCAGAAACCCTGGCTGACAGTATTCTGGATATGTTGCGTCTGAGTCCTGCCCTGCGCATGACATGAATCGCAACTTCTCCCTGCACAATACTGTCAACTGAGCTCAAGCACGCAGTGCTATTGGCGGATATACTGCCGGGCGTGCAGGCGCCCCAACTGCATTCGCCGCTTATTATTCAGGCTCTCTGGTAAGGAATGTCCGTGACTGCTTCTTTGAAGAACAAACTCCGTCGAGGTATCTCACCGGTGGCGCTAGCCATCCTGATGGCGGTAGCGCTGGTCATATGGCTGTTGCTGGGTGATACCCGGAGCGCCAAGGACACCGCCCCGCCGCCGGAGGAGCAGGCAGAGGAGCAAATGCATGAAGTGGAAACCCGTTGGTCCCAGGCCCAGCCGCTGACCCGTGAACAGGTGCTCCAGGGCCAGTTACTGCCCTGGCAGCAGGTGCAGGTCATGGCGCAGGTATCCGGTCGGGTCGCAAAGCTGCTCAAGCAGCAGGGTGATATTATCTCGGCTGGCGAGCCACTGCTGGAGCTGTCCGACGAGGGGCGTAGCCAGCAACTGACCCAGGCCCGAGCCATCTATCGCCTGCGCCAGAAAGAGCTCGATGGCGCACGCAAACTGCGCGCGTCCAATTACGTCACCGAAAATGAAATCATCCGTCTTGAGGGCGAGGTGGCGCGCGCCCAGGCTGATCTGAGTGCGGCGCAACTGGCGGTGGAATACAACTCACCGGTTGCACCCTTTGATGGGGTGGTCGACCGCCATCATGTGGAGATAGGCGAGCTGGTGCAGCCAGGCGCCGAGCTGATGTCGCTGGTGAACGTTTCCCGCCTGAAAGCGACCGCGCAGATTCCGCAGCAGGATGCGGGCCGCGTAGCGGAAGGCCAGGCAGTGAAACTGCGCCTGCTCGACGGCCGGGAACTGGAGGGTGAAGTGCGCTTTATCAGTCTGGCTGCCGATCCGCAGACCCGCAGTTTCTACGTGGAAGCAGAGTTGGCCAACCCCGAGCTCTGGCGTGTGGCAGGTGGCAGCGCCACGCTGCGGATCCAGTTGCCGGAGGTGATGGCTCATCAGTTTTCGCCAGCGCTGCTGCGTCTTGGCCCGGATGGCAATCTGGGTGTGCATGCTGTGGATGAAGATGGACGCGTCATCAACTACCCGGTCCGGGTCGTGGCTATCACCAACGAAGGTGCGACGGTGGAAGGCTTGCCGGAGAGACTCCAGGTTATTACCCAGGGCGCGGGATTCGTTGATCCTGGACAACAGGTGCGCACCGAGGTGGTACCCGAGGACGAGACAGCTGATGCGAAGGCCAGTAACGAATTTCAGCCCGGGGCTGCGCAAAGCGGACCTCTGCCGGGCCAGGGAGCCGCTGAATGAGTGCGATGATCCACGCTGCGATAGACCGCAGCCGGGCGGTCATCACCTTGCTGATCTTTCTGTTTATCGGTGGCCTGGTCGCCTATAACGCGATTCCCAAGGAAGCCAACCCCGACGTCACCATTCCGATGATGTACGTCTCGATGACCCTGGATGGTATCAGCCCGGAAGACGCCGAACGATTGCTGGTCCGCCCCATGGAGCACGAGCTGCGGTCACTCGAAGGCATAAAGAAGATGACCTCGGTATCCAGCGAAGGCCATGCCTCGGTCATGCTCGAGTTCGATGCCGGCTTTGATGCAGACAAGGCTCTGACCGACGTGCGCGAGAAGGTTGACGCCGGTCGTAGCAAACTTCCCAGCGAAGCGGATGAGCCCACCGTCAACGAGATCAACGTCGCCCTGTTCCCGGTGATGTCGATCGGTCTGGCGGGCCCGATATCCCAGAGCGAACTGGTATTCATCGCCCGGCAGCTGCAGGAAAATATCGAGGCGATACCGGAAGTGCTGGAAGTCGAAATCGGCGGTGATCGTGAGGACCTGCTGGAAATCGTCGTCGACCCCCAAGCCCTGGAGACCTACGGCCTGGATTATACGGAACTGTTCAATCTGGTCTCCAACAACAACCGCCTGGTTGCAGCAGGGAGCCTGGATACCGGCGAGGGACGCATGTCCATCAAGGTGCCTGGCGTGATTGAAAATCTCGATGATGTGCTGAATATGCCGGTTAAAGTAGACGGCGATACCGTCGTTACCTTTGCCGATGTGGCCACCATCAACCGCGGTTTCAAGGATCCGATGGGGTTTGCCCGGATCAACGGCCAGCCCGCCATGGTGCTGGAAGTGAAAAAACGCGCTGGCGCCAACATCATCTCGACCACCGAGCAGACCCGGGCGCTGATCGAGCAAGCCAGTGAGTACTTCCCCGAAGGCCTGGAAGTGCACTACATCATGGATGAGTCCGACCAGGTCGAAACCATGTTGTCGGATCTGCTCAATAACGTACTGACGGCCGTGGTGCTGGTGTTGATTCTGATTGTCGCCACCATGGGTCTGCGCTCGGCGTTGCTGGTGGGTATCACCATTCCAGGCGCCTTTCTGGCTGCGATTCTGGTGCTTTACCTGATCGGTTTCACCATGAATATCATTGTGCTGTTTGCACTGATTCTGGTGGCCGGCATGCTGGTGGACGGTGCGATTGTGGTCAGCGAGTTGGCTGATCGGAATATCTCCGAGGGGCAGCCGCCGAAAGAGGCCTGGGGTAACGCTGCAGAACGTATGGCCTGGCCCATAATTGCGTCTACCGCGACGACCATTGCGGTGTTCGGGCCGTTGCTGTTCTGGCCAGGTGTGGTCGGCCAGTTCATGAGTTATTTGCCGGCCACGGTGATCATCGCACTGCTGGCCTCGTTGGTCATGGCGCTCATATTTCTGCCGGTACTGGGTTCACTCAAGCGCCACCAGCCTGCCGTTCCGGCAGAGGGGGGCAGCCGCACGGGAAGAGCCTACGGCCGATTGCTGAAAAAATTGTTGCTGCGTCCAGGCCTGACCTTTGGCGGCATGTTGCTCGTCATGATGGTGATCTTTATTACCTATGCCAACTTCAACCACGGCGTGGAATTCTTTCCCGAGGTCGAGCCGGAGTCGGCTCAGGTGCTGGTGCGCGCTCGGGGCGACCTGTCTATTCATGAACGCGATGATCTGCTGCAACAGGTAGAGCAGCGTTTGCTCGGACTTTCCGAGGTCAAGGCGCTGTACGCGCGCTCCCTGGTTTCTGCCAGCAACGAGCTGCCACCTGATGTGGTCGGCACTATCCAGTTCCAGTTCATTGACTGGGACGAGAGACGCCGCGCCAATGCCATTCTGGATGATATGCGCGACCTGACGGCGGACATCCCCGGGATCATTCTGGATTTTCGCAAGCAGGAGAACGGCCCTGCGGCGGGCAAACCGATCGAGCTCCAGGTCACTGGAGAAGACCAGGACGCGATTGATAAGGCCGTTGAGCTCATGGTGAAGGAAATGAACCGGCTGGGCGGCTTTGTAGATATCGAAGATGACCGCAGTCTGCCGGGTATCGAATGGCGAGTGAACGTTGATCGCGCCGCCGCAGCCCGGTTTGGTGCCGACGTGATGACCGTGGGCAATGCCGTGCAAATGGTTACCAACGGATTATTGCTGGCGAAATTCCGGCCGGAGTATGCCAGTGATGAGGTCGACATACGCGTGCGTTTTCCCGAGAGCTGGCGTTCGGTGGAGGAGCTTACGCGTCTCACCGTCCAGACGCCCAGAGGGCAGGTGCCCATCGGCAACTTTGTCACCGTCGAGCCTGCACCCAAGACGAGCGTGATCAACCGTATCGATGGTAATCGTGCGGTGACCATCAAATCCGATCTGACCGGCGACGCCCAGGTCGGCGAGCGCCTCAACGCACTGCTCAACAGCGATCTGGACCTGCCACCAGGGGTGCAGGTCAATACCGCTGGCGAAGGCGCAGACCAGCAGGAAGCTGCCAGCTTTTTGGGTACTGCCTTTGTGGTGGCGATTTTCCTGATGCTGTTGATCCTGCTGGTGCAGTTCAACAGCTGGTACCAGGCCATGCTGGTCATGTCGGCGATCGTGTTTTCCACAGCCGGCGTATTGATGGGCCTGCTGGTCAACAGTCAGCCATTCGGCATTGTCATGGTGGGGATGGGCATCATCGGCTTGTCGGGCATCGTGGTGAACAACAACATCGTACTGATCGACACCTACAACCAGATCCGCGCAGACGGCGCCTCGGCTGTCGATGCCGCCTGGGAGACCGGTTGCCTGAGGTTGCGCCCGGTGTTGCTCACCTCCATCACCACGGTATTGGGCCTGATGCCCATGGTGCTGGCCGTCAACGTCAACCTGCTGGAACCCAGCCTGGGCTTTGGCGCGCCCTCCACCCAATGGTGGACCCAGCTCTCCAGCGCGATTGCCGGCGGTCTTACCGTCGCGACCGTACTGACACTGTTCATTACCCCCTGCATGCTGGTGCTGGGGGATAACGCCCGCAGTTGGTTAGCTGCCCGCCGGGCCTCGAAGACACAGGATCAGGTCAACTCCCATGTTTGAGATCCAACATCTCGACCCGCAGCGCTATCGTCAGCAGACGCGCAAGAGCACGCTGGTTATAGTGGTGATTTTTGCCGTTTTGGCGATGTCATTGTCAGCGCTTGCAGTCGCTCTGTTTGGTAGCACGGAGGGCAGTAATTTTCGCTGGAATCTGGGTGGTGTGCTGCTGGGTGTGGCCCTCACCATAGTGCTGGTGCGCTACGTTTTCTGGCATCAGAGCTGGATGCAGCCTGCGGTATATGGCTGGCAGCTCAAGCGCAGCTTGATGAGCGTTACCAACGTGATGCATCAGGTGGAAGCGGGCGTGCAGGCAGGCTTGCCAGAGGCCATGAAGCTGCTCCGGTTCTATCACTTGGGTCAGGTGGAAATGCATCGGCTCGATGGCCACCCACAGGCAGCGGATGAGCTCAGTGGGCCGTTGGAAAAGCATCGTCAGGCGATGCTTGAGACGGGCCTTTCGATCGACCAGTACCGGTTGGATCCCGCATGGCTGGCCAGCCTCCAGCAGCGCAAGCCTGATACTTCGGCTTGAGCTGCCGGGGCGCTAGCAGTTACCCGCTTGCGCCTTGCTCAGTAGCGTTCCAGCCAATGCGCGTAAGGTGCCGGCAGGGTCCATGAAGGCTTGTCGATTTTCAGCTCTCGTGCGGCCAGATAGGTCCAGTGCGGGTTGGCCAGATGGGCCTTGCCGACCATCACCAGATCCAGTTGACCATCGCTTACTGCCTTTTCCGCAATATGCGGCTCGCCAAAGCCCCAGGCGGAAGACACCGGCACACCTGCCTCGTCACGCACGCGCTGGGCAATCGGCCCCATGAAACCGGGCGCCCAGGGAATATTTGCGGTGGGGGTGTCGAAGCCCATGCTGACACTCATCATGTCCATGCCGGCGGCCTTGAACTGACGCGTCAGCTCGATGGATTCGTTCAGCGTCTGCTCGTCGCGCCCATCAAACTCGATCACACCAAAACGAATGGTCAGCGGCAGGTTCTGTGGCCAGACCTCGCGTACGGCGGCCAGGGTTTCCAGCAGAAAACGGCTACGGTTCTCGAAGCTGCCGCCATAGGCATCGGTGCGCTGATTGGCATGCTCGGAGAAAAAGCTCTGGGCCAGATAGCCGTGGGCGAAATGCAGCTCCAGCCATTCAAATCCCACGTCCAGGGCACGCTTTGCGGCGGCAACGAAGTCAGCCTTTACCCGGGCAATATCGTCCAGGGTCATTGCATCGGGCACCTTGGGCAGGTGGGCGCCAAAGGGAATAGCGGACGGGCCAATGGTCTGCCAGCCGCGTGCGTCATCGTTGCCGATGTGGTCGTCACCTTCCCAGGGGCGGTTGGCACTGGCCTTGCGGCCGGCATGGGCAATCTGGATGCCCGCAACAGCGCCGTGGGCCTTGATGCTGCGCACTACCGGAATGAATGCCTCGGCCAGCTGATCGTTCCAGATGCCGGCGCAGCCGGGGGTAATACGACCTTCCGGCGATACTGCTGTGGCTTCGACGATCACCAGACCAGCGCCGCCGCGGGCCATGCCCGTGTAGTTGGCCATGTGCCAGTCGTTGATCAGACCGTCGGTGGCCGAGTATTGGCACATGGGCGGAACCGCGATGCGGTTGCGCAGGGTGACGTCTTTCAGGCTGAAGGGTTGAAACAGTGCAGACATGGGAGCTTCCGTGAAGTGATAGTGAATGATGGCTTGGTTCAGTTGTTCGATAATATTCGAACTATGGATCATAAGTAAAGCCGAGTGTATGATTCAGCCCATGCGACCTTTTAAACATCCCCCCGTCAGTGACTTCAATCTTGAGCGCGTGCTCTACGCCTTGAGTGACCCCGTGCGCCTGGAAGTCGTTCAGCGCCTGGCGGAGGTGGACGAGGCCAGTTGCGGGGAGCTTGACGGTGGCCGGCCCAAATCCAGTATGTCCCACCACTTCCGGGTGCTGCGCGACGCCGGTCTGGTCTGCACCAAGAGCGTCGGCACCACGCATATGAACTCACTTCGCCGCGCCGAACTGGATGAGCGTTTTCCAGGTTTGCTTGCCGCCATACTGGCGCAGCATGTCCAGGGTGAGCGGAGCCCAGCGGCCGCTGCGATCTGACAATGGCGGCTTTATTCTGCGTTCTTGCCTGTATCGCGTATGCTGAACGGCGGTTCCTGCATGGGATTGCTGCTTAAGTGCCACCTATAGGGAGATGGCGTATGCAAGGGTTAACCAGAACGTTCTGGCTGTTATTGCTGCTTTTCGCGGTCAGCGGCTGCAGTACCAGTCAGGCCAGTGCGAACGATAAATGGGTTGGCCATACCGAAACCGGCCAGGCGTCCTACTACGCGGACAGGTACCTTGCCAGGCCGACCGCCAGTGGCGAGCTTTATCAGGCCGGAGAGAATACAGCCGCGCACAGGACTCTGCCTTTTGGTTCGATGGTTCGCGTAACCAATCTCAAGAATGGCAAGAGTGTCGTGGTGCGAATAAATGACCGCGGCCCCTTCGTCAGAGGCCGGATCATAGACTTGTCCCGTGCGGCCTTCGAAAGCATAGGGCGCGCCTCGGAGGGTTTGTTGCGCGTGGAGATAGAAGTTATCCGCTAGCTTGATCTGATTCCTTTTGCGTTGTTGAGAGAATAGATTAAAAGAATACAAATCTATTTTCTGCGCAGAAGTTTTCCTCTTCGATGATCTTATCCAGACAGCGAAACTGTGGCTTACCCCTGCGCATCAGTCCAACCGTTTCTGAAAGAAGTAGCGCTGATGTCCCGGAGGAAAATCGTCGATTTGTCCGAACCGGGTAAAACCGTGTTTCGGATAGAACTCGGGAGCCTGAAAATCGAAAGTGTCCAGCCAGATGCCGATGTAGCCTTTCTCCAGTGCCAGTTTTTCGGCCATCTCAAGCAACTTTGAGCCTGTACCCTGTACCCTGGCCCCTGGTTTGCTCTGGCACCGCCAACAATTCGATGAATAGCCAGCGATAGAAAATGTTGCCATACAGGCCGCCAAGGATGTCGTTGGTATCTTCGTCGCGGACCAGCAGGGCGACTGCTTCCGATTTGGGGTCACCTGCCTGCGCTATGTTGTAAGCGTTGAGAGGCTGAAGAATAGCTGTGCGTTCAGCGTCCCCCGGATTTAATGCGATTTCGATACGTGTGTTCATTGATTAGCCTGCTGGATAGTCTTATGTCGAAGTACAGGTTAGGTGTTTGATTGCCTGCTGCTATGCTTTTCTACTTTTGACCTGCTGAGCAAGCCCCAGCACAATCAGTTGTCCTGTCAGGGAGTCAATATGTTCGCACTCGAAGACATCACCCTTGAATCCTGGTCTGTCACCGGTTTGCGTACCCGCGTTGCTAGTGTCGGTCAGGGGCCGGTGGCGCTTTTCATTCATGGCTGGCCGGAATGCTGGTTTACCTGGCGAGAGCAGATGGTTGCCCTGGCCAATGCAGGGTACCGCGCCATCGCGCCGGACATGCCCGGATTCGGCGAGACCGATGGCCTCCCGGCAATTGCAGATTACAACGTGGTGCGGATCTGCGAATTCATGGCCGATCTGGTGACGCAGGCCAGTGGAGCACAACCGGTGCTGCTGGTTGGTCATGACTGGGGAGCAATCAATTGCTGGCAATTCACGCTGCGCCACCCGGATCGGGTATCGCTGCTGGCGAACATGAGCGTCCCGCTGCACCCCATTGCTGATCGTCCGCCAATGACCCTTTTGCGCGAGCATTTTGGCGACGATTTCTTCTACCAGTTGTACTTCCAGAAACCGGGTGTGGCCGAGGCTGAGTTCGATGCCGATCCAGAGGGCATTTTGCGTGCGCTTTACTGTTCGCCGGATACGCCGCGCGATCCGCCCGTGCTTGGGCGGTCGATAACGGAGGGTGGTGGCTGGACAGGCCGGCTGGGCAAGCCGCGCGAGCAGCCGGAATGGCTTGCCGACGCAGCGCTGGCTTACTACGTTGATGCTTATCGCCGCAGTGGTTTTGCAGGTGGCATCAACTATTACCGCAACCTGGACGAGAATTGGCGGCTGATGCAGCCGTATCGCGATATGCAGATTACCTGTCCGGTGCTGTTTCTGGTCGGTAGTGCCGACAGCGTCATACGCGGTGCCAGTGAAGAACAGCTGAGAAAGCGAATGGCTCCGCGCATTCCTCAGTTGGACATTGTGATGCTGCCGGATATAGGACACTGGGTGCAGAGCGAAGCCTGCGCGCAGGTGAACGATGCTCTGGTGACCTTTGCCGGGTCATCGAGCGACCGGGCTTGATCCGAGTCGCTCCCTCAATAGAGCGACGCATGTTTCGATTTCATGTTCGCTGGCGCTGGCAAAGCCCATGACCAGGCCGGTTCTATTCCCCTCGCCAAAGAAATGCGAGCTCAGCGGTGTACTGCCAAAACCTCTGGTTCTGAGCCAAAGGCTCAGTTCCTGATCGTCGAAGTCTCCTTCCAGCACCAGATGCATGCCGGCGCTTTCGGCCACCGGCGTTACCAGCCCGTCCAGCTCTGCGGCTACCCGTGCCTGAAAGTGCAGCCACTTGTCGCGGTACAACTGACGCATCCGGCGCACGTGGCGGGTGAACTGCCCGGTCTCCATGAACTCCGCAATGGTCGCCTGAATGAGTAGTGGGCTCTCTCCGCCATTAACCTGCTTGGCCTGCACAAAATGGTCAACCAGCGGTTCCGGTACAACCAGATAGCCCACGCGTAGGGCAGGCAGAAGGGTCTTGCTGAAACTGCCGACGTAGAGTACTGGCGCGTGGTCGAACATGCCCTGCATAGCGGCAAAGGGCTTGTTGTAGAAATGGAATTCGCTGTCGTAGTCGTCCTCGATAAGCCACGTCTGGTTTTGTTGCGCCCATCGCAATAACGCCATGCGCTGGGAAATGTCGAGAATGCCACCCATGGGATATTGATGTGTGGGGGTGCAGAACAGCAATCTGGCCGGCCCCAACGCGGGCAGCGCGTCGACGTCCAGCACCTGTCTTTTTAGCGGCACCGAGGTTACCGGGTTGCCACGGGAGGCGAGGGCGTATCTGGCACCGCGGTAGCCGGGATTCTCACTGAATACCCGGTCGCCGGGTTTCAGCAGCACATCCATAACCAGTGATAGTGCCTGTTGAGCGCCGTTGGTAATAATCACCTGATGCTCCTGACAACGCACGCCCCGGGCCGAGCGCAGGTACTCGGCAATGGCGTGGCGCAGCGGCAGGTAACCCTGGCTGCTGTCGTAACCGCGCAGCCTTTTGCGACTTTCCTGATGATGCAGGATGCGATTCCAACTGCGAATCGGAAAGGCATCCAGATCGGGTAAGCCAGGTTGAAAGGGCAGGCTGACATCTCCAGCTCTGTCGTACTTGCTGGCTTGCAGCTTCGGTATGGGAGGCAGCAATGCCACCCCATCGGGTTGCAGGACAGGCCGCCCGATGCGCTGGAGCGTGTCCGAGTGGATGCGCTGATGTACGAACAAACCCTTGCCGGGCTGGCTTTGCACAAAGCCCTCTGCTTTCAGCTGATCGTAAACTGCATTTACCGTATTGCGGCTGATGCCCATATCCAGCGCAAGTTGCCGGCTGGATGGCAGGCGGCTGCCCGCCGGATAGCGGCGGTCGATAATGCGCTCGGCAAGCTGTTGGTATAGCTGCTGCTGGAGTGGCTCTGGGCCGTCCAGGCGAATATCGTCAATCACGGCAACTGGTCCTGTTAGATTTCACAATCTGGATCTTTTGAGAGTATCAGATAAAGCCTTAAATGGAGCCCAGGACAGTTACCTTCCAATGGAGCTCCCATGTCACAGACTGACAACAACACAACCTCTTCAGATCCGCTGAGCTGTTGCCCGCGCAGCAAGGTCAAGCGAGCCGCCAAACGTGCGAGTTACGAACGCGCACCGGCCTATGCTCTGATTGACCGGCTGAAAACCGCCCACCTGGCCTTCGTTGAGGAGGGTGAGCCGCGCATCATTCCAATCACCGCCTGGCGCGTGGGCGATGACCTGTACGTACATACGCTAAACGGTGGCAGGCTGGCAGAGCGGCTGGATGCGGGCATACAACTGTGTCTGTCCTTTGCTGTGACCGAGGAGTGGGTGATGAGCAAGTCTGCCTACAACCACAGCGCCAACTATCAATCACTGGTGCTGTTTGGCAGGGCGGAGCGGGTAGTGAATGAGGATGACTTTGATGCGGCTTTCAGAGCGGTCATCAACGACATCGAACCCGGCCGCTGGGACAAGGTGCGGGCACCCAATGCGAAGGAGCGCAAGGCCACCGCATTGTTCCGGATACCCATTGAGGAGGGGGCCTTCAAAAGCCGGACAGGGGGCCCTGTCGAGGAACCCGAGGATCTCGATTTGCCGGTGTGGCATGGCAATCTGAAAGCTTAGTTGTGCGCCTTGCTTCTGGCACGATGTGAGAGGCCAGATCGGGCTGCAAGAATGCAACAAATCCGACGGTTGAAAGCCCCATCTGTGTCCCGGGCTTCACTTCGGGAGCGTTGCTCTTCGCAGTATGGGCGTAACCTTGTTGTAATCCAGTTGACATCTTTTGGTCGCATTCTAGCCGCCCGAACTTGCATGTCCGATTTCAATGAGACCAACCATGTCATTCATTTGCCGTTACCTACTATGCCGCTTGTGGCTCACGCTGACTATTCTTCCAGGCCTGGTTTCTGCCCACGACCTGGAGATCCATGGCTCCAACACCATTGGTGCCACCCTCGCGCCCATGCTGATGACAGGTTTCCTGGAGCAACTAACCGGAGAGGCTGTGACCGCAACCGCCACAGGGAACGAAAACGAGACCGTACTCAGCGTTACGGACAAAGCCACACCATTGACGGTGTTGGTAGCGGCACACGGTACCAGCACCGGCTTCACTTCGATGGTGTCCAACAGGGCAGATATATGGGCGGCTTCGCGGCGGGTCAAAGCCAGCGAAGTCACTGCCATGGCGGCACGGGCCGACATGGTTCATGCCGATAGTGAGCATGTTATTGCCATAGACGGGCTGGCAATACTGGTTCACCCGTCAAATCCGGTTGAGCAGCTCAGCATAGAGTCCCTGGCGAAGATCTTTGCCGGAGAGATTATCAACTGGTCTTCCGTTGGTGGGCCCGACAGAGCTATTACCGTGTACGCCCGCGATGACCGGTCAGGAACCTGGGACACCTTCAAGGAGCTGGTTCTGGCGGGGGCCTATACGCTGACCGACCGAGCTCTGCGCTACGAGTCGAACGACCAGTTGTCAGCGGATGTCAGCCAGGACCCGGCTGCCATTGGTTTTGCCGGTTTCGCTTCGGCGGGGACCAGCAAGCTTCTGGCTATTGCCGACGGTAACGCGGCGGCCCTCAAGCCCAGCAAGCTGTCGGTGGCGACTGAAGACTATGCACTATCTCGCCGGTTGTACTTTTACACCACTGGCAACACTGGCAAGCCGCTGACCCAGGCCTTTATCGAGTTCGCGCAGAGCCCGGCCGGACAGGATATTGTGGCCAAATCCGGATTTTTCTCCCAGAACCCCTTTGCGGTCGACCCGGTGCATGATGCTAGCGTGCCCGACACCTTCAAGCGCCTGACCGAGCGTTATCAGCGGCTATCTGTGAATATTCGCTTTGCTGAGGGACGCACCAAACTCGACAACAAGGCTAATCGGGACCTGCTGCGAATTCAGGCGTATCTCAAGGAAACTGGCAAAACCGGCAGAGATCTGATGCTTATTGGTTTTGCGGATCAGCAGGGGGACGAGCTCCAGGCTCAAATGATCTCTGAGCTGCGAGCATTGTCCGCCAGCAAGGCCCTCCGAGAGCTGGGTACCAAGGTGCAGGGGCGCACCGGCTACGGCCATTACATGCCCGTGGGCTCTGCGGGTGGGGAAGCCGGTACAAAGCGCAACGGTCGGGTCGAGGTGTGGGTCAGGCGTTGAGCTATTTTGTTTCCACGCAGCCGATGCTTCTCTGCCAAACACAGTCTGGCCGCTTTTGGCGTATGGAGTGCCGCTGCGACAGTGTGACCTGCGCCACAGATGGAAAGCATGGACGCAGCCAGGGGCGGGCAAGAATGCCATGATGTTCATGGGGTCGTGGTTGACCTGAGCAGATAAAGGGGCGCTACAAGGATTGCCGGGGCGGTGAATGGGCCGGCAGGACAAGGAGAAAGTCATGAGAGCTGACAGGGATGATGGGCCGCGCAGGCTCAACAGGGGCGCGCGCAATAATTCCACCAAGCGCGCAGTCATTATTACCGCCGTGCTTGGGGGCGGCTTGCTTCTATACCTGAACGGTAACGGCCGGGACCCGACGCCAAGCCAGGTTGATTCAGGTCATCAGGAGAATGTTGTCGAAACAGAACGGCCAGCCCCCAGTCAGCCGGCACAATCGGTTGCTGTCGAGGCAGCGCCTCAGCCGCCGCGACCCACGGCAGAAATGACGTTTTGGGAGCATGTAGAGCGGGATCGCAAGAGGCAAGCGACAACCGTGCCCCCTGATCCTGAACGCGAGGTGGTCGCCAGGCAGACGACCTTTAACGACACCAACTACATGCCTCCTAAACAGGTCAATATCATTCAGTCGGTACCTGTTGAATCTACGCGGCGATCAACCAGAACCCGAGCGCAAGGACTCTCTGGCTCCAAGGCGGCGTCCATTCTCTGGGAGGATGCCAGAGGAAACACATCCCGGTGGAAAACCACCTTTGATTTTCACAATAACCGTATAGATAACAGCAGTTTTTGTCTGAACCTGGGCAAAGGCTCGCTCTCGTACCGTGATTGCCGCAAAGGTGCACAGCAGTGGCTAAAAGGTCAGTGTCGGAGCAGCGGCAGTATCAGTGATGAGTGGCGGAGGATGTACTGTCATGCCTACAGCAATTTCAGAACCTGAATGCTGCAGGCGACAGGGCGTACAACGGGTAATCAACGCCTGTACGTTACGGAGGCTCAGTTACCGCGGTAGGTCGAGTAACCGTAGGGGCTGAGCAATAGTGGAATATGGTAGTGATCTACCCCACCATCCACTTCGAAAATCACCGGCACCTCCGGGAAGAAAGTGGGTGCCTGATGCATGGCAAACCAGTCACCAGTCTTGAAGGTCACCTTGTAAGTGCCGCTCTGCAGCGTCTTGCCCGCCGGGAACAATTCTGTGATGCGGCCCTGTTGGTTGGTAACGCCTTCGTTCAGGGCTTGCCAGCCTGCGCCTTGGAGCTGCTCCAGGGTGACACGCACCTGAGGTGAGGGTAATCCGTCTTCCAGATTCAGCACGTGAACGCTGAGTGGGTTTTCTGCGGCAAGCGCAATACCGGCCATGCCAGTCAGCAGTAATGCCAGGGTGTAACGCGGAATTAGCTTCATGGTTTTTTCCTTACTCATCTGATTGGATCAATTGTTCTATTGAGCTGTTGGCGCAGCCCTCGTCGATACTGGAGCCGCCAGCCCCGGCTACTCCCAGGGCACCGATTACCTGTCCATCAACCAGCACCGGAACACCGCCGCCCAGTAGCAGCAACTCATCAAGGGTGTTGAGGTTGGCCGAGCTCGGGTCGCTCTGGGCGCGCTTGGCCAGCTCGCTGGTGGCGGTCTTGGTAGACAGGGCGGTGAACGCCTTTCGTTGGGCTGCCAGGGTGTTATGGGGGCCGACGTTGTCATCGCGTTGCAGCGCAACCAGATGGCCTGAGCGATCCACCACGGCAACCACGGCGCTGCGATTCTGGGCATGGCAGGCAGTCAGGGTGGCTGCCGCCAACTGGTTACCGAGTGCGAGGGTCAGGTCCTTTCGTTCTGCTATGCCGGCGCTATCGGCTTGGGCAGCGCCCGCCGCCAGGCTGCCGATAAACAGCGTCATTAGGGAAAGTTTATGCAGCATGTGGGTATCTCCGTGTTCCGGGGTGCATGTGAGTACGGCTGCATGTTGCTTTACCGGAACGGTCACCCGCATTGCTACTTCATTACGTATTTGTAATGGGCATGCCTGGAGTTTGGCTCTAATCTGGCGGCATGCATCTGGAGAAGAACATGCGCATTCTGGTTGTTGAGGACGAACGCAAGGCCGCCGAGTATCTGCAGAGAGGTTTGGGGGAATCTGGTTATCAGGTGGCAGTGGCCCTTGATGGGCTGGATGCACGGCATCTGATCGAAGAAGACCACTTTGACCTGATTATTCTCGACGTCATGCTGCCTGGCATTGACGGTTGGCAACTGATCAAACTGATCCGCCTGCGCGGACAGACGCCGGTCCTGTTTTTGACGGCACGCGATAGCGTTGAAGACCGGGTAAAGGGTCTGGAGCTGGGTGCGGATGATTATCTGGTCAAGCCGTTCTCCTATTCAGAGCTGCTCGCCCGCGTGCGCAGCCTGTTGCGCCGCGCACCCCTGCGCGAGGTTGAGCATCACCGGCTGGAGGATCTGGAAGTGGATGTGCTGCGTCGCCAGGTCAGCCGTGGGGGTAAGCGTATTACGTTGACCAACAAGGAGTTTGCCCTGTTGCAATTGCTGATCAGTCATCCGGGGGAAGTGATGTCACGCAGTCGCATCGCCTCGGAGGTCTGGAATATCAACTTCGACAGCGACACGAATGTGGTCGACGTTGCTATTCGAAGGCTGCGCGCCAAGGTAGATGATCCCTTCCAGCACAAGCTGGTGCATACGGTAAGGGGTATGGGATACAAGCTGGACGGCTCTCCGTGAATTTTCTGATGCGTTCCCTGAGCCTGCGACTGGGCCTGGCTTTTGCTCTGGTCGGCACGTTGCTGCTGGGCAGTATCGGTTTATACCTGTATCAGTCACTGCAGCGTGAAATTGCCTGGCGCGATGACCAAAGCTTGCTCGGGCGCCTCGAGCGGGTGCAGTTATTGCTGGAAAACAGTCCTGATCTGACCGCACCAACCGACCGGCCGGAGCTTTACGCCAACATGCTGGGCAATACTCAGCATTTTCTCTGGGTACTCGATGACAACAATCGCAGGTTGGTCAGCATAAATCCGACCGGCTTGCCCATGCCTGCATTGCCGGTCACCGGCGAGCCGATTTTTCATCAGGATGAAGCTCAGACCTATCGCCTGGTTACTCAGCAGATCAGGGTGAACGGGAGAGCCTTGACGTTAATCGCCGGGCACCTGTTAGCTGAACGGCAATTGATGCTGACGGCGTACCGGTCAAACCTGATCGCTGTGCTCAGTGCCGGTAGCGTGCTGTCGTTCCTGTTGGGGTTCTGGATCAGCCAGCGGGGTCTGCGACCATTGAGACGACTGGCGTTGCAGGCGGGGGCGATCGACAGCCAACACCTGCATCTGCGTCTGCACACCGTCAACCGCTACAACGAACTGGATACCCTGGTCAGCAGTTTCAACCAGGCCCTGGGAAGGCTGGAAGAAGGCTTTGAGCAACTGTCGCGATTCTCGGGCGACCTGGCCCACGAGATGCGCACGCCCTTGAATAATCTCATCGGTCAAACCCAGCAGACACTCAGCCTGCCACGTTCGGCCGAACAGCATGAACAGTTGCTGGAGTCCAATCTGGAGGAGTTCGAGCGCTTGGCACGGATGATCGATAGCCTGCTGTTCCTGGCCCGCTGCGTGCAGCCCAAGCAGAGCCTTCAGCGCCGCTTGACCGAGCTACATACAAGCGTTGAAGGGCTCTGTGACTATTTCGAGGGTATGGCCGAGGAACGGCAGCTGACGCTGGTAAATCGCTGCAACGGTGTCTTGTGGGTAGAGCCGGAGATGCTGACCCGGGCCCTGGCAAATCTGATTGCCAATGCCATCCGCCATGCCAACACAGGTACTGCGATCAACATCACCAGCTGGACCGAAGCAGCGCACACCGTTATCAGCGTGCATAACCGCGGGCCCGGCATCGCGCCGGAACACCTGCCCAGATTGTTCGAGCGCTTTTACCGGGCAGATCCCTCGAGAAGTGAGCCGGGTGATAGCGGTGGGCTGGGACTGGCGATCGTTGAGGCAATCATGGGCCTGCATGGCGGATTCGTTCGCGTGTCCAATATCAGCGACGGGGTCTGTTTCGAGCTGTATTTTCCAGCCCCGGCCAGGGTGTAAAGCACATGACAACTTTGTAATGACCGCGTCATGCTGGCGCCGGGACGGTTTTCATATCCTGTGCAGGTCAAGCGGCGGCACTCGCCACCGCTAATCACTGTACAAAGGGTTAATTACATGAAAATCGTATTCGCCATTCTGCTTTCCATTTCTGCACTTACCTGCACCCTGGCCCAGGCCGAAGACGGCAGCGAGCGCCTGCGTGAGCTGCACCAGATGCATCAGCAAAGCAACTGACCCTATCACCCACATCAATGCCCTGGCGGGCGGCAGTCATGGCATGCATACTCATGCCATGACTCTTGCCACCCAACGCCTGCAAGTGCTCTGCTCCGGCATCTTCAGCCTTATGCTGACGCTCGGCGTAGCGCGTTTTGCCTATACCCCCATGTTGCCGCAAATGCAGGCCCAGGCCGGCCTTGGCGTGGCTGATGCTGGGTGGCTTGCGGCAATCAACTATGCCGGATACCTCAGTGGTGCCTTGCTGGCCTCTTTCATCAGTGACCTGCGATACAAAGATCGGTTGTACCGGCTTGGTATCCTGCTTGCGGTGTTCAGCACAGTGATAATGGCTACCAGTACCAACCTGTGGGTATGGGGTATTTCACGTTATGTCGCTGGTCTGTCCAGCGCCGCAGGCATGCTGCTGGGTAGCGCCCTGGTTCTCAACTGGTTGATGCGCCACGGTCAGCGGAGTGAACTGGGCATCCAGTTCTCCGGTATCGGGATTGGTATCGCCCTGTGCGCTGCGCTGATCGCGTTGTTAAATCAGTGGCTTGACTGGCGCGGTGAGTGGCTTGCGTTCAGTGCGCTGGCCGTTTTGCTGGCGGTACCCGCGTTGCGTTGGTTGCCGCCGCCTGATACCAGTGGCAAGACTACCAGTGGCATGGCGATGACAGACAGTCCGCCCAGTCGTCTGTACTTGCAGGTTTTCATGGCAGCGTATTTTTGCGCCGGTATTGGCTATGTAGTCAGTGCTACTTTCATAGTGGCGATTGTCGAGCAACTTCCGGGTCTGAGCGGGCGGGGTAACCTGGCGTTTCTGCTGCTCGGCATCGGCGCAGCGCCAGCCTGTATTCTCTGGGACCTGATTGCGCGCAGGTTCGGCGACCTCAACGCGTTGATTACGGCTGCACTACTGCAGGTGGTTGGCATTCTCCTGCCGGTACTGCATCACGGCCTTTGGGCGGCATTGGGCGGCGCCTGGCTGTTTGGCGCGACTTTTATCGGCATGGTCAGTCTGGTCCTGACCATGGCTGGCCGCTACTACCCCACGCGCCCGGCACGCATGATGGGACGCATGACCCTGGCCTACGGTGTGGCCCAGATTATCGGGCCGGCGTTGACGGGTATATTGGCGACCCGCTTCGGGGGCTATGCGGTGGGGCTTTGGTGCGCTGCCGCGGTGATGATGCTTGGTGCGTTACTGCTTTTCGGGTTGAAATTCATCGAGCGCCGGGATCGTCGGGAAAAGCAGGACTCGATATCCAGCGCTTGCCTGAACGTCGGAGGTAATAATGAATAGAGTATTAAGCGTTGTTGTTGCGTTGCTCGGTGTGCTTTTCTTGGCAATCGGCTTGCGCTGGCTGGTGGACCCCGCCGCAGCGGCGGGAGCCCTGGGTATGCCGCTGCTCGACGGCTTGGGGCGCAGTACGCAGATTGGTGACATGACTGCGTTCTTCCTGGCCCTGGGAATATCGATTCTGCTCGCTTTGATTACCTCGCAGCGCACATGGTATTACCCGGCGTGCATGCTGCTGGGTATTGCAGCCTTTGGCAGAATACTGGCTTGGGCTGTTCACGACGCCGCCTTTGCGACCGACATGATTGCCGCGGAAATAATTATTACCTGTGTTCTGCTGTTCGCCTCACGTCGACTTGCTGTAACGAAATAGTGCGCTGAAGAGTTTTAGTCTGTGCGATGCATGCCATCACATTTTTGTCGACTGCACTTTGTATGCTGGCTATGATTTTGAAAGCAGTATCATTTACGACAGGAGGTCACCGTGATTCTTGGTACATGGAAGTCCCTTTGCCTGCTAGCCATGCTGATGCTGGTTGGCTGCGCCACAAAAAACGTTAATCAGGGTGTTGATCCTGGCCAGATGGTAGATACCGGGCTCGTGTTTGCCAGCGTGAGTACCTCAGTCGAGAGCGGTTTTGGTCCCGTTGCTCTTTTTTATTTTACCGAAGGTGGTTATGTGGAGTCGCGGGAAGAGCATATCCCCGGCGCCACTCTCAAGCCTAGTGAACTGGAAGAGGATTCCGGTCGTCTGGTTGTACTGGAAATGCCAGTCGGCCCAAACAGCTTGAGATACTGGCAACTGACCCATGGCATGGCCCGCTACACACCCGCACAGCCCGTACCCGAGATCAAATTCACGGTCGAATCCGGCAAGGCTTTGTACCTGGGCAATTTGCATATGAATGTGGATATGGGTAGCAACTTCCTGAATCAGCCTGTGGTTGGAGATCTGCTGCCAGAGATAAGGGATCGCAGTGAGCGGGACCTGGCGATGTTCAAAAGCCGATATTCTCGAGTGAGTGACGCTGACATCATTGCCAAACAGCCGTTCCTGGGCGTATGGCTGCCTCAGAATCCGTTCTTGGCGCCTTGAGTCGCTGCTGTTAGTGATATGCAGTGTCAGCGAATATAGCCTGTTGGTCCGTAGGGGTGCTTCATTTGTCCGGAAGGGTAAAGCTTACAGCCAGGCTTACTGCAACGAGTGCGCACATTACGATCAGCAAGAGGGATGAGCCAGACCTTTCAAGAATGAGCGCGGCGACGACAGGCCCCAAGGCCTGAGCCAGCAGCATGGGGCGTGCAAGCAGGCCCATGCGCGTGCCGTAATCCGCGGGGCCGAAGAGAGCCAGGGGCAGCGTACCGCGCGCTATGGTGAGTATGCCGATACCTGCCCCGTACAGACCCATTGCCACAAAGGCCAGCCACGGCGTGGCAAGCAACAACAACCCGATACCCAGTCCGCAGAGCACGACAGCTATGCGCGTGGACCAGGTAGGATGCAAATAACGTGCTATGGAAAACTCAGCCAGCCTTGCGGCGACCTGAGAGGGGCCGACCATCATTCCGATCGCCAGAGCTGTTGCCGTAGTGATGCCAAGCAGTTCGAGCACATCCAGCAGGTGAACTGACATGGTGGAAGCCACCAGCGATTGAGTGGTCAGCAGCACGGCGAGTAACAGCAGAAGCCGGGAGCCTGATTTATCCGGTACACCTGATTCTGCCGGGTTATCGGGGGTGGATACACCCTCGGCTGTTAGTGAGGGGCTGCGGGGTATTGCCAAAAGATGGATCGGCAAGCCAATGACCAGATGAACGGTAGCAAGAACAAAGCAGGTATGACGCCAGCCGAACTGGTGCTCCATTCCGGTGATCAGTGGCCAGCCCAGGGTACTGGCGAACCCGCCAAGCAACGTGAGGCCTGTGATCGATGCGCGTGCGTCGCTTCCCAGCAGACGGCCCAGAGTAGAAAAGGCCGCGTCATACAAGCCCGCAGCCATGCCCGCACCGATAAACGTCCATGCCAGGTAATAGGTTGGCAGATTGGGGGCCAGCCCCATTAGTAGCAAGCCCCATTAGTAGCAAGCCCATGGCCAGCAAGCCTGAGCTGGCGGCGAGCACCGAACGACCACCAAGCCGGTCGATCAGCCGGCCTGCAAGAGGTGAGCAGGCTCCCGCAGTCAGTAACCCCCACGCCAGACCCATAACAACGAAGGTAATTGACCATCCCGTATTTTCTGCAATGGGAGTAGCAAGAACCGCTGGCAGGTAGTAGGTGGTGCCCCAGGCCAGAATCTGGGCAACACCCAGTGCGCATACCAGGTTGAATCTGTTGATTTGCGTTGAGGCGAGGCTCAAGGCCATGATCGGGTCCCCCAACTTGCAGTGATCGGCTCGATTCCACTGCCTGCCAGGTCGCCACCGATTACCGGTTCAGCGTATAGGTCCCTATTCATGTTCATAAATGCACACCTATGCACCTAATTGGGTAAATGTTTCAGCTCGATGTGTTTGGGCAGCACAGTGGAGTGAGGCTTTTGGTGTGGCTGAGAATACCTTCAAGACGCCCGATGATTGCTGCCCCGTCAACTTCGTAGAACACCTGTCTGCCCACCTTGGTGGCACGGACTATTTCGGCTTCAAGGAGAATTTGCAGATGGCGGGACACAACCGAACGCTCTTGCGGCAGCTGCGCTGCAATTGCGCTTACGTCTGCTCTACCCAGCTGCATGACGCGCTTGAGCACAGCGACACGGGTGGGTTCGCACAATGCTTTGAAAAAGCCGCTATCAAGAGAGTCGATAGCGGCTTCAATTGCCTGGTTTCGGGTGAGTGGCTTATTCATCGAAGTAATATATGTGCATGTGTGTGCACATGTAAACTGTCTTCGTTGGATGCCAGGGTTTTATCTTTCAATCAAAGCATAGATGCCGTCTTGATCGAGCCTTGCCCATACATGCTGAACGCCTACCGTTACAACACCGATTGCCGTAGGACAGCTTGCTTCCACATCGCCAGGTAGGTCACTAATATAGCCTGGGTCGTAACTCTGCTGGCTCAGGCACTCAGTTGCTGCCACTGGTGTCCACTGTTCAGTCTGGGCGTTCCAGCGACCCAGTGTAAGCGTTTGCGGATCCAGATCGGCGGGGAGATTCATTTGCAACACATAGTCATCGCCTTCGCTATCGTCGTCCAGAATCCAGTTGCTGTTGACCCGTCCGGCTGGCAGGGTCACTGGTTGCTTGCCTGATTCACTGCCGTCGCCAAAACTGCCTGGGAGGCCAATGTCGGCCTGAATGTTTTTCGCTACACCACGTGCGTTTATGTAGGTGCCATCCTGACCTTGTATCCCGCTGATGATCAGGGCGTCCGACAGTGCGCCGGCGATCGGAGCCACCCAGCTCAGTGATACCTGCTTTTTCAGGTCGATGGTCGTTTCGCGGATCTGCACTTCTTCATCAGCTGTTCCCGCATTAATCAGGCGTACCCGCTGATTGTTGTTCAGGTTGGGGCTATAGCTGGCGTGCGGGATATGCAACCAACGGTAGTAGCGTGCCGCCAGTGCAGTATTACTGGTGGCCGTATTGACACCGGGTTCCACGTCGGTGGTCCGGGTGCGAGTCTCATAGCGGTTGAAGATGTTGTTTTCACCGTCGATTATTTTTGCTTCAAACCCGTTCGCAGACACGCACGCGCTGGTGTTGTAGCGTTTGTCGTGGGTCATGTTCAGCTGGTTCCCCGCAGGAATGCTGGAGGGGAAAACAACCTTGTCACAACGATCAGTGGTGCGGCTGAAGCGGTCCATCAATTTCCAGTTCGGGCGTTCCAGTTCCTTCATCCCATCTGCGTTGGAAGTGATTGTGTGATTCTCGAAATAGGAGGCGTAATCGACCAGATCACCATTGAAGGTGAGAATTGACGCGTTCACGTCCAGTTGCCCGGTGGCTCCTGAATCATTTACCTTGACCATCAGTACGTTCTGAATCTGCTCACTTTCTCCGAAGCGGCTGTCGTACCCTTTATAGGAAGCGTTTCCGCTGACTATCTCGGTGTAATGGCCACCAAAATTGCCGGCCACCAGGCTACGTACGTACTGATGCTCGTGGCCGGCTACGTAGATAACGTCGTTATCGGCAAAGAGCTGGCGGTAGTCTTCATGCACTTGAAGAAACTGCTGGTCAGAGGCAGAGGTATCATAGGCTTCGACCGCTTTCTCACGAATGTAACCGTAGCGCGATCCCACCATGGTGTTGTGCGTTGAAACAATGATGTGATCGACCTTGTCTCGATTTGTCTCGATAGTCTGTCGGACAAAGTCGTAGGTGAATGGCATGTGGCCATAGGAAATGTTGATCATCAAAACGTTGTCGCGCACAAGAGCATAGGTTTTGTATTCTTGCCCTGGCATATGGGTGGCATCAGCGGGTACCAGATCTGACACGTTCTCGACCCAGTCAAGGTCCGCACCTTTGATGTCGTGGTTGCCCTGTACCGGTAGCAAGGTAAAGTCGTTCTTGTAATCCTCTGCCACGCTGCGCCATTGTGCGTATTCTTCAGGGGTTGCTGTTTCTGAAAGGTCGCCAACGACCAGCACTACGTCCACCGCTTGCTCACGATAAAACTCCAGCAAGGCGCGCATTGGATGAATGGAGGTGTTGGCCCCACCACCCTGGGTATCTGGTAAAAAACCTACTTTTAGACTGCTAACCTGCGCCGGTGGAGGCGTGGATGGTGGAGTGGCGGGAGTATCATCTGAACTGCTGTTACTACTGGACAGGCACCCGCTTAGGAGGGTGGTGCCGAGAAGGATCCCAATACAGCTATACCGTAACGTCATTTTTGCTCTCGATATGGAATGGTCGGAGCGAATATATTCAGCAAGAGCTGTGACGTCTTGGCGGCAAAGATATTACCGTTTGTTGAAATTGATTCTCATTTAATGTGACGTATTCAAACTGCTCACTGGCGGTTCCTCAGGTTGATCTCTGCTTCGAAACCGTCCTGCCGTTCCCTTGCCGGAGAACGCAAATGCAATGTCATGCCTGCACCTTTGGCAATCGCATCTGCAATAGCGAGACCCAGACCGGATCCGCTTGCACCGGTTGTTGAACGTACAAACCGGTTTCGGAGCAGGTCGAGCTGGGCTGGTGAAACAATGCCTCCGCCATTGCACACCTTCAGGGTGCCGTTGTCGTGCATGCTGATTTCTATCAGTTGCGCCGGGTCACCATGCTTGATCGCGTTCTCAATCAGATTACGGACCAATATGGCAAAGGTATCCGGATCAAGGAATGAATCCACTGCATTATCTGGCAGGCTCAGCACAATGCGTCCTTGCGCCTGGCTCGCAAAATCCTTAACTACCATCTCCAGTATCGGCACGAGATTCTGAGGATTCTGCGCTATTGCCCCACCGCCCTCTGCTTTTGCCAGCTCGAGTAGTTTTCCGGACAGGGTCGACAGGCTGCGCAATGCATCCTCGATCTGAATAACGGTTTTTTTCAATGGATCGCCATCCATCTGACCTTTAAGCCTCTGCACCTTGGCCAGTGCGGTTGCCAAAGGTGTGCGTAACTCGTGGGCGCTATTAGCGGTGAAGCTGCGCTCGGACTCGAGGGCGCGGTGTAGTCGTTCCAGCAGTTGATTGACCGCTGTGGCAATAGGCTCGAACTCGACTGGTAATCGATCCGTTGCTACCGGAGAGAGGTCTCCTGCGCCTCTAGATTCTATGGATTTCTGGAATTCAACCACTTGGCGCAAGGTAAAGCGAACGATCCACCAGACACCCAGAAAACTGACCGGTATCAGCAGGAACAAGGGCAAGAGCAGCGCTACGCCGGCCTCCAGCGCAGCCTCACGGCGGTGAGCCAGGGGCTCGGCTATTTCAAGATAGATGGTCTCGCTTACTGCGGATACACCGTAGATTCGGTGCGAGGGCGTGTTCGAAAAGCCTTCACTGGGGTGTGACCTAAAGTCACCTGGGTTGGCATCGTGGGACTGGAGCAGGAGGTTGCCCTCGCCATCCCGTACCAGGTAGGTGAGATATTCGTCATGCTCCTTCAGAGCCGGCGCCCGAAGATTGCTGGCGCGATTCTCCCGGTTCAGTATGTCGGTCACAGCCAGGGGTAGAATGCGCTGCGCGGTTTCCTCAAGCGCGCTGTCGAAAACTTCATTCATTTCGTGCTGGGCGACCAGGCCCGAGGCGATCACCCCCATTAGCCAGAGCAGAGTGACCCCCAGCGTGAGGCCGATCCCCAGGCTTTTTTGCAGGCTGGCTCTGCTACTCATGTGTTTCCAGGCGGTAGCCCATACCCCTGACGGTTACAATGGCATCACGCCCCAGCTTTTTGCGCATACGGCTGATATACACCTCGATGGTATTGCTTTCGATTTCTGCCCCGAAAGCATAGAGGCGATCTTCCAGCTGTGCGCGCGATAGCAACATGCCAGGCCGCTGGATAAAGCCTTCGAACAGTGCCCACTCGCGAGCGGTCAGCTCTACCTGTTTACCGCAGCGATTGATTAGATGATCACCCAGGTCGATTTCCAGATCGCCAACGCGTATCAGCGGGTTTGGATCGCCGCGGTAACGTCGTGCTACTGCAGACACGCGGGCCGACAGCTCGGAAAGGTCAAAGGGCTTGACCAGATAGTCGTCGGCGCCGGCATTCAGCCCTTCAATCCGGTCAGATACCTGATCCCGGGCGGTAAGAATGATGACCGGTGTCGAGTTTCCAACTGCCCTTTGCTTTCTAAGAAAGCCAATGCCATGCCCATCCGGGAGCATCAGATCGAGCAGGATGAGATCATAGGTAGTGGCCTGCACACTGGCCTCGGCGAAGCTCAGAGTCTGCACCCAGTCTACTGCGTGACCGTCATCGGCGATCTGATCCCGCACCGCCTCGCCCAGTCCGACCGTATCCTCAACCAGCAGTACTCGCATGGTGCTCTCTTTTTCAGTCATGAATTGAGGATGCTACCGCTGCTTCCTGACAACAGCCTGAATGACATGGTCATTGTTCTCTTCCGTGGGCTGCGCGTCCATAAAAACACTTCTGCGGTTTTCTGATCTTCTTCTGACCCCGTTAAGGCCCGTGTCAGGAAAAGCTCATAGAGTCCGCTGTGAGAGTTCAACAGGAGACACGCCATGAAAACCAAGCCCTTGTTTGTCAGCCTTGTGCTCGTTTTTTTGAGTACGTCGGTATTGGCAGACGACGACTGTGATGATCCGGTGGCCAGTTGGCAGCCCCGGGAAAACCTGCGTCAGAAATTGGAAGCCGAAGGCTGGACTGTTTACCGCATCAAGGTCGATGACGGCTGCTATGAGGTAAAGGGGCTGGCCCCGGAGGGGTATCGAGCAGAGGCGTCCTTTGCGCCCGCCTCCCTGCTGTTGATGGAGCTGGAGCGCGAAGATGACGATGACGATGGCCGTCACGGTACTAAAAGGGGCAAGAACACGAAGGGCTCAGCCGCGGCGCCAGTAAGACGCTCCGACAGCGTCGAGGGTCGCCCAAGCGTAACTATCGAGTAACCCGCCGACCTAGCCCGTTCAGCTCTGATGCTGTTCATGTTTTTACTGGAGAGACTGTATGAAAATGTTCCTGTTTGCTTTGGGCCTGGCGATCGCTGTACCCGGCATGGCTCAGGCGCGTGAGGTGACCTTCACGACCCAATTGCTCAAATACCGAGGCGATGGCGCCTATGTGGCGCTGTACCTGACGGATGCTGCCGGTAGATATGAGAAGACACTCTGGGTTGCTGGGAAAAAATCCAAATATTACAAGCACCTGAGCGGTTGGGCTCGTGGTAGTGGTCTGGATCCGGCTGAATACGATGGCATCGCTGGGGCCAGCGTAACCAGTGGGCGCACTCTGAAAGTCACCCTGGACCTGGATGATGCGTTGATCGATAAGGGCTATGTAGTGCGGGTCGACACCGCAGTTGAAGACAAGCGCGATCATCGGGCGGAAGTCGCCGTTCCACTGACGAGTGACGGTTCCGGCAAACCGGTTGCCGGTGATGGGTATGTTCGCTCCTTTCGCTACGATTTTTGACGAACTGGAGGGGCAAAAGTGATGTTGCGTAAAATTCACGGCCTACCCGGCCTGTTCGCGGCGATATTTCTGATGACGCTTGCAGTCACCGGCGCGATTCTGTCCTTGGTGCCTGCAATGGACAGGGCAGCAACGCTGATCCCCGCTGCTGGTGAGGTGAGTGTGGCTGAGCTGGCCGGGCGTGTCGTTGACCATTATCCCGGCGCCGAACAGATTGTGCGTGGCGCTTCCGGCGGCGTGATTGTCTATTACAATCGCGACGGCCAGCCTGGGGCAGATCTGGTCAACCCTCTTACCGGCGAGGGCATGGCGCCCTACGAGCCATCGGCTTTTTTTATCTGGATCAAGGATTTGCATCGCTCGTTTCTGCTGGATAGCCCTGGTCGAATGTTGGCCGGGTTGATGGCGGTGGTAATGCTCCTTGTCTGTATCTCCGGCACCCTGCTGCTGGTCCGTCGGACAGGCGGCTGGCGTGCGTTGTTGCGGCCGTTCACAGGCTCGGGCAGCACACGGATTCACGCAGAACTGGCCCGATTTGCCATACTCGGCTTGCTGCTGTCGGCGTTGACCGGTGGTTATATGTCGGCATTGCGTTTCGGCCTGCTGCCCGAACCGCCCGAAACCGGACCGACTTTCCCTGCTGAAGTATCTGGGGGGCAACCGGCTCCGGTAGCGACCCTGGCGGCCCTATCGGATATTGACCTAGGCGAGTTGCGGGAACTGGTGTTTCCCTATCCCGATGACCGGCAGGACGCGTACTCGCTGACCACCAGCGAGGGTGCCGGTTTTGTTGATCAGGCGACCGGGGAGCTGCTGAAGTTTCAGCCACGGGCCGCCGCTAGCGTTTTCCAGAAGTGGATGGTCCGCTTGCACACCGGCGAAGGCCTTTGGTGGCTGGGCTTGGTTCTCGGAGCAACGGCGCTGACGGTTCCGGCCCTGTCACTGACTGGCATAACAGTCTGGTGGCGGCGACGCCGTTCTTCAGCGCAGTTGGCGAACAATGTCAGTATCTCCAGGGCTGACGCCATTATCCTTGTCGGATCCGAAAACAATGCTACCTGGGGCTTTGCCCGGGAACTCCAATCCGGACTGAACAAGGCAGGTATCCAGGTGCATTGCAGCGAGATGAACGCGTTAGCTGAGACTTATCCGCAGGCATCCATGCTTTTTATACTCACCTCGACCTATGGTGACGGCGACGCGCCGGCTTCAGCACGCCGATTCATGTCCAGACTCGCTTATTTCAGGGGTGGGGAGACGTTGAGATATGCCGTGCTGGGTTTTGGGGACAAGCAGTTCTCGACGTTCTGCCAGTTTGCCCTGGAGGTGGATGCCGCGCTCGCCGCCAAAGGGCTGTCCCGCATACACAAGATCGAACTGATAGATCGTTGTTCCGGTACGCAATTCAACCAGTGGGGAGGCAGGATCAGTGAGCTCATTGGAAGGCCACTTTCGCTGAGCTACGAGCCATTGCCTCCGGCAACGGTGACGCTGGAGCTTGTTGAACGGGCGGATTACGGGGTCGCGGTGCAGGCGCCGACCAGTATTCTGCGTTTCCGGCAGTCCAGGTTGGGTCGTAGCTGGTGGCAAGCCTTTTTCAAAGCGAGTCGCGGCAGTTTGCCGGATTTTGAGGCTGGAGACTTGTTAGGTGTTATGCCGCCTGGGGGGCATAGCCCACGATTATACTCCCTGGCCTCTTCTACTTCTGACGGTGTCATTGAGATATGTGTTCGCAAGCAGCCCGACGGTTTGTGCTCCGGTTTCTTGCACCAACTCAAGCGCGGTGATCGGATCGAGGGCTTTATCCGTCAGAACCCGGGCTTTCGTCCTGCTGTCGGAAGCGCCCCTGTTATTCTGATAGGCGCGGGTGCAGGAATAGGTCCGCTGACGGGGTTCATTCGAAAGAATACCCGGCGCAACCCCATGTTTTTGTACTGGGGCGGACGCAGTCCGCAATCGGATTTTCTCTATCAGCCCGAGTTGGGGTGCTACCTTGAGGACCACCGACTGACAGGGTTGAATACGGCGTTTTCCAGATCAGTTGAGCACGCCTATGTTCAGGACAAGTTAATGGAAGACCAGGTCGCTGTACGTCAGATGATAGAGAGGGGGGCACAAATACTGGTCTGTGGTGGCCGGGGCATGGCGTCGGGGGTCAGGCTGGTTTTGGACGAAATCGTCAGGCCGTTACGTATCGATGTCGAAACCCTCAGAAGTCGTGGGCAGTATCTGGAGGACGTCTATTAACGCCCTCACCAGAGCTCACCGCCAATACAGCGCAAAGAGCTGAATTCTGTCGACAGTACCGGGTGGTTTGGCTAAGCTTCCCGCAAGCAAAGGAATGTGCAGGCACCTCCCTTGCTGGGTGGAATGAACCGCTGCTCAGCCATCGTTTTTGCGTGCGCTGCAATTGACTGGAGGTCACCGTTGATCCGTATTACATGGAAGTACCTTGCCTTGCTGGCGATCTTGTTACTCGCCGGATGCGCGGCCAAAAATGCCAATCAGGGGCTTGATCCGAGTCAGCTGAGCAAAACCGGGCTGGTGTTTGCCAGCCTGAGTACCGGAGCTGAGGGTGGAGATGCCCCCATCGCCACCTTCAGCTTCAGCCAGGGCGGCTTTGTAAATTCCCGGCAAGAGCAGATTGCAGGTCTCAATCTCAAGCCCAGTGAGCTTGAGGGAGATTTCGGTCGCCTGATCGCCGTGGAGCTTCCCGTGGGGCCCAATAGTCTGACGTACTGGTCGCTTACCCATGGCGTCACGCAGTATTCATCAGCCAAGCCCGTTCCAGAAATCAAATTCATCGTAGAGCCCGGCAAGGCCCTGTATCTGGGTAATTTGCACGTGCATGTCGAGATGGCTAAGAACGTCCTCGGCCAACCGGTAATCAACAACCTGCTACCAGAGATTCGCGATCGCAGTGAGCGTGATGTTGCGCTGTTCAAGAGTCGTTATCCGCTGGTCGGTGATGCCAATATCCTCTTGAAACAGCCCTTTCTCGGCGAGTGGTCACAGGACAATCTTCTGATCTCCCGATAGAAGCCTGTCGCCGGGCCGACTGTCAAAATCGAGACAGACAGAACGCCCGGATAAGGCTATTTTGCATTGCTGCGCGGGACAGCCGTCGCCCGCCGACAATGGAGATACAAGCTATGTCATTTGCATCCAAAGTGGTCTGGATTACCGGTGCGTCTTCAGGGATCGGTGAGGCACTGGCCAACGCATTGCTTGCCCAGGGGGCAGAGGTAATACTCTCCGGCCGTCGCGCCGAGGCCTTGCAGGCTGTGGCGGCGCAGGCTCCCGAGCGGACACTGGTGCTACCCTTTGAGACCACGGAATACGACAGCTTGCCGGATCTGGTCGAGCAGGCCTGGACCTGGCGTGGGCGTATTGACCTGCTGATCAACAATGCCGGCATCAGTCAGCGCAGTCTGGCGTTGGATACCTCATTTGATGTGTATCGGCAATTGATGGAAGTCGACTATCTGGCGCCACTGGCGCTGACCCAGGCGCTGCTCCCGCGCATGGTGGAGCAGGGCAGCGGACAGCTCGCGGTGGTCAGTTCCGTGGCGGGCAAGGTTGGCACAGCGCTCAGAACCGGCTATTGCGGTGCCAAGCATGGGGTGGTGGGCTATTTCGAGGCGCTACGGGCTGAAGTCGAGGATGCGTACGGTATTGGCGTCAGTATTATTCTGCCGGGCTCTGTGCGTACGTCGATCGCTACGAATGCGCTGGAAGGCAGCGGCGCGGCTCGAGGCCGCTCAGACGCCAATATCGATAACGGCATCGACCCTGGCGTGGCTGCGCAAACCATTCTTGACGGATTGAGCACGCGACAACACGACATTGTCGTGGCCGAGGGTATGGAGCTGGGCGCACTGCAGATGCGGGTTGCCGATCCTGCTCGCCTGTTCAGTATCACTGCTGCCGAGGGTACCCGCCTGGCCAAGGTGCGTGCCGAGCTGGGCGCGGGCGCTTCGGTAGATCCGGGCGCTGTCAATAAATCCTGAGCCTGCTTCAGCTTCCCGGATACAGCGCTGCCCGACCCGATTCAGGGGCGTCTCCTGGACGTTGGGCGCACCTGCAACTGGTCCAGCGCGTTCGAATTGGCTCGCGCCCACTCGTAAATCATTTCGATAGGTTGGACCATGAGCTTGCCGAGCGGCGATAGGGCATAACTCACTGCTGGCGGCACGGTGTCCTGCACTTGTCGCTCGATCAGTCCGCTGGCTTCCAGCTCACGGAGGGTCTGGATCAGCATCTTTTTGGAAATGCCGGGCAAGGATCGGTGCAAGGATCCGGTCCGTGCTATCCCGTCATGTCGGACCTGCAGCGTATGCAATATCATGCTGGTCCACTTCGTGGAGAAAAGCTCGAGAACGCGCCGTGGTGCGCAGTCTTCACGCCATTGTGCTTCTTCTGATCCGGTCTGCATTGGGGGTGGTTACCATTTGGTGCCGACTAGGATCGGCGAGTGCGAGTGGTTAAGGTGGTTGCCTATATCCTTTTTGGAGTTGGCAACATGAAAAATCAAGCCTTGGTTGTAGGCGCGAGTGGCATTATCGGTAGCGCTGTGTCGCACCTGCTGGCCGAAGAGCACTGGGCCGTCGCGGGCCTTGCTCGTCGTCCCGATGTGGCAGCAGGTATAACACCAATCAGCGCAGATCTGTTGGATCCTCATCAGTTGAAGATGGCTTTGGCAGATATTGAGCCGACCCATGTATTTCTGACAACCTGGGCGCGCCAGTCGAGTGAGGCCGAGAATATTAGGGTCAACGCAGAAATGCTCAGGAATGTGCTTGATGCTGTTGGTAGGTCTGGCTCGGTTCGTCATGTGGCCCTGTCGACCGGCCTCAAGCACTACCTTGGGCCGTTCGAAGCCTATGGCCAGGGCGCGCTTCCGCAAACGCCGTTCCGGGAAGAACAGGGGCGCCTGGATGTCCCGAATTTCTATTATGCCCAGGAGGATGAACTCTTCGCCGCCGCCAAGCGTGATGGTTTTACCTGGAGTGTTCACCGGCCGCACACCGTCACAGGGGTTGCGGTGGGAAACGCAATGAACATGGCTACGACACTGGCGGTCTACGCATCCATTTGCCGCTTCACCGGGCGGCCCTTCCGCTTCCCGGGTTCTGGCGTGCAATGGAACAGTCTTACCGACATGACCGATGCCGGACAGCTGGCCCGACACATGCTCTGGGCCGCGACGACACCTGCGGCGGCCAACGAGGCATTCAACGTAGTGAACGGTGATGTATTTCGCTGGAAATGGATGTGGGCGCGTATCGCCGATTGGTTCGGCATTGCCCCTGCGCCGTTTGACGGCACACCTGCACCGCTTGAACAGCAAATGGCCGACGACGCTGACATATGGAAGGACATGTCAAAGCAGTTTCACCTGGCTGAGCCAGATATCCAGAGACTCATATCGCCATGGCATACAGATGCTGATCTGGGCCGCCCGATTGAAGTAGTGACCGATATGTCGAAAAGCCGCAAGCTCGGTTTTCTGGCCTATCAGCCAAGTGATGAGGCCTTTTTCAATGTCTTCGAGCGGCTTCGATCAAGCAACCTCATCCCCCGCAAATGAGCTGATCCGGGGGTACTAGCCCTGCGGTGATTGCGCGATCTGTTCGCAATAGTGTGCGAGGTGTTCCGGCAGGTCGGTGGGGCAGACGCCGCATTGTTTGTTGCCAGGCACCGCGTGGTCGATGAACTTGGGGTAGGGGAGGTTCAGGTCAGCCATGATGACCATGAACTCCTCCAGAGTCTTGTCCATGCCAAGGCGTGGATTGCGCTTTTTCTCCTGGGCGATGGTAGTTACACGCCGGTCCTGATAGTCGTGGGCCGGGTAGACCAGATAATCGTCAGGCAGAATGAACAGCTTTTCCCGAACGCTCTTGTACAGAGATTTGGCGTCGCCATTCTGAAAGTCGGTACGTCCGCAGCCATCGATCAACAAGGCATCTCCGGTAAACAGGCGATCACCCAGCAAGTAGGCGAAATGGCCGTCGGTGTGACCGGGGGTGTGCAGTGGAGCGATGGTCAGGCTGCCGACGCTGAAAGGGCGGCCTTCTTCGATACCGATGTCGGCGCAGGGCAGATTGTCGAATGCCGGCGCGGCGATTTTGCTGCCGACGCGCTTCTTGAGCTCCAGGGCGGCGGTTATGTGGTCCGCGTGTATGTGGGTGTCCAGACTGTATGCCAGTGTCAGACCCAGGCTGCTGACCTCTCTGAGGTCGCGATCCAGGGTCGCGATCACCGGGTCGATCAGTACGGCCTTACCGGTAGCTTCGCAGCCCAGCAAATAGGTATAGGTGCTGGAAACGGGCTCGAATAACTGTCGAAATATCATTGGTTCATCCTTCTGAATGCCGGCTGTTGGAATCAGCCTAAAGCTTTGACGTTACTCGCCATATTGCGTTGCCAACGTCATCGGCGACCAGTAAACCGCCACGTCCATCCGCTATAACCCCTACGGGCCGACCGCGGGCATTGCCGCTGTTGCCCACAAAGCCCGACAACAGGGTTTGCATGGAGCCTGTGGGGCGGCCATCAGCGAAAGGGACAAAGACGACTTCGTAGCCATTCAAGGGCCGCCGATTCCAGGACCCATGCAGACCAACGAACGCACCTTCATCAAAACCAGTGACGTTCCCGTTGTTGAAAGCCAGCCCCAGAGGGGCCACGTGTGTACCCAGGGCAAAATCCGGGGCGATTGCACGGGCTACCTGCTCGGGTTGCTGAGGGCTTACGCGTTCGTCGATATTCTGGCCGAAGTAGCTGTAGGGCCAGCCGTAGAAAGCCTCGCGACGGACTGAAGTCAGGTAGTCGGGCACCAGGTCACTACCAAGTTCGTCGCGTTCGTTAACAACTGCCCACAGTTCGCCTTTGTGGGGTTCCCAGTCCAGGCCGACCGGGTTGCGGAGCCCTGAAGCGAATACCCGCGTAGCGCCGGAAGCAGTATCGACCTCGAGTATTACGGCGCGCATATGCTCTACCTGCATACCATTTTCGCCGACGTTGCTATTGGATCCGACGCCTACATACAGGTGCTCCCCATCGGCACTGGCGAGCAGACTCTTGGTCCAGTGGTGGTTCAGCTCATTACCCTTGCCTGGTAGGTCGGTAAGCTTGGCAGGAACTGCAGTGATGCTCGTCTGACCGCTTTGATAGGGCACTTTCAACAAGGCATCGGCATTGGCCACATACAAGGTGTCCCCGACTAGGGCCATACCGAATGGCGAATGCAAGCCCTGGAGAAATACCTCGTGCAAGTCAGCCTTGCCGTCTCCGTCTGTATCGCGCAACAGGGTGATGCGATTGGCGCTCGGTACTGCCGCTCCGGCGCGCTTCATGACCAGTTTCATCATCCAACCCTTGATGCCGTCGATCCCGCTTTTCCCCGGTGGTGCATTAGTCTCGGCGACCAGTACGTCGCCATTTGGCAGGACGTACAGCCAGCGTGGGTGGTCGAGGCCCTCGGCAAAGACCGACACCTTCAGGTTTGCGGCTGGGGTTGGGGTGGCGCCATCTTCCCAGCCGACTGCCGGCGCGATCTTGATGACAGGAATCAGCCTGGGCCTGGGCTCTGGTAGTTCCGGCCCGGCGCCGGTAACGGCTTGCGACGGCAGCCGCGCCTGTCCTCCACAGGCTGTCAACAGCACGATCAGGGGTAGCAACACGAATAGAGATCCAGCCTTCAAGCCCTTTCCTGTCCCCGGATTAAAGGGGCGCGTAATACTCTTGCGCGCGTGTTTTTCACCGCAGGCCCCAAGTTGGAAGCTTTTGTAGGGCTTTCGGAGGTCAAGTGCCTCCCGCTTACCATCGATGCCTTTTTCGCCGAGTTCGTCAGTGTTCATCGTATGGCCTGGGAGAGTGGAGGAGGGGTGGCCGTAGGTGCCTGTCTGGATCAAATATAGCAGTGCGCGTCCATTAAGCTATCCAGTTGGGCTGGTTGGCCATTAGAGCAGACTTGTATTTTTACAGGCAGACAGACGTCACGCGGTGAGCCGATCCTTTTGTGCGTTGGTTCTGCTACCAAGCTGGCACGACGTTGGATACCGTGACTATCGGAATGGTTGCAAAGGCAAGACGGAGGGGTTACAGCGTAGAAAGTGGTGGGCCCAGTAGGACTTGAACCTACGACCAAGCGATTATGAGTCGCCTGCTCTGACCAACTGAGCTATGGGCCCACTAAAGTACGAACGCCGCGAATTATACGTATTGAGGCGGCCGCTGACCATAGTTATGCACTATGGAAATAAAAACGCCCGGCATTACCGGGCGTTTTGGTTACTGCTAAGCACTTACTCGTCGAGGAAGCTGCGCAGGTGATCGCTGCGAGTGGGGTGCCGCAATTTGCGCAGCGCCTTGGCCTCGATCTGACGGATCCGCTCGCGGGTCACGTCGAACTGCTTGCCGACTTCTTCCAGCGTATGGTCGGTATTCATGTCGATACCGAAGCGCATGCGCAGGACCTTGGCTTCCCGTGCGGTAAGGCCGGAGAGCACGTCGCGGGTAGCTTCCTTGAGGCTTTCCACGGTCGCCATATCGATCGGCGATTCCATGGTCGAGTCCTCTATGAAGTCGCCCAGATGCGAATCCTCGTCGTCACCAATCGGCGTCTCCATGGAGATTGGTTCCTTGGCGATCTTGAGCACCTTGCGGATCTTGTCCTCGGGCATCTCCATGCGCTCGCCAAGTTCTTCTGGTGTCGGTTCGCGACCCATCTCCTGCAGCATCTGGCGAGAGATACGGTTGAGCTTGTTGATCGTCTCGATCATGTGCACCGGAATACGGATGGTGCGCGCCTGGTCAGCGATCGAGCGGGTGATAGCCTGCCGAATCCACCAGGTGGCATAGGTCGAGAACTTGTAACCGCGGCGGTATTCGAACTTGTCGACGGCCTTCATCAGGCCGATGTTGCCTTCCTGGATCAGGTCGAGGAACTGCAAGCCGCGGTTGGTGTACTTCTTGGCGATCGAGATAACCAGGCGCAGGTTGGCCTCGACCATTTCCTTCTTGGCGCGACGGGCGCGGGCTTCACCGATCGACATGCGACGGTTGATGTCCTTGACCTCGGAAATCGTGAGTTCGGCTTCCTGGGCCAGTGCCGCCAGCTTCTTCTGAGCACGAATGATGTCGGGCTTGCGCTCTTCAAGGGCTTCGGCATAGCGCGGCTTGTCAGCCAGCAATGCGTCGACCCACTCGGTATTGATTTCGTTACCGGGGAAGCCGCGAAGGAAGTCGGCACGCGGCATGCGAACGTCACGAACGCACAGCTGCATGATCGCCCGCTCCTGGGCGCGGATCTGATCCTGGACGCCACGTACGCGCTGAACCAGCGCCTCGTATTGCTTGGGTATCAGTTTGATTGGCATGAACAGCAGTGCCAGCTCTTCCAGCTCTGCAGTTGCCTGCTTGCTGCCGCGACCGTGCTTCTTCAGAGCCTTCTTGGTTTTGGCCAGTTGATCGCCAATCGCCGTGAAGCGTTGACGAGCAACTTCCGGATCCGGGCCGCCATCGCCTTCTTCTTCGGCGCTGTCGTCATCTTCCTCGTCGTCGTCCTTGTCATCCTTGTCGGATTTGGCTGCTGGTGCTGGAGCCTGTTCGGCTGCAGGTCCACCAGTGCCGGACAAGCCGTCGTCATCGGGGTCGATATAACCGCTGAATATTTCGGTCAGACGGCCGCTCTCTTCGACTACGCGATGGTAGTCGGCGAGGATGCCGTCAACAGTGCCGGGGAACATCGAGATAGCGGCCATGACTTCACGGATGCCTTCCTCGATGCGTTTGGCAATTTCGATTTCGCCTTCGCGGGTCAGCAGTTCCACGGTACCCATTTCGCGCATGTACATGCGCACTGGGTCAGTGGTCCGGCCGATGTCGCTTTCGACCGCGGCGAGGGCGGCTGCGGCCTCTTCGGCAGCAGCTTCATCGGCGTCGTTGTCTGCCAGAAGCAGAGCATCGGCATCGGGTGCTGTCTCGAAGACGGTGATTCCCATATCGTTGATCATGCGAATGATGTCTTCGACCTGCTCCGGATCGGAAATATCTTCCGGGAGATGGTCGTTGACTTCCGCATAGGTCAAGAAGCCCTGTTCGCGACCGCGTGCGATGAGCTCTTTGAGACGGGATTGCTGTTGCGCTTTTCCGGACATAACAACCCTTGTGGATGCCGTGGTATACAAAAAAACAAGCTGCGGATTATACCCTGATTGCAAGCTGCAAAGCCAGTTGGGGTGCCGGTTTACTTGTCGGTGATGTGCGTGGAGCCTCGTGTCAGAAGCTCGCGCAGTTCCTGCTTTTCCTCGGTGGTCAGCGGCATTTGCGCAGACTGGTCGAGAAGTTTCTGGATACGTCTGTCAGTTTGTTGCGATACCAGGTTGTTAATGGTGTCGAAAAACTGTTGTTCAAGGTTGGCGCTGGGAATATTCAGGAGCCATTCCTTCTCGGCCAGTTGACCAAGCTGCTCTCCCATTTCGGTGCCGTGCCAGCGGGCCAGTAGTTGAACAGTACTGAGTGTAGGCGTTTTCTGCAGGGCATCAATTAATGCGACCAGCAATTGCGCCTGCTCGCTCTCTTCATTGGCAAACTGGCTGGCTCCTTCCACCAGGCCTGCCAGTTGCGGATGGTGCAGCAGTGTGCGGGCGGCAGTCAGCAGTGGGCTTTCTACCCCGCTGCGCTCGGTACCGCGTTTGCGAGGGGGTCGGGTTTCAGGGGAGCGTTGCCTGGGCGCCGGTTGCCAGGCTTGCGGAGAGTAATAATCCCCATCATCGTGCTCGCCCATCATTGCATCGGGCATGTTGTCATAATTGCCCGTCTCATAACCGACAGTCGGGGTCGGCTGCCGGGGCACTGTATCCAGATCCATGCCGGTCAGTTTTTCCAGTTGCTGGCGTAGCAGGCGTCGCAGCATGCTGCCCGGGACCTGCTCGATCAGCGGTAACGCCAGGGTGGCCAGGTGCGCCTTGCCTTCCAGGCTGTCCGGGTTGGCCTCCTCTGCCAGGTGTCGGAACAGGTAGTCGGTCAGCGGCTGTGCCTGCTGCACCATGCGTGCCCGGAACGCATCCTGACCTTCGCTGCGTATCAGTGAATCCGGGTCCTGGCCGTCGGGCAGGAAAAGAAAGCGCACGTGCCGCCCATCTTCCATCACCGGCAGGCAGGCATTCAGTGCGCGCCAAGCGGCTTGCACGCCAGCTCGGTCGCCGTCAAAGCAGAACACCACTGCATTAACAATCCGAAAGAGCCGCTTGAGGTGCTCTTCGCTGGTCGCTGTGCCCAGGGTGGCCACCGCATTGGTCACTCCGTGCTGGGCCAGGGCGATTACATCCATGTAGCCTTCGACGACCAATACGTCATCCAGTTGCCGGTTGGCCTGGCGAGCTTCATACAGCCCGTACAGCTCCTGGCCCTTGTGATATACCGGCGTTTCCGGGCTGTTCAGGTATTTAGGCTTGTCGTCACCCAATACCCGGCCACCGAACCCGAGGGTGCGGCCACGGCTGTCGCGAATCGGAAAAATGATTCGGTCGCGAAAGCGGTCGTAGCGTTTGCCGCTGTCGGGGTTTTCGACCACCAGGCCGGCTTCAATCAGCGCCTTGACCTCCGTAGAGTCTGTGGTCAGATGTCCCATCAGGTTGTCCCAGCCGGGCGGGGCGAAACCGATGTCGTAACGCTTGGCGATCTGGCCGGTGAGTCCGCGTTGTTTCAGATAGCTGACCGCGCGCTCCTTTTTGGGATGATGGCGCAATTGCTGTCGGTAAAACGCCGCGGCCTGCTCAAGCAATGCATAGAGCGGATTATCCTGGCGCGGTTTGCGTGATTCGCGTGAGCCTGGGCGGGTTTCTTCGCGGGGTACGTCGACACCGGCCTGTCGCGCCAGCTCTTCTACTGCCTGAGGGAAGTCCAGGCGCTCGAAGTCCATCACGAAGCTCAGGGCGTTTCCGCCTGCGCCGCAGCCGAAACAGTAATAGAACTGCTTGTCCGGGCTGACACTGAACGATGGTGACTTTTCGTTGTGGAACGGGCAGAGGGCGGAGAAGTTCTTTCCAGTCTTCTTGAGCTTCAGGCGCGAGCCAACCACCTCGAGGATGTCAGTCCGGCCGAGAAGATCGTCAATGAAGCCTTGGGGAATCAATCCCGCCATCGGAGCTGCCCTGCGAAGTCGTCGAGTTGGTAGTCGTAGCGCATGCCAGGCAGGCAGCGCCCGAGCCGGCCGGAGCACTATAGCAGTGCATTAACGCCGCGCAACGCAAAAATCCAGCCATTTCCCTATGCTTCGGGAGGCCGGACAGATGCGCAGAACCAGATATTTTCAATCCGTATGAATCAGGCCGCGTGGGCTGTGACTCGGCGGGCCTGTTCTGGCCCGTAGACGGATAGTCCGGTACTTAGTACAGGCGTACGTGGCGACGCTGTTCGCGTTGCAACTTCTTGGCGTGACGCTTTACAGCGGCAGCAGCCTTACGCTTGCGCTCGGTAGTGGGCTTTTCATAAAACTCGCGGCGGCGGACTTCAGCCAACACGCCAGCTTTTTCGCAGGAGCGCTTGAAGCGGCGCAGAGCTACGTCGAAGGGTTCGTTCTCTTTCAGTTTGACGGCAGGCATTTCGTACCTTTTCTCAAAGTTTAACTGTGAGTCATGCTCCGGGCCTTGGCCAGAAGCGATTGCATTTCAAGGGGAGCGGATGTTAACCCCAATAAACGGGAAATGCAAAACAAGATTGGATGAAAGCGAGGGAGTGTTGATCAGCTTCCGGACGAGCGGTGCGTTCAGAGTGCGATGTCAGGCCGGAAAAACTGGCCCGCAGCTGGCAGGAATATTATCATGCGCAGCCATTCCAACAGCTGATTGCAGCAAGGACCCTATGCGCGTTCTGGGTATTGAAACCTCCTGTGATGAAACCGGTATTGCACTGTATGACAGCGAGCGAGGCCTGCTGGCTGACGCCCTGTTCAGTCAGATCGATCTGCACCGCGTTTATGGCGGGGTAGTGCCCGAGCTGGCGTCACGCGATCATGTCAAACGGCTGATCCCTCTTATGCGCGAAGTGTTTGCCAGCGCCGGGGTCGAGGAAGGTGATGTCGATGGCGTGGTCTATACCGCAGGCCCCGGCCTGGTGGGCGCGCTGCTTGTGGGGGGTGCATGCGCCCGCGCGCTTGCCTTTGCCTGGGGTGTGCCGGCGCTGGGTGTGCATCATATGGAAGGCCACCTGCTGGCGCCTATGCTGGAGGAAAATCCACCGGCATTCCCGTTCGTCGCACTGTTGGTGTCTGGCGGCCACACCCAGTTGGTGCGTGTCGATGGCATTGGTCAGTACCAGCTTCTGGGGGAATCCCTGGATGACGCTGCCGGTGAAGCTTTCGACAAGACTGCCAAGCTGATGGGGCTGCCATACCCTGGCGGGCCGGAGATCGCCAGGCTGGCAGCCTCGGGTGTGCCGGGACGTTTTACCTTCCCGCGGCCGATGACTGATCGCCCGGGCCTGGATTTCAGTTTCAGCGGGCTTAAAACAGCCACCCTCAATGCCTGGCAGCAGTGCGTGACCAATGCCGATGACAGCGAACAGACGCGCTGTGATGTAGCCCTGGCCTTTGAGCAGGCAGTGGTCGATACGCTGACAATCAAGTGCCGCCGTGCGCTCAAGGCGACCGGTTTGAAGACCCTGGTGATTGCCGGTGGTGTCAGCGCCAACCAGCAACTGCGCCAGTCCCTGGATAAGATGGCCAGCGGTCTTAAAGGTGAATTGTTTTATGCACGACCGGCGTTCTGTACGGATAACGGCGCGATGATTGCCTATGCAGGCTGCCAGCGCCTGATGGCCGGGCAGCATGACCAGGCGGGTATTGAAGCCCGAGCGCGCTGGCCTATGGAACAGCTACCGCCGCTCAACGCTTGAAGTGATTTTCGCTGCCATCGAGCAATCGACCGATATTGACTCGATGACGGAGCATGATCAGTGCGACCATCAAGCCGCAGGGTAGCAGCAGTTCGGGTTGCTGCCAGGCAAGCCAGGGCAACAATCCGACGCAGGCGGCCAGTGAAGCGAGTGAGGCGATGCGGCGCCAGGCGAATACGCCTAGCCAGAGTGCTGCAGCTATCAGCGCAGCCGGCCAGGAAAGCATCAGTAGCACTCCGGCCGCAGTCGCGACACCTTTGCCGCCCTGCAGGCGATGGAATACAGGCAGAATATGCCCGCATACAGCAGCGAGTCCCATCCAGCCGAGAGCGGCCGGGCCCATGTTCCAGAGGCTGGCCAGCCAGATGGCGAGTGCGCCTTTGCCCAGATCGCCTAGCAGGGTGGCCAGTGCCAACGAGCGACTACCCATGCGCAGCATGTTGCTCGCCCCGGGATTACCGGAACCGAAACTGCGTGGATCGGGTAGTTTGCCAAGCTTGCTGAATGCCACGGCAAAGGATATCGACCCGAGAAGATATGAGGTGCACAGTAGCAGTATGAGTTCGATGGACATGGCCTTGGCCGTGATCAAAACCCGATTGTAGTCGACAGTGGAGTGGTGTGTGGACCAGGTATTTATCAAGGGGTTGTCGGTAGAGGCCGTGATTGGCGTTTACGACTGGGAGCGCACAATTCTCCAGCCGCTGGTGCTCGACCTTGATCTGGGTTGGGATATCCGCGCAGCGGCTGCCGGCGATGACCTGAGCGCGACTCTGGATTACGCGGCGGTCAGCCAGCGGGTGCTGGAGTACGTCGGTACCAGTCAATTTCAACTTGTCGAGTCGCTGGCTGAACGTCTGGCTGCGCTGATCATGGAGGAGTTCTCGGTGCCCTGGTTGCGCTTGCGGGTGACCAAGCCAGGTGCGGTCAGCGAGGCGTCTGGCGGCGTCGGTGTATTGATCGAACGTGGAGTGCGCACCGCATGACGGTTATCTTCCTGGGCATCGGTAGCAATAGTGATCGGGAACAGCATCTGCGCCGTGGGCTGGATGCCCTGAACCAGTTGCTGGGCCCGCTGGATCTGTCACCTGTTTTCGAAAGTGATGCCGTCGGTGTATTGGGTCGGCGTTTCTACAATATGGTGGTCGGTGCCGAGACGCATCTTTCACTGGTTGACCTGAATGCCGCTCTGAAAGCAATTGAAGCTGCCTGTGGACGGAGGGATTCACCATCCCCCGGGCGGATCACCCTGGATATCGACATTCTCAGCTTTGGGGATCTGACGGGTGTGCACGCAGGCCAGACCTTGCCGCGTCCCGAGGTGGTGCGCAATGCCTTTGTGCTTTGGCCGTTGGCCCTGCTGGCGCCCCACGCGGTGTTACCCGGCAGTAGTCAGAGTTATGCCGAGCTTTGGGCTGGCTGGCAGGGGGAGCAGCAATTGTGGCCTGTATCCTTTGAATGGAAGGGCCGGGCGCTCACGTCGCCGGCATTGCTGGAAGCGCAGGCTCTGCGGGCGCGGATCGGCGGCTAGCTGCTTCGAGACCTGCGTTATTCAGTTGTGGGTGAAAGCTGCCTTGAAGTCGGCAATGGCTTTTTCCCGTTCTCGCTCCAGCCCCTTTCCCAGTTCGGCTCCTTCCAGGCCTTGGGCCAAAAGTGATTCGACATTGACGTCTCGCGCTGCCTGGGCCGCCGCGCGTAAGTAATCTGCCTGGGGGTAGGGCTCGTTCTCCAGGCCGGTGCGGCCGCGGGCGTCGGCTTCGCAGGTGCCGAGAAACTGCTCGAATCGCTCCGGTCTGCGGTAAATATCGAAGGCCTTGAAAAGCTTGAGCAGGGTGCCGGGCTTGAGTTCCAGTGCCCGATGACAATGGGTATGGTATTCGCACGTCAGCAGAGCCAGGTCCTGACAGTCGCGGGGCACCTTGCAGCGTTTGTTGACCGCTTTAACTGCGGCTATGCCCTTGGTCTCATGGCCATGGTGCTTTGGCCAATGGGCCGGATCAGTCAGGCCCTTGCCCAGGTCATGGAGCAGGCAGGCCCAGCGGGCAGGCAGCGGTAATTGCATCAGGGCGGCAGTGTGCAGCACCAACAGCAGGTGTTCGCCGGTATCTACCTCCGGGTGATGCGTCTTGGGTTGGGGCACGCCAAACAGGCGGTCTACTTCAGGTAGTAGCTCAGCCAGGGCGCCGCAATCATGCAGTACCCGAATAAAAATTTCCGGATTGGGTTCCATTAGCGCACGGCTGATCTCCTTCCAGCTTCGCTCTGCCGTCAGCGCCTGCAGCTCCCCGCTTTCAGCCAGTTCACGCATCAGCGCCATGGTTTCCGGCGCGACAGTAAAGCTCATGCGGTGGTAACGGGCAGCGTAACGGGCGACGCGCAGCACGCGCATGGGGTCTTCGACAAAGGCGGGTGAGACGTGGCGCAGCAAGCGCGCAGCCAGATCCCGCTGGCCGCCATAGGGATCTATCACCTGGCAATCGCTGTCCATGGCCATCGCATTCACGGTCAGATCGCGGCGGATCAGGTCCTGTTCCAGCGTGACGTCCGGACTGGTGTGAAAGGTGAAGCCGCCATACCCCTGGCCGCTCTTGCGCTCGGTGCGTGCCAGAGCATATTCCTCACCGGTTTTCGGATGCAAAAAAACCGGGAAGTCCTGGCCGACTGGCCGAAAGCCGGCATCGAGCATGATCTCTGGCGTAGCGCCAACTACCACCCAGTCGTAGTCGCTGAACGGATGTCCAAGCAACTGGTCACGCACAGCACCGCCGACCAGATAGGTTTTATATGTGGATGACATCGGGCCTTGTGTCCTCGGTAGCCTCAAGCGAAACGCCAAGCTTCAAGCTTCAAGCTTCAAGCTTCAAGCTGCAAGCTGCAAGAAAAAAACTCACCCCCAAACCCCAAGGTCAAAATGGATTCCCGCCTTCGCGGGAATGACTGGATGGGGGGTACTAACCGGGCACATGGGTTACAGATCAAACCGGGCACATAGGTAACAGGTGATAGCGTATTGGCCTCAATAAGGAGGG